>CAJUQV010000008.1 GCA_910588335.1 uncultured Ruminiclostridium sp. | reverse complement strand
ATAATGCTTATTATCGACAGTTGATACAAAATGATCATACTTTTATGGTAAACTACATAAAAATCAGATATTGCTACAAATGCCGTATTATGTTTTTTTCGTTTTCTATAACGCCAAAGTGAAAAGGTAAAAAACCCGACTGAGGCAGACAAAACGGTAGATCAATTTATACAAGCTGTGGTTCTTAAAAAGGAGGAAAAAATAAAGTGGCAAAGTCAAAAGTTAATATGCCGAGTGAGCTTAAGAAAAAGTGTAAAGTTGCCATACATTCGGCGGCAACGGCAGCAGGCGCGGGGGGAGCGATTCCCATTCCGATTTCCGACACTATACCTATAACGGCTGCCCAAATTGGAATGATCATAGCGATAGGAAAAGTGTTTGACATCACCTTGACACAGGCGGCGGCAAAGTCCATAATGGGCATAACTCTGGCACAGGGAGCCGGACGAGCAATTGTCTCCAATGTTTTAAAAGCAATCCCCGGAGCGGGAACGGTATTGGGTGCTGTAATAGGAGCGGCCACGGCGGTAGTGCTTACAGAAACGCTCGGCTGGATCGTCGCGGATGTTTTTTACAGAATGTACAAGGGAGAAGAGCCACACGATATTGCCGAAAATGCAGCCAATTTAAAAACGTTGTTTGAGGGCGCTCGGATTTCTAAGAATTAGATAGCAATTGCCTTTAATTGATGGTAAACGGCAAAAACAGTTGGATTTTACTAAAAATTAAACAACCTAAGGAGGATAGTATTTTGCAGGTAAGGTTTATTTCAAGTGAATCAATGTCTGTTCAGGGCAAGTGGGAAGACATTAGCAAAAGGTATGGGAGAGAATGGAAAATTCAGAAACAAGGTGGTGGTAACGGAAACTGGCTTTTGACTAAGAGGAGTGATGTACTTGTGGACGGGAAAAGCTATCGTAGCTTTGTGCTTGATTACTATGGAAAATCCAAATTAACGGAAAAACTTGTAGATAAGTTTCGTGAGGATTTGACAGGGGGTGTAATAAATCTATAATCATACCATTTTATGTAAATGTATATTGTGGCTGTAACTCCCCACCCAAATCGGAGACACCCGAAATCGAGTTGTCTCCGATTTATTTTTAAAAAAACTAAATTCAAAAAGAAAAAACATTAGAGCTTGTTTGAAAATAGAGGAAATGACGGATTTTTGACCCAAATGGTTAGCTTCAAGGAAAAAAACGCAGTCAAACCGTCGTTTGACGAGACTTTTTGACGCAGAAGATGACCGTTTTGGGGCGAAAAAACGGCGTTTTCGATTTTTCAAACAAGCCCTAGTACTATAAAAAGCTTGTTTAATCAATAACCGGGTAAAGCCTTTTCAATTTAATTCTCGCATCAGAAGTTGTAAAGTTCCAATCGACTTTGGAATTATTGTAATTGCGTTTAGTACACCAAGCTAAAACCTCTGCTTCAATTGCACCTTTATCGGCAAGATAATCAGACAAGCATTGACGGCTCATAATACCTATTTCTATTTCTGCCATATTAAGCCAGCTTGCATGTTTTGAAGTGTAATGTATTTCAAGCTTTTCTGATAGCCTTCTTGACTTTTCAGGAGGAAACGCGGTATAAAGTGACGCAATAGAATGAGTATTTAGATTATCCATTACAAGAACAATTTTTTCACAATTTGGATAATACTCATCTTTAATCATTTCAATGCAATTTGCAAAATCTATCCTTTTACGCGAATCCGTTATCATTACATGCCGCTGACCTGCCAATGGTTCAAATATCATAAACAGATCAACCACACCGTTTCGACGATATTCATAATCCACCTTTTTAGGTTCACCGGGTTTTGCGGCTATTGGTACTCTTGCCTCTTCAATCAGCTGACGACTTGTTTCATCAAGACATACAACCGGATATAACGGATTATAAGGACGCCGATAAACATCCAATATATCCTCCATAGCCGCTACAAATTCCGTCCCCGGTTTTGGTATACACCACTCTTTGACAAGCCAAGGCTTAAGTTCGTTTTTTTAAAGTAGTTCCAACCGCTGTAGCTGAAATAGAATCTAATTCCACAAGCTTATCAGCAATCATTTGCAATGTCCATTTGCTGCTTCCCTCAGGCGCTTTTGAACACGCAATCGCTATCATTTGTGCTTCAACTTCTCCTGTCACTTTATGATGACGGTTAGCTTGCTTTTTACGCTCAAAGGCACTTTCCAAACCATTTTCCACAAAACGTTTTGCAAGCAGACTTGTTGTTCTTTCCGCAACTCCATATGCTTCTTTTATTTCCCAACCGGTCCATGCTTTTTTATCGTTTGCTTCATCCAATTTCAGCAGTATTTGGGCATGTTTGATTTTACTTGCCGAGTTTTTTCCTTTATTAACTATTTCCTCGAAGATTCTTCGTTCCTCTTCTCTTAATTCTACATGATATTTACGTGGGCTCTTTTTCATCACCTCGCAAATATTATACCATTTTATTAAAGTGCGCTTGATCGCGTCTTTTCCCGGTATCCGTGCTTTGCCTCCTACAACGGCGAGCTGTGGTTTGTGTCGGCGGCTATGACAGGTGATATAACGGTAGTCCATATTGAATATGAACTGATAACCAATACAGAATCCGAAATTTTATTCAGGGAGACCGAATACTGCATCGAAGTGGGAGAACCGTTTGTATATGATCAGTATAAAAAAGAGGAATACGATACTTATACGCTTGATTATAAATTTGTTATGACAGAAAACGGATGGCGTGTGGATGAATTTCCCATTTATTCCCGTACTCTGGACGGTTACTATCCCGGTTTTATGTAATATTAACTTTTCAAGAAATACATATAACAAAAACACGACAAAAGCGATTTTTCTTGCAGTAGGAGCGGTAATGTTCGGTATAATGGCTTTCTCACAGCATTATTTCTGCAATATAAACATCGGAGCAAACGACAATATACTGCTTTACGCAGCCCGTATCGCTTTTTTGTGACTTTTTCCGGAGTATGTACGGCAGAACTTGTAAAAATATTCTTTTGGTGCGGAATGGTGAAATATATGCTCATTGCGGCGCTTGTAAGTTTGATTGAAATGGCTCCCCTTCCGTTTTGCAGACAATACTTTACAATGGGCAATAATTATGCCACAAAATCATATTTCCTTAAATCATTTGTATATTCCGCAAATATTATTTTATTTGTATTGTTGCTGACAGCTATGATATATTTTTTCCGAAAAAAATATCGGATAGAAATATGCAGCGAAAAAAATCCCGAAAGCAAAACGGCGATTTGCATACGCCTGATAAAAAGGGATTTTAACCGCAGTCCGGAAACCTGAACGACATAAACAATATTCTAAAAAAAGAACAGCAATCAATTTTACCTCGGCAAAAATTGATTGCTGTTCTTTTTGCGGTAAAAAATTGCGTTCAAAGCACATTTTTTAAATTATTTAAAATTTTCATATTGCGCTTTCTATATTTTTCCCGATTTTTGTGTCATATTTCCCTGTTAAGAATAAAATAACAGTGTATAAAACCAACAGCGCGAAGGAGACAAAAATGACTCTTTTAAAAAATAAGCTGCCCTGTCTTATAGCGGCGGCATTGACACTGGCTTTCTTTTTTACGCTGAGCGCCTGCGCCAACGCCTCTGACATCCACGGCGGCTCAACCATCAATATAGTATCCACTACCACAATGCTCACCGACCTTGCAAAACAGATAGGCGGCGATAAGGTAACAGTTTACGGCCTTATGGGAAGCGGAGTAGACCCGCATCAATACAGGGCTTCGGCTGGAGACATAACGAAAATGAGCCGCGCCGATATGGTGGTATACAGCGGACTTCATCTGGAAGGAAAAATGGGCGAAGTTATTTCGGCACAGGAGGAAAGCGGAAAAAAAGTTGTGTGTGCCTCTTCGGGGATAGCCGAAGACAGCCTTATAATGAACGGTGAAATACCCGATCCGCATATATGGTTTGACGTTTCTCTCTGGAAGAAAGCGGCCAAAGCATTGGAAAAGGGAATGGAAGAGCTGGATCCGGAAAACGGAGAGTATTACCTTACAAGGCTTGAGTTATATACCGAAGAGCTGGATGAGCTGGAAAGGTACGTTAAGGAAAAAACCAATGAGGTGCCCGAAGATAAAAGAGTACTTATAACCGCTCATGACGCTTTCGGTTATTTCGGCAGGGCTTACGGGTTTGAGGTAAAGGGATTGCAGGGAATAAGCACCGTTTCCGAGGCGGGAACGGCCGACGTCAGCAGGTTGGCGGATTTTATAGCCGAAAACAGGATTAAGGCGGTATTCGTGGAGAGCAGCCTGCCCGTAAAAAATATAGAAGCCCTGATTGAGGCAGTGAAAGCGAGAAATTTTGATACGAGTCTCGGCGGCTACTTGTACAGCGATTCCATAGGCGACGAAAAAAACGGCACGGATACCTATATATCCGCTTTTAAACATAATATAGACACAATAGTTAAAGAACTTAAATAATATGGAAAGGATAACAAATAAATGAATAACTCGGCGGAAAATGAATACGCGGTAGAGGTCAATAGGCTTACGGTTGCTTATGACTCAAAACCCGTTTTATCAAATGTGGACTTGGAACTGCCGCGAGGTATGCTTACTGCGGTAATGGGTCCCAACGGGGCGGGAAAAACAACACTGATAAAGGCTATGTTAGGGCTTATTCCTACTGTAAACGGGAAAATAAGCTTTTCGGAAATAAACGGCAAAAAACCCTGTATAGGATATGTTCCCCAAAGCGAAAGCGCGGACTGGGATTTTCCCGTTTCTGTGCTCGACGTGGTAACAATGGGGTGTTACGGGAGATTAGGCTGGATAAAAAGACCAAAGCGTGAGGATAGGGAATTTGCCATGGAATGTCTTAAAAAAACGGGGATGGAGGAATACGCGAACCGACAAATAAGCCGTCTTTCCGGAGGACAGCAGCAAAGAACCTTTATAGCCCGCGCTCTGGCTCAGCGGGCGGACATTTACCTGATGGACGAACCCTTCAAGGGGGTTGACAATGCTACGGAAAGATCAATAATAGACCTTCTGAAGGAGCTTAGAAGCGAGGGGAAAACCGTGGTAGCGGTGCATCATGACCTGTCCACGGTAAGCGACTATTTCGATTGGGTTACTTTGATAAACATTAAGGTGGTGGCCAGCGGAGAGGTGCGGAATGTCTTTACCGACGAAAATTTAACTCGTACATACCGCGCTGCCAATGTGGGTAATTATATATGATGATTTTAAAGGATTATACTTTTATAACGGTTGCATTAGGCTGTCTTGCCTTAGGTGGAATAAGCGGGGTTATAGGCAGCTTCGCGGTACTGCGAAAGCAAAGTCTTTTAGGCGACGGAGTGAGCCACTCCGCACTTCCCGGAGTAGTGGCTGCGTTTTTGCTGACAGGTATAAAAAACACTGCCGTTTTGTTGGCGGGAGCGCTTTTTTCGGGGCTTCTGGCAGCGCTCCTGATTTCGTTTGCCGTCAAAAAGACAAAAATCAGGTTTGACGCCGCCTTAGCGACCGTTATGTCCTCTTTTTTCGGTCTGGGAACAGTGCTTCTAACCTGCGCCCAGAAACTTCCGGACGCTACGCAGGCGGGACTAAGCGCTTTTATTTACGGTCAGGCCTCCGCAATGCTTAAAAGCGACATAATTCTAATCTTCGGCTGTTCCGCGTTCCTGCTTTTGGGGGTGATTCTTTTCTGGAAGGAATTCAAGGTGTTTTCCTTCGACAAGGAGTTCGCGGTACAGTCGGGTTATTCCGAAAAAACGCTGAGCCTTATTTTATCGCTTATGACGGTAATCACCGTGATTTTGGGCATACAAACGGTTGGCGTTGTACTTATGAGCGCTATGTTGATAGCTCCCGCCGCCGCGGCGAGGCAGTGGAGCGACAGATTAGGCATAATGGTGATTTTGGCGGCAATTTTCGGAGGGGCTTCGGGAGTACTGGGCGCTTACGCCAGCGCTATGGGGGAAGGTCTTCCGACAGGCCCCGCCATAGTTGTCGCCTCCGGCGTTATGGTTGTGATAAGCGTCTTGTTTGCGCCCAAGAGAGGGGCAGTAAGCCGTATCATGAAGCAAAAAATGAACAGGCTAAGACTCACCGTAACATTTGACGGCGGAAATAATGATATCAAAGGAAAGGGGGGAAGACAATGAGCGCGTCTTTGGAAATACAGCTTATAGCCGCTTTTACTGCGGCGGGCTGCGCTATTCCGGGAGTATTCCTGCTGCTTCGTAAGATGAGTATGGTAAGCGACAGTATTACGCATACGATACTTTTGGGAATAGTATTGGCTTTCTTCGCGGTAAACGATCTGTCTTCCCCTTTTTTGCTTATCGGGGCGGCAATTATGGGACCGATTACGGTATGGCTCACCGAACTGCTTTCAAAAACAAAAGCTGTTTCTGAGGACGCCGCGACCGGTATAGTATTCCCGCTGCTTTTTTCCGTTGCCGTGATACTTATCACAAAATACGCGGGCACCGCGCATCTGGACACAGATTCGGTACTGCTTGGCGAGCTTGCGTTTGCGCCGTTTGACAGAATGGTGCTGCTTGGTTATGATCTGGGAGCAAAGGGGCTTTATATAAGCGGAGGTCTGCTCGTTATAAACATAGTGTTTACTTCGGTATTCTACAAGGAATTGCAAGTGGTTTCCTTTGATCCCGTTCTTGCAGCGGTAATGGGATTTTCTCCCGCAGTTGTGCATTATTCCCTTATGACGGCGGCATCTCTTACGGCTGTCGGCGCTTTTGAAGCTGTGGGTTCGGTTCTGGTTACGGCATTTATGATAGCTCCCGCCGCCTCGGCTTATCTGCTTACGGAAAATTTAAAGAAAATGATTTTTATAGCGGTGGGAATCGGACTTGCAAGCGGGATTCTCGGATATCACACGGCGGTGCTGTATGATGTTTCCATAGCGGGGTGTATGGCGTGCTGGACGGGGGTGTTTTTTGCCGGAGCGGTGTTGTGGAATTTGCTCCGAAAAAAGAAAAAAAGCATGATAAAGCAATGAGAAAATGCAGCGATTATTCCGCAGGGTAAGCTTGTCAAAAAAACACAATTTGGTGGGATTTCGGCAAGCTGACGCCGCTTTTTTGTCCCCGAACGATCATCTTCCGGGTCAAAAAGCCTCGTCAAACGACGGTTTGACTGCGTTTTTTTCCTTGAAGCTAACCGGTTTGGGTCGAAAATACGTCATTCCCTCTATTTTCAAAAAAGCACTAATCTTTAATCAAGTCTATAACCGGATTAATGATTAGTCTTTTTTTTGGCATTTCTGATTTCACTTGCTTTTCTCTCCCTTTTGCTGTTATACATTTTCTCGTCGGCTTTCTTTAGCAGCAGGCTGTAGTTTTCGCTTCCGTCCAGCATACTCACGCCAAATGAGAATTTCACGGGGACAGTGTTTCCTCCGGTAATTTCAACCGTGCGCTCATTTCTGATGCGATTGAGACTGCGAATCTGATCGTCAACCTCGTCATCATTTTTAAATCCGTAGAGGAGCAGTACGAACTCATCTCCGCCCTGCCTTGAACATATGCTGTTCAAAGCCCCGAAGGAATTAAGAATATCACCTATGCTTTTGATATACGCGTCTCCCGCGTCGTGACCGAAAGTATCGTTTATCTCTTTCAGACCGTCCGCGTCAATCATTATCAGCGCGCCGTGTCCTAACTTTTCGGGAGCGGCAAACAGCATTTCAAGACTATTGTCAAGTGCGCGGCGATTGAGCAGGCCCGTAAGCCCGTCTATGTCCCGTTCGCGCTCAAGCTGACAGCGGCCGCTGTATTCTTCGGTAATATCCATTATGATACCGAGTATACTGTTGTCCGCTGAAAATTCTTCGTATTTCAGAAATCTTTCTTTTCCGAACGGATATATTTTATAAATATTATCATTTTCGGATATTTTAAAAAGACGTTTTAATATAAACGTCTTAAAAGATTCGCTGTTTTTGGAAAAATGCCGAACCTCGGCTTCGCTCAGTCCGAGTATGGACGCTACCTTTCCCGTAAACCGAACGGAACGCATTTTGTCGCTGTACTCGTAAACGCCGATTTTAACGCCCGTTTTTTCCAGCACGTAAGATATTTTATCGGTGCTTGACAGCAGTGATATTATCATATCGTTTATATGTTTTGACAATGTTGAAAATTCCTCGCAGGTATGCACGTCCACACGTTCGTCAAGATCGCCCTCGGAAATATTCATAAGCTTTATGTTTACGTTTTTGATTCCGGTAATAACTTCCTTTTCAAGAAAACGCGTAACAAAACATACCAATATTATCTCCGCAATGATTATACCGGCAGCCAGAAACAACACCGAGATAAAAATGCCGCCGTACATTTCCTTAAAGCCGACAATCCGTCCGATATAACAGTCGCCTATATCTTTGAACATACAATAGGAAAGTCTTCCGTTTACTTTTTCATAAAAGGCTTCCGAATTTGTAATTTCTTTACCAAAACGTATACCGATATCGCCGATATTTTTACCTTCATATTCCTTGGAGGTAGTCCCCATAATTACGCCTGTGTTTTTATCAATAGCGTAAAGTTCAACATTGTCGTTTACGCGAAACAGCGAGAATATGTACGAAAGCTCGTTCTTTTTTGTAACCGATATCACGTTCTCCTGACTCATTCCTACCTGAACGAAAAAATCTCCGCTTTGACTCCACATCGCCGAATATTGCATATATTTGTTTTCAGCGGTATTGGGGGTAATCTCCTGAACAAGCTTCAACGATTTGTCATCAAGCATACGCTTAAAAAATCCTATCTGTTCGCCGTCATTCACGCTGAAATTATAATAATCCGGGTGAGTTCCCATAAAAATAACGCCATCGGTGTTAAACAGATGTATTTCGTCAACATTGGTAAATTCCGCAATTTCGCGAAGCTCGTCAAGGCTTTCAAGAACCGATGGACGGCTTTCTATTATATATGCGATGGTCTCTGCATTTTTAAGGCATTCTTCGGTATATTCCTCCCTGATCTCGGCAAGCTCTCTCGCGTTTTCGCCAAGCAGATGCTCAACCTGCATAAATACGCTTTGTGTTGAAAATAATGTCATCTGCCGCTCACGGTATATCTGCAAAACCGAGGCGAGAACCACTATAAGAACAGACGCAACGGCTGACGTTATACATAAATATCTAACTATTACAGACTTTATTTTTTTCATTGCACAGTTTCTCCGTTCTCGTTTCAAAATTTATTGTAATACATTTTTAAACAGCCTTGATTCTTTGTAACGAGTATGATATAATAACCTCAGATATTGTCCGCAAAAAATATGAAAGGAGGGCGTCCGGTGAGCGACACCAGAAAAAAGATCATATCCGCCACAATCACAGCAGTACGGCAATACGGGCTTGAGGGGGTCCGAATACAGAATATCAGCGATTATGCGGGAATTACTCCCGGCGCTGTATACCGTCATTTCAAAGGAAAGGACGAGCTTCTGATAGAGTGCTTCACCTACGTTGACAAACAGGCGGCGGATATTTTCAATCATATAAGATTTAATCCTCTGACTATAATTTCAAATCCCGCAAAAGCAATACGCAGATTATGGCAGCCATATTTTCGTTTTTGGATAAAACACCCCGACGAAACGGTATTTTACCACAGATTTCGTGACAGCGCCTTTTTTTACGAATTCGATAAAACAAGAGACGCAAGCTATTTCGGAAGTTTTGCCAAAATGGTCAGAGCGTTCAGAAGCGTTTTCCCCGGACTTGTTGAAATAAACCAGGATATGTTGTGGCTGCACGTCCTTACGGTTACCGTACTGTACGCGAAGTATGTTGTAGAGGGAGTACTTCCGGACAACAGGAATACGGAAGACACGGTATTCCGGCTTATGATGACCGGACTTGACGGATATCTTCGTACACCCAAAAAAATAAAGAAGTGTCTTTGATTATCTCTTTATACCAATATTTAATCAAATTGCGCACTTGATTAAAGATTGCGCCCAAAGCCCTATTATTAACGAAACAAACCTTTGAAACTATTCCAATAGGAATGGTTTCTTAATCTTATTCTTTAAGATAAGAATAACGGCGCATCTTAAAACTATAAATTGTAAATAACCGCCGCCGAATTACCACGACTTTTTGGCGGCAACGGCTTAAGAGACTTTACAAGTAAAGTCTCTTAAATTTTATAAGTAAGTAAATATTTATTTACATTCGGATAAAATTTTTTTAAATTTTATTATTTTTCTTGATATCATACTTTGCGAAACATTAAGCTTTTCCGCGATCTCCGTCTGATTGTAGCCGAAAATCAGAAGTTCGATCATCTTCCGTTCTCTCAGATTGCACCGCGCATTCAACCTATCGAAAATTACGCTGTTTATTCGTATCAGATTAACGTTCGGATCATCGGAAACAATCGGGAATAAGCATAGTCTGTTTGCATTTTTGACAGCTCTGTTTTTTCTTTGAGGATCAACGGAATACTCCAAGATGTTCTCTCCAAAATGATCGTTTGGCATTACTGTTTCCACTTGCCTTTCTCACCCCACTTTTATTTGATGCTTCAAACCGCGCTGCCTTCCGCCTATTATACCTGTTTTCGGTTTATTTACAGATTATCTGCCGGAAGCAATACTACCTTACAATTATATCATTACAAATTTTCTTTGTCAACAGATAAATTATTTGCTATGAGGATTTGCCGCAACAATTGTCAAATATGTATTTTTTATGCAATTTTTAACTATTTATATTTCTCGATTTAACAATTTTTTTACTGATTCCGATAGCTGAGCTGTCCTCATCGCCGCGCTTGTTGCGCAAACCGCCATCTTTTGTTTGTCCCCATTGCTAATTTAGATTTGCTCTTGCCGCTGTATATCGCATTATTTTCTTTGACTGCTATAGTATGATATCATATGCGGTAAAAAAGTCCCGACCCTCATTCCCTTTTTGTAAAACAAAAGGAAATAAGTTTCGGGAACCATGCGATTTTTCTTTTTTACTTATTTAAGTATTCGTCTATTGCTTTTGCAGCCTGTTTGCCTGCGCCCATTGCCAAAATAACCGTGGCCGCGCCCGTAACGGCGTCGCCTCCCGCATACACTCCTTCTCTTGTAGTCTGCATCGTTTCCTCATTAACTACCAGACAACCTCTGCGGTTGGTTTCCAATCCTTCGGTAGTACTTCTGATGAGTGGATTGGGAGATGTACCGATAGCCATAATAACCGTGTCCACTTCTAACTCAAAGTTGCTGCCTTCTTTGACAACGGGTCTCCTTCTTCCGCTGTCGTCCGGTTCGCCAAGTTCCATTTCAACGCATTCCATGGACTTTACTCTTCCGTTTTCATCGCCGTTGATTTTAACGGGATTGTTAAGATTGCGGAAAATAACGCCCTCTTCCATAGCGTGGTGGATTTCCTCCTTACGAGCGGGCATTTCCTCAAGACCGCGTCTGTATACAATGTAAACCTTGTCCGCGCCCAGTCTCTTTGCGCATCTGGCAGCGTCCATGGCAACGTTGCCGCCGCCTACCACAGCAACGGAGCTGCTTTTTATAATAGGAGTGTCGTATTCGTCCAAATACGCTTTCATAAGATTGGTACGGGTCAGATACTCGTTTGCGGAGTAAACACCGATCAAATCTTCACCCTCTATTCCCATAAAGGAAGGCAAACCGGCGCCGGAGCCTATAAATACTGCCTTGTATCCCATCTCTAAAAGCTCGTCCACGGAAAGAGTCTTTCCGATAATCATATTTGTCCGTATCTCAACACCAAGATCTTCAAGGTTCTTTACTTCCTTATGCACTATCTCCTTGGGAAGTCTGAATTCGGGAATACCGTATACCAATACGCCTCCGGCAGTGTGGAAGGCTTCAAATATCGTTACTTCATATCCCAGTTTCGCAAGGTCGCCCGCGCATGTTAAACCCGAAGGGCCGGCGCCTATTACCGCCACCTTTTTGCCGTTGGAAGCGGGTTTTTCCCCTTTTGCGGTGCTGTTCTTCATATGCCGGTCGGCACAGAAGCGTTCAAGCCTTCCGATGGCCACAGGCTCACCCTTTATACCTCTTACGCACTTTCCCTCGCACTGGCTTTCCTGAGGGCAGACGCGGCCGCATACCGCGGGAAGTCCATTGGTGGAAGTAATGATCTTATATGCCTCTTCAAACTCTCCCGCCGCAACCTTTGCCACAAATTCGGGTATACGCACGTTGACGGGACAGCCGTTTACACAAGGCTTGTTCTTGCAGTTGAGGCATCGTGTTGCCTCTTCCTTAGCCATTTCCTCGGTGTATCCTTCGGCAACCTCCAAGAAATTCTTGTTTCTGACGTCGGGAGCCTGTTCGGGCATGGGAACCTTTTTTAAACTCATATTAGCCATTATATATCAGTCCTTTCCAATTTTACAGCAAACGACAAATTTATTTGGAGTTTGCTATTTGCCGATTCGCACGGAGTTCATGCAGCGAACGGATGTGCGAGGCAATTTTAATCAGGTTTTACAATGAACGTCAAAATATTTTTAACGTTCACTGTAATCAGATGCCCTTATAAAGACGGCAGTGTGATTTGTCGTGAGCCTCCGCCTCTCTGTAAGTGGAATTTCTCTTTATCAATTCGTCAAAATTAACCAGATGTCCTTCAAAGTCCGGGCCGTCGACACAGGCGAATTTTATCTCTCCGCCCACGTTGACGCGGCAGCCGCCGCACATACCAGTACCGTCGATCATAATCGGATTAAGCGATACCATGGTCTTTATTCCGTAAGGCTCGGTGGTCTTGCACACAAATTTCATCATAGGTATTGGGCCTATGGCTAAAACCATATCATATTTATTTCCCGCGTCGATAAGCTTTTTAAGCTTTTCGGTAACCAATCCTTTTTCACCATAGCTTCCGTCGTCGGTAGTAAGGTAGAAGTTGGTGCTTACGGCCTTGAATTCCTCCTCAAGAATAACAATATCCTTGCTTCTGAAGCCTGCGATAACGTCAACCTCGGCGCCGCTGTTAAAGAGAGATTTGGCGGAGGGGTAAGCGATGGCGCAACCCACGCCGCCGCCGATTACGCATACCTTCCTGTAGCCTTCAAGCTCGGTTGCTTTACCCAAGGGGCCGGCAAAGTCCTTTAGGCAGTCTCCCTCTTTTAAAGTTGAGAGAAGCTGCGTGGTAGCGCCCACTATCTGGAATATAATGGTTACGGTACCTTTTTCTCTGTCATAATCCGCTACGGTAAGCGGAATCCTCTCGCCGTACTCATCGACTCTGAGAATGATGAACTGTCCCGCCAACGCTTTTTTCGCCACATAAGGCGCTTCAATGTCCATCAGTACAACGTTTTCGTTAAGCTGACGCCTTTTTAAAATCTTATACATTTCGTATTTATCTTCCTTTCCAATAATTTTATAAGGAACAATTTGGAAATTAACAAGGCAAAAAGGCGTTGTTAAATTTCTAACAAGTATTATAGCAGATCAAAAAGAATAAATCAAGTTTTTTCCCTTTGTTTTTTAGAGAAAATTTATGGCATCGATTCCTGCCGCCTGAAATCCCAAAATCCCCAATGCGCATATTATGCTTCCCGCAAGATTTAGCCCGGTGGGGCGCGTACTTTTTTTCAAAAGCTCAAGCACCAATATCACTATCAATATCATAGGCTGTATAAAAGCGTAATTAGTAAGACTTTCCGCAGCCACGGCGTTTTCTCCCAAAAGCCCCAGAGCGTTGGGCAGCTTGCACAGTACCACAATAACCACTCCCTTTTTTCCCTCCGGACTGACCGCGGCAATAGATAACGGCTTGGCTTTCGGTATAAGCACCAGCGCTAATATTATCAGAGCGAAAAACAGCATAAGAGTTGAGGATATATATCCTTCTCCCGCCTTGACCACAAAGCCGTAACCGAATTTGGCGGCAATGTATACTATAAGAGGTATGACTATTTTTGAATAGCTTACCTTTTGTCTCCCCGATCTGGCGATAAGTACAAGTCCTCCCACCGTCACCGCTATGCAGAGTATTTTTAAAATGCTTATGCTCTGACTTTGCATTATTATATCCGTAAAATAGGAGAGGAAAAGAGAGATACCCAGCCACGCCTTAAGCTCGAAAGCGGACATTTGTTCAAGAATTTTGGCGCTCATATAGAACTCAAAATATTTGCTGGCTGCCATTAAAAGAACAAAAGCAAGGGTTAGCGGGGAAAAGGTAACGTTCCTGTCTGTAAAGGGAAGTAAAGCGGCAAGAAAAGGTATTGTACCCGCCGCCATAAGGAAGGTAAGCTGAGAGCCGTTTAATTTTGCCTTGCTTACTGCGTATTTGTCGTTCAGGGAACAGATTGTATAGAGAGCTACTACTATTATCATTGTTAGCATTTTAATCACACTGCTTTCTTTTTAAAAATAATTTTTTCGCTTCCCTTTTGTAATGCAAAAAGGAAGCGAAAAGAAATCAGAAGTTTATTGGTTCCAATAAAGATTTTCCATTGTGATAGTATTGCCTTAAGTAAATCAATCAATTTCAATTTTAAACACAATGGGGTAATCCCCGTTTTCATAATCCGTCTTGACGTACAATCCGTCGGGACGTCTCTCCCAGACCGGTTTTTTATCGGTACCCAGCACAGTTACATTGTTAACGATTCCGCAGAAATTATCTCTGTGCGAAGCGTCTCTCGAATCTAAAGCCGTTACAAGATATTCGCCGTTGTCACTGCGCTTAAGCACCGTTGCGTACAAGTAGCCGTTAGCGGTTGTAAAGCGGATATCCTGTGAGGTAAAGTTTTTCTTTATTCCGTCGGTAAACTGTCCTTCGGGAATTTCCGTTGGACCTTCTCCGGATCTTCTCCAAAGCTTTGAGCCATAAATGGCTTCCCCGTTTATCTTAAGCCATTTTCCGATATCAAGAAGAATGTTTTTATCCTCGTCGGGAATACTTCCGTCCGCTCTCGGACCTATATTTAAAAGCAAACAGCCGTTTTTGCTGACTATATCCGCTAAATCGCATACAAGTTCTTCGGCGCGACGATAGGCGTTGTTTTCGGTATGGCACCATGAGTTGAGTGCAACGGCCGTATCGGTCTGCCAGAAAAACGGCTTTCTGTCAGCAAACTGTCCTCTTTCCACATCTGGAACAGCCGTTCCGAACATATAACTGTCATGTTTATAATTGATAACGGCGTCGGTTCCCCATTCGTGGGCGCGGTTATAGTAATAGGCCGCAAATTTCTTTATGTAAGGCTTGAAAGCCTGATGCTGTATCCACCAGTCGAAATATACGATCTTAGGACGGTAATTGTCCACAATCTCACAGGTTCTTACCAGCCAGTCCTGTAAATATTCCTCGGTAGGCTTGGGATCACTGTATATATCGTGAAGCTCCGCCGAAGGCATTGACGGCCAGTACAGGTCGCCGCGGCTGAGAGGCTCTTTTATATCACTTTCAAAATCCTTTCCGCCGCCCATAAAGAACCAGTGCTCCGCACGGTGAGAGGATGCGCCCAATTCTATCCCCAATTTACCGCAGGCCGTTTTAAGCTCGCCCAAAACGTCGCGTTCAGGACCCTTTTCGTAGGCGTTCCAGTGGGATATTTCACTTTTGTACATTTGAAAACCGTCGTGGTGCTCCGCTACCGGTACCACATATTTTGCTCCCGAAGCCGAAAAAAGTTCCGCCCACTCTTCGGGAACAAATTTTTCCGCCTTGAACATGGGAATAAAATCCTTGTAGCCGAATTCGGTATGCTTTCCGTATGTTTCGATATGATGTTTATATTCGTAGCTGTCTTTTATGTACATATTGCGGGGATACCATTCGTTGGCGAAAGCGGGTACGCTGAAAACTCCCCAGTGTATAAAAATACCGAATTTGGCTTCTTTATACCAATCGGGAACCTTATAGGAGGATAAAGAGTGCCAATTATCGCTGTATGGGCCGTTTTCAATAACCTCGTCGATTTTTTTCAGATATTTTTCAAGCTCGTACATATCGTATCTCCTTTTAAGATTTTTCTTAAGATGATTATATACTTTTAATTTAAATAATATAAGAGCATTTGACGACTATTTGTTTAAAAATATGTCGCATTATTATAATTTAGGTTAATCTTTTACGAAACCTCCCCGGCGAAATGCCGTAATATTTTTTAAAGGCGGCGTTAAAGTATTCCTGTGAAGAATAGCCCAGTTTGTCCGAAATCTCCGAAAGTCCGAGGGATGTATCGGAAAGCATAAGCTGAGCGGCGGACATTCTTGCCCTGTTTTTCTTTTCGCTGAAGCTGCTTGAATAATATTTCTCAATCATTCTCTGGGTTTGCCTCGGACTGAGTCCCAGACGTTTTGATAAATCCTCCAATGTGGCGCTTCGATATTCGTAAAGGAAATATTCCTCGATAATTATACTCATCCTTTCCGAAGCGCAGCCGAATATTTCACCCATGGACACCGAAGCGTTAATATAATTACGCGCCGTTCCCACGATAATTTCCGAGATAAGGAGTCCGGCCATCATCCTGTAACCCACAAAACGATTGTCAAGCTCGGAAAACAACCTTTGGAACAGAGGCAGGAGTTCTTGCTCGTCCTGCCCTATCCAGAATTTTTCCGAAAGGAATTTTAAAATTATATCGTCGTATTTTTCGGTTTCGTTACAATCCGCCCGAAGATAAATACACCATTCCTCCATAGGATTTGTCGGATCGGTGAGCTGTTCGTGCTCCGTCAGCGGGCCGGTAACAAAAAGCGTACCGGGTGTGACGGAATAGTCGGTTCCCTCGACATTGAGGGTACCTAATCCTTCGGAAATGAAGTGTATTTCATAACAGTTGATTCCGTGGTTGTGAAGCGGAATATCGCGCTTTATTTTTGAGCGGATCAGATTAACCGCGTGAAAATTACAGCCGCCCGCATTGAACTGTATATCTGTATTATTGCAAAAAAACACGTTATACTCTCCGTTTCGGTATTGTTATACCAATCTTTAATCAAGTTGCAGACTTGATTAAAGATTGCACCCTAAGCACTAATTTTTGATCATCCATATATTTGTCTATACTTTGATCAAAAATTAGTATTAGCCATTGCTCATGATAAAAGTATAACATGGTTTTCCGTCGTGTCAAGTTTTTTACGCCGTTTTTTGCTATAGTTGAAAAAAACTCGGAAAAATGGTATAATGTATCCAACTTCAGGAAAGCGGGAATCAAGGTGAAAAACATTATAAATTTTATAAAAAAAGAAGCGGTGCTTTGTATATCCGGAATATTGGCGGCAATATCTTGTTTTATTGTACCCCCGTCCCCCGACTATTGGGAATATATCGACTTCAGGGTGCTTATACTTCTGTTCTGCTTGATGCTTACTGTGGCGGGCATCCGTCAGTCGGGAGTTTTCGGTGTTGTCTGCCAATCGCTTCTGAAAAAATTCGCGAGCTTCAGAACCGTGGGAACGGTATTGGTGCTGCTTAGTTTTTTTATGAGTATGCTGCTGACCAACGACGTTACCCTTGTAACGTTGGTGCCTTTTACGATGCTGCTTTTCAAGGAAATTTCTGGAGACGGCAAGTGGCGGGCGGAAATACTGCTTCTGGTTCTGGAAACGGCGGCGGCTAATCTGGGGAGTATGCTCACGCCGATGGGCAACCCTCAGAATCTGTATCTTTATTCAAAGTTCGGGCTTTCCCTTACGGAATTTATCGGCGTCATATTTCCTTATTCCGCGCTGTCACTGATTATGCTGCTGTTTTCGTCTTTTGTGTTTTTGCCTAAGCTTAAAACGGAGTCCCCCAAAACCGAAATCAAAATCCAAGGCAGGCTTAAACCGATATTTTTTGCGGTACTTTTTATTTTGAATATGCTTACCATATTAAGAGTACTCGATCCCCTGCCGCTGCTTTTGATTATCACAGCTTCGGTTCTTATTGCGGACAGAAAACTTTTCCTGCGAGTAGATTACTCGCTTTTGCTTACTTTTGTGTTTTTCTTCGTTTTTGTGGGAAATCTGGGCTCAATACCCGCCCTTTCCGACAGCTTACAGAGCGTTCTCAACGGAAATGAAGCGGCGGTTTCCATTGCTTTATCGCAGGTTATCAGCAACGTTCCGGCGGCAATTCTGCTTTCGGGTCTTTCGGATAACGCAGAAGCGCTCATTATAGGAACAAACCTGGGAGGATTGGGAACTCTTATCGCTTCCATGGCAAGTCTTATAACGTATAAATTTTATGCGGCCGCAGAGGGCAGCCGGCCGAAAAAGTATATTTTGGTATTTACGGCGTTTAATTTATGTTATCTGATAATTTTGGGCGGAATGTATTACGCGAACTTTTTTTGATATAAAATATAAAAAGTACAAAAACTTACATATGCTTGTTTAATGATATTGGCGGTGGTTTCGAGAAAATACAGTACATATACAATTCAAAACTGCCACTTATAAAACAGACTTTTACAAGAAAATATAATAAGGGGCGCTCTATTTTGCGGAGCGTCCCTTTTTACTGCAAGTTTATGCTTTTACAATTCCCGTTACGATACGGTTACCTCAAATTCTCAAGTTATTTTTCACATTCAATATAAACCGCTGCGGAAGTATTATCATACAATCCTTCCTCCCTTGCCGTCAGAACAACAGCCATAGGCAGATAACAGCAGCATGTATTATACCTAAGCCACTTGGGATAAGACTTTACATGGGATGGTATCTCCTGCGGATTTTCCATAAGCGCCATAAAAACGCCGTGAAATCTCTCTGCAATTATTCCTTTGTATTTTTCCGTCAGGGCGTAATGAATATCACGCTCTTTTACGGAAATAACGGGAACCTCGCAGATCAGCTTACCGTCCGCGTCCTTAGATAAATAGTCCATTTTTATAAATTCGTCAATACTGTCAATACAGCTCTTATCCACGGCGGAAAAAGCGTCCTTGTTGTGGGTGTAAACCGCATAGAGCATTTTAAGAGCGCTCTGTTTAAACCGGTAATTCCCCGAATAAAGATTATGAGCGCGGCACAGAACGGTATCGTAATCGGTAAGGCTTATATGCTTCGTGTCAAGAAAATCGAAAATTCCGGTTCCCCACTCACCGTTTATGCCATAGGGGATATGCCTTGATTTCGTATTGTCGTAATTATCGGGATAACGGTTGCCTATGGCGTACCATCTTCCCCCGTCGGGACGCCGCCTGTAATCTGAGAAAGCCTCAAGGCCGCCGCAGGCTTCGTTTCTCGCACTGTTTACCGTCTGCTCAACGGTTCTTATTACAAAATGACTTTCCAGCTTAAGCTTTGCCGAATCTCTCTGCGCCTTATAATAATTCTGTTTTCTCAGCTCCGCCAGACCCGAATCTATAACTTCCCATATCTCCCTGTAATTTTCCTGCGCCGTTTTAATCTGCGCGTCAAGATACTCCAATCTTTCCTTTTCGCCCGTAATGATAAAATCCGTATATACTTTGTCCCCTACTCGTCCCATAAGCTCGCTCTTTATAAAGTCTTCCACAATAGGCTCCACGTAAGCGGTGGGGATTCCTATAGCCCCCGCCAATTGTGGTATCGTAATCGGCTTTTCATAGGCTAAAATAAGCAGATTCATTTTGATCTTGTCATGTCCCACCAAAGAAAAGGGTTCATCGTTCAATCCCGATTCGCCCGTACAACCTATCCAGAGGGTTTCTGGCTGATAGCTCTGCTTTGTATAATTTTCCATCTCAAATTCCTTTCCGATATGCCTTCTTCCCGTATAAAGCCGTGATTTTACGGTATTTTCAGGTACGTTCAGCGCCCCGGCTATGTCCTTTACGCTTTCGCCGTTCATATAATGGCGTATGATCACCTCACGATAATTTTTTGTGAGCATTGAAACACAGCGCCTGATATTTTCGGCGTCCTCACTTTTCTCCACAGCTTCGTACAGCATTGCCTCCTCCGCCAGCTCGGCGGTTATATCCATAGAAACGGTAGGCTTGCGGTACTTTCTCCGTATGCTGTCGTAAAATTTACGGTCAAGCACCGAGGAAAGCCAGTTTTTAACGTTATCAATAGACCTTCCGCGTTCAAGATAAGCCAGTGCCGCCAAAAGGGTATCCTGAACAAGATCCTCGGCGTCGCAGATGTTTCCCGTCTTATACACGGCGATTTTCATCAGGTAATCGGCATATTCAATTAAAATGTTTTTGTTAATATCGTTCATGGTGCACCTCAATGAAAGCTTTCGTATATTAGTCGCGGAAAAATCGGAAAGGTTCGGAGAGTTTGAGAAAAAATATTGAAAAATCAAAAAAGCTGCTTCAAAAACTTGAAACAGCTTTTTTTGTTCAAAATAGCATCAGTCGCTTACGTAAGGGATAAGAGCAACCTGTCTCGCTCTTTTGATGGCAACGGTAAGCTCTCTCTGATGATATGCACAGCAGCCGGTAACACGGCGGGGCAGAATTTTTGAACGCTCCGTCATGCACTTCTTGAGCTTTGCTACATCCTTATAATCAATAAACTCCGCTCTGTCAACACAGAACTGGCAAACCTTTTTTCTTGCGCGCTTAACGGGACGTGCGCCTTTATCGTTATTAACGTCATGCTTTTCAGCCATTGTTATTTCCTCCTGTTAAAATTCAGAATATTCAGAATTTGGATCAGAACGGGTAGTCGTCGTCCGAACCTGTTTCCACAAAATCGTTCGTGCTTCCCGAAGAAACGGCGGGAGCGCCCATTGATGCGCCGCTGTTCTGAGCGGGGGGCGGGGGATTATATCCGCCGTAAGAGTTGGAATTGGAATTTACAGCCTTTTCACCGGTGAAATGCGCATTGTTTACCACAAGCTCAACCACATTCTGGGTGGAGCCGTTTTTATCCACATACTGACGTGTCTGAAGCTCGCCCTCCACAAGGATCATTCTTCCCTTTGCAAAATAGCGGGAAATAAATTCGGCCGTACTTCTCCAAGCCACAATGTTAAAAAAATCGGCCTTTCTTTCCTCGCCCTTGATCTGGTAAGCGCGGTCAACGGCCAGACGGAAGGATAAAACAGACGCGCCGTTTGGAATGGTTTTTAATTCCAAATCATTGCAGATGCGACCCATTAAAACAGCCTTGTTATACATCCAACAATCCTCCTGTTTTTCTTACTTAGCGATCACTACCATAGAGCGAAGAACGCCGTCCGTAATGCTTACGATACGCTCAAACTCCGCGGGGAAATCGGTCTTGCCGGTAAATGTGTAAACCACGTAGTAGCCGTCTGTCTCGTAGTTAATGGGGTAAGCAAGCTTTCTTTTTCCCCAGTCGTCCGTGTTGACAAGCTCACCGTTCGCCTTGATAAGGTCGGTGAACTTTGCAACAAGGTTCTGAATCTGTTCCTCACCGTTTTTAACGGAGAAAACAACCATTGCCTCGTACTTTTCGCCGAGTTTTGCCATAGATAAATACCTCCTTTTAGACTTATGGCCCGCGCCTTATAAGCGGTGCGAGCAAGGATATTTTTGACGCGGACAGTAAAATGCTTAATCAATACGTAAATTATTTTCCGCATCAAGCTTTAATATTATAGCAGAGTTGGGAAGGATTGTCAAGAGTGCGGAAACAATTTGTCCGATTATTTTTTGAAAAGATTATGAAAAAGCTGTTTACTTTTTTCCGAGATTTTGGTATAATATTAAAGAATATGACATTATATATCAAATAAGGCTTGTCGCATAAAAACGTCGGATATGTCTCTTTTTTAATATTTTAATAAATGAGTACTCCTGCGTTTTTATGGTTTATATCCGTATAATTTTATCTTTTTCAGAAAAAATATTTTTAAAGATATCGCGGTATGCGGAAATTTATCCTTGAAGCACCCGGTTTATCGTAAAAAATATTTTAATATTTGAAAGGTTTTAATTATATGGGAAACAAAAAAAATAAACACAGCGAATACACAAAGCCCAACGCGCCCGTTAAGAACAGCGAAGAAACGGAAGAGACGCAAAACGACGAAACCTCCCCCGAAACACGGAATCAGCAGATAATCGACACTGGAATAGTCGCCACCAACGCAAAGCACGCCATACACTGCCTTACGGTTATAGGACAGATAGAGGGGCACTATATCCTTCCGCCCCAGAACAAAACCACAAAGTACGAGCATATAATTCCCGCTCTTGTGGCGATTGAACAGGATCCCGACATAGAAGGCCTTCTGATAATTTTAAACACCGTGGGCGGCGACGTTGAGGCGGGACTTGCCATTTCCGAGCTTATAGCGGGAATGAGAAAACCCACCGTGTCAATTGTGGTGGGTGGCGGACACTCCATAGGCGTACCTCTCGCCGTAAGCGCAAGGCGAAGCTTTATCGTACCTTCAGCCACAATGACCATACACCCCGTAAGAATGAACGGACTGCTCTTGGGCATACCTCAGACCCTGTCGTATTTTGACAGAATGCAGGAGCGCATTATTAACTTTGTCACCAAGAACAGCGGTATTTCAGCCTCCCGCTTTAAGGAACTGATGATGAAAAAAGACGAGCTGGTTATGGACGTTGGTTCCGTGGTGGACGGCGACACGGCGGTCAAGGAGGGTCTTATAGACAGTCTCGGAGGTCTTTCCGACGCGATACAGTGTCTATATGATATGATCGAAAACGAAGATTACGAAAAAAAGCCCTCCTCCAAAAAGAAAAACGCGAAGAAACAGCCTCAGAAGTCAAAAGCGCCAAAGCGCGTAATTCCCGACGAAATAGACGATCAGCGCGCCGTTTCCTTGCTGAATATGATATGCAGCGGCGATATTGTGTATGAAAACGGAAAATTCGAGCTATCGGACAGCTAAGGGGGGCTAAAATGTTTCATTCGATTATAAGCGACTATGACGTGTTTTTCGCGGGCGGCGAAGAGTATGCTCAAAGTCAAAACTTTGTTGGTATTTACTCTCCGTTGAATTTAAACGGCTTGCCTCAGAATAAAAACTTTTTTTCAACAAATCCAAGAGACTACCTGCGTTCCGAGGTTTTGAAAAACAAGCCGCAACACTCCGACAACTATAATTAATATAATCTTTGGTCAAGGTATGCAATATGTATGATTAAAGATTGGTATAGCAGTAACGCAGAAACCTGCCGATCCAAGTGGTCGGCATACATACACCATTATTGACAGGAGAACGTATGGAATACATAAAGATTGTAATTCAAGGCATAATTCAGGGACTTACCGAGTTCCTGCCCATATCCAGCTCCGGACACCTATCGGTAGCGCAGCATTTTCTCGGAATTGAGGAATCAACACTTATTATATCAATAGTGCTGCATCTGGGAACGCTGGTTGCAGTGTTCACCGCTTTCTGGCGGGATATTTTCGGTATGGTAAAAGAGTTTTTTCTCACAATAGGCGATATTTTTACGGGTAAATTCTCGTGGAAGGATATGAACGACAACAGGCGCATGATGTTTATGGTAATAATAGCCACTCTCCTGCTTGTCCCCGCCTATCTTGTAAAGGACTTCTTTACCTGCATGGAGGGGGACGGCGATATAATTTTTGAGGGCTGCGCCTTTTTGTTCACCGCATTGCTTTTGTTCATGTCCGACGCTTGTGTGAAAGGACTTAAAACGGGGAAAGACATGAAGCTTCGGGACGCGCTGACCGTGGGACTGTTTCAATGCGTCGCTCTGTTTCCCGGCGTTTCCCGTTCGGGTTCAACAATAACGGCGGGGCTCTTCTGCGGGCTTTCCAGGGAAACAGCCGTGAAGTTTTCCTTTATTTTGGGTATTCCCGCCATTCTCGGCGGAAGCGTGCTGGAGTTAAAGGACGCCTTTGATTCGGGGGTTGAATTGGATTACCCCATTTTAGCGATAGGCTTCATTGTGTCGGCCGTTGTGGGTATTCTTTCCATAAAGCTTGTAAGACTTGTCACCAAAAAAGACAAATTTAAATATTTTGGCATATATCTTTTGCTGTTGGGCTTGGCCTGTGCGGGAGCGGGAATTTACGAAACCGTTACGGGAAATCCCATAAGATTGCAGTAATCTTGTTGACGGCTTGTATAAATCAAATTTATTTATACGTTATGTAAACATTTTTTAATTTGCATAAAAAAGGAATTGTAAAAAACGGAGGTATAAATGGCAGCGACTCAAAAAAAAGCTTCAAAGACAGCGGCTTCCAAGACAGCTTCCGCTTCGGGGGCAAAAAAAGCCGAGGCTTTGGCAAGAAATAAGCGCCGCAGAAACATATGGTCTGTGGTGCTTTTTGCGGTGGGAATTATGCTGACCTGCTTCGCCCTGTTCGGAAACGTTAAGGCGGAGCAGCCGAATATGTGGGATTACATACACGGATTTTTCTGCGGAATTTTCGGTGCGGCGGTATTTTTAGTAGGCCCAGTTTTTATCTATTTTGCGGTGATGATAAGCCTCGATAAGAGTAAATCCACCATTACCGCAATGCTCATAAAGATTATTCTCTTTATACTGCTGCTTTGCGGGGCGATTCAGATAATTTTTGTGGGGCAGGTCGGCTCTTCCGAATCGGAAGGCTTAGGTTCCGTCATATCCGAGGTTTATATTAGCGGAACTCATCTGTCGGGCGGCGGCGTGCTGTCGCTGATAGTTTCGTATCCGCTCCTTTTGCTGGGACGGGTAGGAGCCACTATTGTTATTCTTCTTATATTCTTTGTAATAGTAATGCTGATTGCCGACATAAGCCTGATGGATTTTCTCGGTCTTATCGCCAAGCCCTTTATGTCCTTAGGTTCTTACGCCAAGCGGAAAAGAGAGGAATATGAAGAGGAAAGCCGCTATGTAAGAGAGGAAAGAGAGCTTAAGGAAGCCGAAAGAAAAGAAATGGAGGCTTTGGCAGCGGCTTCCGAATCCGAAAGGCTTGCCGAGAAATTCAGAAGCTTTGACGCTATGTCCAAAAGCATACGCGGCGAGGAAACGCCTTCCGCACCCGAAAACGACAGTAAAACAAAGGCAATTGTCAACGAACAGAAGCAGGAATCAGACGAGTATCTTATAAAAATAGGCGCGAAATCAGCCGTGGTTCCCCCTCGGCTTACCGAGGAGGATTATGCGAAAAACGCGGAAACAAACAAAGAGGAAACCGAAAATATCGTTTCCGAGACGGAAAATACCGAATTAACGGAAAAAGCGGAGGAAGAAGCAGTTCTCACCGATACCAAGCAGGTTGAAAACGCGGAAAGCATGGAATCCGACGCTTCGGCGCAACAAAAAGTCTCCGATTCCCCGTCACCTGCTCCCAAAAACGAGGTAAGCGAAATAGAACAGGCTATAATCGATTACAACAGGGAAATCGAGGAAAAAAACAGGAGAAACGGCATTGTGCTGGAAACTGAAAAGGGAGAGCAAGCTTCGGAGCAGATAAGCGCCGAGGAGTATATCCTTCCTCCCGCAACGATTTTGAACGAACCTAAACGCTCCGCCACCGACGAAAACATCAACGCGGAAATAGAACACAACGCCACGACTCTTGTTAACGCCCTGAAAAGCTTTGGCGTTTCCACCAACTTTTTACAGGCGGTAAGGGGACCCTCCGTCACCAGATATGAGCTTCAGCCCGCCACGGGAGTTAAAATCTCAAAGATAACGGGGTTAGTGGACGATATATCTCTTAATCTCGCCACCGCGGGAATAAGAATAGAGGCTCCGATTCCCAACAAAGCGGCGGTGGGAATCGAGGTGCCCAACAAGGAAAAGGACACCGTCTATATCCGCGAGATGATAGACAGCGACACTTTCCACAAATGTGACAGCAGGCTGGGCGCAGCTCTCGGAAAAAACATTTCCGGAGACGTGGTTATCTGCAACATCGCCGATATGCCCCATATCCTTATAGCGGGCACCACCGGAGCGGGAAAATCCGTCTGCGTAAACTCCATTATAATGAGCATACTTTTTCGTTCCACTCCAGATGAAGTGCGTTTGGTAATGATTGACCCGAAAGCGGTGGAGTTTATGATTTATAACGGCATAGGACACCTTCTGCTGCCCGTGGTGACCGACCCCAAAAAGGCGGCGGGCGCTTTGGCATGGGCCTGTACCGAAATGGACAAGCGCTACAACACCTTAAGTGAAAACAACGTAAGGGACATAAAGGCGTACAATAAACTTGCCGCTTCCAGAGAGGATCTGGAGCCTATGCCGCAGGTGGTTATATTTATAGACGAGCTGGCCGACCTTATGATGTGCGCCAAAAACGACGTGGAAGCCAGCATCTGCCGCCTTGCCCAGAAAGCAAGAGCGGCGGGAATGCACCTTGTCGTAGCCACTCAGAGACCCTCCGTAGACGTTATAACCGGCCTTATAAAGTCGAATATCCCTTCCCGAATAGCCCTTAAGGTGGCCTCTCAGGTGGACAGCCGTACCATAATCGACACCGCCGGCGCCGAAAAGCTTTTAGGCAAGGGCGATATGCTGTACAAATCGGTAACAATGCCCATGCCTACCCGCGTTCAAGGCTGCTGGGTATCAGACGACGAGGTGGAGAGAGTCACCGAGTTTATAAAGAACAAGTTTGCCCTCGAATACGATGAAAACGTAATGAATGAAATCGACCGTCAGGCGGAAAAGGTCGGCGGCGATAAGGACAAGGACGGCGGCTTCAACGGCGACCTTGACGTATCGGACGATAAGCTGGACGAAGCCATAGACGTGGTATTTGCCAACGGCGGAGCTAGCACCTCGGCGCTTCAGAGAAGACTTAACGTAGGGTACGGAAGAGCTGCAAGACTGATAGATATGATGGAACAGATGGGAATCGTCGGTGCTCCCGAAGGGAACAAGCCCCGCCAGCTCCTTATGTCAAAGGAATCGTGGTACGAAAGAAAGCTTAATAAAGAGGACTGACATAATGAAAAACAACCTTAATCCGCGGGGGCGCGGAAAAAACAATTACAAAGCGATAAAACAGGCGGCGGCCTTTGCGGGAAAAAGCTCCTCCGGAAGATCAATTTTGGCGGCCGTAGGCGTAATTATACTTTTAATCGCCCTGTTCTTTTTCCTTAACGAAAAATTTTTCGGCATAGAGGGAGTTCCTACCTTAAAAGACCTGTACGAGGGCGCCGGGCTGGGAAGCGGAGTTGTTTCCGCCGCAGAAGGAACGGCGGAGGTGCATTTTATCGATGTGGGGCAAGGAGACTGCGAGCTTATAAGGACAAAGAACAAAACCGTGCTGATAGACTGCGGCGAAAGGGACTATTATCGGGAAGTGATAGGCTATATAGAAAAGCTGGGTATAAAACGGCTGGACTATGTGGTGGTATCACACCCGCATTCGGATCATATGGGCGGTATGAGCTATATTCTGGATAATTTTGATATAGGTATGGTTATAATGCCCAAGGTAAAGAAAGAACTTACGCCTACCTCAAACGCGTTTAAACGCCTGCTTGAATCCATAAGCGAAAACGGCACAAAAGTGGAATACGCCAAGGCGGGGACTTCATATCCTCTCGATGATGGGGAATTTACGCTTTTGTCTCCGGTGGAAGATTATGACGACCTGAACAATTATTCGGTAACCGTAAGATTTTGTCATGGTGAAAACTCATTTCTGTTTACGGGTGATACGGAAAAGGAAGCCGAAAGCGATATTCTGGATTCGGGCGCAAACGTGTCTGCCGACGTCCTTAAGGTGGCTCATCACGGAAGTTCTACTTCAACGCGCAAGGAATTCTTGAAAGCCGTTGATCCGACCTATGCCGTAATTGAGGTCGGGGAAGGCAACGATTACGGTCACCCTCACAAGGAAACGCTTAAGCGGTTGGAAAAAGCCGATATTGTTGTTTACCGAACCGATATTTTTGGGAGCATTGTGTTTGTAAGCAACGGAAACGACCTTGAAATAACCTCGGAGAAAGAATAAATAGGAGTAGTAGGAATGCTTATAATCGACAGGTTTGAGGGTAATTTTGCGGTGGTGGAGGACAGTGAAACCGACTCCGTAACAAACATCGACAAAACCCTTGTTGACAAAGCGGCAAGAGAGGGCGACATATTATCCTTTGAAAACGGCGCATATATTGTAGATGCGGAAGCAACGGAAAAGCGGCGCAAAGAGATACTGGAGCTTATGAAAAAACTGGACTTGAGCTAAAGGAGAAAATCGTGGAAAGCGAGCGTCTGTATTTCAGGAAAATAACAAGGAATGACCGAAGCGACCTGTGCAAAATATTGCAGGATGAAAAAGCAATGTACGCCTATGAAGGCAAATTCAGCGATGAAGAAGTCGACGGTTGGATAGACAGGCAGCTTTGGCGTTACGAAAACGAAAACGGTTTGGGTCTGTACGCGGTTATGCTTAAGGAAAACAACACGCTTAAAGCTCAGCTTAAACAATCCGCAGAAGCTGCGAAGCAATTTCGGGATTCAGCGGTTATAGGACAGTGCGGAATTACCTTACAGGATTATAACGGAAAAAAGGTTCCCGAAATAGGATATTTGTTTCAAAGAAGCTTTTGGCACATGGGCTACGCTACGGAAGCCGCAGCATTCTGGAAAAAATACGCCTTTGATGTTCTTGGGTTTGAAACCGTATACTCCATAATAAGGGATACAAATCTCCCATCGCAAAGGGTTGCGGAAAGAAACGGAATGATAAAAACCAGCGTTTTTGTTAAGCATTACCGCGGCGTTGATATGCCGCATTTTGTCTATGTATGCAATAAAGAAAGTTTACTGCCAAAATAAAAAGGAAAGGAAACGTTGATTATGTCGGGAATATACACCTCCGCCGATCAGCTTATCGGAAAAACCCCTCTTCTGGAGCTTACCAATATTGAAAAAGAGTTAAACCTTAATGCGCGTCTCATCGCGAAAGCCGAGTTTTTCAATCCCGCCGGCTCCTCTAAGGACAGAGTTGCCAAAGCCATGATAGAGGAAGCGGAAAAGAGCGGAAAGCTAAATGCCGATTCGGTAATTATCGAGCCCACTTCGGGAAATACGGGTATCGGACTGGCTTCCGTAGCCGCGGCGCGAGGATACAGGATCATTATAGTAATGCCCGACACCATGTCGGTGGAACGCAGGCAGTTAATGAAGGCCTACGGGGCGGAGCTGGTGCTGTCCGACGGTTTAAAAGGAATGCAGGGCGCGATAGACAAGGCGGAGGAATTGGCGAAGGAGATACCTAATGCCTTTATAGCAGGGCAATTCGTAAACCCCGCCAATCCAAAAGCGCATTATGATACCACGGGACCGGAAATATACCGGGACACCGACGGAGAGGCGGACTTTTTCGTTGCGGGAGTAGGTACGGGCGGTACTATTACGGGAACGGGCAGGTATCTTAAAGAAAAAATCCCAGATATAAAAATAATCGCCGTTGAGCCGAAGGACTCTCCGGTGCTTTCCGGAGGAACGGCGGGAACACATAAGCTTCAGGGAATAGGCGCGGGGTTTGTGCCGAAGGTTCTGGATACTGATATTTATGACGAGGTGATAGCCGTAGGCGACGAGGAAGCTTATAAAATGTGCACATTTATTGGCAAAAAAGAGGGAATATTGGTGGGAATTTCGTCGGGAGCCGCCGTATGCGCCGCAGTGAAGATGGCAAAGCGGCCGGAAAACGCAGGGAAAAATATTGTGGTTTTGATGCCGGATACGGGAGAGCGATATTTGTCGTCTGGCGTTTTTGAATAATATTATCCAGAATAACGAGTGATACAAAGGCTGTTTACCTAAAGCGGGAACGGCCTTTTTGCGGAGTAAATTCTCCTACCTAAGTGCCAAATGGAGACACTATCGGAAGATTTGGAAATTTGTTTGAAAAACATGAATTTCAAGAAAAACTAATTGCGGAAATCCGGCTTGGTTCATACCGTCAAAGCAACGGGCGCAAATATTCACGATGTTACGATGATGCAGGAATTGTTACATGGAGTTGTGTTGTGCAGTGTTGCCTTAAATGCAGCAAATTGACTTAGGATTATAACCTTGATTCGCAAACCATTTGTAAGTACATAATAGATAACTCGGACAAATTCTTGCCCTATACCCTATCATTATACCATAAGAAGAGCGACCGCAGGGAGCGATTCCTTTAAAACGGTAAAATGTTCTCAGACATTAAAATAAATTCTTCCTCTTTTCGCAGTCTGAGGTTATTATACCACAACGAAGCTTTAAAGTCACTATCCAGAAAAAGATTTTATATCGTCCAAGATCTCAGAAAGGCGAAATTGGCTGTAAACAGCCTTGTCCAGCAGATTTTCCCTGAGTTTAAATCTTTTTTCAGCAATATTTACGGCGATTCGGATATTGCCATATTGAAAGAATACGGAACTCCTAAAAATCTTGCAAAAGCACATACAAAAAAAGTAGCTTCTTTGATTCATGGAAGGTGTAAATGCACTGCCGAGCAGTTAATCGCCGCCGCAAAAGTGTCTGTTGGTATTTCCGAACCGCATTTAGCTTTTCAGCTTACAGACGCAATCGAGGAAATGGAACATATACAAAAGCGTATCAAAGCCTATGACGCTCAAATCAAGGAATATGTGGACATGCTCTGTCCAAACCTTCTCAGTATTCCCGGTGTCGGATATACTACCGCAGGATTGATTGCAGGTGAGATCAGAGACATTGATCGGTTTCATTCCGCCGAAAGCTTGATTTCTTACAGCGGTGTGAACGTAACCGTTTATGAGTCGGGAAAGTACAAAGCTCAGCATCTTATGATGTCAAAGAAAGGCTCAAAGTATCTTCGTTATGCCTTGTTTCAAGCTGCACGCATTATCTGGCAGCATGATCCTGTATTTCAGTCTTATTACAACAAGAAAAAAGCGGAAGGCAAACACTATTATGTTATTCTTGGACATATTCAGAAAAAGCTTTGCCGTGTCATTTATTCTGTTTTGAAATCCGGCTCATTGTATTCCTCCGCTTCCTGATTATCTTAATTTTTATATCTTAATCCGGCTATTTGAAGATAGCTTGCTTTGCTGTGCTTTTTTTTGCCAAAAAAATTTTTTCAACTTTTTTCCATTTTCCTATTGACTTTTTATAGTTGGCTCCGTCTATAGATACTATATATTTTAGCACAATTAGAGAAACCTGTCCAAGAAAAGCGGCCATATAGCGAATAAGATGTTACGGGAAGGTTTTCCGGTATAGCAAGCCTCCCCGTGATATTCATGCCTTTCCACCAGAGCATTTGCTGGAGTTTTGAAGCCGTTAAGCGTTAATCATCTCGCCCCTAATGATCTCCTCTACGCGGCTCGCAATGCTGTTCATAGCTCTGATCCATTCCCACTGTGACTGGCGCTTCAAGTCCTCGGTCACACCCTCATTCTCCGCCATCTGTCGAACGATACACCGATAGCGACTCAGTGCCTGCTCATTAAGGTAAGCAAGATAAGTATGTAGCTTTCCCGTCAAAATTAGTTGATTGATGAGAAGAGGCTTGTTTTCTTCCATATATATCCTGTGCATTCGTCCCCACTTTCCGATGGGGCGTTCATCGTCCTCCGGCAGTTCAACAACAGGAATGTAGTAATCGCCGACAAGGATATAATCAAGTCCACTTGTTTCGTCATGGATTCTCGAATTTAATTCGTTCATTGTATTGCCCTCTGTTATATTTGGTATCCGCTACCGACAATATGGGGTGCGGCATGGAATAACTTTGTCGGAAGTAAGGGATGCTATGTCCTGCGTGTAGTGTCATTATTTATGAGAGGGTGGCGTTATACCAATTTTTAATCAAGTCTACAACTTGATTAAAAATTGCACCCTAAGCACTAATCTTTGATCATACGTATTATTGGTCTATACCTTAATCAAAGATTAGTATTACTTATCCGAAAACCCGATCATATTCTCTATGCCGTCCAAAGGGAAAGGCGGAAGCGCAAGGGGCTTCAGCGCTATGGAAAGCAGCTTGACGGGATTGTCGTCCGACGCAATTCTGTTGGAACTTAAATGGCCGCAGCTACGGCAGCGGTGTATAATCGCCCATTCGCCGTTCTTTCTCACCCATACTCCGATAGCGTCCATTATTCCGCCGCAGTTAGCCGACCGATCACCCGGAACGTTGTCAAGATGAACGCTGGAAAGGCAGTGGGGACAATGATTGCGGTGACGGCTTCCCGCTCCGACATAGGTTACGTTTCTCCCGCATACCATACATACAAAGCTTTCATCCAAATTGTTTATATTTTCGTTTTCATAATTAAAACGTTTATACTTCATCGGTTTTACCTCCTTAATATATCAGAACCTGAAAAAACTGCCCTGTGGGAGGTCTCACGTGTAAACTTTATTTAAGGCAATACCGCTTGTGCAGACGCGCAGTCAGCTTTTTCGTCAGATTGTCCAAAACGACGCAGAAATACCGGCATATTTCAATGAGTTTTGGGCAAAAATGACGGAAAAAGATGCAAGCGTATGCGCGGCAAAGCGCGCAGCGCGGTCTTTGTGCGGTGTTGCCTTAAGCCTCCCGCGTGAGTAAAACCGCCGATTGCTTCATATTCCTCAAAAACACGGCTCCTTTCATTATAGTGACTTATTACAGCACAATTACAACACCATACAATACAACAAAAAAATCGGACACAAAGCACATTGCCCTGTTTCCGATTTGAGGTTATATCAGAGTTGCAAGCAAAAAGTGTACGCCAAAAACAATCCGTGATGCCGAAAATCGAGATTATCAATCTTAGAGCAACGGAAAACGCCTATTAGCCTACAATGTAATCCGCCAAATCACCCTTGATAACATCGGCGTTATCCGTATGAGCTTTCATTACCAGCTCCTTGGAAAGATCGATACTGAATATACCCATAATGGACTTGGCATCAATTGCATATCTGCCTGAAATGAGATCCACGTCAAAATCATACTTGGACACTGTGTTGACAAATTTCTTTACGTCATTGATGGTGCTGATTTTTACCTTGTACTCAATCATAACAAAATCCTCCTTTTTTTGGGTGTCATTGCCATTCGCAACGTTACCTTCATAGCATAATAGTAACAAATTTTTTCTCAAAAATCAAGTGATTTAAGTAAAATTTTTCATATAAAACTTATTTTTGGTTAATCTACCAAAAATTTGCCTATTCTTGAAAGATAATCCTTATAATTATCCGAATGTATTATAAGGTCAATATCTTTGTTTGTATCAAACGTAAAAAGTCCCATTATGCTTTTTGCGTTTACGATATAATTTCCGTTCGCCACATCTACCTGATAATCAAAACCGCATGTTATCTTATTGAATTCTTTCATTTCCTCAAAAGAACGAAGAGAAATTTTTACGTTTTTCATAAATGACCGCCTCTTTATTTTTTTATCGCGGGACAAGTCCCATAAGAGATTATAGTATCACTTTTTGTCAAAGTCAAGCAGGTTTTTATTTTTTATTGGAAAATTTGAAATTTTTTTCAAAATAATGTATAATAAGTAAAAAGAAAAATGCTTTTTTGTAAATTATAAACAAATGTAAGGAAACGAAAGGAAAAAATGAAATTTATAATTTTAACACAGGGCTGTAAGGTAAACCGATGCGACAGCGATGCAATTTCCGCCTCAATGATTTACGAAGGATTTACATTGGCCAAAAACGACGATATTCCCGATATCGTGATAGTAAACACTTGTACGGTAACGGAAAACGGAGATAAAAAAGCGAAAAGGCTTATTTCAAAGCTGAGAAGAGATTACCCCGCGGCAATAATAGCGGTAACTGGCTGTTATCCTCAGGCATTTCCCGAAGAAGCCGCGCTGAACGACTGTGCCGACATTGTAACGGGCAACTCGGAAAACCTTAACCTGCCCGCGCTGATTTCGGAATATATAAGAAAAAAAGAAAAAACGGTAAGGATCAGCCCGCACGAAAATGTATTCCGCGAACCGGAGCGATTCGCCAGCAGCGATATGACCCGCGCGTTCATCAAAATAGAAGACGGCTGCGACCGTTTCTGCTCCTACTGTATAATCCCGAAAGCAAGAGGCCGCATACGCTCCCGCTGTCTTGAAAGCATAGCCGCGGAAAGAGATTTTCACGCAAGAGACGGTCATAAGGAAATTGTGCTCACGGGAATAAATCTCTCCTGCTACGGCTCGGATATAGGGCTTTCGCTTTTTGACGCGATTAAAACGGCGGCGGATAATCCGCTTATAGAAAGAGTAAGGCTTTCCTCTTTGGAACCGGAGCTGCTGACTCCGGAAAGGATAGAAAAAATGTCGCGGATAAAAAAGCTTTGCCCTCATTTTCACCTGTCGCTCCAGAGCGGCTGCGACGTAACGCTGAAACGTATGAACAGACGCTATACTTCCGGTGAATACGCGAAAATAGTCGGAAATTTAAGAAGCGCCTTTCCCGGCTGTGCCGTAACAACGGATATCATGGTGGGATTCGCGGGAGAAACCGATGAGGAATTTGAACGCTCTCTTTCCTTCGCAAAAGAAACGGGTTTTGCCCGTATCCACGTGTTTACTTACTCGGTGCGCCCCGGCACCGCCGCCGCTTCAATGCCGAACCAAATTCCCGAAGAAATAAAGGAACGGCGCTATCAAGCAATGAACAGGCTTTCGATAAGCGCTCAACAGGATTTTTTCGCTAAAAACATGAACGCTGTTCAAAAGGTTCTCATAGAACGCCGTACCTCTCCCGAATACATCAACGGATATACTGAAAATTATATTCCCGTGAGAATTTACGGAGGAAACGCGGCAAAACACGATATTATAAATGTAAGATTGACTGATGTGGGAGAAAATTTTTGCGCGGGCATTATTGTTTAATTTGTTTTTATTTACTTTAAACACTTGAAATAAACCTAAAAAAGCTGTATAATATCATTAACGGATAATTTGGGAAAAATACCGATTTATACTTGCATAAAACAAGCTTTTTCAAAAGAAAGGAAAAACAAAATGGCTGTCTATCGCATTTATGTGGAGAAAAAAACCGAATTCAACATTGAAGGAAGAGCCGTTCTGGACGATCTTCACACCGCGCTGAGAATCGAAAGCGTAACGGATGTGCGTGTTATCAACAGATATGACGCGGAGGAGATATCAGAAGAAAACTTCAGACGCTCCATACCTACCGTTTTCAGCGAACCGCCCGTTGACAACACCTTTGACGAACTGCCCGATTTCGGGAGTGAAAAACGTGTTTTCGCCGTGGAGTTTCTCCCGGGACAGTTTGACCAGCGTGCGGACAGCGCCGCCCAATGTATACAGATGCTGTGTCAGGGTGAACGCCCCGTTGTAAAGTACGCGAAAATATACGTATTAAGCGGAAGCGTCACCGATGATGAATTTACGAAGATAAAGCATTATCTTATCAACGCGGTGGAAGCCAGAGAGTGCGGTCTTGAAAAATACGACACCCTTAAGATAAAATATGATATTCCCACGGAAGTTGTTACTCTCGACGGTTTCCTTGAACTTGACGAAACCGGGCTTGCCGACTTTGTGAAAAAATACGGTCTTGCTATGGACAACGACGACATAAAATTCTGTCAGGATTATTTTAAAAGCGAAAACAAATGTCCCACTATCACCGAAATAAGAATGATAGACACTTACTGGAGCGATCACTGCCGCCACACCACCTTCGGCACCGTTATTGACAGTGCGCAGATCGACGCTCCTTACATCTCCGATACATATAAGGAATACAAAATACACCGCGAAGAGCTGGGAAGAGGAAGCAAGCCCGTATGCCTTATGGATATAGCTACCCTTGCGGCAAAAAAGCTGAAAAAAGACGGTCTGCTCCCCGATCTTGACGAAAGCGAGGAAATAAACGCCTGCTCCGTGAAAATCACCGTTGATAACAACGGCAAGGACGAGCAGTGGCTTTTGATGTTCAAAAACGAGACCCATAACCACCCAACCGAGATAGAACCCTTCGGCGGAGCGGCAACCTGTCTCGGCGGAGCGATCCGCGACCCCCTTTCGGGACGTTCCTTCGTATATCAGGCAATGCGCGTAACAGGCGCGTCCGATCCCCTGCTCCCTGTTGATAAAACAATACCCGGCAAGCTGCCCCCAAGAAAAATAACCACCACCGCGGCCGCAGGCTATTCCTCCTACGGAAACCAGATAGGACTCGCCACAGGTCACGTCGCGGAAATTTACCACCACGGATATATGGCCAAGCGTATGGAAATCGGCGCGGTAATCGGCGCGGCTCCCATTGAAAACGTAAGGCGCGAAAGACCCGCTCCCGGCGACATAATCATACTTCTGGGCGGAAAAACAGGGCGCGACGGCTGCGGCGGAGCGACTGGCTCCTCAAAGTCTCACAGCGTGGAAAGCCTCGAAAGCTGCGGTGCGGAAGTACAGAAGGGCAACGCACCCGAAGAGCGCAAGCTTCAGAGACTGTTCAGAAATCCCGAAGCCACAACCCTTATAAAGCGCTGCAACGACTTCGGCGCGGGCGGAGTTTCCGTGGCCATCGGCGAGCTGGCAGACGGTCTTGAAATAGATCTTAACGCGGTCCCCAAAAAGTATGACGGCCTGGACGGCACTGAACTGGCTATTTCCGAATCTCAGGAAAGAATGGCCGTGGTAGTGGAAAAGGGAAACGCGGATAAATTTATTGCCCTTGCGGGAAAAGAAAATCTTGAAGCCACTCCGGTAGCGGTGGTAAAGGAAGAACCCCGCCTTAAAATGATATGGAACGGAAAAACCATATGCGATATTTCCCGCGATTTCCTCAATTCCAACGGAGCGGAAAAGCACACAGAGGTTTCGGTTCCGAATCCCAAGGTAAGCTATTCAACAGGCAGAAAAAATACCGCTTCCGACTGGGAAAGCCTTGTAAGCGACCTCAACATCTGCTCCCAGAAGGGACTTATTCAGCGCTTTGACAGCACCGTGGGCGCGGCTACCGTTTTAATGCCCTTCAGCGGAAGAACGCAGCAGACACCCACTCAGGCCATGGCTGCAAAAATCCCCGTATCCGGCGGCAACACCAACACCGCTTCCATTATGGGCTGGGGCTTCAACCCCATGATAAGCGAACAGTCTCCTTATCACGGAGCCATGCTGGCGGTTATCGAGAGCATAAGCAAGGTGGTTGCAGCGGGCGGCTCCTCAAAAAAATGCTGGCTCACCTTCCAGGAATATTTTGAAAGAACACAAAACAACCCGTCCCGATGGGGCAAACCATTTGCGGCTCTTTTAGGGGCGTATAAGGCGCAGCTTGAGCTGTCCTGCGGCGCTATCGGCGGAAAGGACTCCATGTCGGGTACCTTCGAGCACATCGACGTACCTCCCACTCTTGTTTCCTTCGCCGTTTCCACCGCCAAAGCCAATAAGGTAACAAGCGCGGAATTCAAGCTTCCCTTCAGCAAGATTTACTACATCCGCCCGAAATACGACGAAAATATGCTCCCCGATTTTGAAAGCGTAAAATCCGTATTTGAAGCAGTGGAAAAGGCTATTTCCGGCGGAAAGGCGATTTCCGTATGGTCGATAGCCGGCGGCGGTATTGCCGAGGGTATATTCAAAATGTCTTTGGGCAACAGAGTAGGCGCAAAGCTTGAAGCCTTGGATGACGAAACGCTGTTTACCCCCTGCTATGGCGGATTTATAATAGAAGCAAACGGCGAAATCGAAAATATGCTTTATATCGGCGAAACCTGCGAGGAATATAAAATATACTGCGGAGATACCGTGCTGGACATTGCCTCTCTTGAAGAAAAATGGAATGGAAAACTGGAGCCCATATTCAAAAACACCACTCCCCCCGAGCCGGCTCCAGCTCCGATAGTCTACGAAAAGGGCTGTGAAATAACCTGCGCCCCCACCAACAAAACGGCGAAGCCCAAGGTGCTTATCCCGGTATTCCCCGGCACCAACGGCGAGTACGATATGGCTGACGCTTTCAACAGAAACGGCGGCGAAGCCGAAACCTTCGTTATAAGAAACCTCAGCGCGGCCGCAATGGAAGAATCGGTAGAAGCCTTCGCAAAGCTTATAGGCGGAAGTCAGATTATAGCCGTACCCGGCGGCTTCAGCGGAGGTGACGAGCCCGAAGGCTCGGCAAAATTCATCAACGCGTTTTTCAGGAATCCGAGGATAAAGGACGCGATAAACGATATGCTCTATCATCGCGACGGTTTGATGATAGGCATCTGCAACGGTTTTCAGGCGCTTATAAAATTAGGACTTCTTCCCTATGGCGAAATAAAGCCCCTATCCGAGGACAACCCCACACTTACCTTCAACACGATAGGCAGACACCAGTCACAGCTTGTTTACACTAAAATATGCACCGATAAGTCCCCGTGGCTTGCCCACTGCAAGGTAGGTGAGATATACACCATACCCCTCTCCCACGGCGAAGGTAGGTTTGTCGCCAAGGAAAACGTAATAAACAAGCTTATAGAAAACGGTCAGGTAGTAACTCAGTACGTTGACCTTAACGGCAATCCCACAATGGATCTCGCCTTTAACCCCAACGGCTCAATGCACGCCATAGAAAGCATTATCTCCCCCGACGGCAGAGTGTTGGGCAAAATGGGTCACAGCGAGCGCATAAGCGACGAAAGATGCGCGATAAATGTGGACGGAAATAAGCTTCAGCCTTTGTTCAAGGGCGGAGTGGACTACTTTAAGTAAAGACAACACCGCGCAATGATCGCCTAACGGCATAATCCACACACAGTCATTGTGTGGTGTTACCTAAAAATAAAAGAAGGGATATTATGTGGTGCCTTTATGCCCTCTTATCCGCTGTTTTTGCCGCCGCTACCTCAATTTTGGCTAAAGTGGGAATAGAAAACGTAAATTCCCATTTGGCAACTGCGGTAAGGACTGTGGTAGTGGTCGGTATGGCGTGGATAATGGTGTTTATAACCGACTCTCAGGGCGGACTTATGAATATCAGCCGAAAAAGCTGGGTATTTCTTATACTTTCGGGTCTTGCCACCGGTGCGTCATGGCTGTGCTATTACCGCGCCTTGCAGCTTGGCGAAGCCTCCAAGGTGGTGCCCATTGACAAGCTGAGCGTAATAATAACCTTAGTGCTTGCCTTTGTGTTCCTACACGAGGAATTTACGGTAAAATCGCTTATCGGCTGTATTCTGATAGGAGCGGGAACGCTTGTAATGGTGCTGTGATATTTGTTTATATGGGAGCAGTCTATGTCTAACCGAAAAGACAACTCGAAGCTTTATCTGAAAATTCTTATTATCTTTACCCTTATCGTCATTGCGGCGGTAACGGCGGTACTATTTGTTTTCCCCTCGATGTATGAAAACGAGTGTAAGACAAGGATAAACGAAGAGCTGGAAGAAAAGCTGAAAGGCGACATACTGACCTCCAATATCCGCGTTATTCAAAGAAAATCAAAGATAATCGGCGATATGGAGGAGCTTACCTTTTCCGCGGGAGCAAGCGGCGTGATTTTTGAAAAAAACGCCGGTGTATACTATGCGCTCACCGCTTATCACGTAGTTTCCGACAGGGACGAAAACACAAAATTCCTGATACAGCTCTATACCGCTCCTCCTTTTTCCGAATATACCGATACCGTTTTGGAATATTACAAGCAGTTCCCCGCTGCCAAGGTAGAGTATTACAGCAAAGAATACGATCTGGCGGTATTGAGCTTTCACTCCGCGCAAAAGCTTGAAACGGTAAATATAGCGGAAAAAAACGCCGAAAAGGACGCGGAGATAGCGGTAATAAGCAATCCGGAGGGAAAAAGCTTCGTGCATACCTTCGGCAGTATTCTCTCAAACGATATGACCTGTTTTTCCGACGGCGGCGGAGCCGAAAGCAGCTATGTAATAAAACATTCCGCCTATATTGCCCCTGGAAGTAGCGGAAGCGCGGTTTTATCCTTTAACGGAGAAAATGTCGAGGCCGTGGGTATCAACATAGGCGGGGGCACCAATTTTATGGGAAGATTCAGTTATGGGGCAATGATACCCTGTCAGCAGATAAAACAGTTTTTGTATGAATGGAAGCGTGAAAAGGCTTTATAGAACCGAGTAAATTAAGGCAACACCGCACGCAAAGCCGTCAGGCGGTCATTAAGCGGTATTGCCTTAAGTAAGGAGCTTGCAAAGTGGGTAAACTATGCTCATAAAGCTTCAATCCGTCAATGATAAGTTTCACGTACATTTTTATGAAAAACCGGGATATCGCAACGTATCAAACTTCGTTTAAAAAACCAAAATGCTATAAAAACATCACAGGAGGACAAACAAATGCTATCCAAAATCGGAATCAGACCCGTTATAGACGGCCGTCAGTTCGGAATACGCGAAAGCCTTGAGGAACAGACCATGAATATGGCGAAAGCCGCCGCGGAGCTGATCACCGCTAAAGTACGCCACGCAAGCGGAGACCCCGTCGAATGCGTAATCGCCGACAGTACAATAGGCGGCATAGCCGAAAGCGCCGCTTGCAACGAAAAATTCAGCAAGGAAAACGTGGTTGCAACGCTTACCGTTACCCCCTGTTGGTGCTACGTCACCACGGTAATCGACGAAAACCCCGACACGATAAAGGCCATATGGGGCTTTAACGGCACCGAGCGCCCCGGCGCGGTATTTCTCGCGGCGGCAATGAGCGCTTACGCTCAGATCGGTATGCCCTGCTTCTCCATTTACGGACACGATGTAAAGGACGCCGACGATAAGACCATACCCGAGGACGTGGAAGAGAAAATTCTTCGCTTCGCCCGCTGCGCCGCCGCGGTGGGAGACATCAGAAACAAGAGTTATGTAAATATCGGCGCGGTGGCAATGGGAATCGCGGGCTCATACTGTAACGAGGACTTTTTCCGCAGCTATCTGGGTATGCACCCCGAATGGGTGGATATGAGCGAAATAATCCGCCGTGAAAAACTGGGTATATATGACAAGAATGAATATGAAAAAGCTCTTAAGTGGATAAAGGAAAACTGTAAGGAAGGCATTGATATAAATCCAACAGACGGAATGTTCTATCAAAGAACCGTTCTTTCCCCCGAAGAAAAAGAGGAGAATTGGCAGTTTATCGCAAAGATGACCTGTATCATAATGGATATAATGAAGGGCAATCCCAAGCTTGCGGAAATGGGCTGGCATGAGGAAGCGAAAGGCAGAAACGCTATACTGGGCGGATTCCAAGGTCAGCGCAACTGGACGGACTTTATGCCAAACGCGGATTTCAGCGAAGCTATTTTGAACACAAGCTTTGACTGGAACGGTAAGCGCGAGCCTATTCCCTTCGCCACCGAAAACGACGGCTTAAACGGAGTGACTCAGCTTTTACTGCACCAAATCACCTCAAAAGCTGCCATTTTCGCCGACGTAAGAACCTATTGGTCCCCCGAAGCGGTGGAGAGGGTGACCGGATGGAAACCCGACGGTATTGCCGAAAACGGATTTATCCATCTTATAAACAGCGGCGCGGCGGCTTTGGACGGCACCGGCGCTTCCCTTAACGAAAAGGGCGAGAATTGTATGAAAAACTGGTGGGATATGACCGACGAGGACATAGACGCCTGTCTTAAAGCCACCACTTGGCCCTGCGCAAATTTAGGATACTTCAGGGGCGGCGGATTCTCCTCAAGCTATTCCACAAAGGGAGTTATGCCCTGCACCTTCGCGAGAGTAAACCTTATAAAAGGACTTGGGTCAACCATTCAGATAGTTGAGGGATATACTGTGGAGCTGCCCGAAAATGTCAACAGAATACTCCTTGACCGAACCGACAAAACATGGCCCTCCACATGGTTTACACCCATTCTTACGGGAAAAGACAGCTTTAAGGACGTATACGGAGTTATGGCCAACTGGGGAGCCAACCACGGAGCGTTCGTCTACGGGCATATAGGAGCCGATCTGATAACTTTGGCTTCAATGCTCCGTATCCCCGTATCACTGCACAATATTTCCGAGGACAGGATTTACCGTCCTCACTCATGGACCGCTTTCGGAACAAAGGATTTGGAAAGCGCGGATTACAGAGCCTGCGCAAATTACGGAAGTCTTTATTAAAAAGGAGCGTTAAATAACGTTTATGAAGTTTAGACAAAGTCTGATATCCCTTATTTTAGCGGCTTCTGTATTATTTGTTTCCGCTTGCGGTCAAAACCCCAAGAAAAACAATAATATGGAAGGCTCGGCCGCCGTAACCGACGGAAATACGACAGGCGAACAAACTCCGGCTGCAACCGGCAGGTTTCAGGTGAACGGTCAAAATCTTTACGACGCCAACGGAAACGTATTCATTATGCGGGGTATAAATCATGCCCACTCATGGTTTCAGGACAAACTGGATACCGCCGTTCCTGCTATCGCGAAAACCGGGGCCAACACTGTAAGAGTGGTTTTATCCGACGGTCAGCAGTGGGACAGGATATCTCTTGAGGATGTGGAAAAAATAATAAATGTCTGTAAAGAAAACAAGCTTATCTGTATTCTGGAGGTACACGATCTGACGGGAAAGGACGATATAGAGGGACTCCGCAAGACAGCCGAATACTGGCTTGAAATAAAATCGGCGCTTATGGGAAACGAAGCCTACGTTATACTAAATATCGCCAACGAGTGGGTAGGCACATGGGACGATCCCGAACTGTGGTATAGTGGGTATTCCGAAGCCATTAAAATATTGCGCGACGGGGAGATAAAAAACACCATTATGATAGACGCCCCCGGTTGGGGACAATTTGCGCACCCTATTGATACGTACGGCGAAAAGCTGTTTAACGAGGATCCCGAAAAAAACACAATGTTTTCCATTCATATGTACGGAGCCGCCGGTAAAAGCGGCCGCGTAATAAAAACAAATCTGGAATACGCCTCAAAGCATGATCTTTGCGTCGTGGTGGGCGAGTTCGGTTTTAACCACAGCGACGGCGACGTGGATGAGGATTACATTATGGAGTATTGCACCGAAAACGGCATAGGCTATTTGGGCTGGTCATGGAAAGGAAACGGCGGCGGAGTAGAGTATCTGGATATTGCAGAGGATTGGGAAGGCAATAAACTGTCGGAGGAATGGGGAGAAAAGCTGATAAACGGAGATAATGGTATAAAGGAAACATCGAAAATATGTTCCGTTTATTAACCGAAAAACCGTGTTACGAAACCTTGATGGTTCTTAACACGGTTTTTTTGAGCGATTATTATATTGTTTTATTCCTTTTATAACTGCTGTTCGATATCTCCCACCTCTTAGGCGGGATTACATTTCTCGAAAAAATCCACCACTGAAACGTGGAATTGCTTTGTAATTCCGTCAGTTTGTTTAAGCCGCGCTTTAAGTTATACTATTCTCAAATTAAAAAATTGAAAAATTTTACGGATAATTTGAGAATAATGTTAATGTTGAAATTATTATAAACACCCATAATTATACAATATTCATAGAATATTGTATAATTATTTTCAGCAGATTTTATACACTGTTTAATTAAAGGTTAGCATAAAAAGCGCTCCAAAGGCAAATCCCCTGAAGCGCTCAATATTAAAAACATTATTACCCTTCATACTCGCTGAACTTGGGTGCGTTGGCGATAACTTCCGCCTCCAGATTGGATGGCAGCTGTTCGTATCTGACAAATTCCATGGTAAATCCGCCCATGCCTCTGGTCATCTGACGTACAACCGTGGCAAAATCGCCAGTTTCCGCCATAGGCAGCTCGGCGGAAATCTCCGTAATTCCGCTGCCCACGGGGTTCATGCCGAGAACGGCGCCTCTGCGCTTATTGATAACGCCCATGATATCACCGGTATTGTCGTCGGGAACCATTATGGAAAGGCTCATAATAGGCTCAAGCAAGCAGGGGGAAGCCTGCTGCAGACCCGCCTTATACGCGATGTGAGCCGCCATCTTGAACGCCTGCTCCGAGCTGTCAACAGGATGATAGGAGCCGTCAAACAGAGTAGCTTTGAGACGTACCACGGGATATCCCGCCAGAACGCCGTGAGCAATACTTTCCAGCAAGCCCTTTTCAACCGCAGGGAAGTAGTTCTTGGGGACGCTTCCGCCCACAACTCTTTCGGCAAATACCAATTCGTCGGTGTCGCCGGGCTCAAATTCCATTTTAACGTGACCGTACTGTCCGTGGCCGCCCGACTGCTTCTTGTGCTTTCCTTCAACGCTGACCTTCTTGCGGATTGTCTCGCGGTAAGCTATGATAGGCTGAGACAGCTCAACGTCAACACCGAACTTGGATTTAAGCTTCTGTACGGAAACTTCGATATGCTGCTCTCCCATACCGCCTATAATACGCTGATGGGTCTCATGATTGTGATTGTAAGAAAGGGTAAGATCTTCCTCCAGCAATCGCCTTAAGGCAGTGCCCAATTTACCCTCATCGCCCTTGTTTACCGCGGCTATACCCTTGAAAAAGCAGGGCTGAGGAAACAGAATGGGAACATACTGACTTACGTTGGAGGGATCGCAAAGCGTGTCGTTTGTGTTGGCGTTAAGCTTTGTAACAACAACAATATCACCCGCACAGGCTTCGGTCATTTCCTCCTGCTTCTTTCCCTTAAGAGTAAGAAGTTTGCCGGGCTTTTCGGATTCACCCGTTGTGGCGTTCACAATAGGTGAGTTAACATTTAACTTACCCTGAACCACCTTTATAAAGCTCATTTTGCCCACAAATGGATCGGCAACCGTCTTGAATACGAAAGCGGAAAGAGGTTTGTCCTCCTCGTACTTGATATACTCCTCCTTCTTGGGTTCTCCGGGACGCTCCGAAGCGCTGGGAAGCATATAAACTATTGTATCCAAAAGCATATCCACCGACGCCAGCGTATCGCCGGAACAGCATACCACGGGAGTTATTACACCCTGATCAATGCCGTCGTGAATACCTTTTACGATTTCTGCAAAGGTAAAGTCCTCACCTTCGTTCTCGAAGTATCTCATCATTAAATCTTCGTCGGTTTCGGCAATAGCCTCGGCCATGGCGGCTCTTAAGCCTTTAAGACGGTTTTCGGAGGCGGGCATATCCACTTCCTTGCGCTTTCCGCCCTCGCTGTACTCATAAGCCTTCATTTCAAGAAGGTTTATGTAGCTCTCAACCTTGCCGTATTTATCGAAAGGAACAACTATAGGGCATATAGTAGGACCGAAGTTGGTTTTAAGCTCTTCAAGGCAGCGATAGAAGTTGGAGTTTTCCTCCTCCATTCTGGTGACAACGAACATACTTGCCTTTTTAAGGCTCTTGGCCTCGTTATAAGCTTTGATGGTGCCCACCTGAACGCCGTCCTTAGCGGGCAGAGTGATCATTACGCTCTCCGCGGCTCTTATACCCTCCAGCATTTCGCCCACATAGTCAAACTGACCGGGCGTGTCGAGAATATTGATCTTTACATCCTTCCACTCGGCATATGCCAAAGCAGCATTGAGGGATATTTTTCGCTTGATCTCGTCGGGATCGAAGTCACAGACGGTGCTTCCGTCCGCTACCTTACCCATTCTGTCGAGTCCGCCGCTTACATACATCAAGCTTTCGGCGAGAGAGGTTTTGCCGCTTCCGCCGTGACCTGCTAACGCAATATTTCTTATGTTGTTACACTTATATGATTTCATTCGCTAACCTCCGGAAAATAATTTAGCATTTAAGAAGTTATCCTGTAAAATTACTTTTAAATACGTTGATATAATTATACTATAACTCAAAGAAAAAATCCAGTCTATTTTTGTATTTTTTTCATATCAAGCATAAAATAAACGGTTAGATTTTTGGCAACTTCTTACAAAAAAGTGTAAAAATTACAAAAAAATGCCAAATATTATGTAAAAATAAAACAAAATAATTTGTAAAAAATAAATAAAATTACAATACCGTAATTGATTTTTTTAGTTCAATGTGTTATTATATAAATAGCAAAAAACCATTAACCGAAAGGGGAATAATCTATGGAAACACGTACCAAAGAAATCACCTACGCAAAAAACAAGAAGATAAAGCTCGGCGTTATTCCGGGGCATTTCGCCACTAACCACTCTCATGTAAATTATTATATCGACCTAAACAAAATGAAGCGCAAACTTAAAAACGCCAAGGAAACGGCTGAAGTACTGGCAAGCATTTACAGCAATACACCCATTGATACGATAGTATGCCTTGAGGGCACGCAGATGATAGGAGCGTTTCTCGCCGAAGCCCTCAGCAGCGGCTCAAACCATTCTATCAATTATGATTCGGACATATGCGTAATCACCCCCGAATTGGACAGCAACAACCAGATGATCTTCCGCGACGATACTCAGCCCATGATCTGGGGCAAGCGCGTTTTGCTGCTTATCTCCAGCGCTTCTACCGGCTGGACAATCGAAAGATCAATGAGCTGCCTCAGATATTACAGCGGCGAACTGGTAAGCGTTGCGGCTTTGTTCAGCGCCATTGATGAAGTTGCGGGCATCAAAATCAACTCCATCTTTACTCCGGAGGACGTTCCCGGCTATGAGAGCCATTCCCCCGCCGAGTGCCCAATGTGCAAGAACAAACAGAAAGTCGACGCGCTTATTAACGCTTTCGGTTACTCAAAAATATGAGGACAAGCATTAAGGCAACACCGCGCAAAGACCGCGCTGCGCGCTTTGCCGCGCATACGCTTGCATCTTTTCCGTCATTTTTGCCCAAAACTCCTTGAAATACGCCAGTATTCCTGTGTCGTTTTGGACAATCTGACGAAAAAGCTGACTGCGCGTCTGCACGACAATCTTTGTGCGGTATTGCCTTAAATAAATTTTTATTTTAAAATTTTAATTTTCGGAGGGACACTATGGCAAACAGATTTGTATTGAACGAAACCTCGTATTTCGGAGCCGGCGCACGTGAGAGTCTGGCTGAGGAAATCAAGACCCGCGGCTTTAAGAAGATATTATTTGTTACGGATAAGGTGCTTCTGGAGTGCGGCGTTGCCAAAATGGTGACGGATGTTATGGAAAAAGCCGGGGTTGCTTACGATACTTACAGCGAAATCAAGGCTAATCCCACGGTTAAGAACGTTCAGGACGGCGTAAAGCTTTTTAAGGAATGCGGCGCCGATGCTCTTGTAGCGGTAGGAGGCGGTTCGGTTATGGATACCGCTAAGGGTATAGGTATAATCGTTGCCAATCCCGAATATTCCGACGTTGTATCTCTTGAGGGCGTTGCTCCCACAAAAAACAAGAGCATTCCCCTTATCGCGCTTCCCACCACATCGGGTACAGCGGCGGAGGTAACCATCAACTACGTTATCACCGACGAGGTCAACAAAAAGAAAATGGTTTGTGTCGATCCTCATGATATTCCCGTTGTTGCTATCGTTGACAGTGACCTTATGATGGGCATGCCGAAGGGTCTTTGCGCTTCCACCGGTATGGACGCTCTGACTCACGCAATTGAAGGTTATATAACACTCGGTGCATGGGAAATGTCTGATATGGTGGAGGTGAAGGCCATAGAGCTTATTCACGAGAGCCTTTACGACAGCGTAAACGGCGACCCCAAGGCAAGGGAGACAATGGCGCTTGCACAGTACATAGCGGGAATGGGATTCTCCAACGTGGGTCTTGGCATAGTTCACTCAATGGCGCACCCCTTGGGAGCTTTCTATGATACTCCTCATGGTGTTGCCAACGCTCTGCTTCTGCCCTACGTTCTGGAATACAATGCCGAAAGTTCGGCGAAGCCAAAGTTCAGAGGCATCGCGAAGGCGATGGGAATAAAGCATACCAAGAAGATGACTGACGATGAGTGCGTAAAGGCGGCAATCGACGCTATACGCGAGCTTTCCGTTTCCATCAATATTCCTCAGAAGCTGTCCGAGATCGGCGTTAAGGAAGAGGATCTCAAGGCGCTTTCCGAAGCTGCATACAACGACGTTTGCACGGGCGGAAATCCCAGACCCACTTCTCCGGAAGAAATCCTCGAAATTTATAAGAAGGCCTTTTAATTAAATTTTTGTTTTTTATATTTCGCATGACGTTTTGGCTTTGTGCGGAAATTTTTTTGGAATTATTAGGACTCAGAATATGCAGAATACCGCAATTTTATTTACTTTTGGCAAGGCTTTGTCGTGAAAGAAATATTATCGGGTCAGGAAAAAAATTCTCAGGAGAAATAAACAACAAATGAACAAAAAAATATTTGAAAAAAAGAAAAATCCGCTAAAGGTTCTGTTAATCATATTGATTGCTTTTATACTGATATTCTCGGCGGCCTCATTTATAATAGTCAAGGTCAATTTTGACGACGTGTTCGGAAGAACGACTCTTGACCCACTGAGTTATTATTTAATGTATACCGATGCGGAGGATACATATGAGCGGGAAAAGATATCATTTATGTCGGGAGAAAACAGGCTTCAGGGGTATCTTTACGGCGGCGAAAACACCAAAGGACTGGTGGTTATCTGCCACGGTCTGGGCGGCGGAGCGGAAAATTATCTGGCTCAGACCCTGAGCTTTGTCGACGAGGGATATCAGGTTTTCGGCTACGACAACACCGGCTGCTACAACAGCGAGGGAGAAAGCTGTATTGGACTGGTGCAGTCGGTTAAAGACTTAGACGCCGCGCTTACCTTTATTGAAAGGGAAGAGCGTTTCAAAGGGCTTCCCGTTTATCTTTACGGACATAGCTGGGGCGGCTATGCGGTGACGGCCATATTCAATTATGATCACAACATTGCCGCTTCAGTAAGCGTTTCGGGCTTTAACAAGCCTATGCAAATGATTATTGAGTGGGCAAGAGGAATGATGGGCAGTTTCGCCTATGTGGAATACCCTTACATTTGGCTTTATCAAAAGACTGTATTCGGCGGAGATTTGGATATCACTGCGGTAAACGGAATCAACAATACCGACACACCCATAATGATAGTACACGGAACCGACGATCAGACCATAGGAATAGACGAATCCGCGATAATAGCCTATCGCGATATGATAACAAATCCGAACGTGGTTTATGAAATCCGAGAAAAAGAAAATCAAAACGGTCACAGCACTCTTTTCAGATCAGCGGAATCGGTTGCATATACGGAAAAGCTTGACAAGGAATATGACAAGCTGTATGAGGAGTATGACGGCAATATTCCCGAAGAAGCGGAAAAAGCGTTTTATGAAAAAATAGACAAATCCGTAAGCGGCGGGCTTGATACGGAGCTTATGGAGGACATTTTTATGTTTTTCGATAAAGCCGCGAGCGCTTGATAAATATTTCCGATAAATCCTGATAAATTTTTCCGGAAAAGTGTTGACAAAGGGAAAATAATGTGCTAAAATATTTAAGCCGCATGTGTAGGGCTTTTTTAAGTGTGCGTTTTTAAGAAAAAAATTAAAACTTTAAGCAGCACCGCCTTTTCCGAATAGGAATAGGGGAAACCTCCCCCGAAGAGAACCATTTTAAGCGTCTCTTTAACACAGCGAGTATATGAAAGAAGGTAATATAATATGTACGCAGTAATTGAAACCGGCGGAAAGCAGTACCGTGTATCCGAGGGCGACGAAATTTTTGTTGAAAAGCTCGGAGTTGAAAGCGGAGAAGTTAATTTCGACAAGGTAGTAATGGTAGGAAGAACTGGAGATACTCTCATTGGCGCACCCTATGTGCCCGGTGCGGTAGTAAAAGCCTCTCTTATCAAGAACGGCAAGGGCAAGAAGGTTAACATTTTCACCTATAAGCCCAAGAAAAGCTCAAAAAGAGCAATGGGTCACAGACAGCCCTACAGCAAGGTAAAGATCGAATCCATTATAGCATAATGATAAAAGCCCGCTTTTATCAAAAGAATGGCTTATACTGCGGTTTTATCATTTCGGGTCACGCGGGCGGAAGATACGGTCAGGACATAGTCTGCGCGGGCGTAAGCTCGGCGGTAATGCTTACGGTAAACACATTGACGGATTTTCTTGTTTGCGACTGCGATGTAAAGGTCGGAAATAACGTTACGGCGCTTAAGCTGAACGATTATGAAAACAATTCCGACTGCCGCGCGCTTATATTCTCACTAAAGACCCATTTGCAGCTTTTGGCGGAGGATCATGGCGGTATAAGCGTAATTACCAGAAATATCTAAGGGGATTTCAGAAAGGAAGATTATCATGTTGAAATTAAATTTACAGTTTTTCGCTCATAAAAAAGGTATGGGTTCCACCAAGAACGGACGCGACAGCGAATCCAAGAGGCTCGGCGTTAAGCGCTTCGACGGCGAAGCGGTTCTGGCGGGCAACATAATTGTAAGACAGCGCGGCACAAAGATTCACCCCGGCAACAATGTAAAGAAGGGTTCCGACGATACCCTCTTTGCAATAATTGACGGTAAGGTAAAATTCGAGCGCCTTGATAAGGATCGCAAAAAGGTAAGCGTTTACGCTGACTAATGATAATTTGGGGCGGATTTTCCGCCCCTTTTAATTTATTAATACGGCGCAACGCCTTTTTATGATCATTCATTTCATCTTAAGGAAGTATTTGAATGAAAATAGAAATAAACACATTAACACCCAAATTGTTTTTAGAGATGTATACATCTGTAGGTTGGGAACCGCCATATGTCGAACAGATCAAAAAAGCGCTGGCAAACACCATTGCTTCGTTTACCGCTTTTGACGGTGCGCAAGCCGTTGGAATGGCAAGGCTGATCGGCGACAAAGGTATGTCCTTTTACATCAAGGATTTTGCTGTTATACCGCCATATCAGTCAAGAGGAGTGGGAACACTTTTAATCAATGCTCTGGAAAAGTATGTAAAAGACAGCATTTCTTCCGATTGGGCAGTCAGCCTTGAATTGATCAGTACAAAGGAAGCGATTCCATTTTATAAGAAAAAAGGATTTGAAGAAAGGCCATGCGAATGGGATGGACCCGGAATGTTTAAAATGATAAGATAACTTTTCACTAAAAATACGGAAATAATATGTGCTGAGGAGGTTTAAAGATATGTTGTATTTAAAAGAAGCCAATGCAGAGGACATTGAAAAGGAATATGAGTTTATTACAAATCGTCCCGAAAATGAAAATGGATTTGAAAATCACAATTTCGGTTGTTCAAGAAAAGATTTTGAAAATGAAATTCTGCCAAAGTTTATAAATTATTCAAAGGGGATAGGGCTGAAAGATGGACATGTTCCAGAGACATACCTTTTCCTGTGGGATGATGACACTATTGTCGGAATGTTCAAGCTGCGCCACTTCCTTAACGAATTTCTCGCAAACGGCGCGGGACACATCGGATACGGAATAAAAAAGGAGTACCGCGGAAAAGGCTATGCTACGGAAGGGTTAAGGCTTACGCTTGAAAAAGCGCGTGAAATTGTAAAAGAGGACGAAATATATATGTCGGTTCGTAAAGACAATCCCGCATCTCTCAGGGTACAGCTCAAAAACGGCGCGTATATTCACCACGAGGACGAGGAAGAATTCTATACAAGGATTAGGAAGTAATAAAGGAAAATAAATTAAAATATGTTTGTTGATATAGTAAAAATTTCACTTAAGGCGGGAAACGGCGGCGATGGTGCGGTAAGCTTCTACCGTGAAAAATATGTCGCGGCGGGCGGTCCGGACGGCGGCGACGGAGGAAGGGGCGGATCGATACTGTTTCGCGCCAACGACAACCTTTCCACGCTGATCGATTTCCGCTACAAAAGAAAGTACAACGCCGAAAACGGTCAGAACGGCCGGGGAAAGCGGTGCAGCGGCAAGTCGGCTCCCGACATGATAATAGACGTACCCAGAGGAACCATCATAAAAGATACCGAAACAGGCAGAATAATAGCGGATATTTCGGGAGACGAGCCGGTTGTTATCGCCAAGGGGGGAAAGGGCGGAAAAGGAAATATGAACTTCGCCACCCCTACAAGGCAGATACCGCGCTTCGCAAAACCCGGTTTTCCGGGAGAAAAGCTTGACGTTACCCTTGAACTGAAGCTTCTGGCGGATGTGGGATTGGTTGGTTTCCCCAATGTGGGAAAATCCAGCCTGATAAGCGTTGTTAGCGCCGCTAAGCCCGAAATTGCCAATTACCATTTTACCACGCTTTCTCCCGTATTGGGGGTAGTCAGCGTAGGCGAAAAATCTTTTGTAATGGCAGATATTCCCGGGCTTATAGAGGGAGCAAGCGAGGGAGTAGGCTTAGGTCACGCCTTTTTGCGCCATGTTGAACGCTGCCGTCTTATAGTGCACGTGGTGGACGTATCCGGCAGCGAGGACAGAGACCCCAAAGAGGATTTTGAAAAAATAAATCTTGAACTGTCCAATTTTTCGGAGGAGCTGGCGGAAAGACCGCAGATAGTTGCCGCCAACAAGTCTGATATGGCTTCCGAGGAGCAGATAAAGGATTTTACGGACTTTATAAAAGAAAAGGGGCTTCCCTGCTTTGTTATTTCCGCCGCTACCACGGAGGGAACAAAGCAGCTTACGGAAAAAATTGCGGCTGTATTGGACACACTGCCTCCCATAACAAGATACGAGCCGGAACCGCTTTCGCCCTTGGAGCTTGACGAAATAGAAAAGCAAAAGCACACTTACAAGGTGGATAAGGCGGACGAAGACGTTTACGAAGTCACCGGCGAATTCTTGCTCCCGATACTGAGAACAATAAACGCGGAGGATTACGAAAGCCTTCAGTATCTCCACAGAGTGCTTCGTTCAAGCGGAATAATAGACGAATTGGAGAAACAAGGAATTCGGGAGGGAGACACCGTGTCAATTTATGACTTTGAATTTGAATATGTCAGATAAAATATTAAGCAGGGAAGAGGTCAGAAGCTACTCCCCCGCCGCGCTCGCGTTTTTCGGAGACTGCGCTTGGGAGATATTGGTCAGAAGATACATTCTGAGCGGAGGAAACGCGCCTTCGGGAAAGCTTCATAAACGTTCGGTGGAAATGGTGAGAGCTTCATATCAATCGGCGGCATCCAAGCTTATAGAGGATATTCTCACCGAGGAGGAAGCGGATATTTTTCGCAGAGGCAGAAACGCTTCGGGCATACAGGTACCCAAATCATCCACCCCCGCAGAATATCATCGCGCAACGGGTCTTGAAGCACTTTTCGGATATTTGTTTTTGACAGGCGGCTACGACCGTGCAAATCAGCTTTTCGAGGTAATTTTAAATGAAAACAACAAAATATGAGAAGAAAAAGGAAAAAAAGTCAAAGCCCAAAATGACGGCCGATGAACGCAAAAAATCAATTATACATTGGATAATTGACATAGGCTGTATCTTTTTCGGAAGTACAATGTATTCGGCGGGGCTGCACTGCTTTTCCGCTCCGAACAGCATAGCGGCGGGGGGAGTCGCGGGTATCTCCACCCTTGTCAACGCGGTGGCTGATATAAACATAGGTATACTTTACGGAGCCATAAATGTGCCTCTTATCATAATCGGATTTATCTTCCTTGGGAAAAAAATGATGATAAAGACCTTTTTCTCGGTACTTGTGACAACGTTTATGACCGACTACGGACTTGCGTCCATACCTGCCTACCAAAACGGCGATAGGCTTCTTGCCGCGATTTTTGCCGGAATATTCTTCGGTATCGGACTCGGCATAGTATACCTTCGCGAAGGTACGACAGGCGGTACGGACATTCTGAATAAGCTGATCAACAAAAAATATCCCCATTTCAGCCTTGGAGTTATAATGCTGGGCACCGACGCGATTATAATATGCACCTCTATGCTGGTATACGGCACCATTGAAGCAGGTCTTTATGCCATTATAGCCATTTTCATATGCAGCAAGGTTATGGATATGATACTGTACGGAAGCTTTGAGGGAAAAATGCTGCTTATATTCAGCGACAAGTATCACGAAATATCCGAATTTGTAATGAAAACCTTGGATCGCGGCGTAACATGGCTTAACGCAACCGGAGCTTATTCGGAAAAGAACAAGCAGGTTATTTGCTGCGCGGTGCATAAAAGCGAATATTCAAAGATTAAGCGCAAGGTCAAGGAAATAGATCCTCATGCTTTTATAATAATCACCAACGCGGGAGAGGTATTGGGAGAAGGCTTCCAGGCAAATCAGTAAAAAGAGTTTGGTATAAAAATAAAGTTAAAGGAGAAATAATTATGTCAGGACATTCCAAATGGAGTACTATTAAAAGAAAAAAAGGTGAAAAGGACGGAGCAAGAGCCAAAGTATTCACCAAAATCAGCCGTGAAATCATAGTCTGCATCAAGGAGCACGGCGCTGACCCGTCCAGCAATTCAAAGCTTGCCGCACTTATAACAAAGGCGAAAACTAACAATATCCCCAATGACAACATAGACCGTCTTATCAAGAAAGCGGCGGGCGAGGGAGACAAAAACAACTACGAAAACTGCGTTTACGAGGGCTACGGCCCCAACGGCGTGGCGGTAATCGTTGACTGTCTCACCGACAACCGCAACCGCACCGCGGGAGAAATCCGCCACTATTTTGATAAATTCGGCGGCAATTTAGGCACTACAGGCTGCGTAAGCTTTATGTTCTCGGAAAAGGGTATAATAGTACTGGACAACGAGGACGAGGACATAGACGAGGACAAGGCAATGGAGGATATCCTTGAAGCAGGCGGCGATGATTTTTCCTTTGAAGATGGGTGCGTTGAAATAACCACCGATCCCAACACCGTGGGCGAAATCGCGGAAAAGCTTACGGGAATGGGGTATAAAGTGGTTTCCGCAGAGGCGGAACAGGTGCCTTCCACCTATGTAAAGCTGACTGACGAGGAACATATTAAAAAAATGGGGATGCTGCTGGAATCCCTTGAGGATAACGACGACGTGCAGAATGTATGGCATAACTGGGAAGAGGAGTAAGAGTATATGTATTCATTGAATATTGCACGCGTCGCACAAATTCAATGAATACAAGCTCTAAGCTTTTTTCCTGTTACTACATAAAAAATTTGATAATATAAAGGAGGCTTTCACCGTAACGCGAAAGTCTCCTTTATTTTCCGTTCAGAAATTATACTCATAAAGCGCGAAACTCGGTATACCCGTTTCGTGTCTTTTTAAATCCCTTTCTCCCGCAAAATGAAACCCTATGCTCTCATACATTCCTCTTGCCGGAGTATTTTTGGGCACCGCGTCAAGCCTTATCGCTCTATGACCCTTTCCTTTTGCATAATCCAGACAGAATTCCACCATACGCTTACCGATTCCCCGCCCCTTGTAATCAGGATCGACAGCTAATGCATGTATTATCATATACTCGCCTTCGGCAATATCCGCCGTCCAATTCCCTTGGGAATAATCCCCGTCGGGATCGGTATTCAGCAAAAATGCTCCGATGGTTTTTCCGCCCTCTTCACATACAAAAAGGCTTCCTTCTTTTATTCCTTTCCCAACCGTTTCCGACGAAGGATAAACCTTGTGAATCCAATCAGGATAGTTTATGTTATTTTCAAGGTGCAAGGTCACCTTGTCGTAAAGCTCGGAGGCTTTCTCAAAATCGGATAAAACGGCATTTCGTATTTTCATTTTACCAAGTCCTTTTTTAATTTTGAAAGCGCGATACATTATTCGCAATTTTTCATCAGCGCAATGGCGATATCGGGATATTTCCATTCCATTTCGTTCCTGTCATACAGACCGAACAGCTCTCCGTTTCCGGTAAAAGCGTTGTTGTCCCACCATACGCAGGTTATTCCCGCCGCTCTCGCTTCGCTTACATAATAAGCGGCATGGTCGATTCGCGCTTCAAGATTCTCGTTTTTATTGCGGCTTCCGAATTCGCCGATAACCACGGCGATTCCTTTTGATGTGTATTTTTCGTACAGCATATCCATTACGCTATTTATAGAAGTGCCGGATCTTCCCGCCGCAAAGGCGTCGGCGTTCATATCTCCCGAAAGGGCAAATTGATTGGGTTCATATGCGTGGACCGAAAGTATTATCTTGTCGGAAGGATCGTCGGGAAGGCTGAACAGTTCATCGCAGGCGTATATTGGGGAAGCGCAATAGCTTGGCGTCATAAGATAGCGCGTCTCGTTTTTCCCTCCGCTTGCCCTTACCGTGTCCACAAAGGCCTGATTGCACTGCATTATACAGTCGATGGATTCCTTGGCAAGCTCGCTTTTGGTGTCAAGCCACCACTCGTTGTCGGTACCCTTCAGCCTCGGTTCGTTTATCGACTCGAAAATCAGATGCTCGTCATAATCTTTAAATGTTTCGCAAAGTCTGCTCCAGACCGCTTTGGAAAATTTCAGAGAGTTTTCCAGAGATTCGTATGAGGGATAGTAATAATCCTTCACTATATCGTGATGAATATTGATTATAACATACATTTTTCTTTTATAGGCGTAATCCACTATTTCCTTGACCCTTCCCACCCAGTAGTCGGAAATATTAAGATTTTCGTCAACATGAGTATGCCAGGTCACGGGTATGCGTACGGTATTGAAACCTGCGCGGTAAATATCGTCTATCATTTCCTCGGTGATTACGGGAGAGCCCCATGCGGTTTCGGACGCTTGCTCAACGGAAGTTTTTTTGTCCGCGTCAAGAGTATTCCCAAGATTCCAGCCGATTTTCATATCCTTTACAAAGCTAAGCGCTTCGCTTTCGGGCAATTCCCTTGACTCATTTTTATATTCGGGTATCTCAGCGCCCGTGCCGACAAGGCTGCTTCCCCGTTCTCCTACGCAAGCGGTAAGCAAGGTTACCGCACTTAAAATCAGAGCGCATGATTTGATCGCTTTTTTCATTGATTTTCCTTTCTTTTAAACGGTTATATTTATATTGGGGAGCGATAAAGCTATTACTTATCGAATTGAAAGGAATAAGGCAAAAGTTCCGCCAGCTCCGCGGAGTAGCAGGTATCTTCGCCGTCATAAATAATTACGGGAGTATCGGGTTCGCAAAATTCGCTTAATACCTGTCTGCATATACCGCATGGGAAAGGGGTTTCCCCTCCCTCGTCGGTGCATATGGCAACGGCGGTTATTTTTCTTTCGCCTTCGCTTACTGCCTTGAACACAGCCGTCCTTTCGGCGCAGTTTGTGGCTCCGTAGCTCCCGTTTTCGATGTTGCAGCCGGTATAGACGCTGCCGTTCGGAGTAACGACAGCAGCACCCACCCTGTATCCGGAATAGGGGCAGTAGGCGTTTTCCATAGCCGCTTTTGCGTTTTCCACCAAGTTTTTATATCCGCAGTCCTCAATGCTTATCTTTATCAAAATAAATCCCCTCCCCGTCTGTATATGCCAAAAGCATTGGCTTTATTTCCGCTTTATTTCCGAACGAATAAGCCTCTGACAGTCTTTTTTCCGCTTCTTCCGCCGATTTCTCGTCGGGAGCGTATATCTCCGCCAGCGGCTGTCCCTTGGCAACTCTGTCCCCCATTTTGGCAAGCAGAACAAATCCGCTTCCGAAATCTATTTTATCCGTTTTGGACAGCCGTCCCGCTTTTGCGCTTACCGCCGCTGCTCCCGCCTTTTCTCCGTCAATGGCGGTAACTATGCCGTCGCAGGGAGACCAAAGCGGCCTTTTCACCGCGGCGGATGGCAAAATTCCGTAATCCTCGGTTATTTCGGGATTTCCCCCCTGATTTTCAACAAACCGACGAAACTTATTCAGCGCGCTTCCGTTTTCTATCGTTGCTTCAAGCATTTTACGCGCTTCGACGGTATTATTTGCCTTTTGTCCCGCCACCAGCATAAAAGAGCCTATTATATAGCATAGCTCCGTAAAGTCCTTCGGTCCTTTTCCTTTAAGGGTATCGACAGCCTCCTTTACTTCAAGGGCATTGCCTACCGCTCTGCCCAAAGGCTGATCCATATTTGTCACAATGGCATACATCCTTCTGCCGCCGCTTTCTCCTATGGCCGTCATCTTATGCGCCAAAGTAACTGCGTCGTCAATATTTTTCATAAAGGCTCCCGAACCGCACTTTATGTCAAGCACAATCGAATCCGAACCGCAAGCCAGCTTTTTGCTCATTATACTGGCGGCAATAAGGGGGATACTGGGCACGGTTCCCGTAACGTCCCGAAGCGCGTACAGCTTTTTGTCGGCGGGAGCCACATTTTTTGTCTGGCCCATAAGGGCAATTCCGTCACGTTTTATAAAGCGTGTGAATTCCTCCTCGGAAAGAGAGGTGCGAAAACCGGGAATCGCCTCAAGCTTATCGATTGTCCCGCCGCTGAAGCCCAGCCCCCTGCCGGACATTTTGGCAACCGTAAGCCCGCAGGCGGCCGCCATGGGAGCTACCGCAAGCGTGGTCTTGTCGCCTACTCCGCCGCTTGAGTGCTTATCCACCTTTATTCCGTCTATATAGCTTAAATCCACCGTGTCTCCGCTTTTTGCCATGGCGTCAGTTAAAACCGATAGTTCCCCGTCAGTCATTCCGTTTATGCAGACAGCCATAAGAAAAGCGCTTATCTGGTAATCGGGTATCGATTGATCGCATACTCCGCGGACAAAAAAACGTATTTCTTCCACGGAAAGCTCCCTGTTATCCCTTTTCTTTTCGATTATTTCAATAATATTCACAATTTCACCCTCCCTTTTTAATCTAAAAACATTATAGCATAATAAATGGAAAAAGTCTATAATTTTTATTGTGAAAAAGAAAAAATCAATAAAAACAATGCGATATCATTATCATAAGTGGTATCGCATTGTTTTTGAAATAAATAATATTATTAGGGCTTATTTGAAAATAGAGGAAATGACGGATTTTTGACCCAAATAGTTAGCTTCAAGGAAAAAAACGCAGTCAAATCGTCGTTTGACGAGGCTTTTTGACCCGGAAGATGACCGTTTGGGGGCGAAAAAACAGCGTTTCCGGTTTTTCAAACAAGCCCTAATCGTTGATCAATGTATAGACAAATATATGGATTATCAAAGATTAGTATAACATATCCGTTACCGCCTCAAAAATCATCATATTTTGTATTATAATTAATCAAAACAGTTTTGTCAAGTCATTAAAAATTATATCTGATAAAACGTCCTCAACCAAAACGCAGTCTTCCGCATCGGCTATGAATACGCCCACATTGTCGGTGCCCTTATCTATATAAGCCTCGGCAACATACTCTTTCCCGTTAAAGGTATAGTACAGCTCGTATTTATCTGAGACGTCCTCCGACTTTGTAAATCCCGCCATGATAATTTCCTTTTCGGTAAGCCCGTTTCCTTCGGCTGAACCTCTTACGTGTTTTTCCATAAGTCTTGAAACCGTGTCGGCTGCATTTACTTCCTCCCCCTTTACCGCCAACGGAACTCTGTCTGGATTCAGAAATTCCCTGTAATCACATATATCGTCCGTAATAAAAACGCTCTCCCCCGTTGCCATTCTCGTAATCGCTATCTCGTCCGAATCCGCGTAAGCCTCCAAAACATACTCTGTATAATTAAGGTCGGTGTAATAAACCTGTATTCCTTTCGAGATAAGCTCCCCATCGATAACCACATCGGTATTGCAGCCATATTTGTCGATAAGATCATTGGCTTTGACGCCGTTGGAACGTATACGCTCGCAAAGTACGATAAGATTAAAATATTCTATAAAATCAAGGTCGGGATAATTCTCAAGACCTCGCGTATTTTCCGGAATATTTCCGGTAACCTCCCACAGAACGCTGTCGAAACACAGCAGCTCGGTAGTATACAGCATAAAGACGTCCTTAACGAGTTTTCCGCTTTCGTCGCAGGCGCGGAATACTGTATTATCCCCCTCGCGGCAAATCGGTATAGCCGTGGCTCTATACTTCTCCGCCGTACTGTGCAGCGCCTTAATTTCAAATTCTCGGCCGCTTACCGTATAAGAGGATTTTCCTATGGGTCGATAAAACTTAATACCCTCTTTTGTCTTTAACACTTTCAAGTCGGAATCATCCAGTCTGTAAACCGTGCATTCCGATTCGTCGGAATTTGTTTCCAACACACGGGCGATCCCCGCTTCCGTAAGCTTTGTAGCGGCATTTTCTTCAAAAAAGTCGCTTTGCTCTTCAGCAGCCCCGTAAATCTGTCCATCAAAAGAAAAACATAGGGGGGGAGATACCTTAAGATTTTTTAATTTCGTAAAATCATCTGTTTCTCCCATATCACCATTAAACGGTTCCGCGGTGTCGGCGGCTGCCGTATCGCTCATTTCATTTCTTGAAACATCTATGTCCGAAGGAATGTTTTTCTGAGCCAATATCAGGAACATCGCCGCGGTTCCCGCGGCGGCTATCGGAAGAACGGCACCGCAAACGGCTTTTATTGCCGCCATAACGGCGCTTTTTTTAGCGTTGGCGGCATAATACTCCTCCCGTCTTTCAAAAAGGCTTTTTATCATTTCCTCATCTGTTTTCATATACAAAGCCCTCCTTCTGAAGCTGTTTTTTTAAAGCGATCTTCCCGCGGTAAACCAACATTTCAATCTGCCGCTTGGTCTTGTGCATTATTTTTGCCGCCTGCTCATTTGTAAAGCCCTGCAAAAAAGTCAGCTTCAGCGCCTGTCCGTACTGTTCCGGCAGCTTTGAAAGTGCCTCGTAAAGCGCTATCTTGTCCTCGTTTCTTATAACCTTGTCCGCAAGACTCACCTCCTCGCAATACGGATTCGGCTTTTCATAATCCGAAATTTCTTTTCTTGTTTTACATTTTCTTAAATAATCCAAGGCCATATTTCTCCCTATGGTATAAAGCCATGTTTTAAAGCTGTACTTAGCTTTATAAGGCGGTTTTTTGACCATCAGGCGAAAAAACACGTCCTCCGTTATTTCCTCGGCAATATAGATATCCTTTACATATCCGTTTATGAAAAAAATAAGCCCGTCCTTATAGGCTCGCACAATATCTTCTATACCCCCGTCGTCGCCGTTAATATAGCGAAAATAGTATTCCGCGCCGCTGTCGCCGTTCACCGCAGATTCACCCCCTAAGAGATTTTTCATGATTCGTTTTTTAAACGTATAAAAAACCAAAAACTCACATATTTGGAAAACAAAAAAACGGGATATTTCACCCGTTGCAGCTTGTCAAAAACCTCCCTTAGGTCGGATTTTTGACAAGCTGACGCCGTTTTTTGGGGCATTACCCCAAAAAACAAAAATCGGGCAGAGCCTTGCTCTACCGCGATTTTAAGGCTTGATCGCAATTTGGAGAAAAACCCTGATGGTTTTTCTCCAAACTTCTTTTCCTTCCGAAATTTATATCTTTATATTTTTTCGACAGACTGAAACGGGATATTTCACCCGTTATCTATTTTTAACATATAATTCAAAGCGGATTCGTTTCCGTAATAATTTTTACGTCTGCCAGTCTCTTTAAAGCCATAGCTTTCATAAAGCCTTATGGCCGCGGTATTGCTTTCCCTTACCTCAAGAAAAATTTTTTCCGTTTTTTGGGGACAGTTTTTCAGAAGATCGTCCATAAGCTTTTTTCCGTATCCCATTCCTCTTTTTTCGGGAATCACCCCGATACGGTAAAGCTCCGCCTCCTCAAATAAGGCGGCGGCAATAAAATAGCCTATGGGAGCTTTCGTCTCATCATAAACAAGCTTGTAAACAACGTCCTGCCTTTGAAGGGCGGATTTAACCGCTTCAAGACTCCAAGGCTCTTTAGCGAAGCAAATATCCTCCATTTTCTTTATATAAAGCGCGTCTTTATTTTCCCACATATTATTTGTTTTCCTTTATGTAATCCGTGTAATATTCCTCTAATCTGTCCCTTGCGCTGCGATAAGCCTCTATTCCTTTATAATACGGATCCTCTATACCGAGTACCACTATTTTTTCGTCCGTAAGCTTATTTTTGAAATAAGAGCATAAGGTTATTTTCTGCCGCTCGGACATTACATGAACGGAATCAAATTCTTCAATATTATATTGGGATATATGAGTTGGAATATGGGAGGTATCTATCCCTTTTTCTTTAAGCACCGTACATACGTTTTCATCAACGGCGCTGCCCACTGCCGCAAGACCGGCGCTCCTGAACAGATAAGGAGCGTCAAGCTTTTGGGCGGTCATATTGGCAATTTCCATAGCCATAGGGCTTCTGGTTTTGTTTGAGGTGCAAATTATCAGGATTTTTTTCATACTATTCTCCGGTAGGGACTAAGCGGACTTGCGCAGACAATAGCTCGCCTTGACTTAAGGCAACACCGCGCAATGACCGCCTTAAGCTCGATATTAGTGAGTATCAAACCACGTTTTTCCTATTTTAACATCAACGGTAAGCGGAACCGCCATTTTTACACAGCTTTCCATTTCTTCCTTTAAAAGTCGGGCGGCTTCTTCGGCGCAGCTTTCCTCCGCCTCAACTATAAGCTCGTCGTGAACCTGAAGTATCAGCCTTGCGTTCATGTTTTCTGATTTCAGCCTTCCATATACCTTTATCATGGCTAACTTTATAATATCCGCGGCCGTGCCTTGAATAGGAGTATTCATTGCAATCCGCTTTGCCGCTGCCTGAACTGTCTTGTTTGAGGCGTTTATTTCGGGAATGTACCTTCTTCTTCCGAACATTGTTTCCACATAAAGATTTTTTTTGGCGTTTTCTGCGGTTTTCTTCATAAAACCGTCAACACCGCCGTATTTGGAAAGATACGCTTCTATATATCGCTTTGCTTCGGCCATCGAAACGCCCGTATCCTTTGCCAAAGAAAAAGCGCCTATGCCGTATACTATGCCGAAGTTTACCGCCTTTGCCCTTGAACGCAGCTCCGGCGTTACCCAATCTATGGGCTGATTGAACACCTGCGAGGCGGTGATGGTGTGTATGTCATCGCCGTTGAGAAACGCCTGCTGCATAATTTTATCGTCGGCGAGATGAGCCAGCACCCTCAGCTCGATCTGCGAATAGTCCGCGTCCACCAAAAGGCAGCCCTCCTTGGCGGTAAAAAAACGGCGCATATTTTTCCCAAGCTCCGTGCGAACGGGAATATTTTGGATATTTGGCTCCGCGCTGCTTATTCTGCCCGTGCGCGTCTCCGTCTGCTTGAAAGTGGAATGAATACGTCCATCCTCCTTTACGGCAGCCTTCAAGCCGCTCACATAGGTGGACTGAAGCTTTGTAAAAGCGCGGTAATCAGAGATAAGTGGCACTATCGGGTGCTTATCCATCAGCTCCTCAAGCACCTCGGCGTTTGTGGAATATCCGGTTTTCGTCTTTTTCCCGCTGGGTAATGCTAATTTTTCAAATAATACCGTACCTAACTGCTTTGGCGACAGTATATTGAATTTTTCCCCCGCCAAATCGTATATTTTCTCTTCGGTGCTTTCCGTTTTTGCCTTAAGCTCCTCTCCGAAGCTGTCTATACCGTTCAGGTCAACCTTTACGCCGTCGATCTCCATCGAGGTCAATACCTCGGCGAGAGGTATTTCTATATCCGTAAGTATTTTATCCAATTTTTCAGAGGCAATTTTTTCCGCCAGACGCGTATTGAGTTCATAAAGACATTCGGGAAGCTCCTCGTCGGTTTCCGCCGCTTTAACCCTGTATTCGGCGCAAAGCTTTTCAAGGCTGTAATCCGACGAGCTTACGTTAAGCAGATATGCGCTTAACGTGGTGTCAAAAACCGCATTTTTGATTCCTATTCCTTTTGGAATAGCGTAAGCGTACAATCCTTTCAGATCAAACGTGCGCTTTTCAACATCGCATTCCAGAACGGTTTTTATTTCGCTTTCCGAGTGATACTTTTTATACTGCCCGCCTGAGCATACTATAAGAACGCTGTCTTTGAGCATTATATCAAAAGCGTTTTTGTCAAGCAGGGTTTTTTCGGCCGCGTTTTTTTCGCGTGCCTCGCTTATCTCCCTTTCCGCCGCAAGCTCTCCCGCTTTTTTGATACTGTCGGGAGAAATGCCGAGCTTTTTCATTATCGAAAACATTTCCAGCTCCGTCAGGATTTCCGCTAACCTCACCTCGTCCCTTGGGGAGGGAATATAAACGTTCATATCCGTTTCTACGGGCGCGTTCAGAGCTATCGTTCCCAATTCGCGGCTTAAAAAGCAGCTTTCCTTTCCGTCGGCAAGCTTTTGCTTAAGCTTCTCCGAAAGTGGCAGCTCGTCAATTTTATCGTATATGTTTTTGATGTCGGAATATTTTTGTATCAGATCCAAAGCGGTTTTTTCACCTATTCCTTTTACGCCGGGAATATTGTCGCTTGAATCACCCATCAGAGCCTTTACCTCAAGCATCTGTATGGGTTCGACTCCGTACTTTTCTTTTATTTCCGTGGGAGTGTACAGAATGTCCTCTTTATTTCCCGCAAGGTTTACAGACACCTTGTCTGTGATAAGCTGAAAGCTGTCCCGATCTCCGGTTGACACGACGGCGCTGTATCCGTTAAGCTCGGCGGCATGAGACAGCGTGCCTAAGATATCGTCAGCCTCCCAGCCCTCTTTTTCCACTATTTTAATGCCCATTGCTTTTAAAATTTCTTTAACGTAAGGCATCTGCATAGCCAGCTCGTCGGGCATAGGCTTTCTGGTACCTTTATATTCGCCGTAAAGCTTATGCCGGAAGGTTGGCGCCTTTAAATCAAAAGCCACGGCAATATAATCGGGTGAAAAACCGTTTTGCAGCTTAAAAAGTATGTTTAAAAATCCGGTTATTGCGTTGGTGAAAACGCCTTTTTTGTTGGAAAGAGCTCTTATGCCGTAAAAGGCGCGGTTTAATATGCTGTTGCCGTCTATTACAAGGAAAGTCATGGTTAATCCTTTCTTCCGATCATTGCGGTTTTTTGTAAAAGCGCCGAATTTTGCGGTACTTTTTATATCCCCGCGACAAAAAATCTCCGCGGAACATTTTAGAACGTATATTCGATATTGCACGCGTCTTTTCGGCAAATTTACGCACAATCCTTATGAATAAAAGCTCTTACTTCTTAAAAAGCTCCTTTATTTTTCCCAATATCTTCTTATCACTCTTATCCTGCTGCTCTTCGCGGTTTTTATACGCCTGCTCGTAAAAATAAAGTTGCGAATCCAATACCGGTTCGCCTTCTTTCGGCTCCCTTTTGCGGTAAGTTCCGTCGGGAAGCTGTACTCTCGCTTTCACATTATCCTTAAGCATGGTATTGAAAATTTCAGTCAGCCGCTCCAGTATAACAGGGCTTTTTATCGGAGCCGCAACCTCTACCCGTTTTTCGGTATTGCGGGTCATAAAATCGGCGGAGCTTATGAAAATTTTACGCCGTTCGCCGTTCCCGAAAATATATATACGGCTGTGTTCCAGAAATCTTCCGACTATCGAGCTTACGGTTATGTTTTCCGTACATCCTTCTATGCCCGCCACAAGGCAGCAGATACCGCGTATAATAAGCTGAACTTTAACGCCTTTCTTGCTGGCCTCGGACAGCTTCTGTATAATATCTATGTCCGTGAGCGAATTCATTTTTATTCCTATATACCCTTCGGAACCGTAGGTTATTTCACGGTCTATCAGCTCCACTACGCGGGATTTAAGGCAGTTGGGAGCTACCCAAAGCGTGGAGCTGCTCTCAACCGCGGTTCCCACCGACAGATTATTGAACACCAGCGAAGCGTCCGCACCAAATTCCTTGTCCGAAGTAATCAAGGTAAGATCGGTATAAAGCTTAGAGGTGCGTTCATTATAGTTTCCCGTTCCTATCTGTGTAATATACTTTATTTCATTGCCAATGCGCCTTGTTATAAGAAGCAGCTTGGAGTGCACCTTTAATGAATCCAGTCCGTAAATTACCGTAACACCGGCATCGGAGAGCCGCTTTGCCCAACCTATGTTGTTTTCCTCGTCAAATCTCGCCCGAAGTTCAACCAGCGCCAAAACCTCCTTACCCGCCTCCGCCGCGCGAATCAGAGCGTTCACTATTTTGCTGTCTCTTGCCACTCTGTATAGGGTTATTTTTATGGAAACCACGGTAGAATCGGCTGACGCTTCCTCCAGAAGCGATATAAAGCACTGAAAGCGCTCATAAGGATAAAACAGGAGCAAATCCTGTTGTTCCGCCTGCTTCATCATGGAAACGCCTTCCTTTACCATAAGCGGCCGCTGCGGAGTAAGCTTTGTAAAAAACAGCTCATCCATTCCTTCCAGCCTATCTCTCAGCGCTCCCGCAAAGCCGAAATCAAGAGGGCATTGCTGCGTAAATATAAAGCTCCCCCCCAAATCCAGTCCCAATTTCTTCGCCAGCAGTTCCCTGTCAAACTCCCCGTTTTTAGATAACAGCTCCACGCGTACGGGAGCCAGCTTTTTGCGCTTTTTTATCAGTTCCTCCATAATGTCGCGGAAATCCACGTCATGGTCATACAGCGCCTCGTTCACGTCTATATCCGCGTTTCTCGTAATGCGAAATATATTGCGGCTCAGCACGTCAAAATTCGGAAAAGCCAGATGGGCAAAGTGCACTATAAGATCCTCCGTCAGCAAAAAGCGTATCTTTTCCTCTTCCGCTGGAAGAAAAATAAGCCTTTCAAAAATATCCGAAGCGGTAAGCGGCAGTATGCCTAAAAGAGCGTGTTTTTCACCGCCGTGATGTTTTAAATAAACGCCCGCATACAGCTCCTTGTTTTTCACAAACGGCATGGGATGTGTCTTATCCACAACAATCGGGGACAGAAGAGGAAGAATTTCTTTTTTAAAGTACTTTTCCAGTGCTTCCTCTTCGCTTTTATACCTGAGCTTATCCGGATAAACCTGTTCTATTCCGTGCTCCTTAAGCTTTTTAATTATATCCTTGTACGCCTTTTCCTTTCGCGGAAGCAGCTCGGCGGTGCGTAAGGCTATTTTTTCAAGCTGTTCGGAAGGAGTAAGGCCCGACTTATTGTCCTTTTTCGCTTCCTTGACGATAGTCTGATCGTGAAGGGTACCCACTCTTACCATAAAAAATTCATCAAGATTGCCACAAAAAATCGATACGAAATTTAAACGCTCCATAAGAGGTAAGGACTCGTCCTCCGCCTCTTCAAGAACACGTTCGTTAAATTTAAGCCAAGACAGCTCGCGGTTGTCAAAGCAGCCGTTAAATATTTCGTTCATTTTACAAAATTCCTTTTTTTAAAAGCTTGTATTTATAGGATTTGAGCGTGGATTTTGGAGCAAATTTTGACGAATTCACGCGCGATATATCCTGCGAATACAATATCTTAGTTTTGCCAAAAATGTTTTTTAACGTAAAAACTCAAAAAGGGCGGAGTTTTTTCGTAGTTCTCCCCCCTTTTTAAATCCCCTTCTTACCCATATCCTCACGCGTGCGGTTTTCCTTTCGGGAAAATGTAATAAGCAAAAATCACGAATCCGACCGCCCTCTTCTCTTCGCTTACTTTTTTGAACCTGCCTTTAATTCCAAAGCCTTCTTGGTAAAGCTCGCAAACAACGGATGCGGTCTGTTGGGTCTCGATTTGAATTCGGGATGGAACTGTACCGCCATAAACCAGGGATGCACATCTTTAGAAAGCTCCACTATCTCAACCAGCTTCCCATCGGGAGACTGCCCCGACAATATAAGCCCCTTATCCGACAGAATCTGCCTGTACGTATTGTTAAACTCATAACGATGACGGTGGCGCTCATAAATCAGCTCCTCTCCGTATATCTCCCTTGCGAGGGTTCCCTCCGAAAGCTTGCAGGGATACAGCCCAAGCCTCATGGTGCCGCCCATTTCAACGTTCTTCTGATCCGGCATAAGATCGATCACCTTATACATTCCGTCCTCGGCAAACTCGGCCGAATTGGCGCCGTCAAGCTCCGCAACGTGTCTCGCAAATTCAATGGTAGCCATATGCATACCCAGACACAGTCCCAAATAGGGCACCTTGTTTTCCCTCGCGTAGCGAACCGCCTCGATTTTACCCTCAATTCCCCTGTTTCCGAATCCGCCGGGCACAAGAACCCCGTCGCAGTCGGAAAGCAGCTCTGAAGCCGTAATATCCGTTACTTCCTCCGAATCAATCAATTTTATGTTAACGTTTGCTCCGTTAAAAAAGCTTGCGTGACGAAGCGACTCCATAACCGACATATACGCGTCGGGAAGCGCCACGTATTTTCCCACCAATCCTATTGTAAGCTTTTCCTTCGCGTTCTCCTGCATATGAACCATATCGGTCCATTCCTTTAGATCCGGCTCCGGATTCTCCATATTCAGGTGGTGACACACCACGTCCGCCAAGCCTTCCTTCTCTAACATAAGAGGCACCGCGTACAGGGAAGAAGCGGTAAGGTTGGGAATAACGTCCTCCTTGCGCACATTGCAGAAGCTGGCTATCTTAGCCTTCATCTCCTCCGGTATCTCCGACTCGCTTCGGCAGACAAGTACAGTAGGCTGTATACCGTATGATAAAAGAGACTTTACGCTGTGCTGCGTTGGCTTTGTCTTAAGCTCATCGCTTCCCGTGACAAACGGGAGCAGCGTTACGTGTATGTACATAACGTTTTCGCGCCCCTTATCCGCCACTACCTGCCTTATCGCTTCAAGAAACGGAGTACTCTCGATATCGCCGACCGTGCCGCCTATTTCGGTTATCACCACGTCAACCGGAGTTTCGTGGACGTTTGCGGCTCTGTAAATGCGCTCCTTTATCTCATTCGTGATATGAGGGATTACCTGAACCGTGCCGCCGAGATAATCTCCCCTGCGCTCCTTCGAGATGACGCTCCAGTATATCTTTCCCGTGGTAACATTGCTGTTTACCGACAGATTTTCGTCGATAAAACGCTCGTAATGACCTAAATCCAGGTCGGTCTCGGCTCCGTCGTCGGTAACGAATACCTCTCCGTGTTGATAAGGACTCATCGTACCGGGGTCAATGTTAAGGTACGGATCGAATTTCTGTATGGTTACCTTATAACCTCTGTTTTTCAGCAGACGCCCCAGCGACGCCGCTGTAATTCCTTTTCCTAAGCCGGAAACAACGCCTCCGGTAACAAAAATATACTTGGTGGTCATTTTAAATATCCTTCCTGAACTTCAGATGTAAATATACATTTATTATTTTACTATAAATTACGCTTTTTTTCAATAGTTTAAAAAAACTTTTTTATTTTTTGTTATGTGAGCACTTTATGGGATTGACCATAACAAATTAAAAAACCAATTTTTTTTGATCGGGTATTTTTAATGAAATTTTGAAAAAAATAACACTGGCATATCTTTAAACCGTCACAATCCATTGAAAGTATTCAAAAAAATCGACTGAACAGGGAAAAAGTTTGTATTTTTTTGTTAATTGAACCTTGCGCAGATAAATGATATAATAATACAAAGCTTCATTACGAAGCTTGTACGGAAGGAAGCGATATGTTATAAATAAAATATATTATCGCTTTAAATCATTTATACGTTAAAGAAAGGACAAACCAACATGAAGAAAATTATTGCTGCAATCATAGCGGCGGCTCTTATCACCTCCGCTTTTACCGCCTGCAGCGGCGGAAACGACGATAACGACACAACTACTTCCACCACCTCCACCGCAAGCGAAGATACTTCGTCCAATACCGAAGACACAACCGCTTCCGAAGAGACGAGTGCTTCCGAAGAAACAAGTGCGACCGAAAGCACAGAGGAAACTGAAAACACCGAAAATACCGACGCCCCTTCAGCTTCCGACGGTGAAGCCGCTAAAATTCTCGATGCGATAAAAACCGCGTACGGCGAGAATTATCTTCCCAGTATGCCAATAGACGAATTTTATCTTACCTCCACATTAGGTCTTGAAGAGGGCAGCTTTACAGACTATGCGGGCGAGCTTCCAATGATAAGCGCTCATGCGGATATGGCTATAATCATCAAGGCCGCCGAGGGAAAAGCGGGAGACGTAAAGGCGAAACTGGAGGCGTATCAGACCACCCTTATTGAAGACAGCTTACAGTACCCCATGAACGTAGCCAAGGTAAACGCCTCCAAGGTGCTTGAAAACGGGGATTATCTCGGATTTATCATTTTGGGCGCATACGGCGACGACGAAAACACCGATGAGAGTCAGCAGGCTGAATTTGCCGAAGAACAGGTAAAAATAGGCGTTGACGCTTTCAACAACTATTTTGCTTAATCAACCCTCATAATTTACAGTAACCCCCCGTCGAAGTTTCGACGGGGGGTTTTACTGCGAGAAAATAAGAAAGAGTGAAGTTGAAAACAAAATAAAAAAACTGCCCATAAATATGTGCGACCGAGAATTTTTGGCAGTTTTATCTACATCTAATATAAAATTATAATGTAAACTTTGTAATGCGTGTAAATAATGAACATTTTTTGTTCATATAACAAGAAATTTGTTGTTATAAAGCACCAACATAATTGCCATCGGCAACCTATTGACAATCATGTTTCCTTGTGATATAATTTTATAAATCGATATAAAAGCGCAGCTATCGCAGCTATATACATCATAATTTTAAATATGCAGTGAAATGCTGCTTGAGATAATTTGTATAAGAACATTCGTAAATTAAAAAAGATGAATTTGGAGAGCACGTTCATGTCTAAGGAGGATCGGAGCATAAACATAAGCGGTATAAAGGTATGAAGTTTAAACGTGTTGTAATAAACGGAAAATTTTGTTCCCAGACAACCACCGGGGTTCAGCGTTACGCTCATGAAATAGTGGCGGCAATGGATAAAATTGCCGAACCGGATATTGAAATAATATTGGCTGTAAATAAGGAAGCTAAATATCTGCCGGAACTTCAAAATATAAAAATTATGAATATCGGAAAGCTTGGCGGTGTATTATGGGAACAAATTTCTTTACCTTTTTTTCTGTTTAAGCGAAATGCTTTATGCGTAAATTTGTGCAATATGGCGCCAATATTAACCCCGCATATTGTTGCGATTCACGATGTCAGCTACAAGGTAAACAAACATTTTTTTTCAAAAAAATTTTCACTTTGGTACAATTTTGTTTTTGACCTGATAATTGGCAGGATTAAAGAAATATTTACGGTTTCGCAATTCAGTAAAAGTGAAATTTGCCGCACTTATAAAAAGGACTTTGCAAATATAACGGTTACTTATAACGGGTGGCAGCATATGGAAAAAATAAGCGAATGTGATACGGCTTTAGAAAAATACGGACTGCAAAAAAACAGATTCTTTTTTGCCATGAGCAGTCTCGCTCCGAACAAAAATTTTCGTTGGATCGCTTTGGCAGCGCGCAACAATCCCGAATATGCTTTTGCTGTGAGCGGAGCGGTCAATAAAAAGGTTTTCGGAGATGTTTTTGATTTTGAGATACCGAAAAATTTGATTTTTTTGGGATATGTCAGCGATAAAGAAGCGAAAAGCTTAATGAAAAATTGCAGGGCATTTTTGTTCCCTACATTTTATGAAGGATTCGGTATTCCTCCGTTGGAGGCGTTGAGCTTAGGCGCAAAAGCCGTAGTGTCGGATGCTTCCTGTATGAGGGAAATTTTTGGCGGCAGTGTGTATTATATTGATCCGAACGAAGCCAGCGTTGATTTGGACAAGCTTTTGACGACGCATGCGGAAAACCCGGAAATCATGCTTAAAAAATACGATTGGACAAACAGCGCACGGATAATTTATAAAATAATAAAATCTAAAATTTACGGGAGCCTTTTATGAAAATAACAGCGGTAATATTAGCCGGCGGACGCGGCGAAAGATTTTGGCCCAAGAGCCGCACAGACTGTCCCAAACAATTTCTGTCTCTCACATCGGACGGCGAAACTTTGATCCGGAAAACGGTAAATCGTCTTTCCGAATTGACGGATGCCGAAGATACGTTTATTGTTACAAATGAAAAATATCTTCATCTGGTTTACGAGCAACTTCCGATGATTCCGAAGGAAAACGTTATCTCGGAGCCTGCCGCAAGAAATACGGCTCCATGTATAGGATTGGCGGCGGGTATAATTCAAAAAAAATACGGTGAAGACGCGGTTATGCTGGTACTGCCCTCCGATCATCTGATAAAATTCAACGCTATGTTTGCCGACACTTTGAGACAAGCCGTCAAGGTGGCAAAAGATAATGAGAATCTTGTCACAATAGGCATTACCCCCACCTACCCCGAAACAGGTTACGGATATATAAATTTTGCCGCAAACGAGTATATAAACGGAGCATACAAGGTTATAAGCTTTGTTGAAAAGCCCAATATTGAAAAAGCCAAGGAGTACGTAAGTTCGGGCGAATATCTTTGGAACAGCGGAATGTTTGTCTGGAAAGCGTCGTCGATTTTGTATAATATCCGCAAACACATTCCCGAAATGTACGAAGGACTTGCGAAAATATTTGACACTTTCGGAGACAGCGGCTTTGATAAAACTTTAAATTACGAATATCCGCTTTTGAAGTCGGAATCCATAGATTTCGGCGTAATGGAGAAAGCGGAAAACATATACACGCTACCCGGTAATTTTGGCTGGGATGATGTGGGAAGCTGGCTCGCCCTTGAAAGAATCAATCCCACCAATGATTACGGAAATATGATAACGGGTGATGTGGTGAGCGTTGAAACAAAAAACACGACCGTCATCGGCGGAAAAAAACTGATAGCTACCGTTGGCCTGGATAATATAGTGGTGGTGGATACCGACGACGCTATTCTTATTTGTGCCAAGGATAAAACACAAGACGTCAAGAAAGTAATTGAGAATCTGAAAATTTGTAATAGGAGCACATTGCTGTAAATGAATATTGCATTTGAGGCTCAGCCGCTTTTTGACAGGCAAAAGACCGGCATATCATATTGTGAATCGGGATTGGTCAAGGAATTGATTAAAAATCACCCGGAAGACAATTTTTATTTTCAGTATTTTTCTTTGCGGAATCACGAAGATAAGGAAAACGCGCTCAGAGATTATGTTAGGGAAAATAACGCCGATATAGACGCATACAAATGTTTTTCGGGCAGACTGTATAAACTGATAACATTGATTTTTCCTTTGCCTTATAAGTGGTTTTTCAAAAGCAAATCCGATGTCACCCATTTTTTTAACTATATAGTTCCTCCTTTTGTAAGGGGGAAAACCGTTGTAACGGTGCATGACCTGACATATATAACTCACCCGGAGACAATGGACGGAAAAACAAAAATAATTTTAAAGCTGACTGCGAAGAGGTCAATGAAGCGGGCGGATAAGATTATCGCGGTATCGCAATTTACTAAAAATGAAATTGTAAAATATATCGGAATTGCGCCCCAAAAAATTGACGTTGTGTACAATGCGGTTGATACGAATCTTTACAGGGACGATTTTACAAAATCGGATATTGAAAGGATTAAAGAAAAATACGGGTTCAGCGGAGAGTATTTTCTTTATCTCGGTACTCTTGAACCGAGGAAAAATATACGGCGTCTTATTAACGCATACGCGGAACTTCTAAAGAAGCATTTGAATTTTCCGTATTTGGTTATTGCCGGAAAAAAGGGCTGGCTTTATGAAAAAATATTTGAACGTGTAAAACAGCTTAATATTGAAAATAAAGTAATATTTACGGATTATGTGCCGATTGAAGACGCGCCAATCCTTATGAGCGGGGCAAAGGTGTTTTGTTATCCGTCCATTTATGAGGGGTACGGAATGCCGGTTATCGAAGCTATGGCTTGCGGGGCGCCTGTGCTTACCTCTGATTGCGGCTCACTGCCGGAGATTGCAGCCGGAAATGCGGTTATGGTCGATCCTCTTTCGGAGGAAAGCATTGAAAACGGACTGGAGCGCTTGTATCTTGATGAAAAGCTGCGCTCCGATTTATCCGAAAAAGGCAAGGATATTGCGAAAAAATCAGAATGGAAAGTACAGGCGGAAAGATTGTATGAGATTTACGATAAATTAAACTCAACTTATAAACAAAAATGAGAGGGCACAAATGGATACAAGAGAAATATACGGTAAAATTTTTGATATAACAAACAATAATATGCTTGAAAATGACATGGAACTTGAATACAGCAAGGAAGCGTTCCTTTTTTCAACGGAATGCCCGGTGGGCAAATGCGATGTTCTTGATATGATTGAGCTGGATAATATGTCCTTTATGGAGGCAACGTATGCCGCTCTTTTTTTCAGGACCGCAGATCTGGGGGCGTATGCTAATTGGAGCAAGCGAAAAGATATGTACACGTTGGATTTCAGAAAGAGGTTAATAAACAGTATCAGCGGTTCTCAGGAATATCTGGAAAAAGGCGCCGTACTGGAAAACAATATCTATTCCAACAGATCTGAAGCAAACCGACTTGTTTCCGTAGGAAAAATGTCTGATTTTACATCGGCAAATAAAGCTCTAAATAGGTTGTACCGTATTTATAAAAAGCTTCCCGCTCCGCTGAAAAAAATAGCCAAAAAGCTTATCGGAGCGTAAAAAAACAACTGGTGAGGAGAACATATATAAATGAAGTTATATATAGATGTTTCTAATGTTATATCCGTAAACTTTCTTACGGGAATACAGCGTGTGGTACGAGAAATAATCGTTAGGTTGTATAAGCGAACCGATATTGAAACTGTGCTTCTGTCATATTCAAATGAAGGTGATGTATTCAATATAGTAGATAAAGAAGCTTTTTTGGACTACTTTGATAAAGGAACCGGCGATAAAAATGACCTTATAAATTACAGAAAAATTAAAATAGAAGACATCGAATCGGGTTCGGTTTTTTTTGATATTGACAGTGTATGGAATACTCGGCTGAGAAGAAGTTATTTGCTTCCCAAATTAAAGGACAACGGAGTAAAAATCGCTGTTTTTATTCATGATGTTCTTTCAATTACGCACCCTCAGTATTCACACCAAAATACAGCCTTTTTCTTTATGGATTATATTGGCGCATATATGATATACGCCGACTTGATAATCACTTCAACCGAAACTACCTTGGAAGCTATCAATAAATTGACGTTTGATCTTGGCCTTAAAGAGAAAAAAGGCGTGGTGGTTACCTTTGGTTCCGATTTTAAAAAGGATGAGCGGGAAGAAGGGGCGGTCAGTCCATATGTGATAAATAAGCTTAAAAGAAAAAAATACGCTCTGATAGTAGGTACGATTGAACCGCGCAAAAATCATGCCGTTGCATTAAGGGCTTTTGAAAAAAAACTTTTTTCCCGTGATATATCATTGGTGTTTGCGGGGAGATTTGGATGGAATATTGAAGAATTTAAAAAGGAAATTGAAAATCATCCTCAGTTAAATAAAAAGCTTATACACATTTCCGGCGCTAATGACGCGACTATTGATTATCTTTACAAAAACGCATATGTTACGTTGTTTCCGACCTTTAACGAAGGGTTTGGCCTGCCGCTGATTGAATCAATCGAACGCGGTACGCCAATGATCGCGTCGGATTGTCAGGTGCTTCGGGAAATAGGAAAAGACTTTTGCAGATATTTTGAGCCTACCAACGAGGACGAGCTTATTTCGCATATCGAAAACTTTCTTGATGATCCCACGGAATATCAAAGAGCAAAGGATCATCTTAAGGATTACACATCAGTTACATGGGACGAATCCGCAGATAAAATGGCGGAGGCTTTGCTTTGCTTGGATATAATATCCGAATTTAAGATTCCGGAAATCAGACAAATGGTAATTCTTTCGGCAAGAGAGGAAATGCTGTTGGAAACCATTCCGTTTATTGAAAGCTTCATGCCGTTTATTGAAGAGATAGTTATTTGCTGTCCGGATAAAGCGGTAAAAAAAATTGAGCAGGGATATAACGGCGGAATTAAACTGAGTTTTTTGACTGACAGCGTTGTTCTTAACGGAAGAACACTTCCCAAAGACCACTCATGCAGAAATTTTTTCCTCAGATGCCTTGCTTTTAAAAATAAAATTATTAACGATGCATTTATAATGTGTGATGATGATTACAGACCGCTTTGTCCCATATCTGATGATGTGTTTGTACAAGACGGAAAATATAAGGCGTACTACTGCTATGATATAAATAGGTGGAAGGGAACTTCCGGAGAACCTACTTCTTATGACAACTGTATGTTCAGAACCTCAAAATTTTTAAAGGACAATCAGTATCCGCAAAAACAGTATTCCTCACATATGCCGCAAGCCGTGGACAAAAGGATTTTTCTTGAAATGCTGGATTCACATCCCGGCCTTGAAAACACAGGATGCTGTGAATGGAGCACCTATTTTAATTATGCGCAATTTTTTTATCCTGACAAATTTAAAGCTCTTCCCTATATATCAATGTGCTGGCCCGGAGCTCCTACCGATTGGGATATGAAATATATTCCCCCAATGTTTATGTTTGAAAATTACTACCCGGAACAGTATGAAAAAGGCGGAATTTTTGAGCTTTTTTCCACCGTTTACAATGAAAATATCGTAAACGAGAACGTCCAAAAGGTTGCTCTTTATATCAATCGCCAATTAAAGCATGAGTCGGGTAAGGCAAAGTTTGACATGTTCAGGAGAAACTATGTTTATAGATACGGTGAAGATCCGATTTTTCTTATTGACGCTTCTGACGAGCACTTTAAAATTTATCTGCCTCAATATGTCTCGATTGACGAATCATGCTGCACAAAAATACGATTTTCTGTTTTTAATCCGGATAATCGTAAGTTTAGATTAGAGTATTATTATACAAAACGCAACGGAGATATACTTACTATGCCCGACGGGTTTGAAGTAAATGATGTAAAATATGCGGATTTATCTGTATACGGTTTGAAATGCAAAGGAAATTATATTTTAAATGTTACATGTAACGACGAGGCAGACGAATCCGTATGTCAATGCCAAATACTTTTAGAATAAATACGGAAAGATAAAAATTTTTCTGAATTGCGGAGAAATCATGGTAATAATCAATAAAATAAAAGAACAAAGATTTTTGTTTGAAGAACTAACTAAACGAGATTTTGCAAAAAAATATAAGCGAACGGTTTTGGGTATTCTTTGGAGCGTGCTTGGACCATTGATGACATTGGGTGTTATGGCGCTGGTGTTCACCCAATTTTTCGGGCAAAATATGGAGCACTATGTTATTTATTTGTTTTGCGGAAACCTTGTATTTAATTATTTTAAGGAATCTACCTTTACCGGAATGACATCATTGCATGACAACGCCGGAATATTCTCTAAAATAAATGTTCCGAAATATATGTTTTTGCTTTCCAAAAATGTGTCGTCCCTAATAAATTTTGCAATAAACGTAGTAGTTCTTTTTCTTTTCTGTATTATTGACGGTGTTGCATTTAACTGGAAATTTATTTTACTGTTGTATCCTATCGGCTGCCTGGTGCTTTTCAGTTTAGGCAGTGGTTTGATTTTATCCGCACTGTATTTGATGTTTCGGGATATGAAATACCTGTATGATATTTTCACCCTTCTTTTAATGTATTTGTCGGCTATTTTTTATTCCATTGATGTTTATCCGCTTAAAGTTCAATATTTATTTTATCTCAATCCAATTTATGTTTACATACGGTATTTCAGAAAAATCATTTTAGAAAACTCCATACCTAAGCTGTCATTTCATTTGCTTGCTCTTGGATATGCGGTTCTTGCTATAATCATTGGGACGATTATTTACAAAAAGAAGAATTATAAATTTCTCTATTATATTTAACAGGGGTAAATATGTGCAAAGCTATTATTGAAGTAAATAATGTTTCGGTTGATTATATTGTCGGCGATCTGAGAAATATCGGGTTAAAGGAATACGTGATGAAAAGACTTACTCGCACATATAATGTTGAACATTTTATGGCGGTAAATAATGTTTCCTTTAAACTGTATCAGGGAGATATGCTGGGTATAATCGGAACAAACGGAGCGGGAAAATCTACTCTTCTTAAGGTGATTACAAAGATAATGGCGCCTTCGGACGGCAGCGTAACGGTCAACGGTAATATTGCGGCGCTGCTTGAGCTGGGGAGCGGTTTTGACGATGACCTTAATCTTAAGGAAAACGCCTACCTGCGCGGAGCAATGTTAGGATATACCCGCGAATTTATGGATAAAAAGTACCCTGAAATTCTTGAGTTTTCAGAGCTTCAGGCATTTGAAAAACGCCCGTTCAAACAGCTTTCCAGCGGAATGAAATCAAGGATCGCTTTTTCGATAGCAAGTTTGATTGAACCGGAGATTCTCATTCTGGACGAGGTGCTTTCGGTAGGCGACGGGGCGTTTCGAGAAAAAAGTGAAGCAAAAATGAAAGAGATAATAAAAAACGGAAAGATTACAATCTTGGTTTCACATTCTATTTCTCAGATAAGAAGAATGTGTAATAAAGTATTGTGGCTGGATAAGGGAAAGCAGATTGATTTTGGTGAGGCCGATGCTGTTTGTGATAAATATGAGAGATTTTTGAAGGAAGGTAATTCAGAAGAGTGAAGCAGGAGCATTTTATAGTATGACAATCCAAAAAATATAACCTTTTGATAAATGCGGTAAAATAAGGAGCCAGCTTATGTATACTAAAATCAAATATTTTACAACATATGGCGTTGTTTTAATATTGCTTATAATATATCTCGGAATTATGTTCGCAAAACCACAGGTTGATTTTGGCTATCAGATGTACCTTATTGACGACCTGCTTGTGGAATATCCTGGCAAAGATGGATTGAAATACGACTTCCACAATATTGTTAATTTTTCAAATGCGGATGTCAAACCAAGCGACAGATGTTTGGGAAAAGGGTGGGGAAACAGGGAAAACGGATTTACATGGAGTGTAGGCAATGAGTCGCATATTTATTTTGCATTAAAGAACGTACCGTTAGTACTGAATTTCTTTTTCGGCGCCGTAAATTCCGATTTTCAAGTCTACGTAAATGACAATCTTGCAGGATCCTCTTCCGATATAAATGACGGTGTGTTATCATGTAAATATTCAGATGACAATAACACAGATAATAAATCATTATCATATAGATATTCTGAATCTATTGCTCCCGGTAATACTATATTGGATATATGTTTCAGGATTGACAATCCGATTCGTCCATGCGACATTTCCGACTCTGCGGATACAAGACCGCTTGGTTTTCAATTAAGAAATATATTGATCTATGAGGATTCGGAGTTTAATCAATTTTATGAGGAAATGACAGACAACATATTTCCTTTTGGCATAGAATACGAATTGGGAACAGAAGTATATTTCGGCTCAGAGCTTGCAACGCAAAATTCTCAAAGAAGAGGAAAGGGGTGGGCGAACAGAGAAAAAAATTTTTGTTGGACGGACGATTATGTTTCCGATATAATATTTAAACTATTGCCAAATCAAGATGTAAAAAAATTAACGCTCGATATTGATGTGGGAGCTATAATTTGTGATTCTTACAGTATTTGTGTTAACGACTGTGTCGTTTTAGATAATATTACAATAAATGAAGATATTGTTTCCGTCACTTTTCCTATTGATATGACAGATAATGATATACTAAAAATTTCAATTTTATTAAATTCACCAAAACGCCCAAGTGAAATATCCGATTCGGACGATAGCCGTCTTTTGGGATTGCAGGTAAAATCTATAATATTAAAGGAGGCGAGCTGAAAATATGGACAAATGCAATTCAATTATAAAAAGATATTTTGAAGGAAAAAACTTGCGGAATATTTTTCTTTTAATTTGTGTAATGACACTTATTTCAAGAGCAATTTTCTATATTGTATTTAAAATCACAGACGCCGGTCAAAATAACGGCTTTATTATATGGATGACGTCAATATATGATAATAATTGGTATTATGGAATAATTCAAGGCGGTTATCATTTACATCCGTCTTACGGAAACTCCGGACAGGCGGCTAATTGGGCTTTTTTTCCGCTTGACGCTCTTTTAATCAAATTATTGTCATTTAACGGTTTGATAGATATCAGAATCGCAGGTTTTATAATAAATAATATCTTTTTTATCATGGCAATGCTTATCAGTTACAAGTATATCATGCTGACGCGCAACAATACAGTATTAGCCATAGGATATATTTTTTTAATGACTTTCGGACCATACAACTTTTATTTTTCCAGTTTATATACCGAGTCTCTTTTTCTGCTGTTAACGGTTACGGCACTATATGAAATGGAACAATCTCATTATATAAAGATGGGTATAGCGGGATGTTTATTAAGCGCTACAAGAGTGACGGGAGTTTTCCTTTGTTTTTGTGTTCTTGTAAAATTGATACAAAAATATAGAAACGAAGAAAATGTTTCGTTCTTGGGATTTGTAAAAAAAATCTTTTCAAACCGCAGATTGGTTCTGGGCGTTTCTATTATTCCCGCGGGTTTGTTTTCATATATGTTTTATTTATATAAATTAGTAGGCGATCCGTTGGCGTTTATACGTATACAAAATTCTATCGAGTGGAGAGGGTCTTCTGTTAAAAGTTATATTTCTTCCATACTCCCCGCGTTTTGTTCAGATAAATTTATCGATATATATTTACAGTTGTTTTTAATTATGATAATCATAGTTATGATTTACCAATTTAAAAAAGGGAATTTGCATGAAATTTTTGTTTATGCCATACCCTGTGCAATACAATTTTTTAACGGAAACGGCGTTTTAATGGGAATAGGGCGCTATTCTGTAGGTACGGGAGTTTTTGTTATCGGATTTTTGGAGATGATTTCCGAAAATTTTTCCCAAAAAGCAAAATTGGTAACATTTTTATTTTTAATATATTTGTCACTTAAATTGCTGCACGGATATTTCACGTATAATATCATTGCGATTGGATAAATACAAACAATTTACTTTTCGGCGCAGGGGGAAAACTGTGTGATAGGTCTTTTTAAGCAATTTATTAAGTTTGGATTTGTGGGCGCTTTAAATACGATTATTTCTTTGACGATATACTACCTTTTTATATGGATAGACGACGGTTATTATATTATCGGAAATGTTATCGGATTTATAGTAAGCACATTAAACGCTTATTTATTAAACAGCAAATTTGTCTTTTCAAAGAAAACAAAACAAAATAAGGCTCGAAAATTTAATGAAATATTTAAAACCTTTTTAAGTTATGGAATTTCATTGGGATTAAGCACCCTATTGTTATATCTTGAAGTCAGTATAGGAAAAATTTCCGAAGAAACAGCGCCCATTATTAATCTTATGATAACTATACCGCTGAACTTTTGTTTAAATAAATTCTGGGTTTACAAAAAGAAGGAGAACGTTATGCGTGAAAACACAGTATCGGACATTGTCGAGAAACATGAACCGTTAGTCAGTATATGTATTCCGACTTATAACGGAGCTTTATTTATCGCCGACGCCATTGATTCTGTTTTAAACCAGACTTATACCAATTGGGAACTGATTGTCAGCGACGACGGCAGTACAGATAAAACAACAGACATAGTTAAAAGTTATAATGACAAAAGAATCCGGATTGTTGAAAACAGCGGAAAACATGGGCTGGCAGGTAATTTTAAAAACTGTGTACATCAAGCGACGGGAAAATATTTTAAGCTGCTTTGTCAGGATGACTTAATGTACAAAGATTGTTTAAAAAAAGAGGTATTTGCATTTGAAAATAACCCTTCGGTTACTGTTGTAACAGGTGCGTCAAATATAATAAAACCGAATGGCCAAGTTATTATGAAACGACAAAAATACAAGAGCGATAAGATATTCGATGGAAAAGCCTTTATAAAAAAAACGTTTTCCGATGCAAGAAACTATTACAGCGAACCGAGTATAACGATGTTTAAAACTCAGGACGCTGTTGAAAATAATGTATACGGCGATGAAACAGTTCCCTTTTATTTTTGTGTTGATTGGGACGCCGCCGTATTATTATCTTATATAGGCGATGTTTATTACATATCCGAACCTGTTGCCGCTTTCAGGACAAGTGATGAGTCTACTTCCGTTAAAATGAACGCCGATAAGAAAAAAGTACTTTATCAAATGCAAATATATTTTTTTGAGAGACATAGGAAATTGGGTAAAATTAAATTTAATGAATACGACTTTATTCGTTTTAAAATATTTGTCAAGCTTAATATGGCAGCACGAAACATCATTTATAAGCTGAAACTTAAGTAGCGAGTGATCTTGGAGGACAAATAAAATGAGGAATATTTTATATATTGTTGTTCCTTGTTATAATGAGGAAGCTGTTTTGCCGGAAACGTCAAAGCGTTTGCTTGAAAAATATAAAGAACTTACAGAAGAAAAACTTATTTCGGAAGAAAGCAGAATTGTATTTGTTAACGACGGTTCCAAAGATAGTACTTGGGAAATAATTTCACGTCTTCATGATGAAAATATTATTTTTTCCGGTATAAATTTATCAAAAAACAAGGGGCATCAAAATGCTGTTATGGCAGGGTTAATGACTGTAAAAGACCGCTGTGATATAGCGATAACCTTGGACGCGGATTTGCAGGACGATATTAACGCTATTGATGAAATGGTTAAAAAATATCATTCGGGGAATGATGTGGTTTATGGTGTTCGCAGCTCCAGAAAAACAGACACTTTTTTTAAAAGATTTACCGCCGAAAGCTTTTATAAATTTATGAAAATCATGGGTGTAGACGTTGTATTTAATCACGCGGACTTTCGTCTGATGAGCAATCGAGTGCTTGACGCATTATCGGAATATAAGGAGTTCAATCTTTTTCTGAGAGGAATAATTCCGCAAATCGGTTTTAAGAGCGATTGTGTGTATTATGAAAGGCACGAGCGGTTTGCGGGTGAAAGTAAATATCCTTTAAAGAAAATGCTGTCTTTCGCGGTGGATGGAATTACTTCATTCAGCGTTAAACCGTTGAAAATTATAGCAAATACCGGAATAATAATTTCGGCTTTAAGCATAATAGCTTTTTTTTGGGTTTTTATCGGGCATTTTGTTTCCAATTCCGCAACTGCTTTGGGATGGCCCAGTATAATGTGCTCTATCTGGTTTTTAGGCGGACTTCAAATATTCTTTTTAGGTATAATCGGGGAATACATAGGAAAAATTTATTCCGAAGCAAAGGGTAGGCCAAGATATGTTATTCAAAGTGAACTGTTTGATGATAATGACAAAATATAAAGAGGCAGATCAATGAAAGAAAGAAATTATACTTTAGATTTTATTAGAGCGTGTTCACATATGAATCCGGTTTCACGGATGATTAAATCCGAGTACATAACATCGGATGAACGGGCTTTAAAAGATATATTTTCATTGGTAGCCGAAAAAAACGAAAATCTTAAAGTAAATATAACCAAAACCAATCTTTCCGACAGCGACGCATGGTTTTACGACAAAGAAAAAGGCGAAATACGAAACCACAACAACAGCTTTTTCCAAATCAGAGGCTTACAGCAGTTTTGCGGCGGAGAAGTGATATTGGAACAGCCTGTTCTGATACAAAACGAAATAGGCTATCTCGGCATTATCTGCAAAGAAATTGACGGCGTTTTAAAATTTCTTATGCAGGCAAAAATTGAACCGGGAAATGTAAACAAAATCCAAATATCCCCCACTATTCAAGCCACAAAAAGCAACTTTACCCAAAAGCACAGCGGTAAGAAGCCCGCTTATCTGGATTATTTTTTAAACGCAAAACCGGAAAACATAATCGTGGATCAGATACAGTCGGAGCAGTCTTCAAGATTTTTGGGCAAAAGAAACAGGAATATCATAATAATTGTCAATGAAGATATTGAAATACTTCCAAGCCATATGTGGATGACACTGGGCACGATTAAACAGTTAATGAAAATCCACAATCTCGTCAACATGGACACGCGAACCGTTTTGTCCTGCATACCGTATTGCAGCGCCAAACTGACAGATATGGAGAAGTGCGAGATTTACGAAATGTTTTCGGACAAAGCGCTTTTCCGCTCAATGTTCAATGACAATGAGCAGGACTTTGTAAAGGTTTACCATTACATAAACGACTATAAAATGCTTCATTCCCGTGAAAATAAAATTATACCGCTAACTGAAATGAAAAACTGGAATTTTACCGACAGCGGAATTACTCATAAAACAGGCTACCCCTTTAAAGTAATTTTTTGTGATATAGAAATAGAAGGAAGAGAAGTCACTCATTGGACACAGCCTCTTTTCGAAGCGGAAGGAATGGCTGTCTTTGGTCTTATTACCGCGGATTTTGACGGGGTAAGAAAGTTCCTTGTACACGCAAAACCCGAAGCCGGATGCTTTGACGGAATTGAACTGGCGCCCACCGTACAGCTTGAATCGTCTGCTGCCGAAAATGACTATTCCCATATGGACAAGCTTTTCTTTGAGTTGTGTGACAGCGGCGCGGAGATAAAAAACAACGTTATTTTGTCCGAAGAGGGCGGAAGATTTTATCATGAGGAAAACAAAAACGTCATTATAAAGGTACGTCCAGAACAAATAGGAGAACTGTCTGACGGGTACTTTTGGCTGGACTATAAAACACTTAATCATATGGTGCAGTACAACAACGTTTTAAATATACAGCTTCGGAATTTGCTGTCGCTGTTGGATTTTTAAGGTGAAATTTAATTATGAACAAAATAAAAACAGGCGTGCTCTGTCCGTCGGAAATAGCGTTCAGGCGTTTTATGCCCGCCGTTAAAAAGCTTAAAAATTTTGAATACATAGGCATTGCGGCGGCAACGGAAAGGGAATTTTCCGGCGCCGATAATGACGAAATAAAATCCTCCGAGCTTGAAAAAGCAGATAAATTTATTGAAGCTCACGGCGGTAAACTGTTCGGGGGATATGAAAGTCTTTTAACCTCGAATGAGATCGACGCGGTATATATCCCCCTTCCTCCCGCTCTCCATTTTAAGTGGGCAAAAATGGCGCTGGAAAACGGAAAGCACGTGCTTCTGGAAAAGCCCTTTACCACGAATTTATCCGACGCCGAGAAGCTTATTGAAACAGCAAAGGCGAAAAATCTTGCGGTACACGAAAACTATATGTTTGCTTTCCACTCGCAAATCCGGTGGATAAAAGAGAAAATATCGGAAGGGATAATAGGCGATATACGCCTGATTCGTATTGATTTCGGTTTTCCCTTTCGGGGAGCAAACGATTTTCGCTACGATAAAAAATCAGGCGGCGGCGCGCTTCTGGACTGCGGCGGCTACACGGTTAAATTAGCTTCCATGCTTTTGGGAGAAACCGCAAAAATTACGACTTCACAGCTTAATTCAAAGAATGGCTTTGACGTCGATATTTTCGGCAGCGCCACGCTTGTAAACAACAAGGGCTTAACCGCACAGGTTGCCTTTGGAATGGACAACAGCTACCGCTGTGATTTGAATATCTGGGGCAGCGGCGGAACCTTGTTTACCGGCAGAATTTTAACTGCTCCCGATGGCTTTCAAACTACTGTTGTAATCAAAAATGCTGAAGGAGAGCAAACATTTACGCTTCCCGCCGATGATACTTTTATGAAATCAATTGAGTTTTTTGGGGAGTGTCTTAATGATGAAAAAATCAGGTATTCAAATTATGAAACCATTCGCAATCAAAGCAAGTTAATGGAAAAATTTGAAAGGAAATAACCTATATGGCAGCTTTAAAAATTACCGAATTAGGGCTTGACGGTGTGAAAATTATTGAACCTGTGTATTTTGAGGATTTCAGAGGCTATTATTGTGAAACGTATTCATCCCGCACAATGGCTGAATACGGATTGAATCCTATATTTATTCAAGATAATCACTCTTTGTCGTTAAGAAAAGGGATAATCAGGGGTATTCATTTTCAGAATAATCCGAAACCTCAGTTAAAACTTGTGAGATGTACAAGGGGAAGAGTAATGGATTACGCGGTAGACCTCAGAAAGGATTCCTCAACCTTTAAAAAGTGGATCTCCGTTGAATTATCCGCCGAAAACAGAAAGCAAATATGGATTCCAAGCGGATTTGGACACGCATTTATAACTTTGGAGGATAATTGCGAGGTACAGTATAAGGTTGACCAATGGTATTACCCGGAGCTTGACAGAGCTATCGCTTGGAACGACCCCGATATAGCTATTGATTGGGGTACGGATTCTCCCGTGATTTCGGAAAAGGATACCAAAGCGCCTACTTTAGCACAAAGTGACGTTAATTTTACTTTGGGGGAAAATAAATAATGAAAAAAGTGATTGTGACCGGAGCAACCGGATTTATCGGCGGAGCTTTTACCCGTAAGCTTCTTAAGCAAGGCGTTAAGGTTTACGGTATTGACGTCAGTGCCGACAAGCTTAAAGAGATGAAAAAATACGGCGATTTTATACCTGTCGTTGCGGATTTTTCGGTTTATAACAAGCTGAATGAATTAGTTAACGATAAATGTTTTGACGCCTTTTTTCATTTTGCGTGGCAGGGTTTTTTCGGAAACGCATTGAAAGACTATGAACTTCAGCTTAACAACGCTAAGTACTCGTGTGACGCAATAGTGGAAGCTAAAAAATTGGATTGCAAAAAGTTTATTATGGCAGGCACAAAAAATGAGATTGAAATTAAGGCATTCATAAATTCCGATAGCTTTTCTCCAAGATATTCATATATATACTCTACATCAAAACTCGCCGCTGAGGTAATATGCAAGACTTTAGCATATAACCTTGATATAGAATATAATGCAGGATTGATTAGCATGGCTTATGGAGAGGGAAACGAATCACAGACGCTTCCAAATATTGTTATAAATCAGTTACTTAATAATATATCTCCTAAGCTTATTGAGGGGAATAATTACTATGATATGATTTATATTGACGATATAGTAGACGCCTTTATTGCAATAAGTGAAAAAGGGGGCAACTTTAAAAGTTATTATGTAGGTCACAGAAGATTAAAAATATTTCGGGATTTAATAACTGAAATCAGAGATATTGTAAATCCGAGTGTTGATTTGCTTTTTGGTGAATTTAATGACGGAGCGAATATAGATTATTCACAAAGAGACCTTGACGCTTTATATAACGATACCGGCTTTGAATGTAAATCGGATTTTCGCGAAAGCATTCTGAAAACAGCCGAATGGTTAAAGGCGCGGAACGCGCCCGACACACACACACACACAACATGAACGATTGTTCAATCGTTCATGTTGTGTGACAAATCGTTTTTACTGCCGAAAGGCGGTGGCGGCATGAGTAAAGTTATTGTAACAGGAGCAGGCGGCTTTATCGGAAGCGCAGTTGTTAAAACATTGTTGGATAAAGATGCGGCGGTATTTGGTATTGATGTTGATAAAAACAAATTAACTCAATTTGAACATTATAAAAAATTCACGCCCATAGTTGCGGATTTCAGTATCTACAATACTTTGGATAAACTGATATCGGACAGGCAATTTGATTTATTTATACACTTAGCTTGGGCGGGATCATTTGGGGGAGAGGATTATTATAATTACAAGCTTCATAATAAAAATATTGACGCGGTGTGTGAAGCTTGTGAAATATCGACAAAGCTTTTGGTCAAAAGATTCGTTTTCTGCGGTTCGAGTTATCAAAGCATGATTTCCGATTCCGCTATGTTTCCGGTAAATTATTATGGTATAACCAAAAGAGCTGCCGCTGATTATTGCATGGCAATGTGCGGTAAAAACGGCGTAGAATGTAATATTGCCATTCTTACAAACACTTATGGTGTTGGCGACACTTCTCAAAAAGCTGTAAATACCTTTTTGAAAAAATTGATGAACAATGAAGATTTATTTTTAATTGTGGGCGATAAATGTAATGATTGGGTGTATATTTCCGATACGGTAAGCGGGATAATTGCCGTTTCGGAATCACCTTATAATTTTAAGCAATATTATGTCGGTCATCGCAATATATCAACTTTTAAAGAAAAGCTTATTGCTATGAAAGATATACTTCACAGCAAATCCGAATTAAAATTCGGAGAGTATAAAGACGAAACTTTTGTTAACTACACTGATTTTGATTTAGATGCTCTTTATAACGATACCGGCTTTGAATGTAAATCGAACTTCCGCGAAAGCATTCTGAAAACAGCCGAATGGTTAAAGGCGCGAAACGCGCTTGACACATATATCACGAATGATTAAAAACTTGTATAAACTTTGAATTAAACGGAATTTTATTCGGTCAGGCTTCCCGTTTAATGAAAAAATCACTCCCCGAAAGGATGATGAATCATGAAAGGTATAATCTTAGCAGGCGGTAAAGGTACTCGCTTATATCCCAACACAATAACGGTAAGCAAGCAGCTTTTGCCAATATACGACAAGCCCTTGATATATTACCCATTGTCGGTCTTATTATTGGCGGGAATTCGTGATATACTTATTATATCTACCCCGGAAGACACATCTAATTATAAGCGTCTTTTGGACGACGGTTCTAAACTTGGAATACATATTGAATACAAAATTCAGGACAAGCCGCGCGGTCTTGCGGACGCATTTATTTTAGGCGCCGATTTTATAGGCAGCGACAGCGTTTGTCTTGTTTTGGGGGATAACGTCTTTTACGGACAGTTTTTTTCAAAAATATTATCGGACGCTCAGGAACAAATAAAAAGAGGTGGGGCGGCAATATTCGGCTATCCCGTCTCAAATCCCAAGGAGTTCGGGGTAGTGGAATTTGATGAAAAATACAAGGTGATTTCCATTGAAGAAAAACCTCGGAATCCCAAATCAAACTATGCCGTACCCGGCCTGTATTTTTATGATAATGACGTCGTGAAAATCGCTGAAAACGTTCAGCCTTCGGCAAGGGGCGAAATTGAAATAACTTCCATAAACAACGATTATCTGTCTCGCGGAAAGCTTAGCGTTACCCTTATGGGACGCGGCATGGCGTGGCTTGACACCGGTTCGCCGCGGGGCATGCTGAAAGCGGCGGAATTCGTAAGAACGGTTCAGGATATGCAGGGCTTTTATATTTCCTGTCCCGAGGAGATTGCATGGCGGCGCGGTTTTATCACATCGGATCAGTTGCTCGCTTTAGGTGAAGAGCTTAAAATGACCGAATACGGACAATATCTTATTTCGCTTGCGGAGGGAACAAAATGAAAATAATAGTAACAGGCGGTGCCGGCTTCATTGGCGGTAATTTCGTTCACTACATGTTAAAAAAATATCCCGATTATAAAATTATCTGCATAGACTGTCTGACATACGCGGGCAACATGGAAACCCTCGACGCGGTAATCAAGAACCCCAACTTTAGATTTTGCAAGGTTGATATTACCGACCGCGAATCGGTTTTCAATGTGTTTGAGGAAGAACACCCTGATATTGTTGTAAATTTTGCGGCGGAAAGCCATGTTGACCGTTCCATTGAAAATCCCGACATATTCCTTAAAACAAATATTTTAGGCACTCAGGTGATGATGGACGCCTGCCGCAAATACGGTATACGGCGCTATCATCAGGTCTCCACCGATGAGGTCTATGGCGATTTGCCTTTAGACCGTCCCGATCTGTTTTTTACAGAGGAAACACCGATACATACAAGCTCCCCCTATTCCGCAAGCAAGGCAGGCGCGGATTTATTGGTGCAGGCTTATCACAGAACATTCGGCCTGCCCATAACAATCTCCCGCTGCTCAAACAACTACGGACCTTATCATTTTCCCGAAAAGCTTATTCCTTTAATGATAGCAAACGCCCTGAACGACAAGCCCCTGCCCGTATACGGCAAGGGAGAGAACGTGCGTGATTGGCTCTATGTTGAAGACCACTGCCGCGCAATTGACCTGATAATCCACAATGGGACGGTAGGCGAAATTTACAATATCGGCGGACATAATGAAATGAAAAATATTGATATTGTAAAAATTATATGCAGAGAGCTGAATAAACCTGAAACTCTTATAACATTTGTCACTGACCGTAAAGGTCACGATATGAGATATGCCATTGATCCCACAAAAATTCACAATGAATTGGGCTGGCTTCCCGAAATAAAATTTAAGGACGGCATACAAAAAACTATCAAGTGGTATCTTGATAACCGTGACTGGTGGGAGCATATTTTAAAACACTGAAGCCCTTGCGGCTGTCACTTTATACCAATCTTTAATCAAGTCTGTTACTTATCATACTAATACTAATACTAATAACCATTTTGACACAGGATAAAATCATAGTCAAAATGGTTATTAGTATAAAAATCATTTTTCCAATTTTTAATTGGTTAACAGTATAAACACTAATATCGGTTTAAAAAGCCATTTTATCCGCTTTTTAAACCGATATTAGTATTAGTAGCTTCGCTCCTATTTGTTTATCTTTTTGTTGTATTGCTATAGATTAAAGATTGGTATGAAACGCAAATAACTCTAATTTGCCCCATCCTTTGTGGGCGCCTCAAAAAAGGAGTGCGAGACATCGTCCCTTCTCATAAACAAAAGACCAAAGGAGCCGGGACCACAGTTGCTGGCAATGGCGGAGGACGCTTTTTGCAAGTAGATACGTTCAAACGGACAATGCTGCTGTGCTAAGTTTTTAATGTACTGAAGCTTTTCGTTATCCAATCCGGAATATGTTATAAACAGAATGCGGCGGTCAATATTTCTGGTATCCTGCAGCGTTTTCTTAATGTACCTTTTGGCCATATGCGAAAAGCTGCCCATTTCCACACGTTTGACCACCATTCTGCTCTTTCTCAGCATAAGCACAGGATGTAACAGAAGCGCGTCGCAGATGACTTGTGTTTTCTTGGATATCAGCCCTGCGCTGCACATCATATAAGTAGTGTCTATGATAAATGCAGAAGATATGAAACGCCGCATTCGTTTCACGGATGCCACAATATCTTCCTTTGCTGCATGGTGCTCCGCCATATAGGCCGCGCATAACACCAACAAGCCCATGCTGCTGGAGAGATGTCCGGAGTCAATTACCGTGACATTTTCAAAGGATTTTGCCGCTTCAATGGCGTTTTGATATCCTTCACTGACGTGCTTCGCCATGGTGATATGAATGACATTTTGCGCCTCTGTCAGCTTCTGGGCAAAAAATCGCTCATAGTCCTCCACTTCGGGCGGTTGGGAGCGCCCCTTCCGGCCATTGGTAATGTGCATCAGCAGTTCATCTGCCCTTATCTCCTCTTCGTCCAGGAATCGCCCATCCTCTGTGCAGACATAGTATGGGCATACTGAAATACCGTATTCCTTCAAAAGCGATTCCGGAAGGTCACACACACTGTCTGTGGTAACCATAATAGAACGCCGCTGTGCCTGTTCGAAAATCAGGATTTCCTTTTCCACGTCTGTCTGTCGTGCCTCTTCGTTCAAATGTACCAGTTCCTTGGGAAGAATGCTCAGTACAGCAGCTTCAAGCAGCGCTCCGCTGACCGGCTTGGCAAGATACCCGCTAAATCCTTCTTTTCGGTAGAGCAACTGGTTATCGCTGCCTGCGTTGGCGGTCAGTGCAACTACAGGAACGTCCTGACACAATCCTGTCGGCTGTACCCGCAGCCTATGGAGACATTCGATCCCGTCCATTTCCGGCATCATATGATCCATAAGAATACAGTCGTAGTGGTAGTTTTGTGTCAATCTTAAACATTCGGCTCCGCCGGAGGCTGTGTCAATCTGGATTTTAGTCTCTGCAAGGAGTTTTTTTACAACCAGCAGATTCATATCGTTGTCATCTACCACAAGAATATGGGCATCCGGCGCCTCAAAACTCTGCTGGTACGCTTCGCTTTCATGTACCTTCGTGCGGGAGGCAAGCGTAAACGCACCTAAATCCCTGTCGTCAACTATGTCCTGCTCCAGCATGACCACAAATTTTGAGCCTTTTGTATAGACGCTGTTCACGCTGATTTCGCCGCCCATAAGCTCTACCAGATTGTGGACAATACTCAATCCAAGTCCGGTTCCCTCAATATAGCGGTTTTGCTCTTCGTCTACTCTTCGGAAGGCGTTAAAAATATAAGGAATGTTTTCCTTTTTTACGCCCTGCCCGGTATCTTCCACAGAATACCAGATACGCACACGGTTGACCGCCTGGCGTTCACATCGAACCGAGAGGGTAACAGACCCTTCGCTGGTATACTTCACGGCGTTGCTCAGCAGGTTGATCAAGACTTGCTTAATACGCACCTCGTCCCCACAAAGCATACTTGGGATGGAGGAGTCCACATGCAGCTTAAATTCCAGTCCTTTTTCCTTTGCCTTGATCCATATCATATTGACGATCTCTGAAAAAAGGGCGCCTGTCTCATAAGAAACATTGACAATTTCCATCTTGCCGGATTTGATTTTGGATATGTCCAAAATATCATTGATCAGTGAGAGCAGCAGTTTGCTGGCGCCTTGGATATTCCTCGCATTCTCCGTCACTTCTTCGGAAGTATTCTCCCGTAAAATGATCTCGTTCAGGCCGATGATAGTGTTGATAGGTGTGCGAATCTCATGGCTCATGCTGGAGAAAAAATGATTTTCCGCCCGATTCAACTCTTCAATCTCTTTTTTCTGCTTCTGGGTGATGGCGTTCTCCTCTTCATACATCCTATTCAGAAACATAAGCAGAACACAGGTCAGCAACCCTACCATTATCACAGAGAATGCGGAGTCAAAAAAAGCATGCTGCGGTTCATTCTGCGCAACCAGTTCCGGCCAATAAAAAGCCATACCATAGCAAAGCAGCGTTTCCAGTGTGCAGAGTACAAAAAATACAACCCTGCGCCGCCCCTGCATGGTGATGCAGACATAAACAAAGCAAAAAACAAACCATTCCGGCACTCCGCTGTAAAAACCGCCCGCTGTGAAAAAGCAGACGGGAAAGAGTGTGAGGAGCAGCAACGCAATGGCGGTGGCTCCTGCACGCACACGTTTTTTCCGAATGCTGAATTTGACGATCAACGCCATGGCGATTAGGTATATCACCATAATAAGAATGTTCCAAAGCGTTCGTCCCATAGGCATGGTAAATATCAGCGCAAGCATACAGATGCCCGTCACAAGGCGAAACATACGCTCATGCAGGCTGATACTGTGATCGGTAATGATTTTAAACCATTTTTTTATCACCTAGTTTCCCACTCCCCAAATTATAATATTTCCGGGAAGAGCACATCAAGAGCTAAAGCCCGGTAATTTGTACGCAGAGCTCTTCCTGTGCGCACAACAGCGCACGGTGATGCTCCCGGATAAAGTCTGCATCGCCACGTTTTCCCGCCAGTTCCAGCTCTTTGGCCTGTGCGGAGAGCGCTTCCGCCCCGATGGTCAGCGATGTGCTCTTCAGCGCATGAACCTTGATGGCATAATCCGTCCAGTTGGCGCTTTCATACAATGCGGCGATTTCCGCTCGTTTTTCCGCTCCTTGGGTGCTGAAAAGCCGCAGCATTTCCCGATAAAAATCCTCGTCTCCGGCGCAATAATCCAACCCCATTTCTACGTTTACGCCGGCCCGAACAAGCCGATCATAGGGGAGCGCCGATACATCTGCCGTGGGTACCGGAGTCTCGGTCGGCTTGGATTGCTCCGGATTGTCCGCCGAAACACTCCGCACAGCTTCCGCAAGTTTTTTCATAGGTTTTTCCGTGTTTTCGGACGTTACGCTATACTGGATGCAGCCCTTGGGAAGAACCTTCCGCAGTACCCGCTCCAGAACCGTCCGTTCGATTGGTTTTGGGACAAATTCGGTAAATCCCTCGTTACGGAACATTTCCCTTGCGCCGCTGACGGTATTGGCGGTCAGCGCGATCACCGGCAGATCCTGGTACATTCCGTTCCGAAGCTCGCGGATCCTCTTCAGCGTCTCCACACCGTCATATCCCGGCATCATATGGTCTAAAAAGATAATGTCGTAGGAAACGCTGCTGCACTGCGCAATCGCCTCTTTTCCGCTCAGACAAGTGTCCACCTCAATCCCATAGTTTCCAAGTACTCCTTTGGCAACCACGAGATTCATCTCTTCATCATCTACGGCCAGCGCCCGGACTCCAACACAGGTGAAGGGCTTACGGCCTGCGGCTTGATCCTCCGCAAATCCCCGTTCTCCCATCGCTCCGTTCAAGAGATTGGCAACGGAAAGAGCGGAAAATGGCTTATGTATAACAAGCAGCCTGCTTTCTTTGCTCAAAGTGAAATCTCTTTCCGCAATCACGACGACACAGAGCGTATTCGTCAGTTCCTCGTAATATTCCCGGTTCTCATCATATTCCGATTGGGCAATGAATACATGGGTCAGATTGTAGCTGCGCTGCAATTTGAGCAGAGTCTCAAAATTATGCGCTTGATATCCTTGGATGCCAAGCCCGTGCATAAGATTGTAAATCAGCCCGTCGTAATATCCTCGAACCTCATCACAGACATATTTTTCCGGTCTGAAATAGCAGGCAATACAGAGTTGATCCGCATGATTGAGCACAATACACGGCTGTTCATCCACAACGCCCTGTGGAATCACAATATGGGCGGACAGCCCTTGCTTTTCTTCGCTGTTAAAATGAATAAAACCGCCCATAGCGTTCAAAAGTCCCTGGGCGATGGGAAGACCGAGACCAAGTCCTCCCGCAAGACGGCTACTTCCGGTGTCCGCCTGATAAAAGACATCATACATCTGCGTCAACTGAGAATCCGTCATACCGATACCGGTGTCACATATATCAATAACCAGATTAACCCCGTAATTCTCCTGCCGATGTTTGATTCGAATATTTACACCGCCCTCTTCTGTAAACTTGATGGAATTTTCCACCAGTATTTTGAGCACATGGGATATCTTTTCCGCATCTCCGACGAGAACCGCCGGTACACGCGGGTCAATATCAAACACCAGTTCCAAGTGCTGCCGGTTGCTTTGCAGTGCAGTCATTGTGATCACATCGTTCAACACCGAAGTGATCATATATTCGTTCTTGGCCGGAGTCAGAGTGCCTTCCAGAATCTCTGTATAGTCCAGCATATTGTTGATTTGGTTGGACAGGCGCTTTCCCGCCAGCTTTATGGACGACATATCCGCCCGAATATCCGGAGAAAGCTCTCTTGCAAGGGCTACCTCACTAATACCGATCACCATGTTGATTGGCGTGCGGAGTTCATGGGATACATTCGACAGAAAGACGGCATTTTGCTTCCCTGTTGTCTCCAGTTGTTCAAATATATGCTCATACCACTTTCGCTGTATATTTCGTCGGTTGATCCAATACCGTGCAAGTGCGGTTCCGCCAAAGGTCATAACTGCACCGAGACTCAAGCGAACTATATCCCGATGTCCCATCTGAGAAGAGATGGTATGAAGGATCAAACCGTGATACAGCAGTTCCAGCACATACAGTACCGCTATCATATGCAAAATCCACTTTTTATTCAGCATGAACAGCGCAAGGGCTAAAATGCAGGCCATAGCGGGTATATCAAAAAGACTGGATTCATGCACACCGAAAAAAAAGAATTCGGTCAGCATCAGTCCGGCACATAAATTCTCATAAAACGTATCCGATCCAATTTTACCAATGTGCAGAATCCATACACTGAAACATCCTGCTGTTACCAGCAGGATCATCCAAAATTCCCATGCCATAATCAATGTGACCAAACTCAGTATACTGCTGAATACTGTAATGATAACCGCCAGCAGAAGATGTCTGCTTGTTTTTTCTTCTTTCGGTCTCATCGTTTATCAAACTCCTGTGCGACCCGTCTCAGCAACTCTTGGGGACGGTAGGGCTTTTTCAGATAGTTAACCGCGCCCAGCTTGATAGCGCTGACAACATCCTCCTCCAGTCCCGACGCCGTTAAAAAAATCACGGGGATCTCAGGGGCAAAATCTTTCATACGCTCAAAGGTCTCAATACCGTTCATCCCAGGCATATCAATATCCAGAAGAACCATATCCGCCTTAGTGCTCTTCAGCCGTGCCAGCGCGTCAATCCCCGATTCTTCCGTGAGTACCACATATTCTTTCCCCAGGATCATCTGCGTCCTGGTCAAATTCATGCTGTCGTCATCTACAACAAGAATGCACTTTTTCATGTGATTACCTCCAGTTTTGTTGTTAAAATTGCCTAAAGCAACACATAGTTCATTTTAATTAAAATGGTCTAAAGTCAAGCCTATATTTTCGCCTGTCCACCTGTAGGATAATGCACTAAAATAATGCTCTCCCGGTCTAAAAACGCAACAGGGAGAAGCGGGTAGGTATTATTTGTTGAAAGTCTCGCACCATTCAATGCAAAAAATCTCCGGTTTGTCCACAGAGATGAGCAAAATTTTTGACGCGATTGTAAACATTGCGTTCCGATCAATAGCTTGGCTTCGAATGCCGCTGTGGTGGTGACCAAGTATTTGAAAGATTATACGACTAATAGGTAAAAAACGCTATTGCGGAGAAAGCAACCGCCAAAATAAGTAATGGTATGAGCCGCCGGAGGAACAGACCACTACAATTGCTCAGGTTATAGATAGAATTGAGCAAATATCCTCCATTGTTCAAAAAACCTCTGCTACTTCGGAGCAAAGCGCCGCCGATGCGCAGAAACTGTCGGATTAGTCGTTGCTGACGAACTATCCGGCGCATAAACTTCAATTGAATTAAAAACTTCCCACTTCGCACATATACGTATATATTTTAACACGTTCCTTTCCAATTGTCAAGTAGTATGCAAAATGAAAATTAAAGAAATACATCAGACTTTATGACTATGCTCAAAGGCAATTATCCGAAATAATGTGTATTCTGAAACACACTGTTTTTTGTCTAAAAAATTTACGGCAGAGCAATCCTGTTTTACAAAAAATATTATGGCCACAAACGAATTCGCACAGTCGTTTGTGAGCATAATATCTTTTTTGTTAATCAAAATATGTGTTATTGATACCAAAAAGATTTTTGTTTAAAAGATAAAAAAATACAGCCGGCCTTCTTAAAGTCCGCCTCCCGTATTTTTCGGTTTTGCGAAGCAAAATGAATTTCCTTAATGGAAATTCAAGAAAAATCGGAGCGGAAACGAGCTGATGGCAAGACAAAGTCGCAGCCCGAAGCCGTTTCCCATTTGAAAAATCGTCCTCGGCAAAGCCTAGGACGATTTTTCAAATAATGTGGTGACCCGTACGGGAATCGAACCCATGTTTGCGGCGTGAGAGGCCGCCGTCTTAACCGCTTGACCAACGGGCCATATACACTGAGGATAGACATGCGTCTATCCTCAAATAAACGCCTTGCGGCGATATGGTACACCTTCAGGGACTCGAACCCTGGACCCACTGATTAAGAGTCAGTTGCTCTACCAACTGAGCTAAAGGTGCATAATACAAAAAGCACTCAAGGTGCTTTTTGCTTAATGCCGGCATTATCTATCTTCCCAGGCCGTCACCAGCCAAGTATTTTCGACGCAA
>CAJUQV010000007.1 GCA_910588335.1 uncultured Ruminiclostridium sp. | reverse complement strand
AGAACCGTCCGAAGAAGCTATTATCAATTCAACGTTCAAATCAAACCTCCTAAATCACCTTAACACTGTCCGCGGTTACCCACCCCTGCCACAAGCCGTCGGGGGTTGTGATATGGTAGGGGTGGGAGGCTCCCGGATTTATATAGTTTATTTTTCCGCGATAATTGGTGCGCGTCTGCCCCGGCGCTTCGCCGTGGCTGTTGCCGTGGAGGCGGCCGTTGACTATGACGTTGCAGCCGATGGTAGCCTCCTTCACCGCGCCGTAATTTCTTTCCCTGCTTTCTTCGGATAACGTACCGTCGCTTTTTACGGTAAACGAGGTGATTCCGTACGCCTTATACTGCTTTAAAAAAACATTAAAAACCAGATCGAAACCTTCCTCTGCGGATTCGGTAACCGTAAGCTCTTCCATGGACACCGTAATATTGGTTGAAAAAAGAACCTTTCCTTCCGGAGTCGTTCTCGATACAATGAATTGAAAAGGATATTTCGACTCGCTAAGCGCTTTCATACGGTTGAGGTAATATTCGGCCGTTTTAAAGCTTTCGCCGTATACGGCAAAGGGATACCTGACCTGAGGTATCAGAAAGGAAAATCTTATTTCCTTAAGTTTAGGCGATTTTAAAAGGTTTATCTCCCCTTCGTTTATAAGATTAAGGGATTTGTTCTGTCCGTTCCGCTTTATCTCCAGCTTTGACGGAGGTACGGGCAAAAGACATTTGTCAAGATAAAAGTCGTAGGCCATTCGGTTCTTCCTTTCTAATCGTGAAAGCCTTCCGTACTTACCGCCGCAGTTTCCGCAAAGGCTTCCGCCAGCGCGGCAAGAATATCTTCAAGTAATTCCTTTTGGGAGAATTTTTCAAAGATGTCGGATTTCTTTTTATCGTCCCTGACATTTTGTACCGCAATTGTTTGAATTATGTTGTCTTTGACGGGTGTTTCCGATAACTCGCCGCCGTTTGCCGTGATGGTAAGTATTTCATTTTCCGTGAGCGTTGTCTTTGATTCCGACACTGCGTTTTCCGTGAGAAAAAAACTTTTTTCGGTAAGCGGAGCGGTAAAATTGTTTAAAAAAAAGATTTCGCCGCCGATAAATTGGGCTTGTTTCGTATAAACGGATTCGGCGGGAAAAAAAGTCCGCTTTGCTTTTTCTTTTGACTGGGCTGTCGGATTCGGGGCGGACAACGTGTTTTCCGCTTCGGAATTGGTTGGATAATACGGCGCTTTAAGGCTGCTTTTAATCCGATTCGGTTCGATTACATCCGGGTTTCTTAATGTAATTGCGTTTTTTTCGTATAAGCTTGTTGAGTCTGCCGAGAATACAGTCGCATCGTGGGGAAATCGTTCTGTATTTGCTGCGTTAAGCGAATACGGCGAGTATGCAGAAGAAACGTATGTTTTAACGGGCGCGGAATCCAAATTACCGCCGTATGAAGCCTGTTCGCAAACGTGGCGGAATTTTTCGGAATCGGTTTCGGCTCGGCTTGAAATTGCTGAGGGAAAAACGAAATTCACGTTTGTGAAAACCGGATTTATTGTTTTGGGGTCAATGTTGAATCCGATTTTCGGGTCAATTGTCAAACCTGTTTGCGAATAGATTTCCGATCCTATTTTTGATTCTATTTCCGAGCATGTTTTCAAGTCTGTTTGTGAGCGGCAATTTAAAAGGCGGAGGTGATTAAACGGATTGATTCGTAAAATCGGAGCAACGGCGTGTGTTTGCAGGGAATGGGTATTGCCGGTTACCTCACGAAGTCGGGACGAATGGAGAGGCGTAATGGCGGTAATCCGTTCGGGGCCGGTTATGTGCTGTGAAGCGCCGAATACCAATTTTATAAGGCGGGGATCGGATAAGCGGCGTTTTTTCTTTTGTGGCGGGAGGGATATGTTTTTTTCGTAAACCGTATTATCGGCGCTTTTATTTATCGGTTGGGCGTTTTTGCTCACCCCATTGGGCATTTTCGTATACTGGCGGGGCAAAGGGAAAATCGGGAGCACGGTTTTGGAAATTCGGTTAAATCCGGGGATTTGAGTGATATTAGGTATTTGAGAGGCGTTAAGAGCGTCGCGGGATTCATCGGATAATCTGGGAGCCAAAAGCTTCTGCCCGTTTACGGGCACTGCGGGCGATTTCGCCGCTGGTTCGTTAAAATAGGCGTTTACGGCTCCGGTAAGAAATGCTGGGTAAAGGCTGTTTATGGGTATAGTATCAAAAATTTCGGATAAGCTGAGGACGGAGGCGGCGGTATTGAAGTTTTTTATGACGGCGCTTTGCGGGGCGGAATAAAGGAATGACTGTTGTCTGTAAATGTTCATCGGTTTATTTTCTCCTTTTGTCCCCATTGCGTTTTTCGTCTTCAAGTCTTATTCTTATCGCGGCTATCACAAAGGCTTTTTCGTTTTCTTCCATTTCCGCGAATACGGAGGGGAGAATATTAAGCTTGTGGAGAGCGTAATAAGCGTAATTGGCTTCGCCGTCGCCCCCGTTTATCAGTTTTTTGCCTGTTCCGCCTTTTCCTCAAGGGATATGTCGAAGCCGTTCAGCTTTTGAACAAAGGCGGCCAGCTCGCCGTATTCGCCCGGTTCGTCGGCCATGGCGCAGATAAGCTCCTCCGGTGACTTTACGCCGTAGCTGTCCTGAAGCTCCGTGTCGTAGAGGTCGGGATAAACCACCGAGGCGGCGATAAGCTTTCGGAGATAGAGGGATGCGTTAAGCTTGGGACGGTACATATTTGGTTTTCCCGCTATGGGGATTTCGGAAGTGCATTCGTCTCTTATAAGGTCGTTCTCTTTGGAGGTGACGTGGCGGAATTCCCATTGCAGGGGATTACCGCTTTCGTCCCTCAGGGAGGAGACGGCGGGGTATTTTACGTTTTGTCTGATTTGCTTGTTTTGTTTCATAAAAAGTCGGAATTGTGACATTTTTTGTTCCTTTCTTGTTCTTGTTTTTGCCATCCCACCCGCCCTTCGCCATTTTAGGCTTTAATTAGTCAGAAACCCGTCCAGTTCCGTAAAGCTTTCGGGCATTTTGAAGTCCTCGAAGGTAAAGCTCATTTCTTCGTCCAGATACTCTCCGTCCGCGTCGAACTTCGCAAGCACGCCTCCGTCTATGTTGCAGTCTATCAGCACGATAGTCTGTCTTCCCGCGGCGGAGGTCTTATCCTCGTTGCTTATCTGAATCTCAAAATAAACGTCCTCGCCCGTTTCCTTATATCTTATCATAAGCTCGCGGAAAATTGAGGTGTTGTAATGGAAGGTGGCGGAGCCTTTTCCCTTCCAGCCACTGGCCTTGTTGCCTCTTCCCGTCTGACCCAGAAGGGGAACCTCTGTTTTGTGCTTCTGGAATTTTGCTTCAAGGTTGATGGCCTGCATAAAGTTGTAGCGGCGGGAGCCTATTGTTATGTAGCACTCGGCGAGGGCGGCGAATACGGTGTCTTTTGCGCGCATAATTACGTTGTTCTGCATTATTGCATTTTCTCCTTTTTTAGTTTACGTTAACTGTCATATAAAGCTTGCTCATGGCGTTTACCACCGTAACCGCGTCGTTTACCGCTACGGATTTTTTGGTTTCGCCCTGAGTTACGGTCACATCGCTGTCGCTGAAATTTTCTATGGCTCTTATGTTTTTCAACTGCTCGTGATGCTTCACTATATCCGTCCAGAGAGAAACGCGTCCCGCGCTGTCATTGGGTACAGTTCCCAAGTATTTTGTATTGAACAGCACCGCGATATCGTTGGCGATCTGATCTGTAACTCTTACCGTCTGATTGTCTCTGAATACCTCTCCCAACTGTTCGTTAATGGTTGTCAAGGTGTTTCTGTCCTCCAGCACTCTTATGTCGGAGCCTACTTTGTGGAGTACGAACTCACCGCCGGCGGAAGCGGCTTTAAGCTGTGACTGGGTGTAATCGGTGTTTACGGTAAATTCGCCGTCGTAGCGTTTGTTCTGACAGCTTTTATTGACTGCGCAGCCCGCTTCTGCTCCCGCGACCCAGTAGACGAGGCTTTCCTTCGGGGCGTTTTCGTCGGTCGCCTTGTTTTTGACGCTTATCACTCCCATATGATCCGCTTCGGGATAATCGTGCAGCACCAATTGAAATTTGATACCCATTTCGTCGCGCATACGCTTGGTGAAGTCGGCGAACATACCTTTAAGCGTACTGTCGGAGACGTTCGCCGCCATTACGTTGAAGCCGAAGCTTTCTATTTTGTTCAGATAGTCGGCGTAATCGCCGTCAGTGTCGGTTTTGTCGCTGCCGCCGCTTAAGGGGGTTCCCGCAGTGGCGGCAAGCTCCGCTTCGGGGATAAAGTCAAGGTAGGGATTGCCGCTGAGTTCGTTTGCTCCCGAAACGGTTTGGATGTCCACCTCTTTTCCGTCAAGAAGCGTCTTTACCGTGAAAAGGTTTTCGCTTTCTTCGGATATGGCGACGGAAAGGGCGTTTCCTCTTTCGCCGCCGTATTTCGCTTTCGCGAAAGAGTTGGCGGCCTTTTCTCCACCGCCTATGCGGTAGGCGTAAAGGGTTCGGGCATTTTTGAAAAGATCTCTTAAGCCCTTTAATTTATCGTGGGTGTATTCGTATCCGAAAATCTCCCGCGAATTTTTTCGGAAGCTTTCCGTATTCACTTCAAACACTTCCCGCTCTCTTCCCCAGTCAAGCTTAAGGGGCATGGTTACGATTCCTCTTTCGGACAATGCCGCGTTGGCGGAAGAAGCCGAAACAAAGTTGATGTAAGCGCCGGGAAGCTGTTTGTTCTGTACCGTAAAGGTACCTCCTCCTAATGCCATAATTTATTTTCCTTTCTTTTTTGTTTATTTTTGGTTGTAATGAAGCCTTTCCATTTTTGAAACCGGTTCTTTGGACTTGTACACAAACATATCGTAGTGCACCGTGAATTTAAGAAGCTCGCCGTCGGCGGTACAGCTCATATGGCTGCCTCTTGTAAGGCCGTCGGGAAGTGAGATATATTCGAGGCAGCGGTACAGGCGCTCCAGCACGCTTCCGTACTCGCGGTTATTGTTTTCCCCTTCGGGGTAATAGCTTACGGAAAAAATGTTTTCCCTGAAATACCGTCCCATGGGGAAGGGAATTTCGCAGACGCTTTCGGGGCTGATAAAGAAGCAGGGTTTTTTCGCCCCCTGCTTTACCTTTTCGGCGTAAACGGTGTACTTGCTGCCGAATTCGGAGGAAAGCGCCTTTGCTATGGCGTTTATGATTTTGTTTTCCATGGTTTATTCGCTCCTTTCTTTTGGTTTTTTAATTGATTTTATTTGTGTTTTTCCAAAGGCTTAAGGCGTATTTCCTTATGGGTGGGGTAGAGCGCTTGTTCTCCGCTGTAGCCTAAGGAGATTGTTTCGCCGTTTACGGTAACAAAAATCTTACAGCCGCATGGGATATTGATTTCGGGTGAGAGAAAGAGCTTTACCCGCTGAGAGGAGTTAGCTGTTTTATCGGTTTGCTCCAGCGGGTAGCTAAGCTCAAAGGACAGGCGGCAGGGAAGGTTTTTGTACAGCAAGGCTTCTTTTTTCTCTGTTATTCCGCTTTCTTCGTCTTTCTCCGATAAATAGCCGTATATGTCGCAGGAATGTGTATACAGGCTTTCTATCGCATTTCTTGCGTTTACCATTTAAGTCTCCTGTATCCTTCCAGTTGAGTTTTTCCGCTCGTTATAAGATACTCGGTGAGTAAATCAAAACGCTGTTCTGGAGTGGTGAAGTTATCGGTGTCAAATTCGGTTTTTGTGTCTCCCAGCTCAAGGCGTTTTACGGTGGGAAAAGCGGTAAGCGGTATGCTTTCTTTGTCGGGAACGGTATTTTTCGCTCTCAGATATTCTCCCGCAGCTATGTTTAGCAGGGGCTTTTCCGCCTCGGAGGGTATTGAGGGGAGATTAAACTCAAGCCTTGCGCAGTTTTCCGCCTGTTCCAACGCCCAATTCAAAAGAGAAACGTCGTTGTTCGGATTGGGGGGGAATCCCAACGCGGTCAGCAGGGAGTTCAGACGGGTTAATTTTTCCATTAAGCTCCTTTCCGGTTATTTGCCTCCTTTTATTTCGGGACGATATAACCGCTTATTTTGTAAAATTTTATTAACCCTTGGAGATTATTCTTGATAAAGCTATCGACTTATGGGGCACGGAATTTGTTCCGTCGTTTATTACCGTCCAATTCGCCCCGTCGGAAAGATTGGCGTTGGAGGCGGAGCCGGTCAGATCGGCGGGCTTTTCAAATGAGAGACCGTCCGCGCCGCAGATATAGCGGTCTCTTACGTAGAGGGTATCCTCACCTCCGTTGGTTTTGGCGTCGCGGCTCATTTCGTAGGGAACCGAGTCGCCGATGTCCTCCAGCGTAATTGCTCCCTTGCCTAAAATATAGGTGGTATACAGGGGACTGCCGTCCGCGCTCTCCTCGACGGGCATTCCGTCATCGATCAGCACCGCTCTGCCGTTCCATGAGCCTAAAGCCAGGTCGCGGGTTATTCCGTCCTTATCGGTATAGGTGAGGTACTTCATAAGCTGAAGATTTTCAAGGTTTGTAGCCACGCGGCTGTGCATAATTACGAGGGTGAAGGCGGACTTGTTGTCGCCGCAGGCCTTTTGTATCGCTCGGTTAAGGGTTGAAGCTCCCACCTCCGGTTCGGGTTCGGCGGTTATATCGAGGGTATGGGCTTCGATAAACTCTTTGGCGGCAGCCGTTCTTTTATCGGTTCCGTCAGTTTTCATGGAGAATATGCCTTTGAGCATGGCGAGGAGAATGCCCTGCTTTACCTCCTGCTTATACTCGCCTATCTGTTCGGCCACATTGTCCATAAAGTCCGCGCCGGCAGTAATGCTGCGGCTGAAGGAGCGTTCTGTCCAGCTGTCCATTCGGGAGGCTACTATAAAGCCCTGTTCAAAGGTGGTGGTGCTGCTTGAGGTCATATCGGTATTGCCGTCGTTGTTCTGGGAAGTGGCGGCGGTTATTCTTCCGAAATAAGGAATTCGGGCGTAGAGAGATCCGGACTGTCCCGACAGGGCAATCTTCGCGTTTTCGTTTCCGCCAACCGCTTCGGAGCGGGCAAGCTCGCTTTTGTTTACGTTGGGGATTTTGCTTACGTAGGTTCCGAAGGCTTCGGGGTTAAAGGTTTTTGAGTTGAATTTTGACATTTTCGGTTTCCTTTCATTTTTTGGTTTGGATTTGTTTTTCGGTATGATTACTTTACTTTTTTAATCGCCTCCTTTTCAACGAAAAAAGCCGTTAAATTAAGATCTATATCAATAGCTTTACCGTTCGGGGATAACCGCTAAGGGATTTTTACCGAAATCAATCAATTATCGAGAAAAGCCACTGCCTGCGAATAAGTCATATCCGCCGTATTTATCTTGGGTATCAGATCCGACGAAGCTTCCGGAGAATATCCCGTGAGATACATAAGCTTTTTCTCAAACAGAAAGGGGGCGTTTTTTTTCAGCTCGGTAAGCTGAGGAGTAAGCCCCGTAAGCTTATCCTCCTTAATCTCCACCTTTTCCGTATCTATCAGGGCGCGCACTATTTCGCGGCTTTTGGCTCCCGCTTCTTCGATGGCAATATCCACTAAGTTATCTTTCAGTTTAAGCTCATAAAGCCTTTTCTGCCGTTCCAGCTTATCCGCTGCCGATTGTTTTAAAAACTCCGTTTTCTTTTTATGTTCTGATTTTGCGGCGTTAAGATTATCGAAAAGCCTTTCATATTCGGTTTTGGGCACATATTCGGCTTTCAGCGCCGTGTTGATGGTTTTTAACTGTTCCTCCGTAAGGTTCAGCTCCCTTAACTGTTCGTTAAATGTCATTTTCGGTTCCTTTCTTTTTTTTCTGCGGAATGGGCGCGGGGTTTGCTTTCTGAGCCTTAAGGCGCTCCGCTTCCGTCTGCGGGTCGGTTACCCAAGGATGTTGCGCGATTGCGGTTTCCTCGGAGAGAAGCTTAAGGGAATTTATACAGTTGGCAATGGCTTCCGTTTCGTTTATAAGCATATCGCGGTTAAAAATTATTTCCGCTTTCGCGTTGGAAAAATTTCCTTTTCCGCTTAAATAAAGGTATGTGTCCGCAAAGGGGAAAAGCTTTTGAAAGGCGGCTTGAAGCTCGGTTTCCATATCGTTGGCGTCAAGGTCGATATCGGTGTACATCGACTTTATGTTAAGCTGATTCGGAGTGCCGGAGTTCCAGCCGCCCGACGGGATCTCGTTTCGGGAAAACCCCATGGCGTTTTCCACTATTCCGTTTTTCAAAAGGGTTATCACTGTTTTGTAGTTTTCGGGATTTACGTTTACCTCCAAGGTATCCACGCCCCCCTGCGCGTCGCGGTCGCATCTTACCTTTACAGCTCCGTATGCGGCCAAATTGCGCCTAAATTCGCCCAAATTCGTTCCGTCGTAGTTTTTAAGGACAAGAATCGTGTTTCTTGCGTCCTCCTGCATATTGTTTTCAAAGTCGGAAAGCATGAGGTTTAAACCGTCCTGAAGCGACTTTACCTTTTTCAGAAGGGGAATTTCGCTTTCCCCGCTTTTTATGGGAATAAGCGGGAGCTTTTCCCAGCAATATGCCGCTTCGGCCTTTCCCCGTTTTGTCCTGACGGCATAAGGGCGGCGGAAGGGGCGGTTATTGGGGTCAAGGTCGGGTATTAAGCTGCCGTTTCTTAAGGTAAAGCGGGAAATTCCCTTTTCGGTATATAATTCGACTTTTTCCTGTAAAAAAGGCGTTTTTCCGTCGTATACCTCAACTTGGTACAATCTTACCGCCGCTTCCGCTTCGGTGTGGTCGCTGTCTTTCCAAAAAGGGAGAATTTCGTAGGCGGGGAAGATTCGGAAGCGGAGCTTGCTTTCGCCGTCAAAATAGGGATAAAGCCAAGCTATTCCTCCGTTAAGGGCGGCTTTTCCCGCGTTTTTCAGTGTACGCATAAATTCCTTGTCAAACACGGTTTTCAGCGCGCAATTGTAATCGGGGTCGTCGCTTTGAAGGACGAAGGGTTTTCCCAAAAGATAGTTGGCTTTCTGGGTCACCATTTTGGCGTAAAGGTTGTATACGGTTTTGTTATTGGGAAGATTGGTGATTTCTTCGGGTACGCCCCTTTCGCCGATTACCGTGCGTTGGCGGCGGAGAATATCGTGGTCGCCGCGATAGTAGAGGGTTCCTTTTATTTGCAGGGCGCGGGCGGGGGAGACCTTCCATGAGGATATTTCGCTTTCAAGAAAATCCTTGTCGGTAAAGGGACGAAAAGGGGGGTGGTATTGCTGAACTGAGATGGGGTACATGGCTGCTCCTTTCTGTGAGTTTTATTGTTTATACCAATCCTTGGCATACATGGACAGAAGATCGGCGTTATTCAAAGCTGTACGGGTCGGGCTTTCCCAAATCCTCCGCAGCGTATCTCATTGCGTCCATAAGATGATCAAATTCCCCGTTGGGCACATTGAGACATTTTCCGGTGGCTCTGTCCGTTTTCCATGTGTAATTGGATATCTCCGTCAGGAAATTAACGCATTTCGGATGTATAATCAATCGGTATCCGCGTATCAGATCAATCCCGTTATTTACGCTGTCCCGCCCCTTGTCCGCGCGGCGTATTCTCGTAAGCCCCAGATCGTAAAGCCTGTCTATGCTTTTAGGCTCCGCCGCGTCGGCGCGTATCCTCTCCTTCCCGTATCCCATTTCCGTCACCTCCCTCGCTATCGCTTCATTGCTCATGCCTTTCTTATACATTTCGTCGAACACCCAGACGGTTCTTGTGCCCTGATCCGCCATTCCGCAGAATAATGCGGTGGGATCGTTTGTATAACCGAAATCAAGTCCGAAAATCGTTTTTATGTTGGGGAGCTTCTTTATTTCCTCCAAGTCAAAGGCTTTTTCCTCCCAATTTTCGTAGACAAGCCCCTCCGTTATACCCCAGTCGCCCAATCCCGCCACGCGGTATCTTCGGGGATCGTTTTTTTTCATATTTTCAAATACTTTCTTGTCTGATTCGTCCAGCCATTCGTTGCAGGTATAATTGGTGGTTATAGCCAGAATGTCGGGATCGGGCGAGTCAAAAAAACGTTTTTTCAGCCAGTGGCGTTCGTTCCATGGATTAAAGGTCAGCGTAACCTGCTTGAAAAGGCCGCTTTCCTCGGCTATCGCTCCCCTTATGCTTTCGTCTAACATATTGAAATCCTTCTCGCTGCTTATTTCGTAGGCTTCTTCAATCCACGCCCAGCACAGGCATCCGTTTTCCACCGTAATTGAAGTTATTTTAAGGGGGTCGTCCAGTCCACGGAAGTATATTTTCTGCCCCGTTGGCTTATAGGTCATTTCAAGTGGACTTTCCTTTACTTCCCACAGCTCCTGCGCTCCCAGCCGCCCTATTGCCCACTTAAGCTCGGTAAAGCAGCTATCCTTAAGCGTTCTGAAAACCTTTCTGATTACCAATAGGTTGGCGCTTTCGTATTTCATCATATTGACTATGTACCACAAGGCGGTTGTTTTGCTTTTCTTTGAAGCGCGCGAGCCTTTGCAGACTCTGTATCTTCCCCGCCATCTCCAGAACTCCCCGTAACCCCCGCCCACTATTTCGGGGAGATACAAATCGGACATTTTATTTCGCTTCCTTTCTCCTGCCGGAACACGTTTTTATAAATCATCCTCCCCTTTTATTATAATCGAGGGCTTAACCGTTACCTCCGTCTGTTCCCTGAAAAGGCCGTAGCGCTTTCCCATAAGCTCCGCCGCTTTCAGGCGCTCTTTGGCGGAAACGGTTATATAGGTGGTGGTTTCGCGGTCGTCGCTTATTGAGGTTTTGGTTTGTTCTCCGCAGCTTCCCCTCATTACCGAGGTGAGGTATTCGGAGATTTCCCTTACGTCCGCGATTTTTTCGTTGTGTATTTCCTCCATCTGCGTTTTAAGGTATTCCTGTACTTCGGGCTGCTTAAGCAGCCCGCCCGCGCTGGTTGAGGAATAGCCGCTCCTTCTGGCGGCGCCCGCCCCGTTGCAGTCTTTAAGGTATTCGTCGCAGAAGCGTTTTTGCTTGTCGGTCATAAGCTTTCCTTTCTTTTTGCGTTTTCTTTTATTCAAGCCCGCATTCCTCCTCTTTTTTATTTTCGACTTTTTCCGTCCGTTCCTTCTCCTCTTCTTCCCATCCCTCTTCCCATTCGTCTTCTTCTTTCTCCCTTTCCTCTACGTCTTCCCCGTCCTCTGCTTCCGAATATCTTTCGCATTGAGAGCGGCAGTAAGGGCAGGATACGTATACGTCGCCGTGTATGCGGTCGTAGTGACAGATGGCTTCATCGGGAAAAAGTATTGCGCCGCAAAGGGTGCAGTTGTATTTGTGCATTGTTTTTCTTTTTTTTGCTCCTTTCTTTAAAACGCTTTGTGTATTTAAAAGATACCAAGGTTTTAAAAAAATACGATTGTATAGTATTGTGTAAAACTTGATATATTTAAGAGATACCATTTTTGTGAGACTGTTCCTAAAGTAAACGCTTCAAGACAGGTTTTTCTTAATGGGGTATAAAATTATGTGTTTTATGTTTACTTTGGGTTTCTTTTTAGGACACTTAAATGATACCACATTTTTTTCCACCTGTCAATACCTTGTATCTTAATTTTATCTTTTGCACAAAAACGCTTGACAAAAATAGAAAATTATGATACACTTTATACAAAATAGAGCATATTTGGAAATGTTCTTAAGAAATTGGAGGAAAACAGTTATGAGAGACATAGGCGCTTATATCAAGCAATTGCGCACGGAAAGAGGAATGACCCAAAGCGAGCTGGGAAAGATCATCGGCGTTCAGAAAGCGGCGGTTCAGAAATGGGAAAACGGCACCGTCAGAAATTTAAAGAGAAAAACGGTACTTAAGCTTTCGGAATATTTCGGTGTTGCTCCCGCCACATTTGTAGACGATCAGGAGTCGGAGATTCTTAAGATATCGGACATATATACCGACGGTTTTTATCGTATTCCCGTTTTCGAGAGCGTTTCCGCGGGCTTCGGCTCTTACGCGGATTCCGAAATAACGGATTATGTTCCGCTTCTGGTGAGAAATCCTTCGGAGGCGCCCCTTTTGATGGGCTTAAAGGTTCAGGGCGACAGTATGTATCCGAAAATCGAGGACGGAGACATAATTGTGGTAAGACGTCAGACCTCTGTGGACAGCGGCAGCATTGCGGTGGTGCTGATGGACGGAGAAGAGGGCTTTGTTAAAAAGGTGGAGTACGGAAGGGACTGGATAGAGCTTATTTCCGTGAATCCCGAATATAAGCCGAGAAGGTTTGAAGGGGAGGATGTTGAGAGAATAAGGGTTGTGGGACTGGTTAAACAGATTATAAAGGACTTATAAGTTGTTTTTAAAAAATTTGGGGAAAATTTGAAAGTATATTTTATAAAAACTCTTTACTCTTCGGGGACTATCCCGTCGGGTAAAGAGTTTTTTTTGGAGAAAATGCGGACGTTTGTTTAATACTGATATTTAATCAATGTATATACAAATATATGATCAAAGATTAGTGCATGGGATGCAATCTTTAATCAAGTCCGCAACTTTAATAAAGATTGATATAAAAACGGACAGCAAAAAAATCGGCTGCGTTTCTCAAAAGAGCAAACGCAGCCAAATATAAATCTCACAGTTTTACATCTCACAATTCGACACAATACAACATAATTCTCCGATTTACTTTTATATCAAACAATCCTCGTACTCCCCCGTATCGGTCTTTTATTCACCGCCATTGTCCGCAATTACTCGCAAACTGCCGCGGCTCCGCATTTTATCGGCAATTCTTGCCGTTTGATTCCCCAAATATAAGGTTTACAAATTATTCCCATCATATCATATTTTTTTCTTAAAAATACCAAAATTCTATTGACTTACCCACCATAATATGTTATACTAATATAAAATCTTTTAAACATATCCCCACAAAAGAGAGGTGCGTTATAAAGTGCTCTGTTTGATGGCTGTCAACACTCCGGAGGAAGAAGCTTTTATAACAAAACTATACTCGGAATATGAACAGATGATGTACAAGGTAGCGTTTAATATTCTGAATAACAAGTATGACGCCGAGGATACGGTGCATGAAGTGTTTTTGAATATTATCCGTCAGGATCGTCTCGTTAATCTGAAAAAATTACAGACTTCGGGACTTAAGGCATATCTTATCATTACCGTGAAAAACGCCGCGTATAAATGTTATAATTCCCGTCGGAACCGCATAGCCGAAAATATCGACGACCTGTACTCTCTTGAGGGAGGAACTTCCGCCGAGGAGGAGCTGTTTTCCGGATACGAAGCCGAAAATCTTCACAAGGCGCTTAACAAGCTTTTGCCAAGCGACTATGATCTGCTTTTCCTTTCGGCCGTCATGGGTTATTCAATATCCCAAATGGCGGAGCGATTGGAAATATCCGAAAACGCGCTTCGTCAGCGAATGTTCAGGGCAAGACAAAGACTTAAAAAATTAATGAATGAGGAGGAAACTGTCAATGACAGGAGATGAAGCTTTAAAAATGGCGCTTATCGCCTATTCCGAGGAATATTTTTCACAATACGACGTTCCGGCCGATGAGAAGCCCCACCGTTTTTCCCTTGCGTACCGTATCAGAAAAAAAAGCATTACAAGGCTTGCAAAGAAGCATTGGGAGCGCCCCGCGTCATGTGCTCCGTATAAGCCGTCGAAAATCCTTACCGCCGAAAGGAGCTATATTCCGCTGAAAAAGCTTGCGGTGATAATATCCGTTATAATGTCGGCGGTGTTCTTTGCCGTGGCGGCGGGCGCGATTTATTTCGGTGCGCGCGGATTTATCTTTGACGTATACAATACTCATTCAAACGTAAGCGTTGATTTTTCCATGTATGATATCAAGGATACGATTGAGGAAGTTTATCGGCTGCCGGTTGAAAGCGGGTATGAGCTTGTTAATGAAGCAGCAGACAAAAGCGTAGTGAACTCGCAGTATAAATGCGGGAATAAGACGGTTAATTTTATACAGTATACTAAGTCTTTTGCCGAGAATTTGATGGTAAATACCGAAAATTCTACGGTTAGTGAAATTAAGGTTAATGGCGAGGTCGGATTTATTTTGGCACATATGTCCGCTGATTCCAGTATCATTAAAACTATTACATGGATACAAAACGGATACATGTTTGAAATTACGGGAGCAGACGATGACAGTGAAGAACTGTTACGGTTAGCGGAAATTATTGAAATCGAGTAAACTTAAATTGTGAAATTGCCGCTGTAGCTTGTAACCGTTTCTGTAAAGCCGTTTGAAGCTTCAACGGCTAAATCGCTTCTGAGCCTGTATGTGCCGCTGTTGGTTATAGTAACCGTGTTTGTAAAATTATAGCTCAGGTTGGGATTATCGGATTTTTTTGACCATGTATTTGAGGTCGAATACCACTTTCCGATTGAATTTTGCTTTTCAATGGTCTGTGTTACGGAAGTCCATTTTTCACCCGAAACCACAATAACAGCACTCACGCACTCTACTTTATTTCCATTAACAACCGCGGCAGATGCAGCTTTACTGTTACATACATACAACGGCATAATTCCGCTGTTGGGGTTATTTTCCTGAGCGTATACCCCTGCGGGCAATGTTGAAGCCATCATAGCCGCCGCCACTAAAACAGAAATAAATTTTTTCATTTTTTTACCTACCTTTCTTTTTGCCGGAAACCGGCAGACCCGTCCGCCGGTTTTTCGGCATTTTTGCCGTGGGGCGGACTTGCTTATAGTTAACGATAGTAAAATCCAAAAAACGAGATTTTGTTACATCTTTTTTTTAAAAAAATGCTGTTTTAATGAAATTTGTAGGATTGCATAAAAAGAAAGGCAGGCAATTGTGCGTTTTGCCTGCCGTAACTTGCGGGGTGACATATGTGAGCAACGGACAGCGCTTAAAGAACTTTTATATCCGTAATTTCCGCTGTCTGTAAAGGGGTATAACCGTAGTCGCCGTAAAAAAGATGAATATTTTTTATTGTTATCTGTACGTCCGTAAATTCATTGTTTGCTATTACCTTCGCCTGCTCTTCCGTAAGATCGGATATATTTCCGAGTCTGAAAAATTCGCCGTATAAGCCTGTTTCGTTCAAAGAATATTCATGTAACATTTCCGGACGGTATTCGGCGGGAACCTTTCCGTTAGCCGAATCGGCGGTGAAGGTCAATAAGCCTTTTTCAAAGCTTGGAGGGCTTTCGTTCTCTTCATAGCGAATTGTTCCGCTTAGCGTGAGTTCTCCCGAAAACGCCGCTTCCGAATGGTGAAGCCGCGGCGCTGCTTTTTCGGCGTCATTGACGTAAACATAAGAAGTCACCGCGTCGGTGCAAATAAGGCCGTTTTCTAATTTATCACCCGCCTTAACCGTATATATTGCCGACTTGTTTTTCAGATAAAGATTGTATTTGTCCAGCAATTCGGGTGTGGTTATATCAAAAGTACCGTTATCGCCGCCGGAACGTTCTCTGTCATAAATCGGCTCGGCGTAAGTAAAATACGCGTGGTCATATTCAAGCAGATAGTTTTGGGGCGCGGTGTCGTCCGTCGTAATGTTTACCGCTGTTTCCGCAGTAAGAGTTTCACCTGCCGCTCCTGTAAAGTTTTCCAAAGAGATAATATTCATCAGCTCCTCACGGTTTTCATTTTTGGGGGAGCGGTCTTGTATCAGCTTCGGTTCGGAAGGGATATCTCCCTGCGGAACCGTTCCGATTATTGGATCCGCGTATTGATTCGCGGTATCGGAGCAGGCGGTAAGAAAAACGGCTGCGGTAAGCAGTGTTGATATGAGTTTTGTGTTTTTTTTGTTTTTCATTTTGGGTTAGTCCTTTCGGGTGAAATATTTTTACAGTAGCTTTATGCAATTAAAACAGATTATGTTGTTTAATAAAGGCGGGATTATGTTGTTTTTTTCTAAAAATTTGCATAACGGAGATATGTGGAAAATATCTCTTGTTTTTTTAGATTACAAAGCACAACGGCAGACGGATAGTCAAAGTCGCTGTGCTTTTTTTGACTTTTGTTTCGGGGGATCAGATTTTTTCATAAAAGGGTTTATTGATTCATAGCTTTTTCTTCAAACCTTTTTATGCTTTCATTATAAAAATTTCTTATCCGATCGGAACTTTCCTTGTCGCAAAGATAGCCGTGCTCCATGTTTATTACCAGCAGATCGTCATTTGACGTTCCGATAAATATCTGTTCGCCTGTTTTCAGCGTAATCTGATATCTTAAATGTTCTCCGCCGGTTTTTTGGGGAACTTCATATTCTTCGGTGCTTATTTCGGCTTTTGTTATGCACTCGATAAAGCTCTTTGTATCTTCTGCGGAGAGATATTCCAATATTTTTTCGCCGTAAGGGCTTAGCACAGCAACGAAACAGTCCGTAAAATCCGTGCTTGACAGTGCTTTGCCGTCCGTCTCCTTTATTTTCTCCGTATCCAATTCAAGATCGTCAAGAGAACGAAGGTATTGGGATTCTTTTTCGGCTTTAATTTGAGACAGCGCTTCTTCGTTTAGGGTAGTTTCGGATACGGGAAATTTGGGTGTTGTTTCGACAGAGCTTTCCGTATTGTTGTTGGGAGTACTTATGCTGTTTTCACCGTCAGTGTTTTTCTTTTCCGCAGTGCATGAACATAACAGAAAAGCTGTAAAAAGTGCGCAAATTGGCATTAGATTTTTAAAAAATTTCATATTCAATACCTGCGTGTTGTATAATTAATAACGTAATGACTTCCTGTGGAACCGTTTGTATATTTATATGTATAATCGCTTGCAGAATAGTTGGCGATATCGTAGCCATATAATGGATCGACTATATAGATGCAAATCGGCGCTCCGTTATTTTGATTATCTATCATACATCCGTTTTTTAAAAAAATTTTAATGTTTTTTGATATTCGGTAAAATTATACAAAAATAACATCAACGGTTTGTTGATTTCACATTCAAACAAACTCTGCTTTTTAAAGTATAAGCGAGAAGAAATCAACGACTATTACCGCAAAGCTTTTTCCAAAAAAACGTAATAGGCTGCCGTAACAAAATACGGCGCCTATTAAAGATTTTACAAACAGATTTTTTAATTGTTTTGGATATAATTACTTAGGCTGTTACATATATCGTCAATATTTTTATCTATATCCTCTTCGGATATGTTTTCGTAATCCATATGAAATAAACATCCTTTGTATATAGCTTCAACATTTAAAAGATCAGATGAATTTGAAACATAAAATTTCAAACTTGCTTCGGTGTTACCAACCTGAATAATTTCGGTTCTTAACTCTTGAAATTCTATGTCGTTTGTGGGGGGAAGGGAAAAGCTTGAGAAGTCATCCGCAAATCCGTGCAGTTCTTCTTCTGACGCTTCGCCCGATTTTGCCAGATAAGCGGTTATTGTTGCCAAAGTTGGCTTAACATATTCCTTAGACTCGGAAGGCAGGGGAGCCGGAAAGAATTCATCCTCGTCAAAATGAGTCTGAATGATATTATAGTTATCCGAAATATAATCAACTAAATGAACCTTTCGAGTATCCTCGGCACAAATGGAAAAATCCATATTAAAGAATTTACCCGCTTCTTCCCATGAGGGAAAGATCGTTAATTTATCATTGAAAGCGCGGATTTCCGTGATTGCGGAGGAGCTTTCGGTTCCTTCGGAAAAATGTGAATCGTTTTGTTCACTGCCTTCTGCTTCAATTTGTGAACAGCCGCATAATCCGCATAATGAAAAAATTAAGATCCATGTCAAAATACTATTTTTATGTATTCTCATATATCAACCCCCACGAATGTATCCGCTCCTCCCGCCCAAAGAGTAAAAGTAACTGTTTTTCCGGAATTATTATTATAGACACCCGGAGACACGTACCAATATACAGTAAAGGTAAAGGTCGCACTTGTTTGATTTTTATTAAATGTATGGTCGAACCCTGAGTGAGAACGATAGGCGGGATATGACAACGTTGAATTGCTATAACCAATAATTGACTCATAGTATGAAGTGTTATTATATTTATAACATTTTGAGTATATTTCTAAGCAGCTATCGGTGCTATAAATATATGCTCGTTGAATATCGTCAAACTCTTCCTCCGGCAACACAACGCCATATGTTTCGATATTGGATTCAGAAGCAGCACATTCTACACGAATTTCATTGTTGTAAAGTTTAATTATATATTCTCGAAATTCGTCTACCTCCATATTGGAGTAGCTGCTGTACGCTAAGTCGATATCCTCCTGAGATGACAAGAGCATGACAAGGTCAGTCCCTAATTCCTCGTTTATCGAGTTAAGCTCATCAACATACGGCTGTAATTTTTTTAACTTGTAAGCCATATGTGTTTCTTCCGCAAAAACATTTTGCGAAAGACTTAAACAGAAAATTGCCGCTATTGTTATAAAAGTTACAATTGATTTTAAATTTTTCATAGTATTTTTCCTTTCCAAAAAAGTATTACGTCTTCTGTTATGAAGCCAATATTTTTATCGGCTTTAATGCGTATGCCACATTGAAATCACCCTCTTTTATTTAAATTTGATTAAAAGAAGATTTTTGTTTTAATCTTCTATATATAAAATCCTTTAATTCGCTTTTTGTTACACATTTTTTTAAAAAAATTTAATATTTTTTAATATTCAGTAAAATTATACAAAAACAACATCACCGATTTGTTGATTTCGCTTTTAAACAAACTAATTTTTTTAAAGTATAGGCGAAAAGAAATCAACGACTATTGCTGCCAAGCTTTTTCCGCTTTTTTTCTTCATTCGGAGTTGCTTCTGCGGTGACGCTTTGCGTAGTTGTTTCCGTTTCTTCCAGAGCTTTCGATATGGGGTATTATCGCATAAGGACACATTTTCAAAGATTGGCATCAAAAATATGGTAATGATAATACAATTACAAATCTATTATGACCTTGCACCTGTTATACAACTCATTAAAATGTTTATTTTGTTATACTACATTTTGAAAAAATGCAAGCAAAAATTGAAATTTAAAATGTTAAAATGTCTCCACAAACCCATAAGCTTGCAGAGACATTTTGATTGCCGCGAAGCGATACCGTAATTTTCAATTGGCAATTGCCAATTCCTCTATTCTTTGTATTGGTGATTTACGCTTTGTGGCGCGTCTTTAAAGCTCTTTTTCGCTTCGTCGAAAATATCCGCGCTGTCGATACTGTTGTAGGAAATCCCCTTAGGCTCGGCAAGATAAACCCAATCGGCGCTCACATAGTTCCAGTTGTCCTCGGTAAGCTCGGAAAGCGCCAGCTCGGTATCGTTTTTTCCCGTTACCTGCGCTTTGGATAAATCCGGCGTACCACCCACGGGGTCTCAAACTGCGAGATTATGCTGTTTTGTGAAGCGTTTTCGGAAGCAATCAAGACAACTGTTCCGTTATTGACCGCTCCGTAATGATAGCCGCCGCCGTCCAAAACCGTATGACACATATAATTAAGGACAAAATCATCGGCTTCAAATTTAATGTTTGCGTTTTCTTCCTCTTGAAGCTTTTTATAAACCTCTTGAAAACCCTCTACACTTTCCGACAAATAAAAAGTGAGTTTTTCATCGGAAAAATCCTTACATCCTGCATATTCGTCGTTCAAATCAAAATATTTGAATGAGGGCGCAAAGCTGAAAAGCTTTTTTGAGCTTTCATCGTCAAGTATACATTCTATCTTTCCCGACGGGGTGCCGTTAAGGTTTGTGTCTATACTTGCCTCCGCGGTGAATGAAGCCTTGCCTTTTAAAGAAATCTTTTGCTGAAACACACTGATAAGCTTTTCACCGTATTTTTCTTCTAAGGAGTCGTCATATCCGTAGAATGATTTTGCTTCCGTTACGGTAAAATCACCTACGGTTGAGCCTTCCTTGATTTTTACCCATTCGCCGCTGTCTCCCTCGAGCCTTTGCTCCGCCGAAGCTCCAAAAGGAACATAAAAGCAAACGTTTGTTTCAATGCCGTATACGCCCGCAGAGCTATTCGTATTATGTTGATATTCGGCTGTATCACCGTCGGAGGGCAGACTGCCGTTTACAAAAGTAAACCGTGTATCTGACGGACTGTTTGAATTGTTTTCCTCGGATATGTTTGTCAAAAACGATTGAGATGTCTTTTCGGCGGCATCAAAAATCTCGTTTTCCTCTGTACAGGCGGTTGATATAATCGCCAGCCCGCAAAGGAAAAGAATTAAAACATTGGATCTGCGTTTATTCATATGTTAATAATTTCCTTCTATCATAATTTTAAAGCTCGGCTTATATTTACCCTGCGTAAACATTTGAATAGCGAATATAATCATAATTTTGATAAATATTGTTCCATGTCAAGGTGTGGATCTGTACTCCGCATTGACCGTCCATGTTGCAGTCATAAACACTAACGCCATTATTATCCATACTAACTATTGTAATGGAATGATCATAGCTTTTGCCGCTTACATGAAGTCTGACATGAGATCCGACATTTAAATTGTTCTGAAAATAGTTTTTTATACTATTTACAGACCAATTGCTGCTCAAACCCAAGATTTGAGTAGCACTGTTAAGGTAGCTGCCTGTACGTGCCCAGCGGACAAAATTAGCAAAACCGAGACACTGTATCGAATTGTTTACAGATATGCAATCGCAGGCTCCGGTATACGAACAGCTGGGACCATGATGTGTGCAAGGTGTGTGACTTTTGGAAAAATACGTTCCGGCTTCATGACCGCTTACGGGGTATGTGGGAGAACTGCTCTTCTCAATTCCGCTTCCTATATCATCTAACGATAAGAAGTTGAGATTCCCGTCATTCCAGTAATCGCCGTTGTAAAGCATCCAGTTCAAAGTTTCGGTATCTTCCATAAACCTTTCGCGTTCCTCAAGCGTATAGCCGTAAAAGTCAAACCATTCTTCCAAAGCATAGTAGTAGGGAGCTTGCGTATAATCCTTGATTTCACCGCTTGCCATCAGCTCCTGTGCATAGCTGTCGATACCGCAGTCGTGTTCGTGCGATACGTCGGACGCGTAAACTCCGGTCGCCGTTAAGCTTGTGCTTGTCATAATTACGGCAGCAGACAGTGATAAGATTCTTTTTTGTTTTGTCATTTTTGAAATCTTCCTAAAATATGTTTTTATTTTTTGAAGGGTTTTGTACCCTTTCAACCGTTTGAGCGGGCGGGCATAAACTTGATTTTACAATTGGCTGAAAAGGAAAATTCCGCTGTATGAATGCCAACCCTGTTGTTGTAAAACCACTATCCACAACTTAAGCGCACGAAATAATGCACAAAAAATCAAGCATAAATTTACTAAAAATACCACTTGACAAAGTCGAAAACACCAAAAAATCAAAAGTGGATATCTATTTGATATACTTCTTGATTTTGAGGTGCAATTCTATGCTTTCGTTACATTTTATTGTTGTTATTGCTCCACCAAGTAACTCTTGAAGATTTTATGCGCCGAACGGCTGTCGAAAGACGAGGAAGAAGACCGCAGGAATAGTGGTTATTAAGCCGATACTTTTATCGGCTTTAATGCGTATGCCACTTTGGAATCACCCTCTTTTATTTAATTTCGATTAAAAGAAGATTTTTGTTTTAATCTTCTATATGTAAAATCCTATAATTCGCTTTTTGTTACCCATTTTTTTAAAAAATTTTAATATTTTTTGATATTCAGTAAAATTATACAAAAATAACATCACCGGTTTATTGATTTCACATTCAAACAAACTCTGTTTTTTAAGGTATAAGCGAGAAGAAATCAACGACTATTACCGCAAAGCCTTTTCCAAAAAAACGTAATAGGCTGCCGTAACAAAATACGGCGCCTATTAAAGATTTTACAAACAGATTTTTTAATTGTTTTGGATATAATTACTTAGGCTGTTACATATATCGTCAATATTTTTATCTATATCCTCTTCGGATATGTTTTCGTAATCCATATGAAATAAACATCCTTTGTATATAGCTTCAACATTTAAAAGATCAGATGAATTTGAAACATAAAATTTCAAACTTGCTTCGGTGTTACCAACCTGAATAATTTCGGTTCTTAACTCTTGAAATTCTATGTCGTTTGTGGGGGGAAGGGAAAAGCTTGAGAAGTCATCCGCAAATCCGTGCAGTTCTTCTTCTGACGCTTCGCCCGATTTTGCCAGATAAGCGGTTATTGTTGCCAAAGTTGGCTTAACATATTCCTTAGACTCGGAAGGCAGGGGAGCCGGAAAGAATTCATCCTCGTCAAAATGAGTCTGAATGATATTATAGTTATCCGAAATATATTCAACTTTTTGTTCAACCGGGATACTGTTTTCACCCTCGTAAACATTACCGCTCATACTTACGGTTATTGTTTTGCCGTCCTTTTCAAGGCTGTAATCCAGATTAACGTGGCCGCGGTATCTGTTGTACAGATAGTCAACCCATATGTATACGGGAGCGTTTACAGCCTCATATACCTCAATGTTTTTTCACCGCCGTTCAGCAGGGTTAAGGTGTAGGCTCTGCCGTCGCTGCCGCTTAACGCCATTGGATTCGCGAAAAAGGGGTATTTTACCGAAAAGCCTTCAACGGGCGGTACGGCGGAATGTACCTCGGAGGAATCCCGGTGGTTAAAAATTATTTTTTCGGAATAAAGGTATAATCCTGCAAAGCCCAGCAGTACAAGCAATGCCGATATCAATATGACCGATATTGCTATAATGGGAGTGCGTTTCGTTCTATTCATATAGTTTTCCTCTTTCTTAAAAAATTTAGCCAATTTCAAAACAAAGAAAAAACTATTTTACAACGCAAATTTTAAAAAATAACTACTGATTTTTTCCGTTTTGCAATATAATCAAAGTATAAAAAAACTTCACTGACAAAAACGGAGGAAAAATCATGCGAAATAAATTTGTGTAAATATTGTTGTTTGATATCTGCACCGAGATAAGGATGACAGACTATTAATTGGTTTTTTTAAAGTTCCTTATATTTTTCGTAAATCTTCGAAAATTCTTCCTTACTTATATCATTGTAGTCTCCGTCCAGCGCCACGTCGTTTTTATTCCAGCCGATTCTGTAAAATTCCTTTGTAAAAGGCTCGGAAACGTCAGTGTAATTCAAAGTTCCAAATGATAAAAGATACTCAATAGTATAGATGTCGTTTACCTGTTTAATTGCCGCAAGGACGTCGCATTTCATAACTCCGCCGTTATCAAAATGAAAAATAAAGTAGGGATATTTTTCGTCATCATCGGAATAAGTATACAGTTTCAGCGACTCTACCTCTGCAAGAGAACCCATACCGATGTTATCTGTCTGAACCATTTTCCCGTTTTCTTTTTTAAAAACACAAATGGCTCTGAAAGGAACATCGGCGAGAACCAACACCTCCTCACCGCCATCGAAATCAATGTCGTAAATATCACTGTCAATAGCGGTAAATTCGCTGTTTTCGTCAATGATGTTCAAACAGTCATTTACGTCCTCGCTGGTAATTTCAATGGGAAAACTATCGTCGGTGGGAGATTTCTCGGTTGAATTGTCTAAGGAAATTATGCCGCTTGTCGTTACTGTGCTTGAACTTGTGGGTATGACGGCAATCTCATTATGGTTGGTTTTATTACAGGCTGAAAGCGTTATAAGAGAAAAAAAGGCTAACGTTAGTATTGCTGCGGTGCAAATGCTTTTTTTATGTGACATTTTATGCGTTATTTATCCTTTCAGAAAATACTTAAATTTGCAGATATATAATAGTAATATGCGTAGCAATGTCCACCCTTAATCTCTTTAAAATTGTGGGCATTTGTCGGTTTAAAAAAGTATTGGTATAACCGCTGCCGGATATCCTCCGCCTTTTAGGCGAGGGCCATCTCTCGGTTCGGCGGCGGATAAAATTCCCCTGCTGAACCTCGGAATTCCTTCGCAATTCCGGCGGCTTGTTTAAGCTGCGCTTTAAATTTTAACGTTCTTTTCCGATCTTGAAACAATACTAACCGCACTACGGTCAAGAAGCGGCAATGGATTTATTGGCCGTTATCCCCGTATTTCCACCCAAAGGGTTCGTTGGGAAATAAGCTGACCATTGCGTCTTTATAATCCGCCAAATCCGTACAGTTAAGCCATGAACCCGCCGTTTCCTCGCCATGATCTTCGGATATGAACAACATAAGGTGCGACAAATCATCGGAAATATAAATCAATGAAGCCTCAACGCCACCCGACCTGCCGCCCAAGGAGGTTATAATTACAGACGATCTGTTGTTATTGTAGAGATGAGGGAAATACTGCTTATTCTCAATAGTTATTGACCCTTCCAGATAAACCCAGAAAAACCTTTTGGTAACCGTAAGGTCAAATTTGACGTTTATGCTCCTGTCGCTTATTTCTTCAAAACTTGTGTCATCGGAAAAATTGCTGTAATTGACCGATTCGACATTATAAAAGAGCATGGTATCCGTAATTTTCGTCACATTCGGCGGTATAAATATTATGACGGCCAGAAATATTACAAATAACGAAAGTGTGGATATTGCTATTATTTTTTTGATACTCATAAAAGTACATACGGAGTTGCCGGTGCCGCAACCTCGCAAACTAATTCTCCTTTATACTCGGTTAAATCATGAAATTTTATCAATGTAAAAATTACTTGATGGACTACGATTTGTTTGGAGCTCTTATTTAATTTTGTGTTTTGCACAACTTTGAAAAAATCACATTTCCTTATACCAATCCGGCATAGGATTTACCGAAGGGTTAGTCACATATCCCCAAAATTCCCTGAATTCTTCATTGATTTCATCTTCGTTCACCCATGCGGGAAGCTTGTCTGAACCGGCATTTTCAATATTAAAAACAAATTCCTGATTAACCGGAATACTCTTTTCACCCTCGTAAACATTTCCGCTCATACTTACGGTTATGGTTTTTTCGTCCCGTTCAAGGCTGTAATCCAGATTAACGCGGCCAAGATATCTGTTGTACAGATAATCCACCCATATGTATATAGGCGCGTTTACAGCCTCATAAACATCAATGTTTTTTTCGCCGCCGTTCCAAAGGGCCAAGGCATAGGATCTGCCATCGCCTCCGCTTAACGCCATTGGATTCGCGAAAAAAGGATATTTTACCGATAAGCCTTCGGAGGGTGATATGGCGGAATGTACCTCGGAGGAATCCCGATGGTCAAAAATCACCGCTTCGGAATATAGGTACAGTCCCACAAAAATCAGCAATACAAGAAGTACCAATATTAGCAGAACGGATATTACTGTAACTGTAGTTTTTTTAGTTTTGTTCACAGCGTTTATCTCCTCCATAAAATCATTATGAAACGGTTATTGTATAATAGAACGGCGTTTCACCGGTACTATTCTGCAAGAACTTAAGTGCAAAGCCATCGTAGAGTTGACTTGTGGTGCCTGTTACCAGTATATGCGCAGGCGTTAAGATGCTAAAGGATAATGAACTACTGACGGGTGTTTCCCATTTATTCTGATTAATATTGTGAAGATAAATTTTTACGTTGTAAGTATTAGTAAGTACCTGCTTGGTACTTATTTTTGCAATATACTTTGCGGTCTGAGCCAAAGGACCAGTATAGTATATTTTGCTATCGTAATCGCCGCTACTGATATAGCATCCTTCGGTGTAGGAACCACCGCTGCTAAAATCTATATATCCACAATAATACCATCCGTCGGGATTGCCTATAGGACAGTTGCTGTTTAGTGTGGAATATTGCGAAAGCTCATTTTTGGAAAAACTTCCGCCAGCGTCTTTCATCGTATAATCATCAAGGTTAAAAATCAAATATTCATCCCCGTCAAGCATTGTCCAATATTGTCCGTCTTTTTCATAGCAGAAATATCCATTAATGCTTACAAGTTCAGTTTTGTTCAAAGACTCTGCTGCAACGGCAACATTTACGTTGATTGCTATTACCGCCGCAATAAGAAACGAAATAATTTTTTTCATAGAAAATACCTCTTAAAAAATTTAATGTTTTTTACGTCCTATATTACCAGTCAGTCGTTTATATTAATTTCAATCCATATTCCACATTGGAATCATCCTCTTTCTTATCAAAATTTGTTTTAGGGGTTATCTCTCTATAATGTAAAATAACAAATTTACCTTTTTGTTACATCTTTTTTCAATAAAAAACATGTTTTTTAAAATTTTGTAAAAAATAAACAAAACAGCTCTTATAAAATCCGAAAATTTCTACGCATAATTTTAAAAAAATTCCTCGTTTTTCCTTGTAATATGCCCCGACTTGTAGTATAATAACTACTGCACGACTGCGGACTTCTTGTCCGCGTATGTGCGGCAACTGCTTGACAATGCGTTGATGCCGAAGGTTGCGGTTGAAAAATCGGGAATTTCGGCGGAGTATGTTCGATTTTAAATCGGGCGGAAAGAACGTGTCGGATGCCGCGGCGTTTTGTACTTAATAAGCGCTTCGTTCGGGATACGGGGAAGGGTTCGCCAGAGGCGGATACCCCCCGATATGAAATTGCCCGAACGCGTTTTACGGATTATGGTGAAACACTCGGCACCGTGTAAATGAAAAATACGTTCTGTACTGCATTTATGCAGATGCTTTCATAACATACTATTTCAGAAAGGAGTTTACGAAAGTGGCAGTTAAGGAAAAGGTAAGAGTTAAGGTAAAAGGCTATGACCACACCGTCGTTGATTCGGCCGCGGCTAAGATCGTAGAGACCGCAAAGCGCACCGGTTCGAGAGTAGCGGGACCCGTTCCCCTTCCCACCGATAAGGAAGTAGTTACCATTCTCCGCGCCGTACACAAGTACAAGGACAGCCGTGAACAGTTCGAGCAAAGAACTCACAAGCGCCTTATTGACGTCATCAGACCCACCAATAAGACTATTGAAGCTCTCCAGAGTCTTGAGCTTCCCGCAGGCGTTGAAATTTCAATGGACATCTAAAAAAGGACCTTACGAAATTTCAAGTAATGTGTTAAGTAAACGGCATATCCAGGACTTTTTTGAACTGCGTTCAAATGTTCGTAAATCGGAAAGCCGCTTACCTCTGACCGGGGCAGATACGCTGCACTTGGTCAAGTTGCTTTAAGCAACCAATAACCATGGAAGGAAAGGTCAACAAATGACAAAAGGTTTAATCGCTAAGAAAATCGGCATGACCCAGATTTTCGACGAGAACGGCAAGGTCGTTCCCGTAACGGTCGTTGAAGCGGGCCCCTGCGTCGTCGTTCAGAAGAAAACAATCGAGAACGACGGTTATGAGGCGGTTCAGCTCGGCTTCGGCGATATCTCCCCCAAGGGCGTAAACAAGCCCGAACAGGGACATTTTAAGAAGAACGACGTTCCGTTCAAAAGATTCTTAAAGGAATTCAGACTGAACGACACAAGCGCCGTAAACGTGGGAGACATTCTTAAGGCCGATACCTTCGCCGCAGGCGACGTTATCGACGTTAAGGGCACCAGCAAGGGTAAGGGCTTCCAGGGCGCCATCAAACGTCACAATCAGCACAGACTCAAAGAGACCCACGGTTCCGGCCCCGTTGCAAGACAGGCGGGTTCCATGGGCGCCTGCTCCAGTCCTTCGAGAATTTTCAAGGGCAAGGGAATGGCAGGACATATGGGCGCTGAAACCGTTACCGTCCAGAATCTGGTAGTGGTAAAGGTTGACGCGGAAAACAATCTTATCGCGATCAAGGGTGCGGTTCCCGGTCCCAAGGGCGGACTTGTGTGCATCACCGACGCGGTCAAGGCTTAAGGGAGGAGGATTTATAATGGCAAAGGTATCGGTTTACGATATGAACGGCAACGCAGTCTCCGAGCTTGAGCTTAACGACGCGGTATTCGGCATCGAGCCCAGCGAGTACGCTATGCACCAGGCGGTTGTAAACTATCTGGCGAATCAGCGTCAGGGCACACAGTCCACTCTTACCAGAACAGAGGTAAGCGGCGGCGGAAGAAAGCCCTGGAGACAGAAGGGCACCGGTCACGCGAGACAGGGTTCCACCAGAAGCCCCCAGTGGCGTCACGGCGGTATCGCTCTCGGACCCAAGCCCAGAAGCTACACTTACACGCTTAATAAAAAGGTAAAGAGACTCGCTCTCCTTTCCGCTCTGTCCTCTAAGGTACAGGAAAACGAAATGGTTGTTGTTGACAGCATTAAGACCGACGGATTCAAGACAAAATCCATCGTGAATATGCTCAAGGCGCTTAATGTGGACGGCAAGGCTCTTATCGTGCTTGACACCGTTGATCAGCAGGTAATCAAGAGCGCCGCCAACATTCCCGGCGTTAAGACGACACAGGTAAACACTCTTAACGTATACGATATCCTTAATTACAGCAAATTTGTTGTGGTAAAGGACGCCGTGGCAAAAATCGAGGAGGTATATGCGTAATGGAAAAAACTGTACAGGACATCATTATCCGTCCCATTATCACCGAAGCTTCCATGGATGCGCTGGCTGACAGAAAGTATACCTTCAAGGTAGCCAAGACCGCCAACAAGATTGAGATCAAGAAAGCGGTTGAGCAGCTTTTCAAGGACGTAAAGGTTGAAAAGGTCAACACAATGAACGTCCGCGGAAGAAAGAAGAGAATGGGAAGAAACGAAGGCTATACCACCGCGTGGAAAAAGGCCATCGTTACAATAACCCCCGATTCCAAAACCATCGAGTTCTTCGACGGCATGATTTAAGTAAGGAGTTGAATTACAATGGCTATAAAAACCTATAAGCCCGTGACCCCCGGTCGCAGAGGCATGACTGTTATTGATTACAGCGGTTTGTCAAAGGTTGCTCCCGAAAAGAGTCTGCTTGAAACCCTCAAGAAGCACTCGGGTCGCAACAGCTACGGCAGAATCACCGTAAGACATAAGGGCGGCGGAAACAGAAGAAAGTACAGAATAATCGACTTCAAGAGAAATAAGTTGGGCATGGACGCCGAGGTTATGACCCTTGAGTACGATCCCAACAGAACCGCTTTTATCGCTCTCGTTAAATATGAGGACGGCGAGAAAAGATATATTATCGCTCCAGACGGCCTTAAAGTAGGGGATAAGGTAAGAGCGGGCGCAGACGCCGACATCAAGCCCGGCAACGCGCTTCCCATGGTAAACATTCCCGTGGGTACCGTTATTCACAACGTTGAGCTTCACCCCGGAAAGGGCGCGCAGCTTGTACGCTCCGCCGGCAACATGGCTCAGCTCATGGCTAAGGAAAACGGCTACGCAATGGTGAGACTTCCCAGCGGCGAGCTTCGCAACGTTCCCGATAACTGTATGGCGACAATCGGCGTTGTTTCCAACGCGGATCACTCCAACGTAAATATCGGTAAAGCCGGCCGCACCCGTCATATGGGCATAAGACCCACCGTAAGAGGTTCCGTAATGAACCCCAACGACCACCCTCACGGCGGCGGCGAAGGCAAATCTCCCGTTGGACGTCCCGGCCCTGTTACTCCTTGGGGCAAGCCCGCTATGGGTTACAAGACCCGCAAGACAAAGAACAGAACCGACAAGTTCATTGTCAAGAGAAGAAACGGCAAGTAAGCCGCTCTTCGTTCATAAAAAACACAATAACACCGCAATTGTTAATAAGCGTTTGTCAGCGGCTGACAGCGGCGCAAGAACAAGCGTAAGCCGAAAAGACGTTTTTGAAAAATTTTGCGGAGCAGCGTTTATTGAAGGCACAAACGTGCCTATGAAGCGCTTTTGCGAAGCAAAATTCCGGTCGTTCGACCGAAAAGCGAAATAGGCGTACTTTGCCGCAGGGCGGCAAAGTACTTAACTTGCAATTGAAAGGATAACAAATATATGAGCAGAAGCATCAAGAAGGGACCTTACGTGCAGGAAGCGCTTTACAAAAGAGTTCTTTCCATGAACGAGTCCGGCGAAAAGAAGGTTCTTAAGACCTGGAGCCGTTCAAGCACAATTTTCCCCGATTTCGTAGGACACACATTCGCAGTACACGACGGCAGAAAACACATTCCCGTTTATGTTACCGAGGATATGGTAGGTCATAAGCTGGGCGAATTTGCTCCCACAAGAACCTTTAAGGGTCATGTAGGCAGCAAGACCACTAAGAAGTAAGGAGGAGTAACGTATGGAGGCAAGAGCAGAACTCAAACACGTTCGTATTTCGCCCCGCAAGGTGAAGATCGTGCTTGATCTTATCAGAAACAAGCCCTGCGACGTGGCTATGGCTACGTTAAAGCTGACGCCCAAGGCAGCCAGCGAGCCGCTTATGAAGCTTCTCAAGTCCGCTATGGCAAACGCGGAGAACAACCACAATATGGACGTCGGAAGCTGCTACGTTTCCGAGTGCTGGTGCGGCGAGGGGGTTACTCTCAAGAGAATAAGACCCGCCGCAAAGGGAAGCGCTCACCGCATTTTAAAAAGAACATCCAATATCGTTTTGGTTGTCAAGGAAGCAGAATAAGGGAGGATAACAATGGGACAAAAGGTTAATCCACACGGTCTTAGAGTGGGTGTTATCAAGGATTGGGATTCTCGCTGGTATGCGGGTAAGGCAACCTTCGGCGACACATTGGTTGAAGACTTTAAGATTCGTGAGTATCTTAAGAAAAAGCTCTACAAGGCCGGCATTCCCGACATTGAGATCGAGCGTGACGCCGCGAGAGTAAAGATCCACATTCACTGCGCACAGCCCGGCATGGTTATCGGACAGAAGGGCGCGGAGATTGAAAAGCTCAGAACCGAGCTTGAAAAGATGACAAACGGCAAGCCCGTAAACATCAACATCATCGAGGTAAAGAACCGCGATATGAACGCCCAGCTTATCGCCGAGAACATCGCTTCTCAGCTTGAGGGACGCGTAAGCTTCAGAAGAGCCATGAAGACCTGCATCGGACGCACCATGAAATGCGGCGCAAAGGGTATCAAAACTCAGGTAAGCGGAAGACTCGGCGGCGCGGAAATCGCCCGCACCGAAAGCTATCATGAAGGCACAATTCCCCTTCAGACCCTTCGCGCCGACATCGACTACGGCGTAGCGAGAGCCAGCACCACCTACGGCATTATCGGCGTTAAGGTATGGCTGTACAAGGGCGAGGTTCTCAAGGGCGAAATCGGTAAGGAAAAGAAGACCGAAAAGCCCGCAAGAAGAGCCAGAGACAACCGCGATAACCGCGACAGAGGCGATCGCGCCAACCGCGGAGACCGCGCAAACCGCGGCGAAAGAAGAAATTTCGCCCCCAGAGCAGAGAAAAAAGAAGGAGGTAACGACTAATGCTGCTTCCTAAGAGAGTAAAGCACCGCAGAGTGCAGAGAGGCCGCATGACCGGTAAGGCAACACGCGGCAACGTAGTATGCTACGGCGACTACGGTTTGCAGGCTTTGGAGCCTGCATGGATCACCAGCAACCAGATCGAGGCGGCTCGTATCGCCATGACCCGTTACATCAAGCGCGGCGGTCAGGTCTGGATCAAGATATTCCCCGATATGCCCGTAACAAAGAAGCCTATGGGCACCCGTATGGGTTCCGGTAAGGGCGCTCCCGAGTACTGGGTAGCGGTTGTAAAGCCCGGAAGAGTAATGTTTGAGATTGCGGGAGTAAGCGAAGAAGTGGCGAGAGAGGCTATGCGTCTCGCTATGCACAAGCTGCCCATCAAATGCAAGTTTGTGATGAAGAAAGAAGAAGGAGGCGAGCAGTAATGAAGGCTACCAAGGAAATCAGAGAGCTGAGCGAGGCGGAGCTTAACACAAAAGAAACCGAGCTTAAACAGGAACTGTTCAACCTCCGTTTTCAGCTTGCCGTAAACCGTCTTGAAAATCCCATGAGGATTAAAGCGGTTAAGAAGGAAATCGCAGTTGTCAAAACGATTCGCCGCCAGCGCGAAATCGAAGCGAATAAGTGAGAGGGGAGGAACGAACTTTGGAAAACACAAGGAACCTCAGAAAAACAAGAGTTGGCGTTGTAGTAAGCAACAAGATGGACAAAACCATCGTAGTGGCACTGAAGGACAATGTTCGCCACCCCTTGTACAAGAAAATCATCAAGCGCACCATTAAGCTTAAAGCTCACGATGAGGAAAACACCTGCAACGTAGGCGATAAGGTAAAGATAATGGAAACAAGACCTCTTTCCAAGGACAAGAGATGGAGACTTGTTGAAGTGCTTGAAAGAAGCAAGTAATAACGGAAGGAGTAAAAACCAATGATACAAATGCAGACACGCCTTAAAGTGGCTGACAACACAGGAGCGAAAGAGCTTATGTGTATCAGGGTGTTAGGCGGCACACGCAGAAAGTATGCCAATATCGGCGACGTAGTTGTGGCTTCCGTTAAAAAAGCAGCTCCCGGCGGCACGGTAAAGAAGGGTGACGTTGTAAAATGCGTTATCGTTCGCAGCGCCACAGGCGTAAGACGTGACGACGGCACTTATATTCGTTTTGACGAAAACGCGGCTGTTTTGATCAAGGAAGACAAGAATCCCAGAGGAACCCGTATTTTCGGACCTGTGGCCAGAGAGCTTCGTGACAAGGAATACATGAAGATCCTGTCCCTTGCTCCCGAAGTACTTTAAGGAGGAGCAGGAATGAACACTTTACACGTTAAAAAAGGCGACGAGGTAATGATTATTTCCGGCAAGGACAAGGGTAAAAAGGGCAAGGTGCTGGAAGTTTCCCCCTCCGAGGGCAAGGTAATCGTTGAGGGCAGAAACATGGTTACCAAGCATGTAAAGCCCAGAAGACAGGGCGAGCTGGGCGGCATAGTAAAGGCGGAAGGCCCCCTTTACGCCTGCAAGGTTATGCCCGTTTGCCCCAAGTGCAATAAGGCTACCAGAGTCGGACATAAGATAGAAGGCGACAAAAAGTTAAGAATCTGCAAGCACTGCGGCGCGCAGCTCTAATGTGCACGCCACAAGGCGGATTATTGAAATAAACTCAGGTGGAGGGGCAGGATAAGGTAACTTCCTGCTGTCACCCGCAGTAAGGAGAAAAAATTATGTCAACAATGAAAACCTACTACAAGGAAACAGTTGCTCCCGCTCTGTTCAAGAAGTTCGGTTACAAGAGCGTAATGCAGATTCCGAAGCTTGATAAGATTGTTGTAAACGTAGCCTGCGGTGAAGCCAAGGACGATCACAAAAAGGTTGATGCCATTATGGCGGATCTCTCCGCGATAACCGGTCAGAAGCCCGTTATCTGTAAGGCTAAAAAGGCTATTGCAAACTTCAAGCTCCGCGAGGGCAACATCATCGGCGTGAAGGTAACGCTGAGAGGCGAGACAATGTACGAATTCCTCGATCGTTTCTTCAATGTTGCGCTCCCTCGTGTACGTGACTTCAGAGGCATCAATCCCAACAGCTTCGACGGAAGAGGAAATTACAGCGTAGGCGTTAAGGAACAGCTTATTTTCCCCGAAATAGATTACGAAAAAATTGATCAGATTCGCGGAATGGACATCAATTTCGTGACCACCGCCAACACCGATGAGGAAGCGAGAGAGCTGCTGTCCCTTATGGGCGCGCCCTTCTCTAAGTAACCGAAAGGTATTTGAAAGGAAGCTTATAAATGGCAAAGAAATCAATGATTGCAAAGCAGCAGCGTCCTGCAAAGTTCTCCACAAGAGCGTACAACAGATGTAAGCTCTGCGGAAGACCTCATGCTTACCTTCGTAAGTATGGCATTTGCAGAATTTGCTTTAGAGAGCTTGCTTACAAGGGTCAGATTCCCGGCGTCAAGAAGGCAAGCTGGTAAGTATAAACCCATGAAACGGCAAGAGCGAGGCGGCGGGATTTTATCTTGACGCGGACGGAGCGTTAACTTGCAATAAGCCCCGGTATCCGAAGGCCGCGGCCGCTGACTACCGATTTCCTATCTCTATTTATACAGGAGGACGCATAAAGATGCAGATCACCGATACGATCGCGGATATGCTCACGAGAATTCGCAACGCAAATTCCGCGAAGCACCCCTCTGTTGATATCCCCTGCTCAAATATGAAAAAGCAGATAGCTCAGATCCTCGCCGACGAAGGCTACATCAAGAACTTCCGTGTTATTGAGGACAACAAGCAGGGAATCATCAGGATCACACTCAAGTACACAGAAAACAAGCAGCAGGTAATTACGGGACTTCGCAGAGTCAGCAAGCCCGGCCTGAGAATTTATTCAAACAGCAAGGATATGCCCAAGGTAATGAAGGGTCTTGGAATCGCAATCGTTTCCACCTCCAAGGGCGTTATGACCGACAGAGCGGCGAGAGCGGCTCACGTTGGCGGCGAAGTCCTTGCGTTTGTATGGTAAGGAGGAACAGAATATGTCAAGAATCGGAAGAAAGCCTATTGCTGTTCCCGCGGGCGTTGAGGTCAAGGTTGACGGCAGCGTGGTTACTGTAAAAGGCCCCAAGGGCACACTTACGAAGGAGTTTAAGCCTCAGATGACCGTGACCGTTGACGGCGCGGAGGTACATGTTACCCGTCCCGATGACGAAGCGGAAAACCGTGCGCTTCACGGACTTACGAGAACCCTTATCGCCAATATGATCGAGGGTGTTACCAACGGATTCTCCAAGATGCTGGAGATCAACGGCGTAGGTTACAGATGCCAGAAGCAGGGAAAGGATCTTAATCTTACTCTCGGTTTCTCCCACCCCGTTGTAGTATCCGATACCGAAGATATTACCATCGAATCCCCCCAGCCCAACCAGATTATTATCAAGGGCATAGACAAGCAGAAGGTAGGCCAGTTTGCAGCGGAAGTAAGAGGCATACGTCCTCCCGAACCTTATAAGGGCAAGGGCATCAAGTACGCCAACGAAGTTATCCGCCGCAAGGAAGGCAAAGCCGCTAAGGGCAAGAAGTAAGGGAGGCGTAAAAGATAATGAAAAAAATCATAGATAAAAAGGAAAACAGAATAAAGCGTCATAAGAGAGTCCGCGCAAAGGTAAGCGGAACCTCCTCTTGCCCCCGCCTTAACGTTTTCCGTTCCGCAAAGCATATTTACGCGCAGCTTATCGACGATGTGGCGGGAGTAACCCTTTGCTCCGCTTCTACCCTTGAAAAGGGATTCGAGGGCTTTGGCGGAAACGCGGAAGCCGCGAAGAAGGTTGGTCTTGCTCTTGCGGAAAAGGCAAAGGCCAAGGGAATCGCCGACGTAGTATTTGACCGTTCCGGCTACGTTTATCACGGAAGAGTGGCTGCGCTGGCAGACGGCGCCCGCGAAGGCGGACTGAATTTCTAAGAAGGAGGAAAAAATTTTGGCACTTATAGACGCATCAAAATTGGAGCTTTCCGAAAAAGTCGTTGCTATCAACAGAGTAAGCAAGACAGTTCAAGGCGGACGTGTAATGAAATTCAGCGCGCTCGTTGTCGTAGGCGACGGTAACGGAATCGTAGGCTTTGGAATGGGTAAGTCCAACGAAGTTCCCGACGCTATCCGCAAGGGAATTGAGGACGCAAAGAAAAATCTTGTTAAAATTTCCCTTAAGGGCACCACGATACCTCACGAGGTAGTAGGCAAGTTCGGCGCCGGCGCCGTTCTCATGAAGCCCGCTCCCGAAGGTACCGGCGTTATCGCGGGCGGCCCAGTTCGTTCCGTTATCGAAATGGCGGGCATAAAGAATATCAGAACAAAGTCTCTTCGTTCCAATAATCCCTGCAACGTAGTAAGAGCTACAATGGCGGGACTTACATCTCTCAGAGATGCCGAGCAGGTTGCAGCTTTAAGAGGCAAGACTGTCAAGGAAATCTTCAACTGATCTGAAAGGAGAGCACCGAAATGTCAAAGAAAATAAAGCTGGTTAAATCATTGATCGGTCGCAAAGACAGTCACATCGCCACCGCAAATTCTCTCGGTCTTCGCAAGATCGGCGATACAACCGTACAGCCCGACAATGCGGCAACCAACGGCAAGATCAAGACCATAAGCTATTTGCTTGAGGTTACGGACGAATAATAAATTTACCGGAAAGGAGAGCTTATAAATGAAGCTACACGAATTATCCCCCGCGCCCGGTTCAAACAGAGAAGTAAAGCGTATCGGCCGCGGACACGGCTCAGGCTGGGGCAAGACATCGGGCAAGGGACACAAGGGTCAGTGGGCTCGTTCGGGCGGCGGCGTAAAGCCGGGCTTTGAAGGCGGTCAGACCAAGCTTGCCATGCGTATCCCGAAGCGCGGATTCAACAACAAGAACTTTGCCACCGTTTACGCTACCGTAAACGTGTCCGATTTGGAAGCGAAGTTCGATAACGGCGCGGTAATTGACGAAGCAGCTATTGTAGAAGCGGGACTTCTTAAGAAGACCTTCGACGGTGTAAAGATTCTCGGCAGAGGCGAGATCACCAAGTCCCTGACAGTTAAGGCAGCCAAGTTTTCCGAGAGCGCAAAATCCAAGATTGAGAGCGCAGGCGGAAAGGCTGAGGTGATCTGATGTTTGAAGTTTTCCGAAATGCTTGGAAGCTCGCTGACTTAAGAAAAAAGATCCTCTACACTCTGTTTATTATTTTGATTTTCCGTTTGGGAGCAAGTATCTTTGTTCCTTTCTTAGACACCGACAAGATATCCACGGTTCTGGGGATGGACAGCGGCGGCGGAAACCTCTTTTCCTACTGGGATCAGATGACCGGCGGCTCGCTCAGCAACGGTACCTTGTTCGCAATGTCGATTACCCCTTATATTAACGCGTCAATCATTATCCAACTCCTGACGGTTGCTATAAAACCGTTGGAGAGACTCGCCAAGGAAGGCGACGAAGGCAGGAAGAAGCTTAACAAGATCAACAAGTTGGTTGCTCTCGGTCTGGCCATATTTCAGGCGGTGGCGTTTTACATCACCCTCAGAAACGGCGGTGTTGTAAAATATACGAACGGCTTTGACGGCGTTATTTCGGCGATAGTTATAGTCGGCTGCTTTGTGGCGGGCGCGTCGCTGATTATCTGGTTAGGCGATCAGATAAGCGAAAAGGGTATCGGAAACGGTATTTCAATGATACTTTTTGCGGGTATCGTATCCCGTATTCCCGCCGATGTTATCGGTTTGTTCAGAACCATTTCCGCCGGCGGCATGAAGAATGCTATTCTCGTTCCCATTATTCTTATTATTTATGTGGGAATGATCACTTTGGTTGTTTTAATGACAAACGCGGAGAGAAAAATCCCCGTTCAGTATGCTAAGCGTGTTGTGGGAAGAAAAATGTACGGAGGCCAGTCTTCCTATATTCCTATTAAGGTGGCAATGTCGGGTGTTATGCCTATAATCTTTGCCATGTCAATCATGTCTCTTCCTTCTACCATCTGCTTTTTCTTCGGAATCAGCGTCGACGGTACAAGCGGTAACGATTTCTGGGAGGGCTTCGTAAGATTGTTCAGCACTTCGAGCTGGCTTTACGCGGTGCTTTATTTCCTCCTGATAATCGGCTTCAACTACTTCTATGTGGCTATTCAGTATAACCCCATTCAGATCGCCAACGATCTCAAGAAGAACAACGGCGCTATCCCCGGCTACAGACCGGGACAGCCCACGGCGGATTTTATCAACAACTCGCTGTCGAAGGTTACGCTTATCGGCGCCATCTTCCTCGGCTTCATAGCAATTTTCCCGATCATTTTCCAGAATCTCAGCGGTATACAGGGACTTTCCCTCGGCGGTACGACGATCCTTATCGTAGTAGGCGTTTCGCTTGAAACCGTTCGTTCGCTGGAAAGCCAGATGATGATGCGTCATCATAAGGGCTTCCTGGAATAAACCGACAACAGGTTATTTAAAAAGGAGTATTGCAAATGAATCTTATATTTTTAGGCGCTCCCGGAGCGGGAAAAGGAACACAGGCGGAGATAGTATGCGAAAAGTTGGCTATTCCCGCCATATCTACCGGCAATATGCTCCGCGAAGCCGTAAAAAACGGCACTCCTGCGGGTCTTGCCGCGAAAGAGCGTATGGATAAGGGCGATTTGGTGCCCGACGATATCGTTATAGGTATTCTGAAAGACAGAATCGCGCAGGACGACTGCAAGAACGGATTTATTCTTGACGGCTTCCCAAGAACGGTAGAGCAGGCCGAGGCTCTCGAAAAGATGGGCGTTAAAATCGATAAGGTTATCGAAATCAGCGTTCCCGATGAAAAGATCATTGCACGTCTTTCTGGAAGAAGAGTCTGCGAAGGCTGCGGCGCTTCCTATCATATGGAATATAAGCCCACCAAAAACGAGGGAATCTGCGATTCCTGCGGCGCCAAGGTAGTACAGCGGGTAGACGACAAGCCCGAAACGGTGCTTTCAAGACTTGAAACCTACCGCGAAAAAACCGCTCCTTTAAAGGGCTACTATGAAAACAAGGGTATGCTCAAGACGGTAATCGGTCAGGATGAGATCGCCGACACCTCCAAGCTTACCTTAGCCGCGATAGAAGGTTAAGATGATACAGGTAAAATCCGTAAAGGAGATCCCGAAGATGATAAAGGCGGGCGAGCTTGCCGCACAGGCTTTGGAGCTTGCGGGCAAAAACGCCGTTGCGGGCATCTCCACATGGGAGCTTGACAGAATAGTGAACGACTACGTCGTTTCAAAAGGCGGTCACTCCCCCTGTAAGGGCTACGGAGGATTTCCGGGGCACAACTGCTTTTCGGTCAACGAGGAGCTTATACACGGAATACCTTCCAAAAAGAAAATTCTAAAAGAGGGCGACATAATCTCCTGCGACATAGTTGCCGAGCTTGACGGTTATATGGGCGACAATACCAGAACCTTCAGAATCGGCGGTGTGATCGAGGAAACGGAGCTTTTGCTTCGGGCTACCGAAGCCGCTCTTTATAAGGGAATAGCTCAGGCGGTTAAAGGCAACCGGGTAGGTGATATAAGCAATGCGGTTCAGATATGTGTGGAAACCGCGGGGTATTATGTGGTAAAAAAATATATCGGACACGGAGTGGGGCGTGAGATGCACGAGGATCCTGAAGTGCCGAATTTCGGAAAGCCCGGAAGAGGTCCGAGACTTATACCGGGAATGACCATTGCCATTGAACCCATGGTGAACCAGACTACGGAAAACGTAAAGGTTCTGGACGACAAATGGACGGTAGTGGAGGGAAACGGCAAGATGTCCGCTCATTTTGAACACACCGTTCTTATTACCGAAGGGGAGCCGATGATACTGACTCTTCCGACACATTGACGGTCAGGAAGAGGCGGGGATTGTCTGAGCGAAAAATCATATGGAATTTGAAAAAGGATATGTGGTCATAAGCAGGGCGGGACGCGATAAGGGCTATTATATGGCCGTGATCGGAACGGACGACGAAAAGGATTTTGTTATCGTGGCCGACGGGAAGGAGCGTCCGCTTGAAAGACCGAAACGCAAGAATCCCAAGCATCTGCAAAAAACCAATTATAAAATTGATTTGGAGCAGCTAACGGATAAAAAGCTCAGAAGGTTCTTAAACGATCTTAAGAAATCTTAGAAGCTCGGATCCGATAATAACATCACCACGGAAATGATCAAGCCGCAAAATACGGCAAAGTTTTTAAAGCGGACGTGTTATAATTGACGCGGTTACTTTATAAGAAGCGGCTTAACAACCCACAGGAAAGGAATGATCATAGCTTGTCCAAAGAAGATGTAATCGAAGTAGAAGGCATTATACAGGAAGCGTTGCCCAACGCAATGTTCAATGTTAAGCTTTCCAACGGTCATGTTATTTTAGCTCATGTAAGCGGTAAGCTGCGTATGAATTACATCCGCATTCTTCCCGGCGATAAGGTAACTATCGAAATGTCGCCTTACGACCTGACCAAGGGAAGAATTACATGGAGAGCCAAGTAAAACCAAAAACCGTTGGCATGTCAGAAAGGATGTAACGAAATGAAAGTAAGACCTTCAGTAAAGCCCATGTGCGATAAGTGCAAGGTAATCAAGCGCAAGGGCAGAGTTATGGTGATCTGCAAGGATCCCAAGCATAAACAAAGACAGGGCTGAGGCCCTTCATATAATTGAAGGAGCCGGCTCCTTCACAGGAAAGGAAAGGTTTAAAGTATGGCAAGAATCGCTGGTGTGGATCTGCCCAAGGAAAAGCGCGTTGAAATCGGCTTGACCTATGTATACGGTATAGGCAGAAAATCCGCAAATGACATTCTCGCGGCGGCAGGCGTTAGCCCCGACACTCGCGTCAAGGACCTTACCGAGGATCAGGAAGCGAAGATCCGTGAGGTTATCGACGCAAACTACCGCGTAGAAGGCGACCTCAGACGCGAAGTCGCTCTTAACATCAAGCGTTTGGTTGAAATTAACTGCTACCGAGGCGTTCGTCACCGCAAGGGTCTTCCCGTAAGAGGCCAGAGAACAAAGACCAACGCCAGAACCCGCAAGGGCCCCGCAAAGACCATCGCTAACAAGAAGAAGTAATTTTTACAGAAAGGAAGCTAATAAATGGCAGGGAACAAAGCTAATGTTAAAAAAGCAGGACTTCGCCGCCGCGACCGCAAGAACATAGAAAACGGTTCGGCACATATTCAGTCTACTTTTAACAATACGATCGTTACTATAACCGACCTTCAGGGCAACACCCTTTCATGGGCAAGCGCGGGCGGACTGGGCTTCAGAGGCAACAGAAAGTCCACTCCTTACGCGGCTCAGTCGGCAGCCGAAACGGCGGCAAAGGCGGCAATGGTGCACGGCCTTAAGACCGTCGAGGTATACGTAAAAGGCCCCGGCGCAGGACGTGAAGCGGCTATCAGAGCGCTGTCCGCGGCAGGCCTTGAAGTAAGAATGATCAAGGATGTAACCCCCATCCCTCACAACGGATGCCGTCCTCCCAAGAGAAGACGCGTATAGTTTTACCGAGCGTCGTTGCTCGGTGTCGGGAAGACCGATACAACATAAATAAACGTCAGGAAAGCCGAGCTGTTCGGATTTCCTTGAAAGAAAGGAAAATATTACAATGGCAGTAGATAGAACACCTGTGCTTAAGAGATGCAAGGCACTGGGAATAAGCCCCGCGGTTTTGGGCTACAGCAAGGAAACAAACAGAAAGGGCAACGGAAATCCCCGCAAAAAGGTTTCCGAATACGGAATGCAGCTTAAGGAGAAGCAAAAGCTGAAATTTATTTACGGCGTTCTTGAAAAGCAGTTCCATCATTACTATGAAATGGCCATCAAGGAAGAGGGCGTTGCCGGTGAAAACCTTATAAAGCTTCTCGAATCCCGTCTTGACAACGTTGTATTCAGAATGGGACTGGCAATCACCCGCCGTGAATCCCGTCAGCTTGTAGGTCACGGTCACTTTACCGTTAACGGCAAGAGAGTTGACATTCCTTCTTACAGAGTAAAGCCCGGCGATGTTGTCGCTCTTTCGGAAAAAAGCAAGAAGAGCCCCAAGTTTGCTCAGATCGCGGAAGCTGCCAACGGCAGACTTATTCCCGTTTGGCTGGACCTGAACAAGGAAGCCTCCAGCGCGGTTGTTACTCGTCTTCCTCAGAGAGATGAGCTTGACTTCGAGATTGAAGAGCAGCTCGTAATCGAGTTGTATTCCAAGTAATAGCGGAGATAAAACTCTGTTTTGCGGAATACGGCAGGGAACGGACGAGAAGAACTATGGTGCGGTTATTTTTAATTTACAATCGAGTTATCGTAATTTAAAATTAATCGGGGCGGAAACGCCCAATATTTTCTGTCACTTACGCGTTGCAAGACGCGGTAAGGCGGAAGCCCCTGAGCAAAACAATTATACGATTCCCCGATTCGGTTGACCGAAGCGGCGGATCCCGAACAGCAGGAGGGTTACAGAATGCTTGAAAGAATTGAAAAGCCGGAAATAGAAACCGTAAAGCTCAAGCCCGACGGTAAATACGGAATGTTTACCTTAGAGCCGTTGGAATGCGGTTTCGGCAACACGTTAGGCAACAGCCTGAGGCGTGTATTGCTCTCCTCTTTGCCCGGAGTTGCGGTTACGAGTGTAAAGATCGACGGGGTTCAGCATGAATTTTCCACTATTCCCGGCGTTAAGGAAGACGTAACCGAGATAATTCTGAATATTAAGGGTTTAATAGCTAAAATGTACGGGGAAAGCCCCAAGACGGTGTACATTGAAGCAAACGGCGAATGTGAGGTACTGGCGGGCGACATTAAAACGGACAGCGAGATAGAGATACTCGATCCCGGAATGCATATCGCCACTCTCACAGCAGGCGCTAAGCTCTATATGGAGCTTACTTTTGACAGAGGCCGAGGTTACGTAAGTGCTGAAAAGAACAAGTCTAAAATGGTACAGCCGCCCATAGGAATAATTGCGGTTGACAGCATTTACACACCTGTTCTTAAGGTAAACTATTCTGTTGAAAATACTCGTGTGGGACAGCGCACCGACTTTGACAAGCTCATCATCGAGGTGTGGACGGACGGAACCATTTCCGCCAAGGAAGCGGTAAGCTATGCGGCAAAGGTGCTTTGTGAGCATTTGCAGCTGTTTGTCGAGCTGTCCGACGAGGCTAACCAGCCTGAGCTTATGGTTGAAAAGGACGACAAGAGCAAGGACAAGGTTCTCGAAATGACCATCGAGGATCTGGAGCTTTCGGTGCGTTCCTTCAACTGCCTGAAGCGCGCCAATATCAACACGGTTGAGGATCTTATCACAAAGTCCCCCGACGAAATGATGCAGGTACGCAACTTAGGCAAGAAATCCTTTGACGAGGTAAGAGCAAAGCTTAATTCGTTGGGCTTTGACCTTGCGGAGCCGGAGGAATGACCTACGATTAGGTTTTCCGAGGCGATGTGAATAAAGATAACTCGCCGAAGGAAACAAACTCTGTACGGAAAGGAGTATAAGCCAATGAGAAAACTGGGAAGAACCAGCGATCATAGAAAAGCGATGCTCAGAGCGATGGTAACATTTTTGCTGGAAAACGGCAAAATCGAGACCACTGTTACCAGAGCCAAGGAAGTAAAAAGCGAAGCCGAGAAAATGATAACTCTCGGAAAGAACACCGACCTTCACAGCAAGCGTCAGGTATTCGCTTACATTACCAAGGAGGAAGTCAGCAAGAAGCTGTTTGACGAAATTTCTCCTAAGTATAAGGACGTTAACGGCGGATATACAAGGATAATCAAGACAGGTCCCCGCCGCGGAGACGCTGCCGAGATGGCTATTATTGAGTTGGTTTAATTGGTTTAAATATTCATAAAAAGAACAGACTGCTTTTGAGTAAAAGCAGTCTGTTCTTTTTATGAATATTTGAGAGAAAAAAAGAAAAAATATGATAAAAGTCGATTTTTTGCGAAAGGATATCAATTATGAATATGACTAATAACGAATACGATAAATTAACCAAAAAACACTCTCCCGGCACCAAGCTGTATTTTACGCTGCCCAAAGCCTTTGTAATAGGCGGTTTGATATGCTGTCTGGGACAGGCTCTATTCAACCTATACACCTATCTGGGTATGACCGAGCTTCACGCCCGCTCCGTAACCTCCATAACACTCGTATTTCTGAGTGCGCTCCTTACCGGCCTTAAGCTTTACGATAAAATCGCAAAACACGGCGGAGCGGGTACTTTAGTACCCATAACCGGCTTCGCCAACTCCGTAGTTGCTCCGGCGCTTGAATTCAAAACCGAAGGCTTTATATTGGGCACTGCCGCAAAAATGTTCATTATAGCTGGTCCCGTAATAGTGTACGGCATTCTTACCTCGGTAGTATACGGTATAATTCTTTATATTTTTCAAATAATGCAGTAAAGGAGCTAAACAATGGCAAATATTGTAAAAGACGGTACGATAAATCTTCAATCGGCGCCCACAATCTCCGCTTACGCTGCCGCCGCAGGAAAAAAAGAGGGCGAGGGTCCCCTGGCGGAATATTTTGACTACCTTTCCGATGATGTAACCTTAGGGGAAAACAGTTGGGAAAAAAGCGAAAGCAAGCTTCAGCAGTATGCCTTTACCAACGCGTTAAGCAAAGGAAAATTCTCGGAAAGCGATATGGATTTTCTTTTCGCCGGAGACCTGCTGAACCAATGCGTTGCCTCCGCTTACGGAGCGAGAGATACAAGCATACCGTTTTACGGTCTGTTTGGAGCTTGTTCTACAATGGCGGAAAGCTTGGGATTGGCGTCAATTTTTGTGGACAGCGGTGCGGCCATAAACGCGGCGGCGGTGACCTCATCTCACTTTTGTTCCGCCGAGAGACAGTTCAGGCTTCCCGTAAACTACGGCGGACAGCGCACTCCTACCGCTCAGTGGACGGCTACTGCGGCAGGCTGCGCAATAGTATCTCCTCACGGAGCTCCTCCTTATGTAAAAGCGGTAACCGTGGGTAAAATCAAGGATATGGGAATAACCGACGCCAATAATATGGGCGCCGCAATGGCGGAAGCCGCACACGATACAATTTCCCGTCATCTTGCCAATATGGGGCAGAGCATTGACGCCTTTGATCTTATACTGACCGGGGATCTGGGAAAAGTGGGAAGCGATATACTGACAGAGCTGTTTCAGAAAGATAATATAGATATATCCGAAAAGCACAACGACTGCGGTCTTATGCTGTATGATTTGGAAAAACAGGACGTACACGCCGGCGGTTCCGGCTGCGGGTGCAGCGCTTCGGTGTTATGCGGATATATTTTGCCCGAAATTGCCGCCGGGCGGCTGAAAAACGTTTTGTTTGCGGCTACCGGAGCGCTTATGTCGCCAACGATTGTGCAGCAGGGGGAAAGCATTCCCGGTATAAGCCACGCGGTTCATATTTCGGCATTTTAATGGAAAGGAAAAAAGCGCATGGAAACATTTATGGAATATTTCTGGGCATTTGTGATAGGCGGCGGATTCTGCCTTATAGGCCAGCTTCTTATAGATCTTACAAAACTTACACCCGCTCGTATTCTTGTAATTTACGTAATTGTGGGAGTAGTCCTGGGCGGATGCGGAGTATACGAGCCTCTTGTTGATTTTGCGGGCGCGGGCGCAACTGTACCCCTGACCGGTTTTGGCTACACATTGGCAAAGGGCGTAAAGCAAGCTGTTCAGGAGGACGGTCTATTAGGCGCGTTTACCGGAGGCTTTACCGCGGGAGCCGCAGGACTTACGGCGGCGGTGGTGTTCGGACTTATTGTGGCAAGGTGCTTCAAGCGAGGGGACAAAATGAGCTGATACTATTTGTAAATCATACTTGAATTTGGAATGATTTGCAAATAAGTGCTTATACTAATTCTCAGTAGAAATCAGACAAAGGCGGCGGGTGGGGCGTTCCTAATCAAGGAAGTCCCGACGCAGGAATATGCCATATTTCAAGGAGGGCTGACGCAGAGTAGGGACGCCCCAATCGTCGGATTTGTCGGATTTCTATTGGGATTTAGTATTATACTAATAACCATTTTGACACAGGATAAAATCATAGTCAAAATGGTTATTAGTACGAGGTATAATTGCAATCTTTAATCAAGTCTACAACTTGATTAAAGATTGGTATAAAAACTGCGATTCGTTTTAAAATCGAATCGCAGTTTTTCAAATTGTTTATTGAGCAGCATATTATACATAAAGTAAAATATGTTCAACTGGTCGTTATTCGTTCGTTCCAAGATCAAAGCAGCTCATAACACACAATCTCCTTCTGAATCCGTCTGCCGTAAGCGGTTTGGTAAGGGAATCCTTATCTACCTCAACCGTATAGCTTCCGCTGAAATCGAAAAAGTTGTCCGAAAAAACGCAGTCGCAGTCCTTTAAGTCCAGAACAACCCCCTTTGCAAAAGCCCTGCTTTTGAGCTTAAGTATATAGCTCCTTCCCGTTTCTTCTATATTAAGCGAAAAATCGGGCGGCAAAAACTCAAAGGCTTTGGGTTTTACGAAGATCGTGCATCCCTTGGATACCTCTTTTCCGTTAATAATAAGGCAGTATTCGAGAAAACAGCTTCTTTTCATCTCCCTTGTATTCAGATGTTTTGACAGGTCAAGGGATATGACCGCCTCCGATGAAAGCGCCTCAACCTGCACCTCTTTTTCTCCGTTCACGATCTTGCCGCCGGTGTTTTTTCTCAGCGACCACTTAATAATTCCCAGTATACTTTCGGTGGTTTCGTTTGATATATGCAATTGAACATCGTTCAGGCTTTCTTCGAGGCAGGAAACCAGAACAGGTGCATAAAATCGTTTTGTGGCGTAATAAAGCGCCTTTTCTCTTCCGAAGTAATCCACCGCCGACCAAGAAATTACGGGATTGCTGTCGTTAAATTGCCAGTACAGGCTGCCCATACATTTTCCTCTTTTTCTTCGCATATGCTCTACATTAAGGCGTATTGATTCCGCCTGCACGAGCTGCGTGGCGTAAACGAGTTCTTCAAAGCTTTTCGGAGTACGGCACATCTGCGCCGTATAAAACAGAAGCTTTTCATTCCCCATTACGCACTTCTGATGCGCTTCCATAACCGGGGAGCACAGATCCATATCCTTTCCCCGCGCGAAGGTCATCGCGGTTTTTACCGAGGGCAGCGACTCAAAGCCGAATTCCGAACAGAAAGGAAAATCAAACCTTCGGAATTCCTCAAGAGGTTTAAAGCCGTGCCATACCGCCCAGAAATGCTGATCTCCCCTATGGTTGTCCGAGCTGCCGCTAAAGCACTTGCCTCCGTACAGACCGCCGCCGGATGAGGGAGAGGAGGGCCAGTAAAAGCGGTCGGGGTCGTATTCCTTCAGCGCGGCGGGAATAATTTTTTCAAACAGCTCCGCATAGTCCGCCTTAGCTTCCTCGTCCTTAGGTACTCCCCAGCCCTCCCACATGCTTTCTATCTCGTTGTTGCCGCACCACAGCCCCAGACAGGGGTGATTGCGAATTCTTTTTATGTTGTCCTTAAGCTCTTTTTTTACGGAAGCCGCCATCTGAGGAGTCAGCCGATAAGCCGCGCAGGCGAACATAAAGTCCTGCCACAGTACAAAGCCCAGCTCGTCGCAGCGCTTTAAAAAATGATCGTTCGGATAAACGCCGCCGCCCCATACTCGGACACAGTTGAAATTGGCTCTCGCGCACTGTCTGAGCATATAATCGGTACGTTTATCGTTTACCGAAGGAAGAATCTGATCTTCGGGGATAATATTTGCTCCCATGGCGAATATTTCCGTACCGTTGCAGACGAAACAGAATTTACCCGCTTTTTCGTCGTTTCTTACCGTCAGCTCACGGAATCCTATTCTCTCCTCAAATCTGTCTATTGCCTTTCCGTCCTCTATCAGCGTAAATTTCACTCTTTGAAGCGGCTGTTTTCCGTATCCCCTTACCCACCAGAGGGGAGGATTTTCCACTTCAAAGGTAAGCCTTTCACACTTATGCACCGGATTTCTCGAAATAAGGCTCCTGCCGTCGGACAGCTCTATTTCGGTAAGCAGCTCAACGGGTCTTATCACAAACGGCCGCAGTTCGGGGGTCACGGTAAGTATAAGCTTTCTGTAACTGTCCCTGAATTCCTGACGGTAATAAGCTCCGCATATTTCGCATACGGATTTTCCCACAATCTCAACATTCCGCCATATGCCCATATCGGGTAGCTGCATTCCCCAGTCCCAGCCGTACATGTAATGAGCCTTGCGTATGTGCTGATATCCCGGCACCGTACCTTCCACTCCGTACAGCGGGCGCTCCCCAAACCTTTTCTCGGCGTATTCAAGGGGAGAGGAAATTTTGACTCTCAGCGTATTTGACCCGCGTTTAAGCAATCCTCTGATTTCATATTCGTAGGTAACGAACATATTATCGGTTCCAAAAAGAATGTTTCCGTTGAGATATACTTCCGACAGCGTATCAATTCCAAAGAAACGCAGAAAAACCTTATCTTCCGCAAATATTTCTCTTTCGGGCTCAAATTCGCAGATAAATTCACAATCCTTTCGGCTGAGTTCTTTAGCATCGTACTGATTTTCACCGTAATACGGGTCGTCAATTCTTCCGTTGGCCAGCAGAGTGCGGTACATGGAAACGGGGAACCCGCGGCAGGGCAGAATTTCACCGTTAAAAAGCATTTTCCAGTTTTTATTGAGCAGCATGACGGTTGTCCTTTCAGGGTTTTTGATACTAATCCCTTTTTAAGCTATAGATTTTACCCATAGTTTAAAAAGGGTTTGATATGAGGTAATATTTTCCTTACTTGAATTATAAAACATTTTTTGAGTATAGTCAACAGGAAATTGTCAAAAAAATACGTAAAAATATTGCATTTTGACATTAAAAGTGATATAATAATTTTAAATATGAATTTCCATTATGGGCAGGGTATGACATTCAGGCATATTATAACCGTATAAAGAGAAAGGAAAAACAAAATGTCAAGGATTCTGATATCGGAGTTATATAAAAATACTATCGAAAACGGAGCAAAATTAGAGATAAGCGGTTGGGTAAGAACCGTAAGAGGAAGCAAAGCCTTCGGTTTTATGGAGCTTTCCGACGGCAGCGGCTTTAAAGGCGTTCAGGTGGTTTTCGAGGAGGAAAAGGTCGATAACTTTAAGGAACTGAGCAAGCTGGGTGTAGGCAGCGCGGTTAACGTTCTGGGAACGCTGCTTCTTACCCCCGAAGCGAAACAGCCCTTTGAGATACACGCAGATAAGGTTGAAATAGCGGGTTTGGCTCCCTCCGATTATCCCTTGCAGAAAAAGCGCCATACTTTGGAATATCTGCGTACGATCTCCCATTTAAGAGCAAGAACCAACACCATAGGAGCGGTGCTGAGAGTAAGAAGCGTGGCCGCTTACGCCATACACAGCTTTTTCAATCAAAGAGGCTTCGTATACGTGAATACCCCCATAATAACCGCCAGCGATTGCGAGGGCGCGGGAGAAATGTTCAGGGTATCAACGCTTGACCCCGCCGATCCTCCCAAAACCGAGGACGGAGCGATAGATTACACGAAGGACTTTTTCGGGAAGCCGGCTTCCCTCACCGTATCGGGGCAGCTTGAGGGGGAAGCCATGGCGATGGCTTTCGGTCAGATATACACTTTCGGTCCCACCTTCCGCGCGGAAAACTCCAACACCACCCGCCATGCTGCGGAATTTTGGATGATAGAGCCGGAAATAGCCTTCGCCGATCTTCAGGACGATATGGATCTCGCGAGGGATATGATAAAATACGTGCTGAATGAGGTATTGAACGCCTGTCCCGATGAAATGAAGTTCTTTAACGACTTTTACGACAAAGAGCTTATACAGCGTCTTAAGGATATAATAAACAGCGATTTTGCCAAGGTAACTTACACCGAGGCGGTAGAAATTCTGGAAAAACACAAGGATCAATTCAAATATCCCGTTTACTGGGGTGCGGATCTTCAGACCGAACATGAAAGATTTCTCACAGAACAGGTATTTAAAAAGCCGCTTTTCGTTACCGATTATCCCAAGGAGATAAAGGCATTCTATATGCGCCTTAACGACGACGGAAAGACCGTTGCGGCGGTTGACCTTTTGGTGCCGGGAGTAGGCGAAATAATCGGCGGAAGCCAGCGCGAGGAGAGACTCGATGTGCTTCTGTCAAGAATGAAGGAACTGGGTCTGAGGGAAGAGGATTACGGTTGGTACCTGGATCTCAGAAGATACGGCGGCACAAAGCATGCCGGTTTCGGTCTCGGCTTTGAGCGTCTTATAATGTATATCACCGCGGTAGGAAACATACGCGACGTTATCCCGTTCCCCAGAACGGTGGGCAACGCGGAATACTGAGAGCGTGTATTCATAGGATTTGCGCGTGGATTTTCGGCATAACCTCCCCGCGGTAAATCAAAACATAAAAGCGGGGCTTTTCACCGACTTGTCGGTGTCATATTTACCTTACGGTCGAAAAAGGCCGAGAGGGAAAGGAACGGTTATTTTAAATGAAAAAGTTTATTTCATTGTTTGTGGCGTTTGCTATTGCTTTTAACTTTATCTGTGTGCAGGTGGCGGCGGAAGGAGAGGTTACAGGCGGCAGAATAGACGGTACAAACATAAGTTGGGAACTGGTTGCCGACGGAACTCTGAAATTTACGGTTTCGGGCGATGTTACGGCGTTCGACTCAATACCCGATTTTACTCCCGCCGATGGGGATAACCCCCCCCCGTGGGTACACCTTAAAGACAGCGTTACCGCCATTTCCGTATACAGCGGACGTATCGGGGTGGGGAGCTATGCCTTTTACGGTTTCGATAAGCTGACCGAAATCGGGACTTTTTTCAATTTCGTTACAGGTAATATTGGTGAATACGCCTTTGCGGAAAGCGGTATTTCGGGTGAAATAAATCTTATTTCCCCTTCCGTTGGAAGAGGGGCGTTCGAGGGTTGCCCGAATCTTGAAAAAGTCACTGTAAGAAGACAGGTGACAAGCGCGGGAGACGGAATTTTTAAAAATTCCGGCTTAAAATCCGTGGATCTTTCCGATACGGCTTTGACTACCCTCAGTGACAGCATGTTTGAAGGCTGCGCTAATCTGATTGATGTGAATGTATCCAAAAATCTGCCCAATCTCACTGTTGGAACACAAACCTTTATGGGATGCACAAGCCTTGATAATATAGACTTCCTGCCATCCAACACAATTGCCGTCGGAGCTTATGCTTTCAGCGGTTCGGGAATCTCGACGGCGAAAATACCTTCTTCCGTAACTTCGATGGGGGTAGGCGCGTTTGAAAATTGTCCTAATCTTACCGTCGCGAGAATACCGGCGGGGCTTTCGGAAATAAGCGATCGTATGTTTTCCGGAGACGCCCTGCTTACTTCGGTATCAATCGGGACCAACATAACCCGTATAGGCAATCAGGCTTTTGCAAGCACGGGACTGACCGATGTAAACATACCTTATGTTGACGGAAACTCGGTTGAGATAGGCGAACAGGCGTTTCTGAACTGCGGCGGGCTTACGGAAGTAACATTGCCCCTTAATGTGGATAAAATAGGAGACGGCGCTTTTAACAGCTGCGTTAACCTTAAGGCTCTTTTCATACCAAAGGACGTGGTTCTTACCGATGGAGGAAGCAACCTTGTTTCTCCTTCAACCTACAAGATCACCTATGAGACGGATCTAAATGCTACTCCTCCCACTGCGAAAATAATTTCCATTGAAAGCGGCTCACAGGCTCAGTCTCTTGTGGATGTTCCCATATACATAGTAATCAACGACGGAACGGACGAAGGCTTAAAGCTTTACGTAAACGAAGTCGACAGCGGTTATCACAGTCTGGTATCCCAGAATCACAGCCATATTCCCGATGTTAGCGGAAATTGTACAATATGCGGACTTCAATGCGGTGAAAGCCGCGGTACTACATGGGCGGTTACCGACGGCGACAATACCTTGATCATAAGCGCGATTGAAACCGCTGCAAGCGATATCAAGGGAAGAATGGATAATTATAAAACCGAGCCGGACAACAAGGAGCAGCCTTGGATAAAAGGTGGTTCCGTGGATTATATAAATGCTCTGGAAATCAGAGAGGGAGTTACATACATAGGAAATAACGCCTTTGACGGACTGACCATTCCGAAAATAGAAATTCCCTCCAGCGTCGAGACAATCGGTCAGGGCGCTTTCGGCAACGTTACTCTTACCGAAGATTTTACAGTGTTTATTCCTCCAACCGTCAATGCGGTATACAGCGAAGCTTTTAAGGGCAGCAATCCTACCCTTATACTCTATCCCAGCGATTCCATGTACGGCAATCTCCCCACGGGAGCGGAAGGCACCGTAAGAGCGCGGTACGAAGTGGACGGGGATATTGTAAATATTGTCAGCGTGGATAAAGAGGGCTTTACCGGCACTTATCAATACCCTAAAACCGTAATAATCAACGGTGTTGAAAAGCGCGTTGTCGCCAAGGACTGCGACCACAAATTTGACGGCGAATACGGATTGTGTACCATTTGTGAAGCGGTAACAGGCGGCAATATGGGCAAAGCCGACGAAAGTCCCGCCACACCCGCCAACGACAACGTAACCTGGTACTGGTCTCCCGACGACTCTGCCGTTTACATAAGCACCAAGAAAAACGGAGACGGCACTGCGGTGGCCGACGCCGCCATAAAGAACTATGACACACAAGATAACAAAAACCCATTTTACAGGCTTAAAACCGAAATGGGCGCGTCGCCTTCCGAGCTGGTATTTGACGGAGGAATCACATCAGTAGGCGATTACGCTTTCTACGATCTTGACGGCATCAAAGCGATAAATATTCCGTCAAAGGTAACGGAAATAGGGGACAGCGCCTTTGAAAACTGTCTCTCCGTTACCGAAATAACTCTTCCCGACGGGCTTCTGACCATCGGGGCAAAGGCTTTCTTCAATATAAGCTTTTCCGATCCGAACGCTCCCAACAGCCTTTTCTTCGTGGATATTCCCGAAAGCGTAATAACGGTAGGCTCGGAGGCCTTCGGCAACTGCAATAAGCTTTATTACGTGGCTTATCCGGACGGTCTTTCCGTTGATACCGCGGGAATCCCCGCCGAGGTTTTCAAGCTGAAATACAGAACTCTGGCTTCGGATTCCACCAAGGTTGAGGTCACCGAGATAATTCCCGGCAAAGTAAACGCTTTGATCAGTATGCCGGAAACTATCTGTGGCAAGGCGGTAGTGAGAGTTGATAATAACTATCATGATTTGGTAAATAAAAACAGTTGTAAGCACACTTACCTTGATAAAGACACAAACACCTGTCCCGTCTGCGGCCAGGTATTGGGAAATACCGGCGTACTTCCCGAGGATGAGGTGGGCTGGCGTTTTGACAGCTTTGTCGAGGGATACGGAAATAACGTTCTTACCTTCTTTACAAACGGCAACGGTTATATGCACGATTACAGCAAGGGCGAAAATGCGCCCTGGCACAGCGTGATGGAAAATATCAGAACCGTTGTGATTCAGGAGGGCGTCCGCAATATTGGCGATTACGCCTTTAAGGGAGCGAAGGATCTTATTGAAGTGGTGTATCCTTCTACCATTGAAAAGATAGGGGCGCACGCTTTTGAAAATTGTGTTACTTACAAGAACGTGATTATTCCCGACTCGGTGACCGAACTGGGAACCGACGTGTTCTTTGACGCTACCGATTATATGGGAATGCACAATAATCCCTTTATTACTTTAAGGAAAGATTTATACGATCAGTATAAAAATGTATTCTTTACCGTAGACAACAAAACTCAGGCAGTACTCCTTCTTTACGGCGATACGGCTGACGGAAGGCAGATAACCGGAGCCGTTCTTACCAACGGATATGACCGCGACAGGCTTCAGCCATACGAACTCAACTACCCTGTATCCGACGGTCATAACCACTGCTTTAACAGTAACAATATCTGTATTCTCTGCGGCACCGTAGGCGGAAACTGCGGCCCCGACGACGATCCCACACAGACGACATGGGCGCTTAATATAGAAACGGGTCACCTTTCGGTTACGGGAGACGGGGAAGTAGCTTATCACCCTTGGATGGATAACTATAAGGACAGCGTTAAGGACGTTCTTATAGGAAAAGGAGTTGTAAGCATCTGCGGCGAAGCCTTCAAGGATTGTATCAATCTTGCTTCCGTTACATTTGAGACGGATTCCGTCCTTTCGGATATCGGCGGCAGCGCTTTTGCAGGCTGCACCGCTCTCAGAAGCATTGAGTTTCCCGCAAATATAAAGACCATAGGCGACGGAGCTTTTAGCGGAAGCGGTCTTAGTGGCGGGGTTATTATCCCTTCCTCTATTATAAGCATTGAGAAAAATTCTTTTGCGAATTGTCCGGATCTCACCAATCTTCTTATTCCCGACAGCTTTGCAGACAGATACAGGCCAAATACCCCGGACATCGACCTTTCAAGCCAGAAGGCGGCCGTTTTGGTGTACAGCAACGACGGAAGTTCCGTTCTGGGAATATGTGTTCCCGCCGGAAGCACCGATGTGGAGGTGGAGATACCGTCCAATATATTCCCCGGCATACCCGTTACGAATATAAACGGAGTATATAAGGGCAATGTCCGGAATATAAAAAAGGTTTCCATTCCCGACACCGTTACTTATATCGCCGACCGTGCTTTTGAGGGCTTTGGAAGCACTGACCCGTCCGGCTTCCGCGTGGTTGAGATAAATATACCTCAGTCCGTGAACCATATCGGAGAGGCGGCATTTAAAGATGCTGCGGTTCAAATCGTATCTCTCCCCGCCGGAGTCACCGTTATCCCGAAAAGTGCTTTTGAAAACTGTTCGCTTTTGGAAAGCGTAGTTGTTTCTTCTTCGCTAACCGAGATAGGCGAGCTTGCTTTCGGCGCGTGCAACAGCTTAAAGGCGGTAAATACCTCTAATACTCCCGATGTAGCGGATTTCAGAGGAACGGCTTTAACGACTGTCGCGGACAGCGCTTTTGCGGGCTGCTCCGCTTTAACCAAGGTGGTATTGCCTTTGACAGTGGAGAACGTTATAAGCCCTACTGTTTTTGAGGGCTGCACAAGCCTTGCAATTCTTGAAATACCCGAAGTGAACCCAAGCGGAGCCGATATCTCTTATGCGATAATAAACGCTTACGATATACCCACAAATGATACTACCACCGTAATTGTTTACCGTGAGATAGACAATGTGCCTCAAATCACCTCCGCCGTATTCGGAAACGACGACAACTGGCAAAACAGAATTAAAAACGAAAACGACGTTATCGACGACTGGCTGATTGTCTGGAAGGATCATAAGCACTGCTTCAACAAGACCCGCGAATGCGTTCTTTGTAAGCAGCAGGGCGGAAAATGCGGCGAAACCGCCACATGGGTATACGATAAGAACCGCTATACCATCATTATCAACAGCAAGGATGGCGGCGACGGCGTAATGTGGGATATGGTGGAAAGCACCGACACTGCTTCCGACGATTATATCCACTATCAGGAGATGTGGGCTTCTCTTAAGGACGAAATACGTGAGGTGGTAATCAACGAAGGCATGACCACCATAGGCAGAAACGCCTTTAAGGATTGTCCCAATCTTACCACCGTTCATATTCCCTCAACACTTAAGACAATAGGCGCAAGCGCTTTTGAATCCTCTTCAAATCTAAGGGTAGTTTACATAGCAGATAACAGCGCCCTTGAATCCATTGAGACCAATGCTTTCAGGAACTGCGGAATGCTGAAAAATATCGGAGCGGCGGAAACCGCCAGGCTGCCTCAGAATCTTAAATATATCCGCGACGGCGCCTTTGAGAATTGTTCGAGTCTTCCCGAAATAGTGCTTCCCGATACCGTTACCACTATCGGACAAAGAGCCTTCGCAAAATGTGTAAACCTTGCTTCCGCAAAGCTTTCCCTTTATCTTACTTCTTTCGGTAAGGAAGCATTCGAGGGCTGCGCAAGTCTTAAGGAGATAGTTGTTCCAGTGGGTGTTTCCGGCGGAGACGGCATTTTCAGCAACTGCGACAATCTGATTTTCGCGGTAATACCCAACAGTTTTGCGGAAAGCAACTTTACTCCCAATCCCGTTACATTGGTAAAATACGCGCTGACAGACAATACAAATTTAAAGAGCAACAGGATTATTACGGAGGTAAAGCCCGTTCCGGGAACCACTGTTACCATTCCCGACTATATAATGGGATACCCCGTTACCGAAATAGGTTCGAGAGCCTTTAAGGCAAATACCGCATTTAACCAGGGCAATGAGCCTAAGGTAAATCTTCCTTCAACGCTTGTCACAATAAACGACTTTGCTTTTGAGGGCTGTACATGGCTTAAAGAGCTTATACTTCCGGATGGTTTGAAAACCATAGGAACGCAGGCGTTTGAGGGCTGTGTGGGACTTACGGAAATTATCATACCCGATACAGTATCCGAATTGGGCATGGAAGCTTTCCATATGTGCAATAAGCTTGAAACCGTAACCCTTTCCTCCGGTCTACGCGAAATCAAGAAGGGAACCTTTGACGGGTGCGCCAAGCTTAGGTATGCGGTTGTACCCGAAGGGGTGACCGCCATAGGAGAGTATGCGTTCAGAGACTGCGCTGAGCTTGAATACGTGCTTCTTCCCTTTACCTCAAGAGGGGGAAGTCTGAACCTTAACGCTTTTGACGGCTGCGTCGGCTTGGCTGCGATTTATGCTCCCACTACCGTGAATATCGATTATATCGACGGAGCCGACGGCGAACACAGCGAATCGGTTATTTCCACCGCCGACGCGGTATCTCATAAGCTTCGCATAGCGGTTTACGACCAGAACAAAGAAATTTTTAAGGTAATCGACGGCACCTCCGACAATGGAAGAAGCACCTATGAAACCGTTCTTGATTATCCAGTAGGTTTTTCCGTAAGAGAAAATCCGCCTCATTTCCACTGCTTCAATATTCATAATCAGTGTATTCTCTGCGGCGACAGGGGCGGAAAATGCGGCCCCAACGCATGGTGGACATTGGATGAAAAGGGCAGCCTTAAAATCTATACCGAAAACGGTGCCGAAAGCGTGATAGACCACGATTCCGCCGAGTACTTCGGAACATGGACAGAATTTAAGGACAGAATATCCACTATTGAGATAGGCGAAGGAATAACCCTTATTGACGGCGGCGCTTTTGAGCATTGTCTCCGTCTCCAGTCGGTAACTCTTCCGGAGAGCCTTGAAACGGTGGAGGACTACGCGTTCAGCGATTGTATTTCACTTATCAGCATTGATCTTCCCGATGGTATTATCAATCTCGGAGAGGGAGTGTTTAAGGATGATATAAATCTTAAGAACGTTGAGCTTCCCAAGAGTATAAGCGAGCTTAAGAAGGACACCTTCAAGGGATGCCTCACTCTGGAAACCATAAAGCTTCCCGCCGACCTTAGGTATGTAAGGGATGGGGCGTTCAGCGGCTGTATCAACCTTACCTCCATAGAACTTCCCGTGGATACGAGAACCGTTTCCGAGGACGCGTTCAGCGACTGTACAAATCTTACCTATATAGTTGCTCCCGACGGGTGCAGGTACACCTTTGACGAGGACGAATTCCCCAACGCAACCTATTTCAAATACGCTCCCGAAGGAGTGGGTGTAAGAATAACCTATGCCCGTCCCGGAGCCAATGTACACCATCTTGTCATTCCCACCGAGATAGCAGGGCTTCCCGTGGTTGCGATAGGTGACGGAGCCTTTACACGCGCCGATTCACGCAATTTCATGGCTTTATCCGAGGACGTTCAGGCACAGCAGGGTCTTGTTACCGTAACTATACCCGAAGATTCGCTTCTCACGGAAATAGGAAACAACGCCTTTAAGGACAGAACCGACCTTCAGGAGCTTATCGTCAAGAACAACAAGATTGTTTCAATAGGAAAATCCGCCTTCGAGGGATGCACTTCTCTTGAAAAAGCGGGACTTCCGTCTTCCGTACAGAGAATAGGCGACAGAGCGTTTTTCGGCTGCGGAAAGCTTAAGAATATCCCCATTTACGAGGGTCTTCTGTCGATAGGTACGGAGGCGTTCGCAAACTGCGGCTTTAACAAAGCCTTTGTAATTATACCGAGCACCGTTTCCGAAATGGGAACAAGCGTATTCGGAAACATTTCCGACAATGCTCTTATAGCCATTCCTCAGACGCTGGCAAAGCGCTATGACGACAGCCATACCGGAAACACGGGCGGTTATGATTTTAGAAAAGACAACTGCGGCTATGTGGTATACCGTGTTGACGGAAACGGAAATAAGTGGGTTACCGAAGGAAAGCTCGGAAACGGGCAGAACGCCGTAACGGGCTTTGAGAGCTATATGAAAATTGCTTCCGACCACGTTCATTGCCTGTACAAGGGCTTCTGTGTTCTCTGCAACTTTGCGGGCGGAAACTGCGGCAGCGAAGAGGACGTAAACGGCAGTTCCAATGCCACATGGTACATTGACAGGGAAACAAGAACGCTCCATATCACAGGCACGGGAAAAATGAAGGACTACACCGGCAGCGATGTTGCTCCCTGGCTTGAATGGAACGACTTTATCGCAAATATCGAGGTGCATGAAGGAATAACCGGAATTTCCGCAAATGCCTTTATGAACTGTGAAAAGGTGACTAATGTAAAGCTTCCTTTAACTCTTAAAAATTTAGGCGGCAATGCCTTTGTCGGAAACACGTCCCTTGCTTCCGTGACCGTACCGGAGGGAGTGAAAATTATTCCCGTAAACGCCTTTAAGGATTGCGGGCAGTTAAAGAATGTCAATCTGCCCAAGTCTGTTGAAAATATCGAAGCGGGCGCTTTTGCGGGCTGTAATTCTCTTAAGTATATAGAACTTCCCGCGGCGGGACACAATATCATTATTGATAAAACAGCCTTTGATGACAGCCTCGATTATATAGCAATACCCGAAGGAACAGTAATTAAGGCCGAAACCGCTTCCTATAACAGATTTACTTATCGGCTTGACAATGAATCCGCCATAAGGATAGTTAACGCTAAATTAGGCAATAACAGGGAATTGAAATTCCCCGCTTCCATAGGCGGAATACCCGTAAAAGCCATAGGCGGATACGGTCAGGGCAACGTGATAAGCGGCAACGAGGTCAAAGACATCAGAATAGTTTCAATCCCCGAAGGCGTAATCGAGATCTACGACGAAGCCTTCGCAGGCTGCGAGAATCTGTTTAGCCTTTCGCTCCCGAATTCCCTTGAGACTATCGGAAAGAAAGCGTTCAGCGGATGCGGCGGCATAAAAGAACTGATATTCAAAAACAGTCTTAAATCCATAGGCGAATATGCCTTCTCCGACTGCGGCGCACTTGAAACCGTAAAGCTTCCGCTTGGAATCGAGAAGATAGGCAACTATGCTTTCTCCGAATGCGGAAAGTTAGATATCATACTCACGCCGAGAAACGTCATCGACAATCGCGGTTATACTCAAACGGCAAGCCTTGTATACTACGAGCGCAGAGCCGATGGCAGGGACTATATCGCGGCGGCAAGGTTAGGCGAGGGCAAAACCAATATCAATGTGGGAAAAATAGAAGATTTGGGCGTATATCTGGATATCGACAATCACGAGCATTGCTATAACGAGGGCGTCTGTGTTCTCTGCAACGACGACGGCGGACTTTGCGGCGTGGGAGTGGTATGGAAATTGAACGGCGATACGCTTGAAATCAAGCTTCGCGAGGGCTTGACCTCAACCGAAGCCGATACGGGAGAGATGTACGATTACTCTCCGTCAAATCCCGCTCCATGGATAAAAGAACATAAGGACGTTATCAAGAAGCTGGTGATAAGAAACGGCGTTAAGTCCGTAGGCGCTTACGCTTTCAGCGGTCTTGCGGCTCTTTCCGACGTAAGCGAAGCTTTCCCCGGAAGTCTTGCCGAAATCGGTGAAAAGGCCTTTGAAAACTGTATCTCTCTTGCGGGCAATTCGGAAAACGGCAGTACGCTTATACTTGATGAAAATATAAGAAAGGTTGCTTCGGGCGCCTTTGCGGGATGTACGACGCTTAAGAAGATAATTCTTTCCGACAGCACGTCAGCGGCGCTTACCGTACCCGAAGATACGGCGGTACTCAAATATCGCTTTATCGACAGCAGCAGCGTGAAAATAACCAAAATTGAGATTTCCGAAGGAAAAACAGTTGACGTACCCAATGTTATTCTCAATCATCAGGTAGTGGAAGTAGCTAAGGAATACAGAAAGTATGTAAATACCGATACCCATATTCACTATCATAATGAAGGCGAGAGACGCTGCACAATCTGCGATATAATAAGCGGCGAATGCGGCGATAAGGTAACTTGGTACATTGACGAGAAAAACAAGCGCCTTGTTATCGAAGGCGAAGGCGAAATGTACGATTATAATGTGGACAGCGGCAAAAACGCCCCTTGGACGCAATACGCCGACCTGATAGACGCAATCTTTATAAAAGAAGGCGTGACTTATATCGGCGATAACGCTTTTGTCGATATGGGAAGCTTTGACGAAATCACACTCCCGCCCGGAATCAGATCGGTAGGCGACAATGTTTTCGCGGGCAGCAAAATACGCAGAATGTACATTCCCAGCGGCCTGAAGTCCGACCTTTTCGGAAAGGATATCGAAAAGATAACTTATAAGATAAGCGAAGACAAGAAGTGGGTAGACGTAACAAGAATCGATCTTCCCGACGGCAAGACAAAAATATCGCTTCCTAAGACTATTTACGGTTTGCCCATAAGAAGCGTGGAAAAAGAATTCAGAAAATACGTGGATCAGAACGACGGTCACGTACACGACTACGGTGAAGAGCACGGAGAAAGCGAGTGCCGCATCTGCGGAAAGGTCAGCTACAACCATATCTGGGAAGACGGCTGGAACAGCGATGACAACAGCCACTGGCACGATTGTGAAAGAGGGGATTACGATCCCATCAAGGACGGAGATCTTGACGGCAGCGGATACGGCGACCACGATTGGGTAGATACCGGTGAAAAGCGCGACGGAAAGACGGTTTACCGCTGCTCCGTATGCGGACGCGAAAAGCTTGTCGGTTCTTCCGTAGGTCCCGGACCCGGTCCCGATGATCCCAAGCCTCCGGTAACCGGCGACAATAACGGCAGCGGCGACTTTGCTCCTCCCACAACCACGTCGGGGAACGGCGGCACCACCAAACCGCCCGTTCCGGGAGATAACAACGGCGGAGGCACGACGACTCCTCCTAATCCATGGGAAACCGAAACCACCGAAAAATCGCCTATAACCAATCCTCCCACGGATAATATCCCCGATGAAGACGACTTTAACGGAAAATACGGCTTTGAAGTCGAAAAGGGAGATAATTCGCTGAACGCCTCCATAGCGGACAGCACTTCAAGTCTTATCAAGGCGGTGCTTACCGAAGAGGAGCGCGACAAGCTGATAAACGGTACCTCGGAGGTCAGAATAATTCTTTCTGTTACCGAAGGCGACGGTACGGTAAGTCTTCGTGACCGCGCGATAATAAGCGCGGCTCTCGGCGAGTATAAGTTAGGGGAATATCTTGACATAAGCCTGTTTAAGGTAGTGGACGGCGTAAGGGAAAGAATTACACATACAAGCGCTCCCATAACCATAACCATTGACATTCCCAACAGCTTAAAGAACAGCGGCAGAAGATTCAGAGTAATAAGATCACATGACGGCAGCGCTGCGGTTCTTCGTGACCTTGACAACAGCGCCGACACCGTTACAATCTCCACTGACCGCTTCTCGCCTTACGCAATAGCCTATACCGATTCGGTTAACGTAAGCGACGATTACGACCCGCCGATGCCCACGGGCGATCCCGGTATTTCAGTCTTTATCTTTGTGACAATGGCATCGGGGCTTACGGCGGTAGGAATGATATACTTCAATCACGCTTCCGATGTTGAAGTCGAAGAAGAAAGAAAAAAGAAGATCGCCAAGCTTGTAGCTTTCGGCAAAAAGGGTAAATTGCAAAAATATATCGCCATTTCGCTGATATTCCTTGTAACGCTTTATTATCAAGGTATTGAGGGCATACAAAGGAATCGCGGACAAAAGACGGATAGTTAAAAACCGAACAAAAATAACGGACTGTCGTTTTTACGGCGGTCCGTTATTTTATACAATAGGTCAACATTAACGACAAATTAACAAGCAGACAAGTGTGTAAGATGGCTTGTGCCATAGATAAGCGCATGTATTCCTTTGTGGTTAACACCGAACGGTAAAGAATTTTTTCGGCGCATTGAAATGATTACAGTATCGGAAAAAATTTTTCGCGCCCCCTTTATTTTTTTGCCAAAACGTGGTACAATAATAATCATAAACAACTTGCGGATACCCGATACTGTTTTTAAAAAAAGATCATCCGAAAATTTTGAAAACAGTGTTTACGGTGCACTCTTTAATTAAGTCTGCAACTTGATTAAAGAGTGGTATAATTCATAAAGATACTTAAAGAAAGAGGTAATTAAAATGGAAATCACAAAGGACATTTTGTATGTGGGCGTAAACGATCATAATGTGGATCTGTTTGAAGGACAGTATATTGTACCCAACGGAATGGCTTATAATTCCTATGTAATAGCCGATGAGAAAATTGCCGTTATGGATACGGTAGACGCGCATTTTACCCACGAATGGCTGGATAATATCGAAAACGCCTTAGGCAGCCGCAAGCCCGACTATCTTATAATACAGCATATGGAACCCGACCACTCGGCGAATATCGCAAGCTTTATGAATAATTACAAGGACGCGATTATAGTTTCCAGCGCCAAGGCTTTCACTATGATGAAGCAGTTTTTCGGTACCGATTTTGAGGGCAGGAACAAGGTAATAGCAGAAGGAGACACTCTTTCCCTCGGAAAACACACTTTACATTTCGTGTCCGCGCCTATGGTGCATTGGCCCGAAGTTATGGTAACCTATGACAGCTTTGATAAGGTATTGTTTTCCGCCGACGGCTTCGGAAAATTCGGAGCGCTGGACGCGGACGAAAAATGGGCCTGCGAGGCGAGGCGCTATTATATAGGCATAGTGGGAAAGTACGGCGCACAGGTACAGGCACTGCTCAAAAAAGCGGCGGGACTTGACATACAGATTATATGTCCTCTTCACGGCCCTGTTCTTAATGAAAATTTGGGCTACTATCTGGATTTGTACAATACATGGTCATCTTATGAACCCGAAAGCGAGGGCGTGGTCATTGCTTATACCTCGATTTACGGTCATACAAAGGCGGCTGTTGAGAAGTTAGCCGAAAAACTCAAAAACAACGGCTGTCCCAAGGTGGTTGTCACCGACCTTGCCCGCGACGATATGGCGGAGGCGGTGGAGGACGCTTTCAGGTACAACAAGCTTGTATTGGCGACCACCACATATAACGCAGATATTTTCCCTTTTATGCGCACTTTTATCGAGCATCTCACCGAGAGAAACTATCAGAACCGAATCGTAGGCTTTATCGAAAACGGCTCTTGGGCGCCCTTAGCGGCAAAAACAATGAAGTCCATGTTGGAAAAGAGCAAAAAGCTCACTTTCATTGACCCCATTGTCACCGTAAAATCCGCGTTAAACGAAGAAAGCTCAAAAAAGCTGGAGGAGCTGGCTTCGGCGCTGAGTGCCGATTATATCGCCCGCAGCGGAGAGACCGCAAACAAGAACGATCTCACGGCGCTTTTCAACATAGGCTACGGCTTGTATGTGGTTACCTGCAACGACGGGAAAAAGGACAACGGGCTTATTGTCAATACGGTAACTCAGGTGACCAATACTCCGAACCGTATTGCGGTGACAATAAACAAGGAAAATTACTCTCACCATATTATCAAGCAGACCGGGGTTATGAACATAAACTGCCTTTCACAAGACGCTCCGTTCTCGGTATTTGAAAAGTTCGGATTCCGCAGCGGGAGAAGCGTCAACAAGTTTGAGGACGAGGAGGTTTTGCGTTCCGACAACGGCATAGTGTTCCTTTCAAAATATATCAATTCTTTTATGTCTCTTAAGGTGGAGCAGTATGTGGACTTCGGAACGCACGGAATGTTTATCTGCGCCATTACGGAAAGCAGGGTTATTTCCTCCGCCGAAACCATGACTTATACCTATTATCAGAAGAACGTAAAGCCCAAGCCTCAGACGGAGGGGAAAAAGGGATTCGTATGCAAGGTATGCGGATATGTTTATGAGGGAGACGAGCTGCCGGAGGATTTTGTTTGTCCCCTTTGCAAGCACGGAGCGGCGGATTTTGAGCCTATCGAGTAAAAAAGCGGGAAAGGAGCAAAGCCTATGATTTACGGGGATATACAGCTTCTGATAAACTATGCGGTCAGAAAAGGACTTATTAAGCCAATTGACGAAATTGTTATCCGAAATCAATATATGAATATTTTCGGGCTTTCCGATTGGGAAGAGCCCGAAATAAGCGCCGAAGACGAGGGGCTGTCCGTTGACGAAATACTGGAGCGGCTTATAAAATACGCCTGCGACAATTTCATTACGGAGGACACCGCAAATTCAATGGACTTATTTGACACAAAGCTTATGGGAGTGGTAACCCCCCTTCCTCACGAGGTGCACGATGAGTTTTTGCGCAGGTATAATTCCGTTTCTCCGGAAAATGCTGTGTCAAATTACTATGAGTATAATAAGAACGTAAATTATGTAAGAGCGGGCAGAATCGCGAAGGATTTAAAGTGGAAATACGAATCCGAGTACGGCGAGCTTGATATTACAATAAACCGCTCAAAGCCCGAAAAGGATCCCCGCGACATAGCGAAGCAGGGAAAGGCGAAGTCAACGGCTTACCCTAAGTGCCAGCTGTGTCTTGAAAACGAGGGCTTTTACGGAACGCTGACTCACCCCGCACGCCAGAATTTACGCCCCGTTCCGGTGACCGTAGGCGGCGAAAAATGGCAGCTTCAATATTCGCCTTACGGATATTACAACGAGCACTGTATAGTTTTCAACGAAAAGCACACCCCCATGAAGATAGACGCGGAGGTGTTTGAAAAGCTGTTTGATTTTATCGAGTATGTGCCCCACTATTTTGTGGGCTCAAACGCCGATCTCCCCATAGTGGGCGGCTCCATTCTCAGCCATGAGCATTTTCAGGGTGGAAATTACGGTTTCGCCATGGAAAAGGCGGAAATCGAAAGATATTTTTCTCTTCCCGATTTTCCCGATGTTACATTGGGAACATTAAAGTGGCCTATGTCGGTTATCAGGGCGCAAAGCCGAAGCAGGGGCGAATTGGTAAAGGTCTGCGATCTTATTTTAAGGTCATGGAGAGGTTACAGCGACGAAAGCGTGTTTGTTTTCGCCGAGACTAATGGAACGCCTCACAATACGATAACGCCTATCGCCCGAATGAAGGGGGACGTGTATGAATGCGATCTGGTGCTGCGCAATAACATAACCACCGAAGAGAGACCGTTGGGGGTTTATCACCCCAACCCCTCGTTACATCATATAAAAAAGGAAAACATAGGTCTTATCGAGGTAATGGGGCTGGCGGTACTGCCCTCAAGGCTTGCGGTGGAGCTTAAGGCGCTGGAAAAGGCCATACTTGAGGAGAAGGATCTGACGTCCGATCCCGCAACGGCTTCCCATGCGGAATGGGCAAAGGGCGTTGTAAAACAGCATCCCGAATTGAACGCCGAAAACGCGGAGAAAATAATCCGTACGGAAGTGGGAAAAGTGTTTGAACAGGTGCTTTGCGACGCCGGCGTGTTTAAGAGGGACGAAAAAGGTAAGGAAGCGTTTGTAAGATTTACCGATCAGTTGTAAATGCTCCCTGTTCAAGATAGATGTTGTTGGCCAAAGCTTCGGTAATTCCACTAAAACAAATTGTCGGCATGCCTGCGCTATGTTATAATCAAAGCAATAAATCGGAATTTGTATTGAACATTTTCCATAAATTTTGATTAGGAGGGTTATTGTGTGTTTGAAGAAATATCATTCCCCGAACATGAATATGAGTCAATCAAAAATTATTTAAATAAACTGGGGTATTGTTATACCACGAGGGTATATAAGGAAATCGGTAAATATAAAGTCGGGAAATTATATACTGCCCCATGGGGTGATATATTGAAAATAGACGAAGTTAAAACATACTGGAAAGTATCAGATCGCCCTTTCTATGACGAAATGAATGATGACGAAAAGATAGAAATATGTAAATATTCTGAAGATATGGGATTGCCATATGAATTTATAAAATTTTCTAAAAGTACAGTATGATTATATTTCAACAGCGACAAATTCCGGTTTATACAAACGATGCCTCATCTATAGCAATTCAAAAAAAATAAACAAAAAGGAGCGAAGCGACGCGCTGTCCTTTCCGCTTCCCTTTCGGACTCCGAAAGGGAAGTAGGGGAGTCCGAAGGACGGGGGCAACGCCCCTCAAAAAAGTGTGTATGTTTGGCACTGTTTTAGCTTGTATGAACTTCAGTTGGATTGCTATAATACTATTTTCAAATTATCCACTGACAGATAGTCCGACATTCGTTTGAGCAAGGATTATAAATGCAACCACTTGAAATTTATACCAAAATGTAGTATAATAAAAAAATAACTTGTTTTAACAGATTAAAAGCGGAAAGGCGGGGGCTATGTTAAATCTTGCGAACCAAACCGCAAGCAGCGCAATGATAGTAGTGGAAATCTTTGTCTGTTTGATAATAATTCTGGTGGAGATTCCTCTGCACGAGTGCGCTCACGGCTGGGCAGCAAAAGCGTTAGGCGATCCTACCCCCGAAAAAAGCGGAAGGCTTTCGCTTAATCCTTTTCTTCACGTGGATATTATGGGAACCTTGGCCGTGGTGCTGTTCGGTTTCGGCTGGGGAAGGCCGATACCGGTAAATCCTTTCCGCTGTTCAAAGACAAAGCCGCGTATTGCAACGGCTATAATCGCTCTGGCGGGGCCTTTGGCGAATCTGCTGATAGCTTATGTGACTGTAATAGCGGAAAAAATAATTTTGTATTCCAACATCGAGGTTATCGCTTCGGGCAACGCGTGCGCGGAGCTGTACCTTTATTACACCACAATACAGATAGTAAGCGTCAGCATATATCTCGCAGTCTTTAATCTGCTTCCCGTGCCGCCCTTTGACGGAGCGCGCTTTTTTATGGCTTTTCTGCCCACCAAGCTTTTTATAAGGATAATGAGGTACGAAAGAGCGATAATGATGGTTATAATGCTGCTGTTCCTGTTCGGAGTGTTCAGCATACCCATGAGCTTTCTTTCGGCGTGGATATCAAAGGGGCTTTTTTATGCCACGGGATATGTGGAATTTTTTATGGGAGTATAGTTTTTAAAAAATGCAGGAACTGAACTTTAAGCTTAAGGTGTTCGAGGGTCCCCTTGACCTTATGCTTTCCCTGATACAGAAACATAAATTAAATATAAGGGATATAGAGATATCCGTGCTTCTGGAACAGTTTTTGCTTTATCTGGAGCAGATGCAGGAAGCAAATATGGAGATAGCGGGCGAATTTATGGAAATGGCCGCTCATCTTATTCTTATAAAATCATCCGCTCTGCTGCCCAAGCACGAGGCGGAACAGCTTAAAAAGGAGCTGGAGGGTACGTTGGTCGAATACGCCCTCTGTAAGGTGATAGCGGAAAAGCTCAGGGAAAAGTGGAAGGGAACGGAGATATTCGTAAGGGAACCTATGAAAATAGACACGGATTTCTCCTATAAGCTTAATCACGATCCTTTTGAGCTGTATGCTGCTGTTGCGGCAATGACCGACCGTGTGGCTATGGCAAAATTCAACGCGCGCCCGCCTTCTATGAAGCCCATTGTAGCGAAAAGCTATGTTACGGTATTTACAAAGGTGCTGTACGTGCTGAAAAAAATAAAGAAAAGCTGCGGAATAGAACTGAGGAGCCTGTACGGCGGGCAAAACCGCTCGGAACAGGTGGCGACCTTTCTGGCTCTGCTGGAGCTTTCCAAATACGGCTACGTCAGTATTTCGGAGGATAACGAGTGGCTGGAATATAAGCCTTCGGACAGGGCTGAGCGCATTAAAAGAAATAGAGTAAGCTTTCGGGACGAGGAATAAACCGCTCCGATGAGAAGCGTTTTTTTCTGTCCGACGCTCTTAAAGTTTCGTTTTTTAACGGTAAAGGCTGATTGGAATAATAAACAAAAGGAAAAGTGATCGAATGGAAATAGTAGAAGGTATGGCGATAGTTGAAGCGATACTTTTCGCTTACGCCGACCCGATAACGTTGGATAAACTGTCGGAAGCGTCGGGAATAGATACGGATACCACCGCCAAAATACTTAATCAGCTTGAACGCCGTTATTCGGTAATGGGAAGCGGGTTAAGAATAATCAGGTTAGGCAGCGCGTTTCAGCTTTCCACTCAGGAGGAGCTGGCGTCCTATGTAAAAGCGGCGTTGGATTCTCACAGGCAAACGCCTTTATCGCAGGCGGCGCTGGAATGTCTGGCGGTAATAGCCTATAATCAGCCCGTGACTAAGGGATTTGTGGAACAGATCAGAGGAATAGACAGCTCCGGAGTTGTCAACACTTTAGTTGAGAAGGGTCTTATCGAGGAGGCGGGGAGGCTTGAGCTTCCGGGAAGACCGATAGCTTATCGCACCACTGATACGTTTCTGCGCTGTTTTGGGTTAAAGAGCATTGACGATCTCCCGCCTTTACCCGTTCAGGAAGGACAGATGATCCTTGACGATATGGACGGAATCGATCAGCGGGAAATAGACGAGCAGGCGGAGAGACTGGCGGGGCAGCTGGATACGTATGAGATGGAGAACGACTAATCTTTGGTCAAGGTATTCTCGGACGAACTTTTGAACAAAGAAAGGAGACGCTTATTTGACTGCACTTATAATAACAGCGGCGATTGCCCTTTTAATATTCTTTCTGTTGGCGTCTTCAATCACTGCCGAGCTTGAATACGACAAAGTTTTTAAATTTAAAATAAAGTACCTGTTTTTTACCATAGCCAAAGACCCGCTTTCACCTAAAGAGCAAAAAAAGAAAAAGCGAAAGGCCGAAAAGAAAAAACGCAGGGAAGAAAAAAAGGCTAAAAAAACAGGTAAGCATATAGCCGAAAAAAAGCCGCGGCATTTGCCGACGGAAAAGGCGAACGCTCCAGAAGCCGAAGAAAAGAGACGTTCCGAGGCTCCGCCGAATAATGTAAAAAGCGCTGCACGGAGTAAAACGGAAGAAAAAAAACAAAAGAAAAAATCCGGCATGACTCCGGAGATTATATTCAGCATATGGGGTAAGGCCAAGCCGCATATAAAAAGGCTTTTCAAAAAAATAAGGGTTACCGGCGTATATGCGGACATAACCGTGGGAGGCGGCGACGCGGCCAAAACCGCCATAAGCTACGGGGTGCACTGCGCGGCGGTGGATGGACTTGCGGCGTTTTTGGACAGTATGATTACCTTTAAAGCGGAAAAAATCAATATAAGAGCGGACTTTGAACTGGAAAAAAGCGTTTATTACGCTAAGGCCACCGTCAAACTGCGTGTTTCCACGCTTTTGCATAGCGGATTATGGGGAGCGGCAGCTATTTACGGCGAGCTTAAGGAGTTGAACGCGGTAAGTGAGAAGGCCGAAGGCAGCGCGCAGCAAAAAGCGGCATGATTATGTTTTTAAGAATTTCTATTAAAATAAAATTGACGAAAAATCGTCTTACGGAAAGGAAAAATTATGGCACAGCATCTTGAAGGACTTATGAGCACATCTATGGAAAAAATACGCGAGTTGGTTGATGTAAACACCATTATCGGCGAGCCGGTAGAATCCCCCGACGGCACGGTTATAATACCCGTTTCAAAGGTTTCTTTCGGTTTCGTGGCGGGCGGCTCGGATATTCCAGCAAGCGTACCCAAGGAAGTATTCGCGGGCGGATCCGGCGCAGGTATTTCAATTAAGCCTCAGGCCTTTATAGTTATCACAAGGGACGGAGACGTTAAAATGCTTGAGCTGGGCGCCAAGGACAGTCCCGTAGACAGTCTTATCGAGGGCGTTCCGGGAATAGTGGCAAAGGTAAAGGATATTTTTGCCAAGAAGTCCGACGTTTCCGAAAATAACGGCGAGGATATAAGCGAATAATAATTTTTTGTAACGAAATTATTATTCGGTATTATATAACAGACATCAACCCAAGAAAAACTGCCTTAAAAATTTAAAGAGCTTTTCGGGAAAATTAAGATTTTCCTCGGATCGGCTTACTCCTTCGGCGGCTATCAGATCCACCTTTCGGATAAATTCCCCGTCAAGGTATATCTCTACGCTTCCCGTTTTTTTACCCGCTTCAAAACCGGAGTAAAGAAAAGGCTCCGTGCTTATTTTAAAGGATACGGATTTTAATTCGTTCTGAGAAAGCGGCAGCACAACCCTGTCTCCCAGCGTAAGGGGCACTTTATCCGCCGTCCCTCCTATTACCGGAAGCGTGACGGGGGAGGGGAGAACCACCTCGGTTCTTTTTACCTGTTCAAAGCCGTAGTCAAGCATTTTTCGGTGATCTTCCCAGTCATCCGGAGCGTTAAGCGTAACGCAGATAAGCTTTACCCCTTTGCGTTCCGCCGCAGAAACAAGACAGCGGCGGGCGTTGTCGGTGAATCCCGTTTTAACGCCGTAACAGCCTTCGTATTGCCACAGCATTTTATTTGAGTTGGCGAGACGGCGGAGATAAGGGGGGTTCCCGAATTCCACCTGAGCGTCGGCACAGCGGCATATTTCAGCGAAAACATGGTTTTCGAGAGCGGTTTTGGTAAGTAATGCCAGATCATAGGCGGTGGTGAAGTGTCCTTGTGCGTCAAGTCCGGAGGGATTGGCAAAATGGGTGTTGACGAGCCCCAGTTCCTCCGCTTTTTTGTTCATAAGCTCCACGAATTTTCCCATGGAGCCGCTTACGCTTACCGCGGCGGCATTGGCCGCGTCGTTTCCGGAGGGAAGAAGAATACCGTAAAGAAGGGCGCGTCTGGTGACTATATCGCCTTGACTTAAGCCCATGGATGTGCCTTCTACCTGAATGGCGTAGCTGTCCACGGTGAATTTTTTGTCCAGATCGCCCGCCTCTATCGTTAAAAGAGCCGTCATTATTTTTGTGGTGCTTGCCATGGCGCGTTGGGCGAAAGCGCTTTTTTCGTACACGATATTCCCCGTGTCGGCGTTAATCACCACCGCGCTCAGTGCGGATACGGAGAAGTCCGGTGAAACGGCGGATACACGGGCGGACAGCATAGCCGGTATTGACAGTGCTCCCAAAAAAAACAAAGCGGATCGGAAAAGCTTTTTCACGGTATCAGTTCCTTTCTTTAGAGGTTCCCTTTATTATGTTTGTACAGCATATGAGTAAGAAAGGGATTTGTTGTCCCAAAAAAATCCGCTTTTTTTGATTTTTTGGAACAAAATATTACAAAAAGGAATTTTATATATGGAAAAAAGACTTCAGAAAATACTTTCCGACAGCGGTTATTGTTCGAGGCGCAAGGCGGAGGAGCTGATAGAAAAAGGTTTGGTAAAAGTAAACGGCAGGGCGGTAAAATTGGGAGACAAGGCCGATACCGAAAAGGATTCCGTAACCGTTTGCGGAGAAAAGATAAATACCGAGGGGGTTGAGCTAAGGTATATAAAGCTGTACAAGCCGAGGGGATATCTTACCTCAATGGAGGACGTTCACTCGGAGAAGCTTATAACCGACCTGATCGGCGGTATAAAAGAGAGGATTTATCCTATCGGACGGTTGGATAAAAACAGCGAAGGCCTTATACTGCTTACCAATGACGGGAAATTTGCCAATGATATAATGCACCCGAAGAAGCATGTGGCGAAAACTTACAGGGTAACGATTCCCAATAAGGTCACGGACGAACAAATCGCGCTGATGTCGGTGGGAATGGAAATTGACAGCGGGGTTATCACTCAGCCCTGTGTTATAAACGTTCTTACGGCGGAGAGCGGTAGAACGGTGCTGGAATTTATTATAAAAGAGGGAAAAAACAGGCAGATCAGGAAGATGTGCGAGAAGGCTGGATTGACCGTTTCAAGACTGAAGAGAACCGGCGTGGGAGGAGTTAAGTTAGGTATGCTTAAACCGGGGGAGTACAGGGATCTGACGTCTGAGGAAATGAGAATGCTCCGAACCGCGATAGGTAAATCGGAGCCGCCTAAAAATAAAAGAAAAAAATATTACAGTAAATGACAATAAAAATTGTTGTTTACTATATTGCTTCCCCAATGAACTCTTGAAGATTTTATGCGCTGAACGGCTGCCGAAAGACAAGGAAGAAAGCCGCAGGAATATGCGCATATTTCAAGGATTTCCGACGAAGTATTTCGGCAGTCGGGAAAGCAGAAAAATTTAAGAGTTAATTTGGGGAGCAATAATATATTATGGGCGTATCCGAAAACCCGCAATTTTCATTATTTCTCGGTTTTCGGATACGCCCTGATCTTTAATCAAGTCTATAACTTATACTAATCTCTTTTAAAACTGTTGGATTAGTGTTTTGGGTGCAACCTTTTTTAAATCATGAATTTTACCCATAGTTTAAAAACGGATTGGTATAACAATATGTACATCCGGCAGCGGTTATAAAGTAATACTGTAAATTTCCGCGTTCCCTCTTTTTCCGATTTTATCCGCCGCCCCCACATACAGCAGTATTTCAAGCAAAAGCTTAGCGTCGGTAGTTTTGGTATATTTCTGAAGCTCCTTTACCGTAAATTCTTCGGGAATGCCTTCGGGAAGTAGGGTAAGGTAATCGGAGGGCTTTTCAAGATATATTTCCCGCCTAAGCGCGAGAGGGGTTTTGGTAAACGCTCCTCTTTTCCGCCTTTTTCCAGTCTTTGCGGAAACATAGTTTACCCGTTCCACGTCCAGCTCGGCAATACCTATGGTAAGATTGGGATTTGTCAGAAAGCTTTTTATACGGTACAGCTCAAGAAGAAAATCGGTCAGGCTGTTGTTGTATCTGAATCGGCCTTCACGCAGAAGCTCTCCGCTCTTGTCGTCGGCGGAGATAACCCTTGTGCGCTTTTCGTAAGGGTAAACCACCGTTACATGGCAAACCGAAAGCATTACCTCAAGTTTTTTATTCAGTTTGCCGAAATTGCCCGTCTGTATTTCATAAATTCCGTTTTCGGTGACGATGTCGGCGTAAAAGCTGCCTATTTTGGCTTCCTGATCGTAATCGTTGGAGAAGTAGTTTTTCAGGACGGAGTGGATTCTTTTTTCGTTAAGGGTTCCTATTCCCGTTTCCGCCCCCGATTTTCTTCCATTTTCCGCATCCGCCCGCAATTTTGCGGCTTCGGCTGATTTTTCCATGGCCTTTTCAAAACGCTTGGCATTAGGCTCGTTTATGACATTTACATGGGGGGAGTAAGCAAAAACAGCGGCTTGTTCGGCTTCTATGAATCGCGGAACGCTTATCTGCTCGTTGCTGCCTATGATTGCGTCCGCCGTTTCCTTAAGCTGTTCGGCGGCGTTCGATACGGCATACGCACGATCGGCAGCTTTAAACATGGATAGGTCGTTGAGGTTGTCTCCGAATACCACCACCTCGTCGGGGTTTAGCATTTCTCTCAGTTTTATTACTGCGTTCTCCTTTGAGGCATTGACGGAAAAAACCTCCAGCCACAGCTCGTTTTTTCGGTAGCAGTCAAAGTACTCGGTATAAGCAAAGCCTTTTTCGGCGCCGAAAAGCTCTTTTTTTTCTTCGTCGGTAAAAGAGGAATTTAAAAAGGTAAGATAGTGGACGTTTCCCTCAAACAATTCGTCGTAGCTTGAACAGGATCGTATGGAGCTGTCGCCCTTTCGATCGTCGAGATAGCTTTTAACGCGTTTTTTTTTGCTTTCAAGATAGCTTGCTCTCTGGCTTCCGTCTATAAATGAATATACTATGGGCGCTTCGCCGTATTGTTCTACAGCTTTTTTTATTCCGGAAAGATCGGCTTGCTCCAATCCGTTTAACGATATAATTTCGCCTGTTTTTCCGTCCGCTATGATAACCCCGTTCATAAGTATGACGGGCAGCTTTATTTCCGCTTTTTTCATACGAAAGTCGGCGGAACCGAAACGGCGGGCGGTGGCGTAGGTAAACATTGTTCCGTTTTCAGAAAGGCGTTTCAGAAGCTCGGCGGCGCGATCCTTCAGCCCCGATTTGTTGGTCAGAAGTGTGCCGTCAAGGTCGGATATGTATAAAGTTTTTTTGCTTGGCATTTTTTTGGCTCCTTGTAACTTTTTGGACGAACAACTTTATTTTATATCACCGTACCGAATTTGTCAACCCCGTTTTCCCTTGACTTTTTTCCAACGGAGTATTATAATTTAATATGGATTTTTGTGTGGAATTTTACTGTTTAACTTCCGATAACTTTATATTATCGGAAGTTAATAAAGATTTGCCGTAACCGGCGTTATGGAGGTTTTTCGGTGAACAATACGGAAATAGTGTCAAAGCTGTGGAGACTGTGCGACGTGCTTCGAGACGACGGAATAACTTATCAGCAGTATGTCAATGAACTTACGTATATACTTTTTCTTAAAATGTGCAAGGAAAGAGAGCGGGAAGTGCCTATTCCGGAGCAATATCGCTGGGATAAGCTTGTAAGTAAGCAGGGACGGGAGCTTAAAGACTTTTATACAGAATTGCTAAAGTTCCTTGGAGAAAAATGTCCTAAACCTTTATGCGAAATTTACCGCGAAGCGAGGAGCAATATAGACGAGCCGAAAAATCTGGAAAAAATTATTGCTACCATAGATAGATTTGATTGGTACAGCGTTAAGGAGGAGGGTCTCGGAAATCTTTACGAAGGACTTCTGGAAAAAAACGCAACCGAAAAAAAATCCGGAGCGGGACAATATTTTACTCCGCGGGTGTTGATAAACGTTATGACAAGACTTATCGATCCGAAGGCGGGAGAACGCTGCTGCGATCCCGCTTGCGGTACATTCGGGTTTATGATAGCCGCCGACCGTCATGTGAAAAGCCGTACCGATGATTTAAAAGACCTGTCCGAGCCGATGAAGGAGTTTCAGAGAACGGAGGCTTTTACGGGCTGCGAATTGGTTGGCGATACCTATCGCCTTGCCTTAATGAACGCCATGCTGCACGACGTTGAGGGAAGAATATATTTAGGGGACACTTTGTCGGATTTCGGCAAGGCCCTTTGCGGTTACGACGTGGTACTGACCAATCCCCCCTTTGGCACCAAAAGAGGGGGTGAAAGAGCTGCAAGGCAGGATTTTACCTTTTTGACAAACAACAAGCAGTTAAATTTTTTGCAGCATATTTACAAAAGTCTTAACCGAAGCGGCAATGCAAGGGCGGCGGTAATACTTCCGGATAACGTGCTTTTTTCGGATGGCGACGGGGAAAGAATACGCCGCGAGCTAATGGAAAAGTGTGAGCTTCACACTATTTTGAGACTGCCGGCGGGAATTTTTTACGCCCCAAGCATAAAGACGAATATTGTGTTTTTCAGGAGAGGACAGGAGGATGGAGGCAACACGAAAGAGGTCTGGATATACGACCTTCGTTCGCAGCTTCCCTCCTTTGGAAAAACCAATCCTTTAAAGGAAGAGCACTTCGCGGAATTTATTGATCTTTATAAAGAAGGGGATATTTCACGCAGGAATGAAACCTATTCACCGGAAAATCCCGTGGGAAGATGGAGAAAATTCACCTATGAGGAAATACTCGCAAGAGACAGGACAAGTCTCGATATAATCTGGCTTGACGAAAGGAAGCGGGGTGACGACCTCAGCTTAGGCGAGCTGTTGAGTCAAATAAAGGAAAAGTCCGTCAATATCTCTCTTGCGGTTTCGGAATTGGAGCAGCTTATCGGCAGCGTGGAGGAGTGGGAGGATTTATGAACACCGATATATTTACCGAAAAGGCACTGGAGCTGGCGGTCAGAGGAAGACTGACAAATAAAAGCAATGGCGGTGTTCGATACTGCGCAAATGCTCCCCAAAAAGAAAAAATGGACGAGGCGGAGGAATACGAGCCGGCAAGCGTGATAGTGGAGCGGATAAGGGACGAAAGGCAGCGTATGCTTACGGAAGGCACCCTCAGAATGAAGAATATTAAGGTTAATACCGTTATTTACAAGGGCGAGGACGGACTTTACTATGAAAAAGCGCAGGGCAGGGTAGATTGCATTCAGGAGGAGATACCCTTCGACCTGCCCGAAGGTTGGGAATGGTGCCGATTAGGCTCCCTGTTCAGAACGGTGACCGGGAACACGCCTCCAACCGGAGACGCTGAACTTTACGGCGGGGAATATCCTTTTTATAAGCCCTCCGATCTGGATAAAGGCTTCGCTGTGGATTCCGCCGCCGAAACGGTTACGGAAAGAGGTTTTGAGCGAGGACATACGGCGCCTTTAAACTCGGTGTTGGTGACATGTATAGGTACGGTGGGAAAAACGGGATATATCAAAAAGCAGGGGATTTTTAACCAGCAGATGAACGCCATATTGCCCAACCGTATGATTTCTCCAGAGTACACTTATTTTTCCGTGTGCGCGGACTATATGCAAAAGCAGATAAAGGCCAATTCCTCCTCGGCCACAATGCCGATACTTAATAAGACAAAATTTGACAACCTGCTGTTTATTCTGCCGCCGCTGAATACTCAGAAGAAAATTGCGGAAAAGCTTAAAAGGATAGTTTTCGCTTCGGAAAAAATACGCGGTGAAAGGGAAGAGTTGGAGCTGCTTATTGCGAGAACCAAAGAAAAGGTTCTGGATATGGCGGTAAGGGGAAAACTTGTGCCGCAGGAGGACGGTGACGAACCTGCGGAAGCGCTTCTGGAAAGGATCGGGAAGGAACACGGTAATGATAAGAGTGGTTGGGAGGTTGGTTGTGATAATTCTTATTATGAGAAGCCGGAGGAAAAAGCATTTGAAATACCCCGTTCATGGAAGTTTACAAGCTTACGTCGGATAGGAAGGATAGTGGGCGGCGGAACTCCGAAAACCTCGGTTTCGGAATATTGGAACGGTGACATTCCGTGGATTACCCCCTCGGATCTGGGGGGGAAAGAAAAAAAGACGGTAAATGTGATAGCAAATGGCGAAAGAAGTATTTCCCGAAAGGGATTGGATTCCTCCACCGCGCGGATCGTGCCGAAAGGCGCGGTGCTGTATTCCTGCCGCGCTCCGATAGGATATGCCGCCATTGCCGAAAATCCGCTTGCTACGAGTCAGGGAATAAAAGCTTTTATACCGTACTCGGAAATATCGTCGGAATACATATATTTCTGTCTTAAAGCATTCACCGTAAACATAGTCAAAAATGCTTCGGGAGCAAGCTTTAAGGAGATTTCGGCGGCGGAACTCGGAGATACGGTTCTGCCTCTGCCGCCGAAAAAAGAGCAGGAAAGAATAAGCGCTAAAATAAAAGAGATTTTTATATCGCTGGATAAAATTTTAAAATGTTTGGAATAATGAGATCATTAACAAAATAAAACTCTTTAAAATATTTCCGGTCGAAAGACAATGCTGCGTTTTGCTATCGAATTATTGTATAATATATTTGCGACATTTTTCGCAAATATATTTTTACGGAGGCATTTTAAAATGACAGCAAAGACAACATTTGAAGAGTTTTTGAAAAAAAGCAACCTTTCGGAAAACACCATCACGTCATATTTGTGGACAGTGGATTTTTTCTCCTCTCATTATGACGAAATAAACAAGGAAAACCTGTTGGCTTACAAAGGGTATTTAATGGAATTTTTTAAGCCGAAAACGGTGAACCTGCGTATTCAGGCGATAAATAAGTACCTTGAATACCTGCATAAGGACAAATTGCAGCTCAGAGCCGTAAAGGTACAGGAAAAAAACTTTTTGGAAAACGTAATAAGCAACGCGGATTACAGCTTTCTCAAAAACCGGCTTAAACAGGACGGCAATTACGAGTGGTATTTTGTGGTATGGTACCTTGCGGCTACGGGTTCAAGGGTAAGCGAACTGATTCAAATAAAGATCGAGCACGTAAAAACCGGATATTTTGATCTCTATGCCAAAGGCGGAAAGCTCAGAAGGCTTTACATACCAAAAACATTGAAAGAAGAAACGCTGAAGTGGCTTAAGGAAATAGGAAGGGATTCGGGATATCTGTTTTTAAACCGATACGGCGAAAGAATAACTACCAGAGGTATATCCCATCAGCTAAAAACCTACGCGGAAAAATACGGATTGGACACGAAGGTGGTTTATCCGCATTCCTTCAGGCATCGTTACGCAAAGAATTTTCTTGAAAAATGCGGCGATCTTTCGCTTTTAGCCGACCTTATGGGGCATGAAAGCATTGAAACAACCCGTATTTATCTGAGACGCACATCGGGGGAACAGCAGGAGCTTATTGATCAAATAGTTACCTGGTAAAAAATCGCAAAGCCTCCGCTTCGTGGTCGGATAATAAACACAGTCCGTTTGGCTGAGGTTTATTTCCGCTGTCGAAGCGGAGGCTTCGCCGATTTATACTAATAACCATTTTGACATAGGATAAAATCATAGTAAAAATGGTTATTACACCCGAAGCACTGTTAATCGATTAACAGTATCAGATACGCAGTAATTGAAAATCAATATCAGTATTGCATATTATCCAACTGTTCAAATATCGAATAAACCGCCGAAACGATACGCTCCTGTTCCTTAATCGGCGGCAAGCCAAAAGGAATTTTCACCAGACGGCTCTTGTTTATTCTTTTCAGCATTGTTCCGCTCGAATTTTCATACACTGCCTTTTGAAAATCCGGTGATGATAGCGCTAAAAGAAGATATTCAATGCTGTAAAATTCCGAAGGGGAAATACTGCAAACGTCCGCGGAGGTAATCATTTTCTCTTTGGCGGAGGGAAGTATGCAGGCTTTCATGCCGTCGCTCAGTATCCTGTTTATCAAAAGATATCTGCCGTGTATTTCCGTACAGCCTAATTTTTCAAACGCTTCTTCTGAAACATACTTGCATTCCGTATTCAAAAACTTCATTTTTCCTATGTTGCTTGGCTGTATCAGTTTAATTTCGCTGTGTTCGGTCATATGGCTGTTCAATATTTGGTATCCGTTTGAAAGAGAGCAGGAGCCGGCAATCGCCTCAAGAGTCGTTGTCGCCCAGTTTTGAGGGAAATTGCCATAATAAGAATTATCACTATTTCTTGTATTTTTAACATCAATTAAAAATCACGTTATCTTTTTAGTTATTGCTTTCCAAGTTAACTCTTGAAGATTTTATGCTCCGATTTCATTGCCGGTATAAAGCTGGTAATATTTTCCCCTTTGTTCGATCAGATGCTCATGGGTGCCTCTTTCGATTATGCGGCCTTGTTCCATAACCATTATACAGTCGGCGTTGCGTACCGTGGAAAGACGGTGGGCTATCACAAAGGAGGTTCGGCCGGTCATAAGGGCGTCCATTCCACGCTGTACGAGGGCTTCGGTGCGCGTGTCTATGGAGGACGTGGCTTCGTCAAGGATAAGCACCGGCGGATCGGCTACCGCGGTACGGGCGATGGCGAGAAGCTGTCTCTGTCCTTGACTCAGGTTCGCACCGTCACCTGTTATAACAGTTTGATATCCTTCGGGGAGGCGTCTTATAAATCCGTCGGCGTTAGCCAGTTTGGCGGCGGCTATACACTCCTCGTCGCAGGCGTTCGGCTTTCCGTAGCGAATATTATCCATAACGGTTCCCGTAAATAGGTGGGTATCCTGGAGTACAATGCCTAAACTGTGGCGGAGATCGTCCTTTTTTATTTTGTTGATATTGATTCCGTCGTAGCGTATTTTACCGTCCTGTATATCGTAAAAACGGTTAATAAGGTTGGTGATGGTGGTTTTGCCGGCGCCTGTGCTTCCCACTAAGGCTATTTTCTGTCCGGGGTGAGCGATCATTTCTATGTCGTGGAGGACGGTTTTATCATCGCTGTATCCGAAATCCACTTTATCAAAAACAACCTCGCCGTTAAGTCTGGTATACGTTACGGCGCCGTCGGCGGTATGACGGTGTTTCCATGCCCAGACGCCCATATTTTCGTTGGTTTCGGTAAGGGTGCCGTCGGGGTTTTCCTTGGCCGTAACAAGCTCCACATAACCCTCGTCTGTTTCGGGCTTTTCATCGTACATATCAAACACACGCTGGGCGCCCGCCGTCGCCATTACCACGCTGTTTACCTGCTGACTTATCTGGGTGATGGGCTGGGAGAAGTTTTTGTTAAGTGTGAGGAATGTAACCAGAGTGCCCACGGTAAGACCCCAATTACCGCTTAATGCCAATATCGCGCCGAATATTGCGCAGAGCACATAGCTTATATTTCCGATATTTCCGTTGACAGGCATTATTATATTGGCAATTCTGTTGGCGTTGTCGGCGCTGTCGCGAAGCTGCTCGTTAAGTCCCTTAAACTGTTCGAGAGCCTTTTCCTCATGACAGAACACCTTGATTACCTTCTGCCCCTCGGTCATTTCCTCAATATACCCGTTAAGCTTTCCCAAGTCCTTTTGCTGCTTCACAAAGTACTTGGCCGAAAGTCCGCTGAATTTAAACGTTACCAGAACCATAACCGCCGCCATTATCACCGCCATCACAGTAAGCGGAACGCTTAACACGATCATGCTGACAAAGGTTGAAACAAAGGTGATTACTGAATTTATAAGCTGCGGGAAGCTCTGACTGATAACCTGACGCAGTGTGTCGATATCGTTAGTGTATACGGACATAATATCGCCGTGAGCGTGGGTGTCAAAATATTTTATGGGAAGAGATTCCATATTGCCGAAAAGCTCGGCACGGAGTCTTTTAAGCGTACCCTGTGAAACGTTGACCATTATCCGGTTATATCCGTAAGATGCGATTATGCCCACAACAAGCACCGCCGCCAAGGTAATCAATGCTTCCGCCAGCGGGGAAAAATCCGGTATAGCCGCTTCGGTGAGAGGTTTTATGTAATCGTCGATAAGCGATTTTGTGAACAGCGTGGAAACAAGAGTTGCCGCCGCTGAAACAATTATTCCGATCACTACCGTAAGACAGGAAAATTTATAGTTTTTAAGCACATAAGAAAAAATGCGTTTTAATGTCAGAGCGGGATTTTTGCTTTTTGCTCCGCCTCTTCTTTGTGGTGGCATTACTGTCAGTCCTTTCATATTTTTTATATTTTTATGCTTTGAAATATGCTCTTATATAACGGTTAAGCCGGCTTGTCAAAATCGCCGCCGCTTTGAATCTGCGCTTCGTAAATTTCTTTGTATATCTCATTGGTTTTTAAAAGGTTTTCGTGAGTGTCAAAGCCGCTTATCCTGCCTTCGTCAAGCACAAGTATCCTGTCGGCGTTTTGTATGCCGGAAATACGCTGGGAGATTATAAGCTTAGTGGTATCGGGGATATGTTCGGCAAAGGCTTTTCTGATTTTGCTGTCGGTGGTGGTATCCACCGCGCTGGTGGAATCGTCCAGAATAAGTATTTTCGGCTTTTTCAGAAGAGCGCGGGCGATGCAAAGACGCTGCTTCTGACCGCCGGACACATTGCTTCCGCCTTGTTCTATCCATGTGTTGTACCTGTCGGGCATACGCTCTATAAATTCGTCGGCGCAGGCCTGCTTGCAGGCTTCCGCGCACTCCTCTTCCGTGGCGTTTTCATTGCCCCAGCGGAGATTGTCAAGGATTGTTCCCGAAAAAAGCACGTTTTTTTGCAATACTACCGATACCTGATTTCTCAGGGATTCCGTTTCGTATTCGCGAACGTCTTTTCCGCCTACCATTACCTGCCCGCCGTCAACATCGTACAGACGGCTTACTAGGCTTACAAGGCTGGATTTTCCGCATCCTGTGCCTCCTATTATGCCAATGGTTTCACCGGAGTTTATTTTCAGAGAAATATTGTGGAGAGTATCTTCTCCGCTTCCTTGTTCACTTCCGTTTTTATAGGAAAAACAAACGTTTCTGAACTCAATGCTTCCGTTTTCGATATCCGTATCGGGGTGAATCGGGTCGGTAAGGTCGGGCTCCTCATTAAGCACCTCGCTTATTCGTCTTGCGCTGGCAAGGCTCATGGTGATCATTACAAATATCATTGAAAGCATCATCAGGGACATAAGCATACTCATTACATAGCTGAAAAGCGAGGTCAGGTTTCCGGTAGTCATTGCTCCGTCCACTATATAGTGTGCTCCCAGCCATGACAAGGCTATGACGCAGCCATATACCGAAAGCATCATCACAGGCCCGTTAAATGCAAGAACGGATTCGGCCTTTACAAAAAGAGCGCAGAGCTTTTCCGCAGCGCCGGAAAATTTCTTCTTTTCATAATCTTCCATTACAAAGGCTTTCACCACCCGGATTCCTGAGACGTTTTCCTGCACCCCCGCGTTTAAGGCGTCATATTTCGCAAAAACCTCGGTAAAAACAGGCATCACTTTTTTCATTATCAACATAAGCACCGCTCCCAGAAAAACAAGAACGGCCAAAAAAACGAGACTAAGGTTAAAGTTAATGGTAAAGCTCATTATAATGCTGCAAATAAGCATCAGAGGAGCGCGCACCGCTATTCTCAATATCATCTGATAAGCGTTCTGAAGGTTTGTGACATCGGTGGTCATACGGGTAATCAGACCGGCGGTGCTGAATTTATCTATGTTGGAAAAGGAAAATTTCTGTATTTTTTCATACATTCCTTCCCTTAAATTTGCGGCGAAGCCGGTAGACGCCATTGATCCGAACCGCCCAGCTTGTATTCCGAACAGCAGGCTCAGAAAGGCAAGACCTATCATTATACCGCCGTAGATAAGCACGTTTTTCATATTGCCCGCCTCTATTCCCTTATCTATTATGGAAGCGGTGACGTATGGGATAAGTATTTCCATAAATACTTCCAGAGCGGTAAATACGGGTGTCAGAACAGAGACCTTTTTGTACTTGCCTATAAATTTGCCTAAGGTTTTCAACATTCTTCAATCAATCCTTTCTTTGTAATAAATTCGGCGCGGAAGGGCATCTGTTTTCAATAATAATCGGTATTATTCGATATTTTTCAAAAGCTTCCGAAGCAGGCGTTCAAGCTCTGATTTTTCATTCCCGTCAAAACCGCAGAGAGCTTTTTCGTTTTGCTTCTTCATGCTTCTTACCGCGCTTTCACAGATACTTTTTCCCTTGTCGGTAGTTATTAAAACTTTAACCCGTTTGTCCTCGGCGTCTGCAACGTTTTCAACCAAGCCCTTTTTTTCAAGGCGCTGAATTATTCCCGCCGCCGTGGACTGAGCCACTCCGAAACGGCGTTCAAGCTCTTTCAGCGGCATAACTCCCTTTTGGGGAGAGCTTTCCGCGTTCAGAATTGTAAAAAGCATTTTAACCTGCGACAAGGTAATATTATTGGACTGTAAATTTGAATTGGCGTTTTTCTCTATTGTGTCGTTAATTCTTTTAAACAGTTCCAAAACGTGAAAATTATCTGTTTCCATTGTATTTTTTCCTTTCCCTTTCCCTATTTTTCGGAGTGAAACGGCTTTTTTCCGAAATTTCTGCTGGGATCTGTTACATCTTCTGTTTTATTATAACACATTCAACAGCATGCTGTCAATAGCGTGCTGTTGAATTAGTAAATGTTCAATATAACTATAAAATTTTTAACAAATTGTTGAAATTTTATGTTAAATATGTTATAATTGCCGTATACACCCGGAAATAAAAAAAGGACTGGTGATAATATGACTGTCAACGATGTAAAAGAGCTGCTGGACGCGAGTGTGATAACGGGGCAGGCCATGCTGTCAAGAGAAGTGCGCACTGCCTGCGGCTCCGACCTTATGAGCGATGTTTTGGCTTACATAAAGGACAATGCCGTTTTGCTGACGGGTCTTAATAATCCGCAGGTTGTCAGTACCGCCGACATAATGGGGATAGTGTGTATAGTATTTGTAAGAGGGAAAACTCCAGACGAAAGCATCGTTAATCTTGCGTCGGAGGTGAATCTGCCTGTTCTTGCAACTAATTTAAGAATGTTTGAGGCGTGCGGAAGGCTTTATGAAGCTGGACTTGGCGGTAACGGATAGCCTTGATTTTTGAAAATTATGTAAAAAAGCCGATACCCCTATATAAGGGGCGTCGGCTTTTTTGTTTTAAAACATATTCAATGTATATTCTTTATTGTTATCCTTATATAACCCGCTGAACGTCAGGCCGTCATCATTATACATAACGGTATTATTCACGCAATAAACAGAAAAAATGTCTTTATCCGTAAGAGCGGATAACTTGCTTTGGTCAAAGATATCCGAGATATAAATATCCATTATTTCAAGAAGCACTTCTCCGCAGCTTTTTTCTTCGGAATAAGAAATCAGGGTATTGACGGAACTTTTGGGCAAACCGTCGAAAATGTCCAGATAAACAGTTCTTATTTCTCCGTTTTGAAGAACGTAATAACGTCGCCTTTCACTGTCGTTTATGGGAAAGCTTCTCATGCTTACTATGGAGCGTTCGCCCCTGTAATTCATTGACGCGGCAAGAAATATGCCCTCGTCTGTGTCATCAAATACGTTAAGGGCGTAATATTCGCTGCCCGTGTCAAAATTTCTTATGAAGCCGCCGGCGCTTGAAATTGTGCCGTGAGTGAAGCCGTTGCGTATCATCGTATCCGCGATATAGTCTATCTCAAATGCGTTTTTTAGCCAGCAAAGACCTATAAAGTTAGTTATCCCCTCTTTTTCGGCATATGACAGATACTCGTCGGATACAAAAAGTTTTATCTTATTATCTCCGAGAAGCTTTAAATCTATCATAGCGGGGTCGTTTGCATAGCGGGAGGTGTTTTTGTATTCCTCCCTGATTTCGCCGTTTATTATGGGGTCAAAATCGGAGAGCATCGAATCGTCGGCGCAGTAAAACAGGTTTTCGTATCTTGAATATATGGGAGCCGCGTAAAGATAACGGGAATTGTAACGGGAAAAAACGGAAAAGACTTCGTAAAGTACTTCGTCAATTTCAAGCTCGGTATTTGGGCTGCCGTTTATGGTGTGAATACTGACAATACCGTCAAAATCTCTGATTTCATCGAAAAGCCGACTTACTTTTTCCGCCGATTGATTATACAGCGCGGTTACCGTTCTGTTTTCCGCTCTTGTGTCGCCGCCTTCGGCTCCTAAGTAGTACTGAAACACAAAATCGTAGCTGTCGTTTTCGGTGCTGTTGGCTTCAATGATCGTCCAGCCCTTTTCCGGTGTTATAAAAACCACAAAGCAGTACACCAAAAGCGCAGCTCCGATAATCAGAAACAGCACCGCGGCAATCGCTCTTTTCTTTTGGTTTTCTTCCGACAGCTCTATTCTCCGGACAGGGCGCGGCTCGTATCCCTTTCTTCTCCCTTTTACGGTACGTCCCAAGCTATATCACCGCAAACAGAAGCATAATCAGGAACAGCACCACAATTGCTCCCAACACCGCAAATCCCGCGATTGCGCCCTTTTTCAGCATTTTAAAATTTCGTATATAATTTTTCTTTTTGCACACATACGCTATGGGAAGTCCCAATACGGGCAGCAAAAACGCAAGCACAGCCAAAAGGAATGAGCCTGTGTCTCCCGCAGGATGAGCCATTATCTCTTTTTCGGATATTTCGTCCGCTTTTATCTCGTCATGAATCACCTTTTCGTGACTCTTAACCTCGTCAATGGTTATAGCCTTTACGGGAACGCCCGCTTCACGAAGCTTTTTATATTCCTCAATTTCCTTTTTGTTACCGTATACATAGTGATCGTGACCTATGTTGACGAATTCGGGCTTATCGGTTGTATAATCGTGTACTGATGGGTCGTAGGTATATAGTACCTTATTTTTTTCAAGCTGCGGATCGGGTATCGGGATAGCGGAAATAAGCGAGTGAGTATAAGGGTGAAGGGGATAATTGAACAGCTCCTCCGCCTCCGCGACTTCCACTATATTGCCCTTATATATAACTCCGATACGGTCGGAAATAAATCTTACTATGGAAAGGTCATGGGCTATAAACAGGTAAGTTAGCTGCTTTTCGTTCTGGAACTTTTTCATAAGGTTGAGAACCTGCGCCCTTATGGATACGTCCAAGGCGGAAATAGGTTCGTCGGCAACTACCAGCTCCGGTTCCATAACCATGGCGCGGGCAAGTCCGATTCTCTGGCGCTGTCCTCCCGAAAATTCGTGAGGATAACGGGTAAGATGTTCGGGAAGCAAACCTACTTCGTTGATGATCTTTTCAACCTTCCGCACTCTGTCCGCTTCATTTTCAAAAAGGCGGAAGTTATAAAGACCTTCGGAAATGATGTAGTCCACCGTTGCACGTTCGTTAAGAGAAGCAGCGGGATCCTGGAATACCATCTGTATATTTCTGATGACCTCACGATCGAGTGAATGGGGTATCTTTCCCGAAATACGAACGCCCTTATATTGAATTTCACCGCCCGCAAGGGGATTTACACGTATTACCGCGCGGCCGACGGTGGTTTTGCCGGATCCCGACTCGCCTACAAGAGAAAAGGTTTCGCCCTTATAAATGTCGAAGGAAGCGTTCTTTACCGCTTTTACCGCACTGTCACCCTTACCGAAGGTAATGTCCACATTTTTAAGGGACAGGAGTATTTCCCTGCCGTCCTTATCCTTTGGGCCGTGTTCGGGAAAATGCGCGACACGTCCCTTTTTTTCCTTTTCTTGATTTATATTAGCCACTGTACTTTACGCTCCTATATATTAAATGCTTTTATCAGCTTTTCGTGGATATTGTGAATACCCTCCGGTTTTTCGATTTTCGGAGAACGCGGGTCTAAAAGCCATGTTTTGGCAAAATGAGTGTCGTTTACCTTAAACATGGGAGGTTCAAAAAGAGTGTCCACTCTGAGACAATAGGGATTTCGGGGAGCAAAGGCGTCGCCCGTAATGGTGTTATAAAGAGAAGGTGGGGTACCGGTGATGGAATAAAGGACGGTATTTTTCTGAGCAAGCTGCGGCAAAGAGGATAACAGCGCCCATGTATACGGGTGACGGGGATCGTAGAACACGTCCTCTACCGTTCCAAGCTCCACAATTTGCCCCGCATACAGCACCGCCACGCGGTCGGCAATATTTGCCACCACTCCCAGGTCGTGAGTAATGAACACGATGGTGTAGCCAAATTCCTTTTGCAAATCCTTTATAAGCTGTAAAATCTGCGCCTGAATGGTAACGTCGAGAGCGGTTGTGGGTTCGTCACAGATAAGGATTTTGGGCTGACAGGACAGAGCGATGGCAATAACTATCCTCTGTCTCATACCGCCGGAATACTGGAACGGATAATCGTCAAAACGCGCTTCGGCGTTAGGGATTCCCACCTTTCTCATAAGATCCAAGGCTCTGCGTCTCGCTTCCGCTTCGCTGCAGTTCTGGTGCTTGAGAATTACGGAGGTAATCTGCTTGCCTATGGTGATTATAGGGTTCAGAGAGGTCATGGGGTCCTGGAAAACGGTGGCGATCCTGTTACCTCTTATCTGTGTCCAGTCCCTGGAATCCTTAATTCGCGCAAGATCAAGAACACATACGCCGTGAAGCTTTTCGGGAGTCTCGTCAAGGTATTTTACGCGGAAAATAACGTTATTGAAAACGCCGTTTCTCTCGTCTTCGTTATCTAAGTCAATACCCATTGAATAAGCTTTTTTAAACGCTTTTAAAAGACCGGAAATCATTTTTTTGCGTTTAAAAAAGTCGTATCTTCCTACTGAAAGATAAATTTCCTTGGCAATTATTCTGTTTCTTTTTACGGCTTCGGCCGGGGCGGGCTTTGTTATCTCTTCGGTGCGCTGTGCCTTAAGCTTGTTCACTTTTTCGTGATACTGTCTGAGATATTCGCCGTCCGCGTCCGCATTTTGTTTTTTCTTGGTTTTATAATCCTTAGCGGCTTTTTCCTTTTCTTTTATCTTAATATCAAAGCCGTCAATCTGCTCGGAGATTTTCTTGATTTTTTCCTTGTCGGTTTTTGAAGAAAGGGTCTGTTTGGCGTTAAAAAGCTCAGTTTTATCATGAATAAGAGCCTTAAGCTCGGATTCGAGCTTTTCCCTTTCCTCGTCGGTAAGCTCGTATCTTGCTTTATTTTCGGATTCAAGCTCCAATATTTTATTGTAGGAATCCGCGCCGTTCTGAAGCCTCGCGTATTCGTTAAGCCTCTTTTCAATGGATTCAATATCGGCTTTTGCGGAAGCGTTCAGATTTACCACCGTGTCGGCAAGAAGATCGTCGTTGAAAACGATTTCGCCGTTATCAATAAAGCCGTTGGAATCCAGCATTCCCGCGAAAGTCTTTGTGAAAACGGATTTTCCGGAGCCCGATTCACCCACTATTGCGATGGATTCGTTTTCGTAGATGTCGAGAGAAATATTTCTTATGGCGGTCAGTATTCTTCCTCTTACGTGGAATTTCACATCAAGATTTTTGACCGACAGCAGTATATTTTTGTTATCTTTATTATCCATAGGTATCATTCCTTTTCTGTCGTTTATATCAAAGATCGGTTACATATGTGTTCTCGGATCGGAAGCGTCGCCGAGATTCTGACCCACCACATAAAGCACTACCGTGATAATTGACGCGATAGCCACGGGGCTCCAGAACTCGAATCCCCAGCCGGGGGTTACCATGGCGGTTTCGGAGGCGTAAATCAAACGTCCCAGTGACATTTCCGAAAGTCCCATGCCTATATAAGAGAGGAACACTTCATAGGAAATATAAGAGGGGATTTCCGTAGCGAGAAGAGTAACTATAACCGACGTCATAAAAGGAAGAATATTTTTTAATGCAATTTTTACCGTTGGAGTGCCGAGACATCTTGAAGCGAGATTGTATTCTCTGTCACGGATAATTACGACCTGAGTACGTATAAAGTAGGCTATACCTAACCAGCCGGTCACGGTAAGGGCAAACACCATTGTCCAGAAGGTGGCGGTGAACAGCATGACCATAACCGAAATAAAAAGTATATAAGGTACGTTGCCTATAATGTTGTAAACTTCCATCATAATTATGTCAACTTTTTTGGAGAAGCCCCAAATAGCGCCTACTATTACGCCCATGGTCATATTGATGGCCGCGCATATAAACGCTAAAGAAATGGAAATTCTCGAACCGTACCAGATAGCGTCAAAAGTTGACTGTCCCGCACCGCCGGTACCCAAAATCCAGTGAATGTCAAAACCGAATTTATCTATTGCGGCAGCAGGCGTAAGATGTTTTGCGGAAGCATTGGTCAGATTGCCAAACTCATCGTAATGTGAAACGGCGGGATAGATATATGCAAATAGTATAACGAAAGCCAAAATTGCCAGAATGACAATATTTATCTTTTTCCTGAAAAATACACGAAAAACAGAATGCCAATAGGAATAACGCGGCGCCGTAATCTTTTCCGATTCGAGGTCGTTGTGGTCGACTCTCGAAAAAAGCTCTTCTTCGGTGTAGCCGCAGCCGGTGAAATTATAATCCATAATTTTGCCTTACCTTTCCTGAAATTTTGAGCTTGTATTCATAGGGTTTGTGCGTGGATTTCAAGCGGGTTTTCTCGCTGACAAAGCAAAATTTGCCGAAAAGACACGTGCAGTATCCTATGAATACATGCTCTTACCTTGCCTTATCCGAGAAGGAGATCCGAGGGTCAACCATTGCCATAAACAGGTCGCCCAAAATAATAGACACTACCGAAAGTACGGCATAAAACAGCGTAACACCTACGATAACACCGTTATCATACTTGTTTATGGCTTCGGTAAGCAGATTACCGGCACCGGGCACCACATAAACACGCTCTGTAATAATGGCGCCGGTAAGAGAGGCAAGAACGCTGCCGGGAATACCGTGAACAATGGGAATGATTGCGTTTTTCAAAATGTGTTTGGTGAATATTTCACCTTCACTCAATCCGCCGGAACGGGCAAACTTAACGTAATCCGAATTCATCTGATCAATCATATATCGCCTTATCCATTTCATCAAATTTGCAACGGACGGCAACGCAAGGGAAATGATGGGAAGAATATACATAAGAGTTGTGGGTGCGTTGATATCAAATGTGGTAGGAAGTCCCGCCGCACCGCCTATCTGCTTAAAGAGAAAGATATAGGCAAGAGAGGGAACGGCTATAATGAAAACAATATAAACGGTTCCCAGTTTATCAATAAGCTTATCTTTTTTTCTTGCCATAATTATTCCCAAAGGAACGCCTAACAGATAAGCCAAGGCAACGGAGATAATACCGATAACAAAAGAGTAGCCTATTTTTGAAAATCCGCCGCGCACAACATCTACGTTTGTGTAATCGGAATCAAAGCGGTCGGAATTTATCTTACTGGATTCTCTCGAATCGGCGATATAGGTAGCCGTGTGTAAGTCGTCGGCACTCAGTTCCGTAAGTCCGGTGGGGTAAGTAACCTGTGATTTGTAGAATCCGCCCTGTGTGTTAGTCATTGTTTTAAACACATCTATGCCTTGGTTTACGGAATAGGACGTGCCTAAGTTTAATGTAACCAAATTCTGGTGGATAAAAGGAAAAGTTCCGTCAAAATACAGAAGATACCTATGATTGGTACCGTTACCCATAATGGCGGGAGAAAACTTTTCACCGCCGTAAACAGGATCGTACAAAGTGAACTCAAGACCGCGCTCTCCCACATCCTCTTGTACATAATTTATATTGTCAAAGCTGAAAAGGCTCGTGAAGTATTTCCATGCGCGTACTATAAGAGGGGTATCTTTATACGCAAAAAGAATAGCCTGTCCGCCGTCGGCTACTTTTTTTGGAGTAGCCATTATGGCGTCGCGTCTTTCAATAGTATAGCCCATATTCTTATAATGCTCGGTGAATTTTGCGATGTATTCTTTTGCTTTCTCGGTGTCCTTGTTGGGAGTACGTCCCATACCGGCGGCGGCCGACCGTTCCTCCTCGGTTATCTCGCCGGAGTTGGCAAGCTCGTACAGATAATCCTGATAAGTAACGTAATCAAGATAACCGTACTTTTCCCATCTTGAATAGCGGTAAGACACTTTGGTATTGTTCTTGAGTCGATTGTACTGAGAATCAAGAGCGAATATCTGCATCTTGTCCAGCAGCGAGTAGATCAAAACCATTACGATGCCAACCACGACGATTATCGAGAAAAACCCGTGAAGCAAACGCTTTAATAAATACTTCGTCATAAACGCTTTTCCTTTCAAAAGTCGATTCCTTTCGGAGGTTAGAGGACAAATCACAATCCGAAAAGATCATTTAAAAAAATTATCCTCTAACCTCCGAAAGGACAGCACAAAAAGTGCCGCCCCTTCGGAGAAATTATAGATATTGCAGGGGAACGGGGTGACATTCTCCTGCAATACGCTTAAATAGAATTATAAACGCTTTGCCCTTAATAAATACCCACATACTTGGTGCAGTCGCCGTTGTAATCGGGGAGCATTGTATTAAGGAAGGACATGGGATCGCCGTAATCAGGACCCCAACCGGCGGCGTCCATAAAGTCAAAGTTCATTTCCAAACCTGTTTCGGGATAGAACATAGCATAGTTACGGTCGTCATAACTACTGCCTTCAATGACATTGATAATAACGCATCCGTCAAGCGCTTCTTCCACAGACTGCTTAATAACATACGCGCCCTGCTTGAACTGAGGAACCTGAGCCGCTACGGGGTAATCAAGATAAATGGGGTTTTCCTTGGAAATCTCAAGACCCTGTGCCTTAAGCTCTTCAATGGCAATCGCGAGTTCCGCCTTAGCGTTTTCGGGATTGTACCAACCGTCAAATCCGTCGGTGGAATCGGTTGCTTCGTCGTAAACCTTAGCTTTGAAGCCGTCGGCGGTAAGCTGTGCCTGAACGATTTTGCCGTAGTTGGTGCCTGCCTCAAAGGTTGTGTCGGTACCGTTAATGGAGATAGTGGTATCCTCGAGAAGCATTACCATATTTCCGGGAGTATAGGTATTTCTGAGGGAGTTGTACTTAAGATCCTCGCCTCTGAGCTGAGCATTCTGATTTCCTCTGTCAAGAGCGAAGTATACCGCAAGACGGAAATGAACGTTCTGAGCGGCGGTTATATAATCAACCTTCTGCTGCTCAGTCTTTTGGGAAGGCATTTTAACCTGGTCGTTGGGATTTACAAACTGCTGTCTGTTCAGGTTAAGGAATCCGCCGTATGTTGTGGAGTCTGTAAGGCTGGTGTAGTGATACTTATCGAATATATTGCTTCCGTCATCGGTAGCAGCTTCCTTGGCCATTGTAATGGTAGACTCATCTAATCCCACGCCGTCAACAAAGCCGTTGATAGCGTCGTCATATGAAGTCTTGGGGTCGGTGGATTCGGTGTATCTCCAGTTCTGCTTATGAATATTGAGAGCGTCCTTGTTCCAGTAAGAAGGATTTGCCTCAAGTGTCATAGAGTTCTTGGAAGTGGCATTGGTTACAAGGAAGGGACCGCAGTAAGCGATGGAGTTCTGATCCTTGCCGTACTTATAAGCGTCGGTGTCCTTAACCTGCTCAAATTCGGCGCCTAACTTGCCGCCCTGAGATTCAAAATAGCTTCTGCTCATGGGAGCAAAGATACCGTAACCGGTCATGGAAGCGAAATAGGGAGCAACCTGCTGAAGAGTATATTCAACCGTGTACTCGTCGACAGCCTTAACGCCCACATTATCGAAATTAAGATCTTTGCCGTCAATATATTCGCCGGTGCCTACGATAAGATCTCTCAAGAGTCCTTCGGTGCCGCTCTTTGCGTCAAAAGCGTGCTGCATACCCGCAACAAAGTCATCGGCGGTAAGATCGGCAACTTCGCGTCCCTGAGAATCTACCCATTTAACGCCCTGACGAAGGTGGAAGGTATAGGTAAGACCGTCTTCCGAAACTTCATAGCTTTCGGCAAGAGCGGGCTGCTGTACATTTTCACAGTCGTACTCAAGAAGTCCGTCATAGGTCTGCACCAAAAGCTCGGAGTTGTCCGCCTCGTTGGTTGCAAGAACGTCCCAAGTGGTAAGATCGGCGGAGTAATAAACGCTCTTTTCGTCCTTAAGCTCATACCCCTTGTCGATAAGGTACTGCTTTGCCCAAGCAAGATATTCGCCGCTTCCCTTTAACTCGTTGTACTTTACCTTCATCTCATCTCTGTCGGCTGCGGTGATGAAATCGGTGGTAATAAGGTTTTGGTAGAATCTGTAATTATCGGTGCCCCACATAACGGGAGAGTTGGTGTAGCTTGCAAGACGGTTAATGGCGTAAGCGCCTCCGTTTGCCTTAATAGGAATGAAAATGCCCGATTCAAGGAGCTTTGCTTCCGCTACGGCCATGAGAGCATATCTTTTGGAAAGATCGTCAACCTCGGCGGTTGCGATATCCAAAGCCGCCTTAAAATCTCCGAGGTTATCGTTGTAGATCTTTGTGGAAGCCTCGGAATAAGTCATATCCGCAAAAGGTCCTATCATCTCGATAGGCTCGCTGTCTCCGCCATTCGGATCTTCTTCGCCGCCGGTGGTATCGTCGCCGGTGTTTTCGCTTGTGCTCTCGCCGCCGTTATTGTCGGTATCGGCCGCCTGAGAAGTGGTAGACGTGCCGTCATTGCCGCTGTCGTTATTCTGAGAACAGCCGGCAACGCTTAAAAGCATGGCGCAGGTAAGAGCTATTGCAATTATCTTCTTCATTTTCTTTTATTTGCCTCCTGTAAAAATTATTTTAACCCGCGAAGCCTTTCTGTTATGCGCGGCTCCGTCGCGGTTAAAAATCGGTATTAAAACACTAAATGAATTAAATAAATTAAAAATTTCACGGACGATTTATGCCTTTAGCGCTTTAAATTTAATTGATTAGCGGAGGAAAGCGCTTCTTTGGATACCACGGAAAAATATTACGACAAATCTATGAATTTTTAATTATCTTAACTTGCATTTAATATTTTAGTACATTTTATCATATAAATGCCGGTTTGTCAATGACAAAAGCAAAAAAAACCATAAGCGCCAAAAGCAGGTTAAATATTTGTCAAATCCTTTTACAAAGCAAAAAAATAATGTTTTTTGAGGTTTTGTGGGGAGTAAGTGTAAAAGTTAAAAATATTGTGAAAATTTTTACCTGTTTTGGTACAATCTGACGAAAAAGTTAAATTTTATTCATTTCGTATACATTTGGGGTTTGAAATACATTATAACCAATCAGGTCTTAATTAAACAGATATATTTTTCCTTTTAGTAAATGTAAATATAGGGCTTTTTATAATTTCTGAATATTATTCATAAGTTTTACCGAAAATTTTATAAATTTATTTTGGCGCAAAAAATTTAAGCGGCCGCATAACGCATTACGCGTCAGCGGCCGCCGAATTTTAATATTTTGCTGCCATTATCTGCCAGAGGAGCGCGTCGTCCTTGAATTTACACTGATTTCTGTCGTAGAAATGGTTGTGCGTATCCCAGAGAACGGGGCAGAGATATCTGCTGTATGCCGCCTTGGCAACGGAGGAAAGGAAAAGCCTTACCGTTTCGGGGGTTTTATTTCCCGTGGTGGTGCCGTACTCGCCGATAATTACGGGAACGCCCTTATCTATAAAGGTCGTTTTGAGCAAATCCATGTAATAGTTGAGTTCGTTTATGTCGTTTTGGTTTCCCCAGTCGCTGCGCGCCGTGGCCCAGTCCGTATCTTCCTCAATTATGCAGAAGTTGGAGGGAATGTAATAGTGAACCGATACGGCGCAGCGGTACATATAATCGTACGGCATCTTAAAGAGCGGATCGCAGGTCAGCTGAACATCGGTGTTGTAGCCCGCTATCAGGAGATGACGTCCGTAGTTGTTTCCGCCCGAAGAACGCACGGTATCTACAAACTTTTGGTTTATTTCGTTAAGAAGACCATAGGATTCGGCTTTTCCTTCGGTGCTGCCGCTCCATCTGTTCCAGAGGGATTCCCAGCCGCCTTCCTCGTTCAGGGATTCAAACATCAGCTTGTCGGGGTAATACGCAAAGGTTTCGCTGATCTGCTGCCATATGCGGGTGTATTTTCTCATACACTCGTCTTTTTCGGTGGGGAATTTTGACCACCAGCCGCCGTCGTAGTGAATATTCACAATCGCGTACATTCCCGTTTCGAGGGTCCAGTCCACTATCTGCTTTACCCTCGCCATATAGTCGGGGTGAATGGTATAGTTTGCGCCCATAAGGTTGGACCAGGAAATGGGTATTCTAAGTACTCCGAAGCCGCTGTTGGCGTAGCCCTGTATCATTGCCTTGGTAATAATCGGGCTGCCCCAGGCGGTTTCAAAAGAGGATACGGTGGGATTTTCAATCCAGGTTACGTTGCAGGTATCGAGCGTGTTGCCCAGATTGATTCCCAGACCCATTTCTCTCACCAGTTCCATGGTGGAAATCTGCCTCATTCCGTCGGAATACGGCTCCGCGGTTTCCTCGGCATGAGCGGTCGCCGAAAAGGAAAGCAGCATTGCGGGAAGCGCGGCAGAGGCAATAATTTTTTTGATCTTTTCTTTCATGTGTGTTTGCTCCTTTCAAAGAATTGTGAAGACAATATATAATATGCTCAAGGAATTGGTTTTATACATTTTATACGTGCCGACGGACAGCAAGAACAAGTTTTTTTTCACGGTGCCGCAAAGCTAATTTTTTGCCGCCATGATCTGTCTGAGGAGCTCTTCGTCTATAAATGCACACTGATTTCTGTCATAGAAATGATTGTGCGTATCCCAAAGAACGGGACAAAGATGCCTTTTATATGCTTCTCTTGCTACCGAGGAAAGGAAGAGCCTTATCATTTCGGGTGTCTTATTTTTCGTAGTAGTACCGTATTCGCCGATAATTACGGGAACGCCCTTGTCTATAAAGGTGGTTTTGAGGAGATCCATATTATCGTTAAGCTCTTTTATATCGGCTTCGTTTCCCCATTCGGTACGCGCCTCGCCCCAATCCGCGTCTTCCTCTAAGATGCAGAAGGTGGAAGGTATGTAGTAGTGTACCGATACGGCACAGCGGTTCTCCTTATCGGTGGGCATTACATAGAGTGGATCACAGGTCAGCTCCACATCGGTGGTGTAACCGGCTATAAGGAGATGGCGCTTTGGGTTGTTTCCGCCGGCGGAACGCACGATATCCACGAATTTCTGATTTATTTCGTTCAAAAGGCCGAAAGACTCCGCTTTTCCCTCGGTGCTTCCGCTCCATCTGTTCCAAAGGGATTCCCAACCTCCTTCCTCGTTCAGAGACTCGAACATAAGCTTGTCGGGATAGTCCTTAAAGGCTTCGGTGATCTGTTCCCAAACACGGGTGTATTTTCTCATACATTCCTCTTTATCCGTGGGGAAATTCGTCCACCAGCCGCCGTCGTGGTGAATGTTTACCACAGCGTACATTCCGCTGTCCAATGTCCAGTTAACGATCTGTTTTACTCTCGCCATATAACCGGAGTTAATGGTGTAATTTTCTTCCATAAGATTTGACCAGGCAACGGGTATTCTGATTACGCCGAATCCGCACTCAGCATAGCCCTTTATCATATCCTCGGTAATTATAGGGCTGCCCCAGGCGGTTTCAAAGTTTGTTACGGTAGGATATTTATTATATTCGTAAATCCAGTCACCGAAACTTTCAAGAGTATTTCCCAGATTTATACCAAGTCCCATTTCCCTTACCAGCTCCATGGTGGTTATATCTCTCATACCTTCCGAGGGATCCTCCGGAGGTTCGGGCGTGGTTGCTTCCGAAGTGGTAGTTTCCGGAGTCGTTGTTACTTCAGGAGCGGTGACCTCGGAGGTGGTTGCTTCAGTAGTGGTGGTTATTTCCGGAGTCGTTGTCACTTCGGGTGCTGTGGAGGATGATTCGGGAGGGGGTGTTGTGGATTCCGGAGTTGTGGAGGTTTCGGGAGGGGGAGTCGGTGTTTCCGGAGTCGTGGAAGTTTCGGGAGAAGGCGTTGTGGTTGCCGAAGTAGTGGAAGACGTTTCGGGAGGGGGCGAAGGCTGTGAAGGCGGCCACGGACGCGGGAGCGGAGACGTGTATGTAGGTTCCGGCGTTTCCGTAGCGGTGGTTGTTGTTTCGGTTACGGGGCGGGAGGTTGATTCGGAAACCGGTTCGGAATCCAGAAAAACAAAAATATCGTCGGAAGCCGCCGTTGTTGTTTGTGCTGTTGTAACGGAAGGCGGAGGAGTTGTTGTAGGTATAGTCGTCTTTGAGGTAACTGCCGGAGCGGTTGTCGCGGCGTGTGTAGTTTTGGAAACGGCAGCTGTAGCAGTTGTCACAATGGGCGCGGTAAGCGATGTTCCTACGGTTTCGGAGGGAGCCGTAAATGTTGCTGCTGCAGTGGTTTCCGTTGTTTTTTCGGAAGTGGTTTCCTCGGATTCTTTCGTGGCTAACTCGTATGTTTCGGGTGTTGTTTCCGAGGCGGAGAAAGAATCTTCCGGCCTAACGGTGTCCGAGTCGGATTCCTGCGCGGAGGATTCGGATTCGGTTACGGAGACGGTTGTCTCGGTGCTTAAGGATTCCGTAGCGGTGGTTGTTACCTCCACGTCGTTGGTGGAGGAGCAGGAAACAATGGAAAGAAGCATTGTCGGAATTATAAGAGAGGCAAGGATTTTTTTGATATTTTTTTTCATAGTATTGTCCCTTTCATAATTATTGGGGCTTATTAAAATTTTTTTCGCTGTAAAGCGTGAATTTTTTAGATAGTTTTTAGATAGATTATAAATTGTATTTATCTTCACGATTTGGCAGCAAGTATCTGTCTGAGCAATTCGCCGTCCTTGAAATTGCACTGCTGTCTGTCATAAAAAACATTTGTAATATCCCAGAGTACGGGACAAATCTGTCTGCTGTACGCTTCTTTTGCCACAGAGGACAGGAAAAGCCTTATCATTTCCGGAGTCTTATTTCCCGTAGAAACTCCGTATTCTCCCATAATCACGGGGATACCCTTATCAATAAAATGAGCTTTTACCTTATCCAGATTATCGGTAAGCTCCTTCACGTCATTTGCGCTGCCCCATTCCGTTTTGGCTTTTCCCCAGTCTGCGTCCTCTTCCAGAATGCAGAAGGTGGAGGGGGTATAATAATGAACGGAAACCGCACAGCGGTTTTCCTTATCGGAGGGCATCACGAAAAGACTGTCGCAGGTAAGTTCGATATCGGTGTTGTAGCCCGCTATCAGAAGATGACGCTTAGGGTTGTTTCCGCCTGAGGAACGCACTATATCCACAAACTTCTGGTTAATTTCGTTAAGTATGCCGAAGGATTCCGCCTTTCCGTTTGTACTTCCGCTCCATCTGTTCCAGAGGGATTCCCAGCCGCCTTCTTCGTTCAGGGATTCAAACATAAGCTTGTCGGGATAATCCTTGAAGGCTTCCGAAATCTGTTCCCATATGCGGGTATATTTTTTCATGCACTTTTCCTTGTTGGTGGGGAATTCGCTCCACCAGCCGCTGTCATAATGAATATTTACTATTGCGTACATTCCGCTGTCGAGGGTCCAATCAACGATTTGCTTTACCCTTGCCATATAGTCGGGATGGATAGTGTAGTCCGCGCTCATAAGGTTTGACCATGCCACGGGAATTCTAAGAACTCCAAAGCCGCATTTCGCATAGCCCTTTATAATATCCTCTGTGATTATCGGGCTGCCCCACGCGGTTTCAAAAGAGGATACGGTGGGATTTGAAATCCATGTTACATGGCAGGATTCAAGGGTGTTGCCCAGATTGATGCCCACTCCCATTTCCCTTACAAGCTCCATGGTGGTGATCTGTCTCATTCCGCTCACGGGCGAGGTTGTGGGCGCCGAGGTGGTTTCGGCGGGTTTGGTTGTTGTTGCCGCAGTGGTGGCGGCGATTGTGGTCGTTGCCTCCGTGGTTTTAGTGGCGGTGGAGGTAGCTTCCGCCGTAGTTGTTGCAGCGGTTGTGGTTGTTGTCGCCGATGTGGCGGCGGTGGTCGAAGCCGTTGTGGTTTCCTCGGCGAAAGTGGTCGTCTCTTCGGAAGAAACTTCGGAGAATTCGGTAGTTTCTTCCGTTTCCTCCGTCTTGGTGGTTTCCGAAGTTTTCTCGGTTTTTTCAGTTTGGGTATTCTCGGAGGAAGAGTCCACAGCGGAGCTTTCCTCCGAAACCTGTTCAGATTCCTCAGGAGTTGTGACATCTACCGTAACCTCCGCAGGAGTCGTTATCTCAGCATCGCTTTCCGAAGAACAGGCGGCGGAGGTTAGGAGCATTGCCGGAACCATAATAGCGGCAATAAGCTTTTTTATATTCAGATTCATATGTAATCCTTTCAAAAAATGTGGGGACAAGCACAAATAAAGTGCTCCCAAATAATAACCTGTCCACATAGGAATTGGTGCGTGGATTTTTGAGCAGATTTTGCCGGGGACAAGGCAAAATTTTGCAGGCTTGCTGTCGCAAGTCAAGAAATTTTAACGCAGTCATCGGTAAAATGTGCCAAAAAGACGCGTGCCAATTCCTATGTGGGCAGGTTCTAAATATATAACGTTCAAGACATAGCTTGCCGGCGCTGTCCGTTGAATAAGCACCGAGGGGCAGTGCCGGCATATCGTAATTGTTGATGAATTATTGACAAAAACCGCTTATGACTTTGCCGCCATCATCTGCTCAAGAAGGAGATCGTCCTTGAATTTACACTGGCTTCTGTCGTAGAAAACATCGGTGATATCCCAAAGAACGGGGCAAAGCTGTCTGTCATATGCTTCCTTGGTTACGGATGAAAGGAAAAGTCTGATTGTTTCGGGGGTCTTGTTTCCTGTGGCGACGCCGTATTCGCCTATAATTACGGGAATACCCTTGTCGATAAAGGTGGTTTTCAATTTGTCAAGATTTTCCTTAAGGAAAGCCACATCCTCCTCGCTGCCCCATTCGGACTGCGCTTTTCCCCAGGAAACATCCTCTTCTATGATACAGAAGGTGGAGGGAGTGTAGTAGTGGACGGAAACGGCGCAGCGGTTTTCACTGTCGGTGGGCATTACATACAGAGGGTCGCAGGTAAGGTCAATATCCGTATTGTAGCCCGCGATAAGAAGGTGACGCTTGGGGTTGTTTCCGCCTGCGGCGCGAACTATATCCACAAATTTCTGATTTATTTCGTTCAGAAGGCTAAAGGAATCGGCTTTTCCTTCCGTTCCGCCGCTCCATCTGTTCCACATAGACTCCCAGCCGCCTTCCTCGTTAAGGGACTCAAACATAAGCGTATCGGGGTAATCTTTGAACTCCTCGGTGATCTGCTCCCAGATGCGGGTGTATTTTTTCATACACTCTTCTTTTTCCGTGGGGAACTTGCTGAACCAGCCGTTGTCGTAGTGAACATTGACTATTGCATACATTCCGCTGTCAAGTGTCCAGTCGGTGATCTGTTTTACTCTTGCCATATAGTCGGGATGAATGGTGTAGTCTTCCGCCATAAGGTTAGACCACGCGACGGGTATTCTTAGTACGCCGAATCCGCACTCGGCGTAGCCCTTTATCATTTCTTGGGTAATAATAGGGCTGCCCCATGCGGTTTCATAGCCCGATACGCCGTTATTCTTGCCTATCCAACTTCCGCAGGATTCGAGCGTGTTGCCCAAATTGATGCCAAGACCCATATCTCTTACCAGCTCCATGGTGGTTATTTCCCTCATGGATTCCCCTTTTGAGCAGGAGGTGGAGGTGAAAAGCATTACGGGTACCATAAGCGCCGAAATCAGCTTTTTAATTTTCATTTTCTGTTTTTCCTTTCATAATGTCAATAAATCACTTTTTAAACATAACGGAAATAAGATCAAAAAGATTCCTGTCGTCAAACACATGAGCAAACCACTCTTTATATGGATGATTCACCTTTAAAAATACGCTGTGACGACCGCAGACATTTTCCACCACCGCTTTATATTCGCCGTCATGGGTGCCTATTTCACAAACGCCTATTTCCTTCCCGTTCTCATCGTCGCCGTCTATCATGATATGAACCTCGGCGGGACAGCCTAAGCCCGTTACTAAAGCGGAAAATTCCATGGTTTTGCTGGAATAGTCGTCTCCGAAATCGAAATATTTGAAGCCTATCACGCTTCCCGTTTTTATGTTGGTAACAACACGGGTAAAGCTGTCTTTTTCGGTGACAAGGCACTTGCCCTTAAGAACGCAGGCAATCTCGGCGGGGGTTATCTTATAGGGGTTCAAGGACTCCTCAAAACCCAACGAGGTCATCTCTACCTGTGGTATAGTGCCGTCGGGGAGTATCTCTATCTTTTCGGCACAGGCGCGGCGGGACATTATGCTGCCGTTGGTCATTCTGTGGTAGAAAACATACCACTGTCCGTTTATCTGACAAACTGAGCCATGATCGTTTCCGCCGGGGTAATCTATTCCGTTGTCAATAATGGTTCCCATATGCTTGAATGGTCCCTTCGGGCTGTCCGAAATGGCGTATTCGAGGCGGCTGCCTATTCTCGGAGAATAAATAAGGTAATATTTTCCGTTGATCTTTCGGGGTGAGCTTGCCTCAAAGAAACAGGCGGGATCGGTGCCCTTGGGGATCATATCCTCTATATAGGAGCCTTTTATTATTTCGCACATATTTTCGGGGTTAATCTCGTTAAAATGGGACTTTTCAAAGCCGTAATATATGTATACTTTTCCGTCGTCGTCCACTAAAACGCCCGCGTCATTGAAAATACCTTCGTCACCCGCGTCCGCTTCGTCATATCGGTAGTTATCCAGAAGCTTAAAGGGTCCTTCCGGTCTGTCGCTTACACCCACACAGCCCTTAGACGCAACAATATAGGCGTAAAGGTAATATTTTCCGTTATTGCATACAACGTCGGGGGCAAAAAGCTCATGATCCGTCCATGGTGTGTCGGAGTCATGGTCGCGATCGGGGCGGGTATGGAAGCTGTCTCCGTGACACTGCCAGTTATTCAGATCGTTTACGGAAGCCGACCATACCTTGAGCTTGAAATCGCAAAAGCTTTCACAGCTTACGCGGTCGTGAGAGCCGTACAGATACACTCGGTCGCCGAATACCCTCGGCTCACCGTCGGGAATATATTCCCAGAGGGGAAGAATAGGATTAGGCATATCGTTCTCCTTTTCTATTTATTTAGTTTATAGTTTTTGGGGGCTTATGGGTTTTATAAAATTATTGTATCATATTTTGTTTTTTTAGGCAACAGATTTTTTGCATTAGAAAAAATTTTTTAATTGCAAAAAAATAAAACGCATATTTTTGTGCAAAGTTGATTTACCACACATATTATATTTTTATAATAAAAAACTCTCATTGGAAACATAAAATGTTTTCAATGAGAGCATAAACGGATATTCTAAAGGTTTAAAAAGCGTCTTTAATAATATAAAAACAGAATTACTGCATATAAAAAAGGAATGACAAAACTTGTGACGGGTAAAAATTTTTTTGTGCAAAACCACTAAAAGACAGATTGGTATAAACGCAGATTTCTCCGTCACGCTAAAGTTGTAATTCAGCTGAGCTGTCTGCGCATAAACGTCAATGCTGCGCCATATGCGACAGTTTGAAAATCATATGAAAAATCTGACGGGCGATGATTGGCCCGTCAGACTCTTACATTGTGTATTTCCTTATACAATTAATCAAGTTGTGTTATTGCGGTTAAAACAATAGGGCTTGTTTGAAAAATCAGAAACACCGTTTTTTCACACCTAAACGGTCATCTTCCACGTAAAAATGCCTCGTCAAACGACGGTTTGACTGCGTTTTTTCCTTTAAGGTAACCATTTTTGGGTAAAAATCCGTCATTTCCTCTATTTTCAAACAAGCCCTAATCTTTTGGGCTGTAAAGACAGGCCATGAAATATTGTCTTTACTTTTTATCTTCCCTGTCGTTTCTTAGATGAACGGATTTTTTTGATTTTTTTCTGTTTGTGCCAATAATTGCGGCAATGGCAATCGCAACTACCGCGATAGCGAGAATTATAAGCACTATTATCCAGGGAAGCAGATTTCCTTCGCTGTTTTGAGAATTGTCCGAAGTTTCTGAACCGTCGGCGGAGGTATTATCCTCGGGTTGAATATCCGAAGGCTGTTGGGTGTCCGATTCATCGCTTTGAAGCGGGGCGGAGGTATCGTCGGAACTCTGTTCGGTCTCCTGTGAATCGGAGGTTTCGGTTACCGGCTCAGTGGTATCGTTAACCTGCGTATTTGTGATATCATCAGTATTATCATCAGCTGCTGTCGGAGCGTTTACAGGTAGCAACATTCCGATTGCGTTTTCAATAATTAGAAGAGCTTCGTCTATTCTCTCCTGTTCCGCTTCGTCGTCCAGAAGCAGAGCCTTTGCTTTCTCCACCGCATCCCTTAAGTTTCGGTAGCTGCTTTCGCTGTAATTAGATTTTTTATACAGCTCCGCTCTGGATACTGCTTCGGCAAGCGCTGTTGTATCCGCACGGGAGAAGCTTTCTCCTTCCACGGGAATAGCAGGTACATTTTCTTCGGAGGATACGGTTACTTTTGTGTCACCCGTACCGGTAATTGATTCCGTAGGTGTTGTGACAGGCAATGTGGTTTCGGAGCCGGAGATGGGGGAAGTCTGTGAAGAGGATGGCGTCTGAACGGGCTCGGTGGCGGCGGTTGTGGTTTCGGGAACGGAAAAATCGCCGCCATCGCCGCCGTAGGAAGGTCCTCCGGGCGTGGTGGTTTCGCCTTCCGCTGCCGAGGTTATCCTTACGGTATTATCGGGGTATTCAACGCCGATATCCTGAACCACCAACTCGGTGCCTCTCACGAATTTAATGGAATCCTTGATCACTTTTATATCGGCATAGCAGTTATCTCCCGTTATTCTGACATATCCCAGCGAAAGAACGGGATTTTCTTTATCGAAAAGAGGAGAAGTGCCCGCGATATAAATATTGAGCGTGCCGGTATCCTTATTGAATCTGCCTTCCGCTATCTTTGCGGAAAGTGACGTATCGGGGACAAACTCCGGTGCTGCTCCTTCGGAACCTAAAACCGCCGAAAGGCTTATTTGAAGCGACGCTATTTCTTCCTTGGCCGCCTGGGGAAAAGTAAGTATTATTTCCGCCTGCTTCCCGCTTTGTTTAAGCTCGACGGTTCCCGCTTCCGCCGCAAATACGTTAAAAGACATGAAAGCGGCAAAAGCAATCGCGACGAGCAGTGATAAAAGTTTTCCGAAAGGCTTTTCTCTTAACATATTCATATTGTGATTATCCTTTTACGAAAGATTTATTTCATTTAAAATTCAATATCCGGAAGTGTTTCGGGCATTTTCTCGAACAGGGAATCGCTTACGAGCCTTTGTCCCTCATTGGTGAGAGCGTTATTTACACGGTAAAGCTCCGCTCTTACGCTTAAGATGCTTTCCAGAGAAATATTGTCGTCGGGTTCTATCCAGTAAATCCAAGTACCATCGGCAACTTCCTGAATAGGTCCGTTTTCGGGAACCTCCGCTAAAATAATCTGCTGAGCCATAAGGTTGCCCTCGGCGTCAACGCCGCCGACAATGCCGCCGTCCTGATCGAACAAAAGTACCACGTTGTAAGCGGGATTGCCCTTATACTTACCGGTGAATATCACGGAGCCTTCGGGAATAACATCGTTTTCACCTTCGCCGTACTTATACGCTTTTGCGAGCTTCCCTATTGCGGGCATGCCGTCGGCGGTGGTTAAGAAATCTATGTTGTCTCCGGTAACTCCCAATACGTCAAGCTCTTCAACGGAGATTACGCTGCCAGAACCGCCGGGGATAACAAGCTTGACGGCGTCGGCTCTGTATGTGCTTACATACTTGCCTTCGGCATTTTCAAAGTATACGGTGCCGCTTCCTCCGAAGCTGCCGGAAGCCGCTTCTATCCATTGACCGCTTTCGTCTCTTACTTCAATAATGAAATTTTCTATCGGGTTTCCGCCGCCTGCGGTATATTTAAAGCCCGATACGGTAAGCATCTGATTGAAATTGAGTACTATCTCGGCGTTCGCTCCGAGCGTTCCCTCATATACGGTATCTTTTCCGTCAATAGCGTAGGTCAGCGGGTCTTCGGGTTCGGGAGCACATGGCATATCGTCCGTTCCATCCGAAATCGGAGGAACTTCCGAGGCGGTGATATCGTTGGCCGATATGGACCAGTGGGTTTTGTCAAAGCTTCCGTCGTTCTCAATCTTTATAGGTTCGAGAGTTTTTACCGCCGAACGGTTAAGGTATTTGTCTATAAGGGTTATTTCGTAAAATACAACTCTGTTGTTTATGGTTGTAATAATGTCGGTGAAGCTGTTTTCAACGGTAAAGCCCGCCGTTTCCCTGACTTGTTCACCGCCGGATATCATACAGCGCACGATTTCGTAGCCCAATACCTCGTCTTCGGGAATATTTTCCGAGGTCAGAGTAATATTCACACGGGAAGGATCGCCGCTGTCGGTTACGGCAATCGTATCCGCTCCTACTGCCTGTACGCTTCCGTTTGTTCCAAGACTTCCGTCGCCGGGGTTTTCCATTCTGTATATACGGGAATCGTCGTCGGAATAATAGATCGCCCTGGTTTCCTTTTCAAACTGGCTAGCGTAGCTTACAGTCTCGCTGTCGGGTACCTTGCCCCAGCGCTCAAAGAACTCAAGAAGATTCTTTTCAGCCGCCGCGCAGGCCAAGCGCATTATGCTCTGATCGGAGCCTCCGCCGAGAGTGAGCGCAACTCCGCCGGGAGCGGGCGCAATGGATGCGTCGCGTGCGTAGCTGTCAACTCTGGCGAAGAAGAGACTCTGAAGCTGCTCGGTGCGGTCGTCGTAGGTCTTATAGTTATAGTCTTTGTCATAAGCCGAACGGAGCTGCCAATACATACCAAGCTGTGTAAACACGTTGGAGGCGGAGCCTGTAGTGTTGGACGTTACCTTCTCATAAATCTTGTCGTATTTGAATCTTACGCTCGCGTTGCTGTCCTTTGCCTGAGCAAGCTGGGCAAAATAGTTGTTGGTGACCTCCGCCACGGCATAGGCGCCTTGATTTATACAGTGACCTATTTCATGTGCGATTCCCCAGCCGAAGTAGCGTCCGCTTTCATAGCGCCCGTTTTCGTCTGCAACAACCGGAGTACAGTTGACCATGCCGGCACATTCGTTCCACTCTATGCCTATGTGATTTCCCGCGGCGTACATAAACGCGCCGCTGAACATTCTCTGATAGCGTATATTAAGATGCTGCTTCGGGAACCTGTCAAGTTCCTTTTCCGCGTTGGCGTTCAGACCCTTATGCTGATAGAAAAGCTCCATCATTCCTTCCATGGCTTTCATGGAGTCGACTATCTTTGCCGCTTTATCCTCGGTGCTTCCCGTACCCGCTCCGTTCAATATCTGCTTAGCTGGCAATGACATAAGCATTGTGTCAAGCATAATATCGGAGGCGCCTAAGATACAGTTATTCTCGGAATAGTCAAACTTGCTGACATTGGAATTGGAGGAGCCTTTATGATTCTCGTTATGCAGAGATTCCATTTGTCCCACATATGTTTCCAGTTCTTCCAGATATGCCGATGTGCGCTCAAGCTTTTCCGCCTCTTCGGTTACTCCGTAAAGATCAAGTTTAGGCACCGATACGCCTCCGCTTACTCTTACGGCGCAGCGCTCTTTTGCGTTATTTCCCGTATACTGAATATACAAGGCTCCGCCCGATTCCTCGTTAACCGTCCAGAGTTTGGGTATATCAACAATGTTCACGCCTACCTTGAGCGAAGCCACTGTTTTGGCCACAGAACCGGATTCAGCGTGATACTGTGTCGCCACAATCTGAAGATTCGTGAGATCGCCTGTGTTTTTAAAATTGTGTCCCACATAAACGGTCACGCTGTCGCCTGCCGCAGCGGTAACGCCCAAAGGCTGCCACGCATTAAGGCCGCCGAAGCCCCTTCCAACGTCATAAGTGCTGATGGAGGTATGTACGTTAACGGCTTCTCTCAGGCCTACACAGTTTAGAATGTTTTCCGCGTCGGTAAGCTCACGTTCGAGGGCGTCCAGATCGGGGTTAAGCTCTCCGCTTATCTTGTCGGGGGTATTCAGGCGCACTCTTAAAGCGTCAATGGTTTCCTGTGTCACGCCGTCGGCGAGTGTGGTGTGCAGATCGTCGGTAAATAAAGCGTTTATATCGTCAACTATTGTGTCGTAATTGTAAAAATACACTTCGGATATATTTATGTCGCCGCTGGCAAGATATCTGGCAAGACCTATCTGTATACGCTTTACCTGCGCTTTTTCGGGAAGCTTTATCAGATAGTAGAAGCGGCCGTTTTTATCCGTTTTTCTTGACAGCGACGCTTGATTCCTGCCTAAAGAGGTTAAATTTCCCTCAGCGTCCCAGTAATTGATTTTTATGTACGAATAATGAAGGTCGTTAGGTTCAAACTCCTGGAAAGCAATGGTCTGAATTGTGTATTCTTTGTCAAATTCGTAGAAAAGTCCGTGATTGCCTAAATTGTTAAAACCGCCGTCGTCCCATGTCGCGCGGTAATAATGGGAATCAAAATCATGGTCAACGGTACCCCACGCGGTTTTTGCTTCCGTATCGAGAGGGCTGTCTTTCATAGTGGCGTAATTGTGAGAAGCGGATATTATGTGAGCTCCCTTTTCACCCGCTTCTCCCGTATTTATAAGGAAGTATTCGGGCATTTCCGCGGGATTTCTATCCGTGGTAGTTGCCGATACGGTAAGAGAGGGACTTCCTTCGCCTATATCGTTAACGCCGGTAACATAAACAAAATATTCGGTAAGCGTTTTTAACCCGCTTACGGTATGGCTTGTGCCGGTTACACCCTCCGTCTTAATATATTCGTCCGTGCCGCTTTCCTTATAATAAACATTATAAGTTTCCGCGTCCTCGGCTTTTTTCCACGAAAGCTTTACGGAATTGAAGGCTCCCGCTGCGCTTAAGCCGTCAACCTTTCCGGGTTTTGAAGTAGCTTTGGGAATAACGGTTATGGGATCGCAGTATCCGCTGCGCCACGCTCCGTTAACCGACTGCACGCTTACGGTGTAAGGAGTGCCGTTTTCAAGCTTGTCTTCGGCGAAAGAGCTTACGCTTATGGAATTGCCCGTCACCTTTTTTATATCGGAAACGCCGTCAAGCTCGATTTTTACCTCGTAACCGGTAACGTTCCTGCAGCCGTCCCATGTCAGTACAAATGACTTGTTTCCGGGCTCGCCCTTTAAATTTTCAGGGATATCCATATCGGGTTCCGGAATTCTGTTTTCCATTCCGTTTACAAACTCTACATATGAAATTTCTGCCAAATTGGTATTTTTTACCATGCCGACAATTTTAATGGTGATTTTTTTAACCGCCACCTGATCACCCAGATTGATATGTATATTTCCGCGGCTGTCCTGTTCAACCGTTACGCTGTCGGTATCGAGAAGGTGATGAACTCCGTTTTCGATAACCGCAATCTGAGTATATTCCTTGCCGCCCTCGGTATAAACAATGTTCACCGTTGCCTTTGAAACGGGGTTTTCTTCCGAACAGCCTATAACTATTCCGTCGGCATCGGTTGCGTTGCCTTCCGCATCAATGTCAAATATCAGGGATACGGGATTATCTTCGGAAATGCTTTCGCCGTTTTCGGGAGAAAGGGTAACGCTTCCCTCCTTGGCCAAAAGCTCTTCAAAGTTTCCTTGTATTTCCGTACCTTCACCGGCCGAAGGCTTTATTACGGAAGAGGAAATAACGATTTCGGGCACCGCGGTGGTGCCTTCGGTATTATAACCCTTTGCCAAATATTCAAGGTCTACCAGATCGATTTTTCCGTCCCCGTTAAGGTCTCCAACACCCAAACCGGAATCAATGCTGTCCAGGAGGGCTGTTTTATCGCTTCCGTCAATAACGCCGTCGTTATTGACGTCGCCTATAAGAAGGGTTCCGGGATAAGCGAAGCCCTGCTCATATGTTATACCCTCGAGAAAATCGGTGGCCAAACGGACGGAGCTTGCCTGTTCGGTTACGCTGATAGTCTGGGTATAATCCGCAAAGCCGTCGGCGGACAACTTTAGGGTATAATCTCCGGGAGCAAGTCCCTTAAAGCTTATTTCCTTCTCGATTTCTTCGTCGGCATTAAGAGTCAATATCTTTGTCATGCCTCCGGACAGCTCCGCAGTAAATTCAACGGGGCTTTCAAGCGGCAAAGCGGGGGATACGGATACATTAATCTGACCCGTACTTTCCGTTTTTTCTTCTGACGTTTCGGCAAAGAGCGCCGGATCCCGAAGCGGGAGCAGCAGGAGAGATAAAGCCGAAATGACAGACGCTAAAGTAATAACGGTTTTTTTCATAACGCTTCTCCTTTTATTTTATATGTGTATGAAAGAACGCTCTGTGATCCTACTTGCGTTCTTTTATGAACAATCCGGTATGTATATGTGTAAGAATTTTAACATATCCTGGTAAAAAAAGCAATAGATTTATGAAAAAAAGCCAGGAAAAAACGAAAATTTGTTATTGACAATATTATTGAAAGATGCTATAATAACCTTATTGAATAAGAAAAGCTATGAAGGAAAGAGTAGCCTTTGCGGAACAGCCAGAGAAGGAAGCGTTTGGTGGAAGCTTCCCATGGAAAGCGAGGGTGAAGACCGCTCCTGAGCCGCAGTGCCGAAGGTACAGTAAGCGCTGCCGTATTTCTGCGTTAAAGAATAGGATTTGTTGGAATCCGACAAGTGAAAAATCAAGGTGGAACCGTGCATTTCATGATTAGTATGCACCCTTGACGATTGCAAAGCTGTGATCGTTACGGGTGCTTTTCTTATTCAAAAAAACGGGATTGATCCCAAATAATTAAGAATAAGAAAGGAAAAACGTATCATGAAAGTAATTTATCCTGACGGAGAAGTAAGAAATGCCGAAGGAAAGGAGGCTTTGGAGATCATAAGACACAGCGCCGCCCATATCCTGGCGCAGGCGGTTAAACGTCTGTATCCCGACGCAAAGCTTGGCTACGGCCCCGCCAATGAAAAAGGCTTTTATTACGATGTGGATTTAGGCGAAGAAAAACTGTCGGAGGAGAATCTGGAAAAGTTGGAAAGGGTGATGAGGGAAATTATTACGGAAAACCTGCCCGTAAAACCTTTTGTTCTTCCCCGCGAGGAAGCGGTGAAGCTTATGGAGGAAAAGGGAGAGGATTATAAGGCGGAGCACATCGAAGACCTGACTCCAAACGAAAAAATAAGTTTTTATCGACAAGGAGAATATATCGATATGTGTCGGGGACCTCATGTAACTCATACCAAAGCGGTTAAGGCATTTAAGCTGACGGGAATTTCGGGCGCCTACTGGAAAAACGACAGCGCTAATAAAATGCTTACCCGCATTTACGGTATCGCCTTTTTATCTGACGAAGAGCTGAACAGGCACCTTGAAATGCTCATTGAGGCCGAAAAGAGGGATCACCGAAAATTGGGAAGGGAAATGGAGCTGTTTATGCTCAGCGAAGAGGGTCAGGGTTTCCCCTTCTTCCTGCCCAACGGAATGATTATAAAAAACGAGCTTATAAGATATTGGCGCAAAATACACGAGGAAAACGGCTACAGGGAAATCTCAACGCCCATTATGCTCAACCGCCGTTTGTGGGAAACCAGCGGACATTGGGAGCACTATCAGGATAAAATGTACACCTCGGAGATAGACGCGGAAACGTTCTGCATAAAACCCATGAACTGCCCCGGCGGAGTATTGGTATACGGGAGCAGACCCCGCAGTTATAAGGAACTTCCCATAAAACTGGGCGAGTTGGGTCTTGTCCACCGCAACGAGCTAAAGGGCACACTTCACGGACTTTTCCGCGTCCGCGCCTTTACCCAAGACGACGCGCACATATATATGAGCAGGAGTCAGGTAAAAGACGAAATAGCAAACGTGATAAATCTTATTGACAGCATATATGGGAAATTCGGATTTTCCTGTACACTGGAGCTGTCCACACGTCCGGAAGACAGCATGGGGGAAGACGAGGACTGGGAACTGGCCGAAAACAGCTTAAAGGAAGCGCTTGAACAATGTGGAAGAGATTACACAATAAACGAGGGGGACGGAGCCTTTTACGGACCTAAAATAGACTTTCACCTGAAAGACAGCCTTGAACGCACATGGCAGTGCGGTACGGTACAACTGGACTTTCAGCTTCCAAAAAACTTCGATTTGTATTATATAGACGAAAAGGGAGAAAGGCAGCGTCCAATTATGATTCACCGCGTGTGCTTCGGATCGGTGGAAAGGTTTATAGGGATACTCACAGAGCATTGCGCAGGACGTTTTCCGTTCTGGTTGGCGCCGCTACAGGTAAAAATATTAACGGTAACAGAAAGCGCGGAAGATTACGCGATAAATGTGTATGAGAAAATAAGAAAGGCGGGAATAAGGAGCGCAATAGACAAACGGCGGGAAAAGATCGGTTATATGATAAGAGAAGCACAGTATAAGGAAAGAGTGCCTTTTATGGTGATAATCGGCGAAAAGGAAAAAAGCGGCGGATTGATTTCGGTCAGGGACAGAGATACGGGAAAAACCGAAAACGCAGTGTTGGAGGAGTTTATTGAAAAGGCTCTGAAGCTTATTGATTGTTGAATATGAAAAAATACCCGTTGAAAACATGCAAGAGATTTCAGCGGGTAATTTTATGCCTTTCATAATCGAGGGGAGAAAATAAAAATGAAAAATTTGAAAAAATATTTGGAAAAGTATTGACATATCATAAATTTTTTGATATAATATCAGCGTTGTAATTTTAAGCAAAATGATCCACTAGCTCAGGCGGCAGAGCACCTGCCTTTTAAGCAGGGTGTCCCGGGTTCGATTCCCGGGTGGATCACCATTCCTTAGTATTAAGGAAATCAGTGTAATTAAAATACACTAACATTTGTGCGCCAATAGCTCAGTTGGTTAGAGCAACCGGCTCATAACCGGTTGGTCCGGGGTTCGAGTCCCTGTTGGCGCACCATTGTTGAAGGATATTTTCCTTCAACAATAGGGGTGTGGTTCAATGGTAGAATAGGGGTCTCCAAAACCTTTGACGTGGGTTCGATTCCTACCACCCCTGCCATGAAACACTGACAAAAAAGATATTATGCCCACAAACGGCTGTACCAAGCCATTTGTGGGCATAAATCTTGTGAAAAACAAGAGTTCTCGTCCGTAGATATTTTCGACACAAAAGTGGACTTGAACCCTCCCATGGGTACAGCCCCCAAAATAAAGCACAAACGAAAATGAAACTTTAAACCTGCACCCT
>CAJUQV010000006.1:35748-112347 GCA_910588335.1 uncultured Ruminiclostridium sp. | reverse complement strand
ATTTTAGCATGTTTTAGCTGTTTTGTACAGTTTTACGTGAACACGCTCTAAATTGCTGTTCATTATAAAAATGACATAAATAAGTATAATTATATATGTAGGGGGACTGTAAGTGCATAACAAACCTGAAACGCTTGGGCATATCATTAGCGTCCGTTCCACAAGGTAAATCTTTTGATATTTCATATCGAATCCGCTTTTCTCATTCAGCATGAGGGAGGCGGTTTCAAACACTACATTGGGCAATAAGGTCTCGGATTTTTCCTTTGCGTATCTGTTTCCATCTAACAGTATTTCCAAATAAAAGAGCCTCTTTCTTTGCCATTTTCTATGCGGAGGTAGAAACGAAAATATCTGCGTCAGTCTTTTCCTTTCATTGCTTTTCATCCAAATATTCTTCAAGACAAATTCCTCTTTCGTATATCTCTGTTGCAGCTTCAACGCCAACATAACGGTAATGCCAAACTTCTTCGGCCGTACCTGTAATATCTGTTTTGTTGCCGGGATAGCGGAAAATAAAACCATATTTATAGCTGTTTTCTTGCAGCCAAAAATAAACATCATAGGTTGCCCCGTTAATATCTACCGCTAAACCAAGCTGATGTTCGCTGTAACCGGGGACAGCCACCCATTGCTTTGCCTGTTCTATAGCTTCGCTTTCGGAATATCCTTCTTTTTTATACTTTGCGATTTTGTCATCATATAGCTTTTGCTGTGTTGCTTGTGTTCGGTAGCCGGATACTACCATAGGGATCTGATCCCAATTTCCCTCTTTCGCAGCCTCTAACATTTCCATCAGCGGCTCATAAATCCGTCTGTCAACTTTCTCTCCGCCGGAGACTTCAACCAAATCTGCTTTATAATTGGCGGGAACAGCATTTTGTCTGTTCACCAATATCAGATTCCAATCTGTTTCGTTTTCAGGACTTTGCGTGTCGTTGGAATCCGTTTCATTTTTTACCGTATGGTTTTTGGTAATTGTTATAGGCGGATTGTCAAAATTTTTATCCCCGGCCTCTTTTCCGTAATTCCATACAAGAACCACGCTGGATAATAAGGTTACGAATAAAGCGCAGCTAATCAAAGAGCTTATCAAGGTATATTTGCGCTGCTTATTGCGTCTGCGATTGTGTTGAACATTTCTGTGTTCCATATTTTATTCTCCTTTCAAAAAGCACAAGTGCCTCTGTTCAGTCATAATTATACCGAACAGAAGCACCTGTGTTTTTAATATGTATTTGTTTATTTCCTAAGAAAATCCTAATATGGCATTGATGTTTTCCTAATTTGTTGCAGGAAACCTTACGCCAAAGATAATCGTATCATTTTTGCTGATAACATTGATTTGTCCCCCATGCAAAAGCACAATTTTTCTTGCAATCGCCAGTCCTAACCCTGTTCCGCCTTTATCCGAGCCTCGTGCCTTATCCGAGCGATAAAATTTATCAAACAAATGTCTTTTGTCATTTTCCGGGATCGTTTTGCCCTTATTTTTAAAAAATACCGTAATGTGCTTATCTGTTTTTTTAGCCGATATTACAATGGGGGTTTGGGGATAGCTGTATGCGGCTGCATTTCTCAAAATATTACTGAATACCCGTGCAATTTTATCAGCGTCCGCATAGATGGTTAAATCTTCCTCCATATTTAACTCAATGGAATTCTCTCTGACTGCAAAGCAGGGAGAAAGCTCATCCGTTAGTTGCACAAGCATATAATATAAATCAATATTAGACTTGGAAAGCGTAATCTGCCCTGAATTATAGCGGGTAATCTCGAAAAATTCATTGATCATTTTCTCTAAACGGCAAGCTTTATCCAATGTTATATGTACATATTTTGCCCGCTGTTCTATCGGCATTTCGGGATCTTCTTCCAGAAGATTTAGGTATCCGATAACAGATGTAAGGGGCGTTCGTATATCGTGCGCCAAATACATAACTATTTCATTTTTGCGCTGCTCCGCAAGAAGCGAATCTTGTTTGCGCTGCCATAGCGTCTGCTTAACTGTATTGAGCTTTTTCTCCATTGGTTCCATTTCGGGCAGAAGATGAATCGATTGATTGTCGTCAATAAGCAGGTTGTCAATACCATCGTTAATATGATTGAAATAACGGACGATCCACACAAAGAGATACCGAAGCAATATCATAAAAATCAGTATAATTGCAATCGCAAAAAAGACCGATTTATTTTGACGAAGCGAAACATGATAAAACTCAAATGCTTCATGTTTTGTCATTCCAAAATATTGAAGAACCGATACAATCCAATCACCGACACGCTCATACCAAACTAAAAAATAAAAAAGCAAGACAACGCCTGTAGCTATAAATGCTGTAATTAAAAAACGCAGCATTATTTTTCGTTTGAATACTTTGTATTCGTCTGTCATTTTAGATTTCAATTTTATAACCGACTCCCCATATTGTTTTGATAAACTTGGGATCATCTAAAGTGTCATTTAGCTTTTCACGCAAATGCCGTATGTGAACCGTTATTGTATTATTTGCTTTGCTGTAATATTCATCTTTCCAAATACTATGGAAAAGTTCCTCGGCACTGACCACATCCCCTTTGTTTTCTAAGAGAATACGCAGAATCGAAAATTCCGTTGGGGTTAATACCACCGATTTTTCATTTAGGGTGCATTGGTGCGTCTTAATATTCATTACCAAACCGGAATGCTCAATAATACTCTTTTCTTTTTCCTCGGATTGTGGGGAATTATATTTTTTATATCTGCGTAGTTGGGATTTAACCCGTGCAAGCAATTCAAGCGGTTTAAACGGTTTTGTTATATAATCGTCCGCACCCAGCGTTAAGCCTGTGATTTTGTCCGTTTCTTCGTCTTTTGCCGTTAACATGATGATAGGATATGTATAGCTTTCTCTAATTTTTTGGCAGATATGAAATCCGTCTATATCAGGCAGCATGACATCGAGTATTGCTAAATCCACCTCATTCGACTGTGTAAATTTTAATGCTTCAGCTCCGTTGTAAAACTTATTTACGCTATATCCGTCGTTTTTAAGATAGACCTCTATCAAATCAACGATTTCTTTCTCATCATCTACAATTAAGATTCTTTCACTCATTATGCGACTCCTTATCTTCCGGCACAGCTTCCATAATGTTTCCAAAATCGCAATTCAGATATTCACATATATTAAGCAAAACAGGAAGTGTAACATTTTCGTTTTTTCCAAGTTTAGCAAAAGTGCTTTTGCTTGCGCCGACAGCTATTCGTAATTGGCTTTTTTCAATCCTTTATCTATAAGTAGCTTACAAGGTTTATTATAACAAACCCTCATTCTGCTCCTCCCAAAAGATTTAATGGCTTTATTATAACATATAACGCCCTTAAATACAATACGGTGAGCAGCACCGTATCATAGGCATTTCACCTCTGCCGAGTTTTCCGACGGCCGCTTACGGAAGTATCATTATCATTCGGATTTCGGTAAGAGGAACAATTAAAAAAATATTTGCAACGGAACATAAGCAAAGAAAAAACGGTATCAAGCGAAAATTTTAAAAAAATAAGAAAAGCCGAAAACCCTTGAAAACAAAGGCTTTCGGAGTTGTTTGTGGCGCGCCCGAAGGAATTCGAATCCCCGACCTTCCGCTTAGGAGGCGGACGCTCTATCCTGCTGAGCTACGGGCGCATATTTCATTTTATCGCCTATGGTGGCGATTTGAGGAACACTTTCGGTTCTCTTAGGATGCGGTTGCGTTATCTTTCGTTCTCCTATCGCTCTTCTTTGGGTAAACGGCGAACGATCTTTCGTAACCTTAGGAGACGATTACTCTATCCATATAAGTTTCATCAATATATTTAAATTTACTCTATATATTTTAACATAAAAACAAAATAATTTCAAGTCTTTTCAGCAAAAATTTGCCAAAACCCTGACGAGTTTATTATAAAAAACAACGGTGTTCAATATGAGGATTACGAATACGTTCGTAATGGCACCGCGTGCATTTTCCTGTTTATCGCGCAAAGATACGCTGACGCTCAGGAACAGAGAACTCGGCAGGATTGGGCAAGACAAATTGATTTGTTATTGACCGAACGATATCTCAAGGCTAAAAAGGTCATTCTTGTAATGGATAATCTCATATTTAAAGATTTAAAATTTACAAATTGCCGGTATTAGAAACAGTGTTTACGGTTATTCCAACAGCAGCCTTTCATCACAGTATTCGCACTCCAGTACTCCTCCGTGATTCCTGAAGCTGTGTGGCAGCGCCTCCTCGCTGCAGGTGATACATTTCAGGTTCCTGCAGCAGACCTTGGGCATAACTTCTCCGTTCAGCAGCGGAGCCGTTTTGATATCGTCGTTTAGCACAGACAATATCAGTGACATTCTTACATACATACCGTAATTGGCCTGTTTAAAATAAAGCGCCCTCGGATCATTATCCACCTCAACCGCTATTTCATCGACACGGGGCAAAGGGTGCAGCACTATCATATCTCCTTTTGCCGCTTGCATTTTCTTCTTATCCAACCTGAAAATATGCTTTTGCTTCTCATATTCCGACGGATCCGCGAACCGTTCCCTTTGTATCCTTGTCATATAAAGCACATCCAACTCCGGAATAGCCTCTTCCAGAGAGTTGACTTCCACATATTCCTTTCCCGCCGCGGATATCCGATCCTTTATATATGTAGGTGCCTTAAGCTCGTCCGTGGATATAAGTACAAACCTGTTGTTTTCATAACAGCAAAGCGCTTTTAAAAGCGAGTGCACAGTCCTTCCGTTCTTCAAGTCGCCGCAGAAACCCACTGTGAGACCGCTGAGAGTGTCTTTTTCCGCTCTTAAGGTGATTAGATCCGTAAGTGTCTGCGTAGGATGAAGATGTCCCCCGTCCCCCGCGTTTATTACGGGGCAGTCTGCTGTCAGTGCCGCCGCCTTTACCGATCCTTCCAACGGGTGCCGCATAACAATGATATCCGAATAGCTGCTGGCAATTTTTGTGGTGTCCTTTATTGATTCCCCCTTTGCCACGGAGGAATTCAAGGGATTGTCGAAGCCGACGATACCGCCGCCGAGCCTCAGCATCGCGCTTTGAAAACTCATCTGTGTGCGGGTGGAGGGCTCATAAAAAAGCGTACCCATTATTTTTCCGTTGCAGGCTCCCACGTATATATGGGGATTGCGCTTGATGTCCAGACCGAGAGCGGTAATGCTGTTCCATGCGGATACGGGATAGCTGTCCAAATCAATTAAATGGGGAAAGCTGTTTTTCTTCATATATACGGTCTCCTTTTTTCTTTTCGGCTAAATACGATTTCTGTATAAATTATATCACAAAAAAAATTTTTTTCAATATTTTTACAAAAACCTTTCGTTATAATCAATAAAGCGGCTTACCAGCTGTGCGAAAAGGTAGGTCGCTTGTTTTTGATTAAAGCGCAGCTTAAACAAGCGGCGCTTTAAAACTTTTTAACATTACAAAGTTGTGGAAATTGCGCAAACAGCAGCCTTTCAGATAAATTACTTTGTTCCAACGAACTTTTCCAACATACGTCCAACTTCCTTAACGTCAATGGGCTTGGCAATATGAGCGTTCATTCCTGCGTTGAGACATTTCTGCTTGTCTTCGGTGAAAGCGTCGGCGGTCATTGCGATAATAGGCACGCCGGCATCGGAACGGTCAAGCTTCCTTATCTCCTCGGTTGCTTCAAGACCCGACATAACGGGCATTCTTATATCCATAAGTATCGCCGAATAATAACCCACAGGTGATTTTTCAAACATTTCCAAACAGATCTTTCCGTTTTCCGCGTGATCCAGATCCAGACCAATAGGAGTAAGAAGCTCGTTGGCAATCTCCCAGTTAAGGTCGTTATCCTCCGCCAACAACACTTTCATATGAGTCAGCTTGTGATTATCCGCATTTTCCTTGGTTTCTTCCTGAAGTTTTCCGCCGCTGAACTGACGAAGCCCGTGATATAAAGTGGATTTGAACAGCGGCTTGGAAATAAATCCGGTAACCCCCGCTTTTTTCGCGTTTTCTTCTATATCGCTCCAATCGTAGGCCGAAATAAGTATGATAGGAATATTGTTGTTCATTTCCTTTCGGATCAATTTAGTGGCTTCAATACCGTCCATTCCCGGCAGCTTCCAGTCAATAAGTATAATTTCATAAGGCGTGTGCTTTCTGTTATTTTCGCTTACCATCTCAAGAGCCTTTTCGGCGTTAAGGCTCCAGTCGGCATCTACACCTATTTCTTTAAGAGAATTTACCGCGCTTTCACAAAGCAGGTTATCGTCATCCACCACCAACATTTTCCATTTGGGGAGAACCATTTCCTCTTCGCTCTCCGTGGCCTTTTCCATATCAATGGTGATGCGGAACTCGGAGCCCTTGCCCTGCTCGCTCTCTACCTCTATGCTTCCGCCCATTGCGTCAATAATATATTTGGTAATTGACATTCCGAGTCCGGAGCCCTCGGTGTGATGAACTCGTTTGTTGTCCTCTCGCATAAAGGATTCAAAAATTTTCCCCTTGAATTCGGGGGACATTCCTATACCGTTGTCCTTGACGATAAAGTGAACTCTTATATAATTTTCGCCTTTGTCGGAGTTCTCCTGATACAGAACGGTGCGTATATCTCCGCCGTCGTGAGTAAATTTTATCGCGTTGGACATAAGATTCAATAGTACCTGATTGAGCCTTACGCTGTCGCAGTATACGTTCTCGCATTTTATGTCGTGTATGGAAACCTCGAAATTCTGATTTTTTGCCTTGATCTGAGGCTGTACAATGCTGATGATGCTGTCCATAACCTCGCGGAGCGATATCATATCCATATTGAGGGTCATTTTTCCGCTTTCTATCTTGGACATATCGAGTATGTCGTTAATAAGCCCCAGAAGATGCTTGCTGGAAAGTGATATTTTCTTAAGACAGGTTTGTACCTGTTGGCGGTCGTCAAGGTGCGTCACCGCTATGGCGGTCATGCCCACTATGGCGTTCATGGGAGTTCTGATATCGTGACTCATATTTGACAGAAACTCGCTTTTTGCCTTATTGGCCTTTACCGCCTCCTTGCGTGCGTTCTCCATTTCCGTCATCTGATTCCATGTCATTTTGAAGTATAGGATAAATATAATGATAATAACTGCCAGCATTACAGATACAGTAACAGCGTACATTCTTTGCTGGAAGCTGTTGGATTCTTCTATTATTTCGTTGATGCTGCCATAGGGCATAACGGTAATGAGGTACCATTCGGAGTTTGTAAGACGGGTGCAGAACAGAGCGCATTTCTCATTTTCGTAATTCACCGCTTCACCGTCACTGTTCATATAGAAATTCTGAAAAAAGTCCTCGTTTTTTTCCATATGGGAACGAAGAATGTCTATGTAATCCTCAATATCGCCGCCGTAAACGTCATGGTAAGCATTTCTCATACGGTCAAAATAGTTGTTTTCGGAAATTTCCTCGCTGCGTATGATAAAGCTTCCGTCATTTCGTATAACATGGGAATAAACGAGAATGGAATTGTCCATGCTGAGAGAAAGGGGAAGGCTTAAATCGGAAACGGGTATGCCGATAACCATGGCGGTGCTCCTCTTTCCGCCTTTCATGGGATAAGAGGAAGAAATGCCCAAGGCGATAATGTCTCCGGAGTTTGTGTTGTCCTGATCCGAAGCTCTTTTTGCAATTGCAACCTTTTTCTCGCCGTTGTTCATTGACGTTATAAAAGGCTCCGGATCAATAATGACCAAATCCTCACCGTATATTACCTCAAAATTTCCCTCCGGATCCATAAGGGAAAAATAATCATACCCATGCTCCCTTCCTTCTTTTGCAAGAGCTTTGATCATTTCCTCTCCGTACTGGGTGGAATCGTCGGGGACGGAGGAAAGAATCGTAGCGGCTTTATCAATCTGCAGATTAATAATTGATTCAAAGTGCATAGCGATTTCTTCGCTCATACCCGATGTATATACATTGCCCATTTTTGATATGACATCATTGTTTTTTTCTCCTACCGTAACGGAGAAAACAGACATAACGCCCACAAAAAAAGTAATCATAACAACGAGGCTTATTATAAGAAATAATCTGGTTTTACTCTTTTTATTCATTTTATTCATAATAAGGTAACTCCTTTGAAATTCGCGGCACGGTGGGAAATAACCGTTGCCGGATGTCCTTCGCATCTTAGGCGGCCGGTTACTCCTCTCGATTCGGTATGGGATAAAATTCCTCCGTTATACCTCGTAATTGCTTTGCGATTCAGCAGCGTGTTTAAGCTGCGCTTTTATGTTTTTTTTAAAAATTTCTCCTGTTTCTCAGATACAATATATTATAGCGTAATGCGAAACTTTTGTCAATACCGTTGTTTTTTAAATTCCGAACCAAAACAACGAAGATAAATAAATTTGACATATTTGTTTTTTTATGTTATAATTTTTAACAAATTTTTTTGAAGAAAACGGGAGATAAAAAGTAAATGCAGGATATAAAAGCCATAACGGTCAAGTACCTTATGCGTATAACCTCTGTGATTGCGGTATTGATATTGGTAACCGCAATAGTTCTGCAAATCGTCAGCAGGCATAATCAGGCGATTGTCAGCTCGGAAAACATTTTCGAACAGGTGAGGCAGCTTTTATCCGAAAACAGTTCCGAGCTTGAATCGGTGAAGGAGGATTACAGCCGTATGTGCCTTCACAGCGCCGAAGCAATCGCCTATATAATTCAAAACAATCCGGCTGTGCTGAACGACATTGAGGAACTGAAAAGGATAGCCGAATTTTGCGATGTGGACGAGATACACCTTTTTAATGAGGAGGGAGTAATTTATAACGGAACACATCCTCAGTATTACAATATGAGCGTTAACGACGGAGAACAGATAGGTTTTTTCGCCAAAATGCTGGAGGACAAGAACGCAAAGCTCTGTCAGGAAGTGATGCCCAATACCGCAGAAAAAGAAATGGTACAGTATTCCGCCGTATGGAGCCTCAACGGAAAGTTTTTTGTTCAGGTGGGAATGAAACCCGAACGGGTGATGAAGGCTACCGAAAAAAACGAGTTGTCATACATTTTTACTCTTTTGAGAGCCAACAGTACCGTGGCGCTGTATGCCGCGGATATTGACAGCGGAATAATCAAAGGCTCCACCACAAAGGAAAATATCGGGAAAAATCTTTCGGACATAGGTATACCGGTTGAGAAAATACGCGAAGGAACCAGCACATTTTACGCTGATGTAAACGGTAAAAGCTGCTACTGCGTTTTTACCGTGTTTGAATCCGAGTATATGTTAGGCAGGGTGATTACAAACGGTTCTATGTATCAGAACGTCGTAACCGCAACTGTTATATTGACGTTAGGTATAGTCCTGATATCTTTTTTTCTTGTAAAAACGGTTTCAGTATATCTTGACAAAATCATTATCAGCGGCATAAAGAAGCTTAACGGAGAGCTGAAGGAGATTGCCGAAGGAAATCTCGACCGAACGGCGGACGTGAGAAGCTGTCTGGAATTCTCCGAGCTGAGCGATCATATAAACTCAATGATAAGCACTCTTTTTTCCAGTACGGATAAAATATCCTATATACTTGATAAAGCGAATATGCAGATCGGCGTATATGAGTACAACGAAAATATGAAAACCGTCCGCTTTACCGACAAGACATCAAAAATCCTTGGAATTGCAAAGGATGAAGAAAACGCTCTGCGCTCCGATTATACAAGCTTTAGGAGCTATTTTAAGGAGCATGTGAAAAAAACTGACATTGACGGAGAGGAAATTTGCCGTATTGAAGACGGAACCGACAGCGGAAGATACATAAAATATGAAGAGCTTTCCGTGAAGAACGGATTTTTGGGCATAATCATAGACGTAACGGAAGATGTGCGTGCAAGAAAACAGCTTGAGAATGAGCGCGACATTGATATACTTACAAAGCTCTATAACAGACGCGGCTTTGAGAGCCGGATCAGAGAACCTCTTGACAAATCCCGCACAGAAGACATAGGCGAAGGCGCCCTTATAATGATAGACGCCGACGGACTGAAGCAGATAAACGACAGATACGGTCACAAGGCGGGAGACATGTACCTTCGGGGAATAGCCGATATGATAAGGGGTTTCGGGAGCTGCAAAAAGGTTTCCGCGAGACTGGGCGGAGACGAATTTGTACTGTTCCTGTACGGATACGGCAGCAATGAATCGCTTTTTGACGACATAGACCGCCTTAAGGAAACAAGAAAAGGTACCTCCGTCGAGGTGGAAAAAGGCGTTGCCGTACCCGTAAGATTTTCCTTCGGGGTAAGTGTGGCGGAAAAAGGAAAAAATTACTCGGCAATGATGAAGGAAGCCGACGATAAAATGTACAAAAGCAAAAGAATACGGAAAAAGCTTGAGCCTAATGCCAATCCCGGTTCCGGCTGACGTAATAACCGCTGTTTATACTGATTTTAATTCAAAAACACTATTTTAAATCATTCAAAAAATTCATCTTGTCTATAGTATGATTTAAAAATAGTATTATACTGTTTGCAAATCATGCTAATCTTTTGATCATCCGTATTATCTTTCCGTATTTTGCACAAAGCTATATTCGCAAAAACCCTCCCCGAAAAGATTCGGAGAGGGTTTATACTAATTTTTATATGGATGACAGAAGATCAAAGCTTCCATATATCCCTGTTGTATTCTTCAATGGTGCGGTCGGAAGAGAAATACCCCGCCATTGCCACGTTGACTAACATTTTTTCCGCCCATTCGAGCCTGTTTTCATAATCCTTGTATGCCTTTTCTCTTGTTTTTACATATTCGTCAAAATCGGGGAAGGTCATAAACCAATCCTTGCCCTTAAGCTCCTTTGCAAGCCGCTCAAGACATTCGGCGCAGCCTTTTTCCATAAGCTCCTCGCCAGTAATGAAATCCACGGCTTTCTTTATCGCTTCGTTTTCCTCATAATATTCCATGGCTTTGTAGCTGGCTTTTTTGTAGCGTTCCACAACGGTTTCGCTCTTGTCGCCGAAAATATAAATGTTGTCGTTGCCCACAAGGTCGTGTATCTCTACGTTTGCGCCGTCCTCGGTGCCCAATGTTACCGCGCCGTTAAGCATAAACTTCATATTGCCCGTACCGCTGGCTTCCTTTGAAGCAAGGGAAATCTGCTCCGATATGTCGCAGGCGGGAATAAGCTTTTCCGCTTCGGTAACGTTGTAGTTTTCAACCATAACCACTTTAAGATAGTGGCTGACCTCCGGATCGCCGTTAATAAGCTCGCTTAAGCACAGTATAAGGTGTATTATATCCTGAGCTATCACATAAGCCGGAGCGGCCTTTGCGCCGAAAATGACGGTAATAGGTTTGGATGGCTTTTTTCCGTCCTTGATTTCAAGGTACTTGTGAATGATGTAAAGGGCGTTGAGCTGCTGACGTTTATACTCGTGAAGGCGCTTTACCTGAATGTCGAATACGGAGTTTTCGTCAATCTCAATGTTCTTGGACGTGAGAAGGTGTTCTTTAAGCTGCCTCTTTTTTATATTTTTGATTTCCAGAAGCTTGTTGAGTACTTCGGCGTCTTTTCGGAATCCCAGCAGCTTTTTAAGCTCCGAAGCGTCTTTTTTGTACCCGTTGCCTATAAGTGAGGATATGAGAGCGGAAAGTTCGGGATTACAGTGGAGAAGCCATCTTCTGAAGGTGATTCCGTTTGTCTTGTTGTTGAATTTTTCGGGATATATATTGTAAAAGCCGTTAAGCTCCTCCTGCTTCAGTATATCGGTATGAAGAGAAGCAACGCCGTTAACGCTGACGCTGTAATGAATATCAATATGAGCCATATGGACGCGCTCGTCCTTGTCTATGATAAAAAGCGACTTGTCGTCGTATTTCCTTCTCACCTTGTTGTCCAACACTTCTATTATCGGCATAAGCTGAGGCACTACCTGCTTAAGATAGCTGATGGGCCATTTTTCCAGAGCTTCCGCCAGAATAGTATGGTTGGTATAGGCACAGGCTTTGCTTACCGCCTCAATGGCATCGTCCATGTCCAAACCCCGCTCCGTAAGCAGCCTTATCAGTTCCGGTATCACCATTGTGGGGTGAGTGTCGTTTATCTGTATCATTGCGTAATCCGCCAGATCGTAAAGCCTGCATCCCTTGGCGGTGCATTCGTCAAGCAGCATCTGCGCTCCCGCCGACACCATAAAGTATTGCTGGTATATTCTCAGCATACGTCCCGCGTCGTCGCTGTCATCGGGATAAAGGAACAACGTCAGGTTTTTGTCAAAGAGTTCCTTGTCGAAATTTATGCCGTCGGTTACTATGGATTCGTCCGCGGAGTCGATGTCGAAAAGATGGAGCTTATTGGTGGTGCTGTCGTAGCCCGTAACGCTGATATCATACATTCTTGCGGTAACGGCGCCTTTTTTGAACCTTACCGTATATGTTTTGTCCGTCTTAATCAGCCAACTGTCGTCGGTAAGCCATCTGTCGGGCTGAGCGGTCTGCCTGTTGTTTCTGAATACCTGTCTGAACAGTCCGAAATGATATTTCAGACCCACGCCGTCGCCGTTAAGCCCGAGAGTTGCTATTGAGTCAAGGAAACAGGCGGCCAGTCTTCCCAGTCCGCCGTTGCCCAGGGAAGGCTCGTTCTCAATCTCCTCCACGGCGCAGATATCCTTTCCGCATTCCTTAAGCTGTCTCTTGACTTCGTCGTAAAGACCGAGATTTATGAGATTGTTGGACAGAAGCTTTCCTATAAGAAACTCGGCGGAAAAATAATAAAGCTTTTTCTTTGACTCCGGACGCTTTTTGGCCGCGGCAAGGCGCTGTACTTCGTCTAAAAGAGTGTAATAAATTTCTTCGTCGGTGCACAGGGCGGCTTCTTTTCCGTATTTTGCTTTTGTAAGCTCGGAAACGTTCATTTTAATACCTTCCTTTCATTATGTGCGCTATACTGATCTTTGGTCAAGTACAAACGATTCAAGCGGTATACTAAAGATTATTGTTTGGGATCTGATCCTGCATCAAGTCTACAACTTGAATAAAGATCAGTATTGCGTTGTCGGTTCCTGTATGGAGCTGATACTATTCTGTTATTATGTTACAATTGTAATACCGTTTTTGTTTTATTTCTTGCATTATTATGCCATTTTTTTGTACAATTCTATCCTTTTTGGAGGTTCACATGGATAACATTCAATACGGAAGCTATCGCGAACACAAAAAGCACACTCCCGATGATTTCCCTTACAACACATATCTCTGCACAATCCCCCTGGATTTCGCCTCGGTAAAAATTCACTGGCATGAGGAAGTAGAACTCATTATCGTAAAAAAAGGGGAAGGGAAAATAAGCGTAGATCTTGAGGAATTCGAGGTAAAGGCGGGGGACATTGTGTTCGTCCCATCCGGAAAGCTTCATTCCATCGGGCAAAAGGATGGGATGTCCATGGAATACGAAAACATAATTTTCAAATCGTCCCTTCTGTATTCGGCGGGGGAGGATCTATGCCGAAAAAACTATATTGACCCTATATGCGGCGGAGAGATCCCCACCGCCGCGCATATTCATGGCCGCCTTTCATGTCACGGGAGCATTTCCGAGCTTGTCTCCCGTCTGGACAGGCTGTGCGAAGAAAGAAAACGTGGTTATCAGCTTGCGGTAAAGGGCTGCCTTTTTCAGATAATGTACCTTCTGCTTACCGAGGGCGGCGCGGAGGAGAGATGCAAAACAAACGAACGCTCTTTGAAAAAGCTTAAAATTATTCTTTCCTATATTGAGAAAAATTATCACAAACAAATTTCGGTAGAGGAAATATCGGGCTGCTGCTTTTACAGCAAGTCGTATTTTATGAGATTTTTTAAGGAGACCATGGGGGTTTCCTTCGTGGAATATCTGAACAACTATCGTCTTGACGCGGCGGCGAAAATGCTGTTAAGATCCGGTGAAAACATACTTAATATTGCCGCGGAGTGCGGATTTGATAACCTTTCATATTTTAACAGAAGATTTAAGAAAAGATTTGACCTGACTCCGGGAGAGTACAGAAGGATAGGGCGGTGCCGCACAATCGGCGAATGATGTCATAACAATATGGCGCGTGTATTCATAGGATAATACGCGCGCCTTTTCTAATTATAGCAATCCAAAAAAAGTTTAAACAAAATTACAACAGTGCAAAAACACACAAGCTTTGGGGGCGTTGCCCCCGTCCTTTGGACTCCCCTACTTCCCTTTCGGAGTCCGAAAGGGAAGCGGAAAGGACAATTAGTCGCTTCGCTCCTATTTGTTTATCTTTTTGTTGGATTGCTATAGAACATGTTATTAAGGTTTTCCGTGTAAAAACAATATTTTTATTGACATTCACTTTCGTTTCTGCTACAATAATAACTTAATAATATCGAAAAAGGAAAAAAACAGTCATGAAAATAAGAAATAATCCCATTTATAAATCCGCGCTTCGGCTTGCGGTGCCTATGATGATACAAAACGGCATCACCAACGCGGTAGGACTTGTGGATAACGTTATGGTGGGCAGCATCGGAAGCGAGGCCATAACGGCGGTATCCATAGTAAGTCAGCTTATTTTTGTCTTTAATCTGGCTATATTCGGCGGGCTTTCGGGGCCGGGAATTTATGGCGCGCAATATTTCGGTCGGAATAATATGGACGGATTCAGAAATACCGTTCGTATAAAGCACTGGATAGGAGCTGTCTGCCTTATAGGAGGGCTTCTTATTTTTAATTTTGCCGCTGAGCCGCTTATTTCCCTTTATCTGAGGGGAGAAAGCACAAACGTGGATCCCGTTCTGACAATGAGTCTCGCCAAGGAATACCTGTCGGTAATGTTGTGGGGACTTCCGTTTTTTGTTGTAACGCAAATATACGCGGGCAGCCTCAGAGAAACGGGAGACAGCATAAAACCTATGATAGCCGGGGTATCTTCGGTGGTTATAGATATTGTTTTCAACTATCTTCTGATTTACGGAAACTTTGGCATGCCTCGTCTGGGTGTAAAGGGCGCCGCGATAGCCACGGTTTTGGCGAGAATAGCCGAAATGTCGGTGACGGTGATATGGACGTTTGCGGCGCGTAAGAAACATACCTTTATAAAAGGGTTGTATAAAACAATGTTGGTTCCGTTTTACGATATGAAGCGCATTGTAAAAAAAAGTCTGCCAATATTTTTTAACGAATTTTTATGGGCCGGAGCGATTGCCGCGCTTACTCAATGTTATTCCATAAGGAGTCTGGACATAGTGGCGGGGCTTAATATATCAAACGCGCTGTGCAATTTGCTCAACGTGGTTTTTGTTGCTTTGGGCAACGCGGTGGGCATACTGATCGGTCAAACATTGGGCGCTTCGCAATATGAAAAAGCGAAAAAGGAGTCTTTCAGCCTTATGTGGTTTACGGGCTTTGTCTGCTTTGTACTGACGGTGATTTTGGTTGCGTTTTCGGGAATTTTTCCGGGCTTTTACAATACCACCGACGAGATAAAAGGTTATGCCACAAGCTTTATAATAATAACCGCTTTGTTTTTTCCCGTTCAAGGATTTCTCAACGCTCTTTATTTCACCTTGCGTTCAGGAGGAAAGACGTTTGTCACCTTTATGTTTGACAGCGTTTTTTCGTGGCTGATACCGGTTCCCTGTGCTTTTATCCTTTGCAATTTTACACAATTGCCTGTTTTTGCGGTGTTTGCCTTAGTTCAGGCGGCGGATCTGATTAAAGTTGCCGTGGGATATGTTTTAATCAGAAAAGGAGTATGGATAAGCAATCTTGTTGGGGAACAATAAAACTCTGATTTTGTATTATTCTTTTTGCGAAAGGAAGTCTCAATATATGCAGACGGATATGACGCACGGACCGATTATGAAATCAATGCTGATATTTGCCGCTCCGATGGTGCTTGGAAATCTGCTTCAGCAGTGCTATAATATTGCCGACACGCTGATTGTGGGCAGATATCTCGGCTCGGACGCTCTGGCGGCGGTAGGTTCATCGTTTACGCTTATGACATTCCTGACCTCAATCCTGTTGGGGCTGTGCATGGGCAGCGGGGCGTTCTTTTCCATACGATTCGGTGAAAAGGATGAAACGGGATTAAAGGACGGTATATGCGCTTCTTTTTTGCTTATTCTGTTGCTGACCGCCGTCTTAAATATAATTGCTTTTATACTGCTGGATAAGGTAAAAATATTTATGAATATCCCTCCCGATATCTGGGACTATATGAGAGACTATCTTGCGGTTATTTTTTGCGGAATTTTTGCAACTTTTCTTTACAATTACTTTTCATCCCTTTTGAGGGCGGTTGGAAATTCCGTTGTGCCGCTTGTGTTTCTGGCGATTTCGGCTGTGCTGAATATCGGGCTGGACTTTCTGTTTGTATTTGGATTTAAGCGCGGTACGGCGGGGGCGGCGGAGGCTACTTTAATAGCTCAGTACATTGCGGGTATTGGGATCGCCGTTTATTCCGTCAAATATGTTCCCTATTTAAAATTCAAAAAAGGGGAGCTTCGTATCCGCCGCGGGGTTATGAAGAATATCATGGGGTTTTCCATACTTACCTGTATTCAGCAATCCGTTATGAATCTGGGCATTCTGTTGGTGCAAGGTATAATCAATAGCTTTGGAGCTTCGGTTATGACGGCGTTTGCCGCCGCGGTCAAGATAGACGCGTTTGCGTATATGCCCGTACAGGATTTCGGAAACGCATTTTCAACGTTTATCGCTCAAAATTACGGAGCGAAAAAACCGGAAAGAATTCGCAGTGGATTAAAGTATGCCGCTGCGGTGTCGATAATCTTCTGTGCCGTAATATCCGCAGCCATATGGATATTTGCACAGCCGTTGATGATGCTGTTTGTAAACGCAGAGGAAACGGCAATTATCGCGGAGGGTGTGCGTTACCTGCATATCGAGGGAACCTTTTACTTTGGCATCGGCTGTCTGTTTCTGTTGTACGGATTTTATCGGGCTTTGGGCAGACCTCGTATGTCGGTGGTGCTTACCGTGTTGTCTCTCGGCACTCGCGTTCTTTTGGCGTATCTGCTGTCCGCCGTTCCGGAAGTCGGAGTGACGGGTATATGGTGGTCGGTTCCGATCGGCTGGCTCCTTGCGGACGCAGTGGGCATAGCCTATTATGCAATCGGAAAGAAAAGTCTGTTATCCTATGAATACAAGCTCTGAAACAAATTCCGAAAAGTGGGCAATTTTTATATGAAAATGATATTATCGGTTTTTGACGTTTCCTGCCGCTTGTTACGGACAGACCCAAGCTGCGGACTTGATTAAGGCAACACCGCGCAAAGACCGCGCTGCGCGCTTTGCCGCGCATACGCCTGCATCTTTTTCGTCATTTTTGCCCAAAACTCCTTGAAATACGCCGGTATTCCTGTGTCGTTTTGGACAATCTGACGAAAAAGCTGACTGCGCGTCTGCACGACAATCTTTGTGCGGTGTTGCCTTAAAGATTGATATAAAGGCGATACCGCTTTATTTCCGGCGGTATCGCCTTATTGGTTATTATCCATTATATATCAGTGATTTTCACAGTCTTACCATATACCCGGCGTTCTTCATCTGAAGACGCAATTTGTCGGAAATAAGCGCTATAAATTCCGAGTTGGTGGGTTTCCCCTTGCTATTCCTTATAGTGTATCCGAAATAGGAGTTCAGGACGTCCACGTCTCCTCTGTCCCATGCCAATTCGATGGCATGGCGTATGGCGCGCTCAACTCTTGAGGGCGTAGTTTTGAATTTTGCGGCTACGCTCGGATACAGCAGCTTTGTGATACAGTTTATCATCTCAGTGTTTTCCACACTCAGCATAATGGCGTATCTTAAAAAATGGTATCCTTTTATGTGGGCAGGTATTCCTATCTGATGTATTATATCGGTAACAATACATTCCAGATCCTGCTGCTCGGATGTTTCTTTAAAGGCGTCTTCAATGTTGATGTTCACCGAGCTGTTGTGTTCCCCGGCTTCGGATATGGCTTTAATAAGCTTGCTGACATCAAAGGGTTTCACAAGGAAACCGCCTGCGCCAAGGTATATAACTTCCTCCTTGACGGAAGGCATTTCCTGATCTGCGGTTACGATAATAACAGGGAGCTCGCCTATCTTTTTCAGTTCCCTGATTACTCCCGCCGCGTCAAGCCCCGGCATTTTTGCTTCAATGATCATTACGTCGGGCATGGAATATTCCCTTACATATTGGAGAAGGATCATTCCATTGGCTTTTCTTGTTACGGCGAACGCTCCCGCAGATTTTAAGGTGTTTGCCCACGATATGCCCTGATCGGGTATATCGTTGCCGATGAGAATTTTTAAACTGTTCATAAATTTTCCTTCCTAAGTCCGTTGATCATTCATGAGAAAATGAAGTATGAAGAAATTTTAACGCTCTTAAATGATACAACCTGCTTGAACCGAAAAATGTAAGATACATTTTTTTCGTAAAAATCCTTTACAATGCGGAAAATCCAAGTTGTTTTCACACTATTGTCACTAATTTTCACAAAAAAAACACACATTTCGATTCAATCCTGCTTTAATATAATAACCGCTCTGCATATAGCTTGTCCGCCAAACGAGCGGTGCGTTATACCGATCCGGGCGCTGATTTCTTATAACCTCGGAATTGAGAAACAATTCCGACAGTTTGTTTAATACCAATCTCTAAGCACTAATCTTTGATTATCCATTTGTCTATATCTTGATCAAAGATTAGTATAAGCTGTGCTTTAAATTGTCGAAAGCTTCCGGGACGGTATTTGGGGTAAAATCTCCGAGTGAACCGATATCTTTATCGGAGATATGCGTGAAAAATATTTTTTGGCTTTGTTTTCTCCGGTAAGAATCATATTTCCTTGCCCGTATTCTTTTATATATCCCTCCTTTTTTCGGACTCGGTCATACGTATTCCTTCGCTTGTCCATGTTAAATAATAGCACATTATTTGACAGAATCAAAGCGAATTTAATAAGTTTAGTAAAAAAAGTTTTCAATTTATCTTATTTGAAAAAAAACCCCAAAAAAACCGCGTTTATAGGAAAAATAAAAGCGGTTTTTTAAAAAAATGAAGTTTTCATTTTGGATAAGAATCAAAACTGATATTGCGTATTTTTGACGCATATGAAATAGTTATAATACTTCACAGCGAAAAATGTAGAATTTACGCAGCCTGTCCGGATATGTTTTCAGAATCCAATCCGGCCGAAATTTTGTACATATTCTCAGCAAAGACCGCATAACCGCGAGAAATGTCATTTACAAAAACGTGAGTTACCGCACCCACCAGCTTGCCGTTCTGAATGATGGGGCTTCCGCTCATACCCTGAACTATTCCGCCTGTTTTTTGGAGCAGTCTTTCATCGTCAATCCTTATAACCATATTTTTTACCGCCGTACCGCTGTTGTAATCCACCTTTTCGATAACTATCCCGAAGCATTCGGGGGTCATACCGTTTACCGTGGTCAGAATAACGGCGCTGCCGATTTCTATTTCCTGCTTGAAAGCCATAGGGAGCCGTTCTCCGTCGGGAACGGAATTGGTGTGACCGAATACTCCGCAGTCGGTGTTAATCAGTATATCGCCGCTGGCGGAGGCGGACATAAAACTGCCGCAAAGCTCGCCCGGCCGTCCGTTGACGCCCTTGACCACATTGTTTATACATACCGGCACCGTTTCGCCGTGCGCCAAGGGTAAAAGCGCTCCCGTATCCGCGTCGCATACCGAATGTCCCAGACCGCCGTAGGTCATATTCCTTTTGTCGTAATAGGTGAGCGTACCTATACCCGCGCAGCTGTCTCGCGTCCATATTCCCAATTTATATATTCCGTCGCCTTTTGATTTTTCCGGAGTAAGCTGAAGAGTAAGTTTTTCTTCACCCCGCACCACCTTAACCTCTGTCCTATCATAATTGAGCTGTACGGCGTCGCTTAACTGCGCCGCCGTTTCCGTTTTAACGCCGTTAACCGAAACTATAATGTCGCCCGTCATAATACCGCCCTCTTTAGCGGGGGAACGAAAGCCGTTAACTCCTTCCACTCCGCCGTACTCGGTAACCATAACGCCATCGGTTAGCATTTTTAAACCGAAGGCTTCGCCGGAAGGCGTTAAAATAGGAGTATCGGTCTGTCTCACTTTCACGTCTTTTATGGGTATAATACCGTAAAGCATAACAGTCATATCATAAACATTTTTTTCGCCCGTCGAGGCGGTTATTGCCCCGCCCTCGTTAATGACGCTTACATTAGGATAGGCTCCGAGGGTAAAGCCGCTGATATCCGTTTTCTCACGGTAAAAATTGTCGGGTATCACGACGGTATAGAAGCTTACCTGCATGAATAATACTACCGTCAATGATACCAGACAAAAATATATCAAATATAAAAATTTTTTCATAATTTTCATATATAAATTTTACCTTTCTTTTGCTGAATTGAGTGTGATTTTTTCAAGAACATAACTAATATCTGCAAAAGTTTTTTCTTTTATAATAGGAAGTTTTTAAAATTTTATATTGCCTTTTTTACAAAATTATGCTATCATTTAAGGAACACTTGAAAGAAAGGCGGACTGTAAAATGAAAATTGCCATAAATATTTTAAAGGTTCTTGAAATTATTATGACGGCGATCTGGGGAATAGTATTCGGAATTTTAACTCCTCTTGCTTTGATGTCGGGAGAAATAGTGGTGGACGAAATTGCTAATCACTATATATTGAAGGTATGGATAATAAACTCGGCGGTATGCTACTTTTCGGGAACTCTGATTCTGATGCTGAAGCTGTATAAAACCGCTTTGTGCTTTCACACCGCTGGACTTATAGGTTCTCTGTTTATTTACGGCACTTTCAGGAGCATTTATAATGGAATAAACGCGGAAAATCCATCTGTGCTGTATATGCCCGTGATTTTTATAACCTTTTTAACTTTGGCCATAACCGTAATAGCAAATTACGGAAAAATATACGAACGTCTCACGGCGGCAAGAGAAAAGAAATACGAAGCTTCACCGTCGGTTCTCGGAGGAGAATACGAATTTAAAGAAAATAAGGAAGTAAAAGGAAATAAAAAATAAAAATGTACGATTACGTTTTATTTGATTTGGACGGCACAGTGACAGATTCCTTCGAGGGCGTAACAAACTGTGTGAGCTTTGCCTTGGAAAGCTTCGGAATACATATAGCCGATAAAACCGAGCTTTCCTGTTTTATCGGCCCGCCTTTATTTGAACAATTCAAGTCTTTTGCGAAATTTAATGATACGGAGGCGGGGAAGGCGGTAAAAAAATATCGTGAAAGATATTCCGTTACAGGCTGGAAGGAATGTAAGCTTGCCGAAGGTACGGAGGAGCTTCTGCAAAACCTTAAAAAGCGCGGAAAAACAGTGGCTTTGGCTACCTGTAAGCCTGAAAAATACGCCAAAATGATTCTGGACTATTTTAATATTTCCGAATATTTTGATTTTATAGGCGGCGCCGAGCTTGACACAAAGGGAAGAACCGATAAATACGACGTAATTGAATACGTAATATCAAATCTTAAAATAAGCGAGATGAACAGGTCAAAGACAGTTATGGTCGGCGATACTTTATATGATATCGACGGCGCAAATGCGGCGGGCATTGCTTCAATAGGCGTACTTTTCGGCTACGGAACGAAGGAAGAGCTTAAGGCGCACGGCGCGGATTATATCGTAAAAAGTATGAAAGAAATCATAAATATAATTTAACCAAAAAATAACTCGAATACTCACGTTAAAACGCGAAAAAATAATTTCAGCCGCAAGAAAAAACAGCGATTGATTTTCATAACGGATTTAAAAAATCGAAAGCGGTTTTTTCGGCAGCTGCGGCGGTAAAAATCTTTTCGCTGCGTAATATTGATTTTCGGTCGGCGAATAAACAAATGATACGAAATTACGAAAACCGGTGTTTTAAAGCGCAGTTTAAACAATCTGCCGTAATTGCGAAGCAATTACGGGATTCAGCGGTTATAATATTTTTAAATTAAAAAATAATCAGCTTGAAAAAACTGAAAAAAAGGCTTTTTGCCCATGGCGTTTGGGGTTTCCCGCGCCGCTCAGAAGGAAAGGTGGATAATAAAATGGGAACAGAATTTGCAAACCGTTCTATCGAATGCACAATAAACAACTGTAAGCATCATTGCTGCTGCGATAACTACTGCAGTCTGGAAAAAATAAAGGTAGGAACCCACGAGACCGATCCTACCGTTATTCCCTGCACCGACTGCCAGTCCTTTGAACTGAAAAAGGGCTGCTGCTAAAAACGGATTTTCCGATAAATACTATCTCCCGATCAGAATGAAGGCAAGATTTCATTTTCATCCGTGGATAGTCCTTTAAGCGTGCTTTCAATATAAAACATTTAAAGCACAGTTTAAACAAGCCGAGAGATGGAACCCGTATAATACTAATTTTTGGTCAACAATTTTTTTCTATAACCTGACCAAAGATTAGTATAAGAGACGGGGAACATCAGGCAGAGGTTATTGGAATAAATTGTGAGAAAAAAGACCGCGTTCCCGCCGTATAAGCGGAAACGCGGTTTTTTATTACTATTGGCGTAAAATAAAGCCAACGCATTGATGTTATGTCAATCTTTAATCAAGTCTGCATTTTTATTAAAGATTGGTGCTATACTAATTTTAAATCATACTATAGACAAGATGAAATTTTGAATGATTTAAAATTAGTATTACTCCATATCAATGTAACGTTCGATATATTCGTTAATTGTCAGGAATTCTCCGGTTTCCTTATAAACCTTATGAATATTTTCCGCGTGCTTTAGTCCCACGAACCTATAATGCCACGGCTCATAGATAAATCCGGTAATATTCTCCTTGCCCTTCGGATAGCTGAGAATAAATCCGTATTTCCACGAATTGTCAATAAGCCAGTCAAACTGCGGCAGCTTTTCAAAGCTTTCGTCCAGATCGCTGTGAGTGCTCCAGTAATCGTTTGACACTATATCCATTGCGAGTCCGGCGTTGTGCTCGCTGTGGCCGGGAAGAGCGATTTCCTTTTCTGCCTGTATTTTGGCTTCCTCCTGTGAATATCCCTGACTTATCAGGTTGTTTATATAGCTTTCCATATTCTGCGCCTGTTTTTCCACGCTTCGGTAAGAAGAGGTAACGAACAGCCCCACGTTTTGCTCCGCCGCTTCGTTCAGCATCTCAATTGCGTAGTCCGCGCAGCGGGAATCTAACGTGCGTTCCCCTGCCACTGCCTTTGTTTCTACGGTAAAATCGGCGGGAAGCGGGTTGTCGTTTCCGATAACGTATAAAGCCCAGTCCTCTTCGGCGTTGTACGGAATTTTAATCACGGCGTCTGACGGAGTTGTCTCTTCGGGCTTTGCGATGTTGGTGGGAATATTTATTCCCGCAACATTTCCGCTTACTCCCATATTCGTTGAGGAAACCGAGGAGCTTTCGCTTTCCTTTGCCGATGAGCCGGAATTTACGGTAGGTGTCGTTTCTGATTCGCTCTCAGTCGGCGGGGAAGCGGATCCCTTACAGGAGCCTACCGCCGCCATTAAAACCAGCAATATCACTATCCCAACCGCAAGTACCGACAGAAATCCGAGATAAGCGGTGGAACTGTTGTTTTTCTTTTTATTTTTCTTTCTTTGCTGAGCTGACATTGTTTTTTCCTTTCGTTTTTTAGAAACCGTTACAATAGGAATGGTGTGCGGTTTTTCAAGCATATTTTGTTGATGACAAGGCAAAAATCCGCAGGCGGACTGTCGCCCGTCAAGGATTTTTAACGCAGCCAGCGGCAAAATATGCCGCAATTTCTATTGGAACAGTTTCTTAATGCCTTTATTTTTCAATACGCCGCTGATAACTCCGCCGCCCAAAACGACGTCCCCGTCATAAAAAACCACTCTCTGTCCTTCGGCAATCGCCCTTTGCGGCTGTTCAAAGATAACGCGTGCGGTATCCGATGACAAAGGGATCACCCTGCAAGGGGATTCTTTCTGACTGTAACGTGTTTTGGCGAAACAGTCCGTTTCTTTTTCCATTTGCCTTCCCGCCGTCCAGTTTATCTCCGAAGCTGTCAGCCCTTCCGAGAAAAGGTCTTCGTTTTCTCCTACCGTAACGGTATTTTCGGCCGCGTTTTTTCCGGTAACGTACATAGGCTTGCCGAAAGCGATGCCAAGCCCTTTTCTTTGTCCCACCGTATATGCGATAAAACCTCCGTGTTCTCCCAAGGTGTTTCCGTATTTGTCAATTACTCTGCCCTTATGAGGCTTTATGCCCGTATATTTTTCGATAAATCCCGCATAATCCCCGCCCGGAACAAAGCATATATCCTGACTTTCGGATTTTTGGCTGTTGGGAAGCCCGCTTTCCTCCGCCAGCCTTCTCACTTCCTCTTTAGAGCTTCCGCCGAGAGGAAAAATAACTCTTTTAAGCTGTTCCTGCGTAAGGTTGTACAAAAAGTAGGACTGATCCTTTGGATTTATTCCGCTTTCGCAAATCGCTTTTTTCAGCAGGTATTTATTTAATGTTTCGTCATATTCGACTCTGGCGTAATGTCCCGTAGCTATATAATCACAGCCGTGTTTATCCGCCTCCTCCATCATCGCCGAAAATTTAAGGAAGCGGTTGCAGTCAACGCACGGATTTGGCGTGAGTCCGTTTAAATATTCATTGTTAAACCGTTCGATAACTTCCTTTGCGAATTTTTTTCTGAAATCGAAAACAAGGTGAGGTATACCTAACCTCTCAGCCGCCGTTTTAGCGTCCTCGACGCCGTTGCGGGCGCTTTCGCTGTCCAGAAGCAGCATTGTGCCTCCGACAACTTCAAAGCCGCTTTTTTTTAGGAGCAAAGCTGCGGAAGAGCTGTCTACGCCGCCGCTCATAGCGAGGAGCACTTTTTTATTGTTGGTCATTGTGGGAGTCTCCTTATTCTTTCTTTTGCGGAGCGGATGATTTGCCGGTTTTTTCGGTGGGACTTGACTGAGCGTCGCATTCCGCGTTCATTTTCGTTTCTTTCGTTTCTTCGGTTTCGTCGAGCCGATTATCCCGTTGGTGGACGTTATCGGTATTTGTGTCTTTTTTTCCTATTTTGCTGACAAGAGTAAGTACCAGATATATCAGAGCCAGCACGGCGACAAAATAAAGAAAAGAAAGCAAAATATCGCTTGGGCGCAGTTCGGAGGTTTCGTGAGCGGTTTTTTCCGTCAGGACGGAGGTTGAAAGGATAAGATGCGTTAAGAATAAGTTTTTCATATTTACTTTCCGTTTTGTTGATTGGTTTATGATTTATATCAATCCCTCTTAAAACTGTGAATATTACGTCAGTTTAAAAAAGTGGTATTATAGATAAATTGTAAACCTTGAAGGGGATATTGTCAAGAGGGATAAGAAAAAAATATGATTACGGCAAGTGATTTTATCTGAAGTTGTTTTTCTTTATAAAGATTATGAAATTCTTCTCCCATTGAAAATACGATTGTTATCGTAAAAAAGTTCAGCGGGAGATTTTTATTTCCCACTGAACCGAATGCTTATATTGCTCCTTCTGCAATCTCTTCTCCCTCGTCCTCCGAGATAAATCCGAATTTTACCATACATTCCACTACCTGCCTTTGTCTCTCCCGCGCAAGCCCGATGTTTTCCGTGGGCGCATACGCCGACGGTGCGTTTGGTATCCCCGCTAACATTGTGCATTCGTAATCGTTCATATCTTTCGGCAGCTTGCCGAAATACCCAACGCATGCGTCCTTTACGCAGTAATATCCGTCTCCGAAATAAATGGTGTTTACATAAAGCTCCAGTATCTCTTCTTTACTGTACTCACTTTCTATCCTTATCGCCATAAACGCCTCCGCCGCCTTTCGGACGAAGCTTTTTTCCTGTGTGAAAAACATATTTTTGGCGAGCTGCTGGGTAATTGTGCTGCCGCCCTCGGCGAGACTGCCCGAAATAAGGTTGTGCCACGCCGCTCTTGCTATTGATATGGGGTCAATGCCGTTGTGGCTGAAAAAACGGTGATCTTCTGCCGCGATAATTGCGTCTGTATATGTATCGGGCAGTTCGCCGAGAGCCGTAAAGCTTTCCTGTTCCCGTATTTCCTTTACAGCGTTGTCAAGACTTATGTTTTCCAGCGCCCGTGCGAACATTTGATACCCCATAACCGTAACAGTGATTATTGCTGCCGCAATAAGAAATAAAACCGCCGATAAAAAAACGTATATGATTTTTCTCATGTATTTTCCCTCCTCTTTTTTTCAGTGCGCTTACAGTATACCGCTTCCGAGGTTTTCCCGCCATCTTAAGCTGTGACATTTCCGGCCTTGCATATTACATTATTGTAAGACCCCGTTTCGATTTAAAACTTTTTCCGGTCGCATAATATTGACATTGTTATAAAAATAATGTACAATTAAAAATATCAATTGTTTTATAAGCAGCCCTTTAAAAACCAACGGGTTTTTCCCGTTGAAACGGAGTATTGCCATGATCGGAAAATACAAAATCATAGCCCTTCTCACCTCCCGTATACAGGAGCGGGAGTGCTACGGCATTATACACACTCTTGAAGAAATCTTCGCTCGAATCGATTACCGCCTTTTTGTATACAATTGCATAACTCAATCAGAAACCAAGCTGAAAGAAAACGATCCGCAGACCTTGGTTTACAGCCTATTTGACTCCGATTTCGTAGACGCCGTTATTCTGGACTCCGGTCGGGTAGGAAATAAAATCATTTGCAAGAACGTTGTCAGACGCGCGCGGGAAATGAACCTTCCGGTAATTTCCTTGGGCGAATGCTGTGAGGGCTGTCTTAATATCGAGTATGTTCACAGTCGGGGAATAGAGGCTCTTGTGGATCATCTGATAAACGTACACGGTATCGACGATTTTCATATGATAGCCGGTCCTAAAGGCAACAGTTTTTCCGACAGCCGCATAGAAGCTTTTAAAAGCGCCCTTGAAAAGCACGGAAAGCCCTTTGGCGAGGAAATGGTAAGCTACGGCGACTTCTGGGCCGACCCCGCTGTGGCTGCCGCGGGAAATCTTCTTGAAAGCAACAGGCTCCCCCGCGCCTTTGTCTGCGCAAACGACCAGATGGCGATAGCCGTTTCCGTTTTTCTTCAAAGCAGAGGGATATCCGTTCCCGAAGAGGTGATCGTGGTCGGCTACGACTGTATTGACACAATATACAGCTCCTCCCCGACCATGACCTCCGCCTGTATCAGCAGCGAAACGATAGCCCAAAAAGTAATGGACTCGCTTTTAAACATATTTGCGGGCGGGAACGCGGAGGGATATATAATGGCAATCCCCGAACCCGTGTTTAACGAATCCTGCGGCTGCGAATGCAGGAACAAATCCGATGCCGCCGTGCTGTTTAATGAGCAGACCAATATGTTCTGCCGCTTTCAGGACGAAAACATTATCCTGTCCGAGATAGCCGCCAAAATACAGCAGAGCGATTCCTTTGAGGATATCGCCCACGTCATTCACGCCAGCAGCCTTATGTACGATATGTGCTGTCTTATAAAACGTGAATACATCGACGAATCCGTTAACCCGGAGGAAAGCTTCGATTCCAGCTCCGAAAACGGCTTATACCTTCTTTACGACAGCGATATGATAAATTACAACCGCACCAAAGGAGAAGGCTTTGTTCCTTATACAATGCCGTCGCGGAATATAATACCGACCATGGAATTTTATCTTGACAACGGCCGCAGCCTTATCTTTACGGCTCTTCACTATTTGGGCGTTTCATTCGGCTACGTCTGCTTTCATTTCAGGGAATATCAGGTGGGAAGCTTCTATAAGATACCGCAGACGGTAAATATGCTGAATAACGCTTTGGGCGGACTGATTAACCTGAGACATAAGCACTATCTTTTGAAAAGAATCGAAAAAATGTCCGGTACCGACGTTCTTACCGGACTTTACAACCGTCGTGGCTTCTGTACCGAATATGAAAGACTGACCGAGTGTAATGCGAACGGCGTGCTGTCTCTGGCGGTAATAATGTGCGATCTGGACGGACTTAAATACATAAATGACAACTTCGGACACGAAGAAGGTGACAACGCTATTCATGCGGCCGCCTGCGCCCTGAAAAGCGCCTGTCCTCCCGAAGCCGTCTGTACGCGGTTCGGAGGCGACGAAATGATGGCCGTCTACACCTGCGGTGAGGACTGCGGCGGCGTTCGCGATCGTTTTACCCAGTATCTGGACAAATATAACGCGGAGTCGGGAAAGCCATATACCGTAGCCGCCAGTATGGGCATATACATTGTCCCCAAGGGCGAATTTCCCGACTTCGAGGAACTGGTAAAGAAATCGGATACGCTTATGTACGCCGAGAAAAAGCGCAGAAAAGCGGGAAGACAACAAATTCTTGGAAAGGAGTGGTAAAAATGAACCCCGACCCGTGCGGGCATATTCCCGACAACTTAATATCAGCCGCCCCGCGGGAGAACAAGGCCGGAGTCTTTTGACCCCTTTCCACCTACGGGCGGGAAAGGAGAAAAGATGCTTAAATACTATAAAACGGAAGGCAGCGCCATCGTCGAGATAGAAAAACTTGAGCCGGGCTGCTGGGTATCCGCCGTCGCTCCCACCGAATCGGAAATATCCCTTCTGGAAACAGAGCTGGGTGTTGACCGCGACTTTATCCGTTCCGCTCTTGACGAAGAGGAAACCTCGCGAATAGAAAGCGAGGAGGGCCAGACCCTGATAGTACTGGACTACCCCGTAGCCGAAAAAGCCGAAAAGGCAGCGGCAAAAGGAATAAAAAAGGGTAAAAAGCAAGGCTTTGACGATGACGCCATAACCTATTACACAACCCCAATGAGCATTATCCTCACATTCAGCAACGTAATAACCGTAAGCCTTAAGGAAAACCCGATAGTTGAGGATTTCGCCAACAACGTGGTAAAAAATATCAAAACACAGTTTAAAACCCGCTTTATCTTTTGCATTATGCTGAGAATAGCCGGCAGATATCTTCAGTATCTCAAACAGATAGACAAAATCAGCAACTATGTGGAAAATCAGCTTCACAAGTCCATGAAAAACAAGGAGCTTATACAGCTTCTCGGCCTTGAAAAATCACTGGTTTACTTCTCCACATCCCTGAAATCCACCGAAACTGTTCTGGAAAAGGTGCTTCGCGGCCGTATCATAAAGCTGTACGAGGAGGATCAGGATCTTCTTGAGGACGTTCTCATAGAGGTAAAGCAGGCCATCGAAATGAGCAATATCTACACCAATATCCTTTCCAGCACCATGGAAACCTGCGGAAGCCTTATTTCCAACAATCTGAATATCGTGATGAAGGTTCTGGCCATTATAACCATAGTAATGGAGGTTCCAACCATGGTGTTCAGCTTCTACGGCATGAACGTAGCGGGGCTTCCATATGACGGAAGCATAATTTTTCCTTTGGCAATATCCGCCGTAACGGCCGTGCTTGCGGGAATAATTCTTTCAAAGAGCAAATTTTACAAATGAAAAGGAATTTAAATATGGACATAGAACGAATAAACGATTACGATGACCCAAGGTTCCCGAGAGAAGTCTTAAATCAGCACGGAGCCTTCGTAGTCGACGGAAAATATCCCTGCTCCTTCCGTATAATCGACGAAACCACCGCCGAAATCGACTTTCACGATTACTCGGACGTAACCCCGCTTATTGAAAATTTCCGCTTCTACGCAGAGCATGTCACTGTCTTTTGCGACAAAAGCGGAAAAGTTATAGCGGAATTTCCCAAGATAAAAACCTTTCCCTTGGGCGTCGGCCTGATACAGCCTTCGCAGTTTTACGTTGACGAAGACAAGGTGAACGCGGTGTCTGATTTTATCGCAAGCGGAAACGATATAGTAATCCCCGTTATGAAAAGGGATGGAAGATATATTTCCCTTGACGGGCACACAAGGCTGTATTACGCTTATACCCGTGGATGGAATACGGTAAGGGCATTCGAGGCGGAAGTGAACGATTATGTTTTGGAGTTCGTTGAGGAAGCGAAAAAGAGAGGAGTATCCGGAGTAGGAAATATGGAGCTTTTAAGCCACTCCGAGTATGAACTAAAGTGGAATAAGTTCTGCGACGATTTTTTTGCGGCCAAATAAATATAAGAAACCATTCCTATTGGAACAGTTTCTAAAATTGTACATACGATAAAATTTTTGAAAAGCTATTGACAAGTCTTGTTTGGGGTGGTATAATAATACTACCTCAAACAGGGGTTTATTTTTTTGTGCAAAAAATAAATTCCGCGAGGGAGGCTTAAGTTCGAGCAAACAGAACAATCTAAATTAGGAGGTGCCGAAATGGCCGGATCAAGAGTTAAAATCACTTTGGCTTGCACCGAGTGCAAGCAGCGCAACTACATTACCAAGAAAAACAAGAAGAATGACCCCGACAGAATCGAAATGAGCAAGTACTGCAAATTCTGCCGCAAGCACACGCTCCATAAGGAAACCAAGTAAAAAGGAGGACCTGCAATGGCAAACGAGCTTGATAAAAGCGCTCAGAAGGCAGCGGACAAAGAAAAAAAGGCGAAGCAGCTTGCCGCGATGAAGGCAACTGCCGCCAAGAAAACCAAGAAGTCGCCAATTCAGTACTTCAAGGAAGTAAAGTCCGAGTTCAAGAAGGTTTCATGGCCTTCGAGAAAGCAGGTTTTCAACAACACCGTCGTGGTTCTTACTACGATAGTCGTATCCGGTGTTGCAATATGGGCGGTGGATCTGCTGTTCAATTTTATCTGGAAAACAATGCTCAGTATGTGATCAAAAAGGGGATAACCGATGTCAGAAGCTAAATGGTATATTTTACACACGTTTTCGGGCTATGAAAAAAAGGTTGCCGACAACATAAAAAAGGTTGTGGAGAACAGAAATCTTCAGAATCTTATCGAAGAGGTAATGGTTCCCACCGAAACTGTTACCGAAGAACACGAAGGCAAGATGAAAAGCTACGAAAGCAAGATTTATCCCAGTTACGTTTATGTAAAAATGGTAATGACAGATGAATCATGGTATATCTGCCGCAACACAAGAGGCTGTACGGGCTTCGTCGGACCCGGTTCAAAGCCGATACCCCTTACCGACGAGGAGGTCGCTAACCTCGGAGTAATCAGGAAGCCCGCCGAAGTCGCCGTATGCGTCGGTGATTTGGTCACCATTGTTTCGGGCAATCTTGACGGGTTGGAGGGCACCGTGACGGAAATAGACGAGGCCGCGGGAACTGCGGTGGTAAATGTTTCCATGTTCGGAAGAGAAACGCCCACCACCCTCGATTTAACATCTATTCAGAAAATCAACTAACAGTTCTTTATGTTTTTGGAGGTAAAGTAAAATGGCTCAGAAAGTAGTCGGACTTATAAAATTACAAATCGCGGCGGGTAAAGCTACCCCCGCTCCCCCCGTAGGACCCGCGCTCGGTCAGCACGGCGTTAACATCGCCGCGTTCACCAAGGAATTTAACGAGCGCACAAAGGCCGATATGGGGCTTATCATTCCGGTAGTTATCACCGTATACGCTGATAGAAGCTTTTCATTTATTACAAAAACGCCCCCTGCGGCGGTTTTGATCAAGAAGGCATGCGGAATCGAGACCGCGTCTGGTACACCCAACAAGACCAAGGTTGCCAAGATAACCAAGGCGCAGGTACAGCAGATCGCGGAAACGAAGATGAGAGACTTGAACGCCGCATCTCTCGAAGCCGCAATGTCCATGATAGCGGGCACCTGCCGTTCCATGGGCGTAGAAGTAGTCGACTAAAACAATAATACGGTGGGAGGTTCCAAAAAGACCGATCGACCACAAGGAGGATAATAAATGAAACACGGTAAAAAATATATCGAAAGCGCAAAGCTTGTTGAATCAACAAAGTACTACGAAGCCAACGAGGCTCTCGGACTGGTTTGCCAGACCGCCAAGGCGAAGTTTGACGAAACCGTTGAAATCCATATAAGATTGGGCGTTGACTCCCGTCACGCCGACCAGCAGGTAAGAGGCGCGGTAGTGCTCCCCAACGGAACAGGTAAGACCGTAAGAGCCCTCGTTTTTGCCAAGGGCGATAAGATCAAGGAAGCGGAAGAAGCGGGCGCAGATTACGTTGCCGACGACGACACCGTAAAGAAAATTCAGGACGGTTGGATGGACTTTGACGTGGTAATCGCCACTCCCGATATGATGGGCGTTGTAGGCCGTCTCGGTAAGGTTCTCGGTCCCCGCGGACTGATGCCTAACCCCAAAGCGGGTACCGTTACTCCCGATGTAGCCAAGGCTGTTCAGGAAGCAAAGGCCGGTAAGATCGAGTATCGTCTCGATAAGGCTAACATCATTCACTGCCCCATCGGAAAGGCTTCCTTCGGAAGCGAGAAGCTTGAACAGAACTTAGACGCTCTTATGACCGCGGTGGTAAAGGCTAAGCCTGCCGCTGCCAAGGGTACTTATATCAAGTCCTGCACCGTTTCGTCCACAATGGGCCCCGGCGTTAAGGTAAGTACCGTTAAGTATGGCGCGTAATGTTTAAAATATAATTGCTGCCGGAATTGCGAAGCAATTCCGGCAGTTTGTTTAAGCTGTGATTTAATTACGATAATATTAAGGCAACACCGCGCGTACGCTTGCATCTTTTCCGTCATTTTTGCCCAAAACTCCTTGAAATACGCCGGTATTCCTGCGTCGTTCTGGACAATCTTACGAAAAAGCTGACTGCGCGTCTGCACACAATCTTTGTCCGGTATTGCCTTAAATTTACGCTTAATGCCGCCGCATTTTAATACTAATCTCTGATTAGGGTATAGACAAATAATACGTATGCTCAAAGATTAGGGCCTGTTTGAAAATAGAGGGTATGACGGATTTAAGACCCAAAATGGTTAGCTTCAAGTAAAAAAAGCAGTCAAACCGTCGTTTGACAAGGTTTTTGACGCGGAAGATGACCGTTTGGGGGCTAAAAGACGGCGTTTCCGATTTTTGAAACAAGCCATAGTGCTTAGGGTGCAATCTTTAATCAAGTCTACAACTGGATTAAAGATTGTGGTATAAGTAAATTAAATACAAAAGGAGTCGATATGAAAAAACAACTTACCGTTTTTCCGTTCCCATATGATGCAGAATCTAACGGATTCATTGCGGCTTTGTCAAGCGTGGTATGCGCTGCAAAAAAATATACCGAAGATACCCCCTACTGGTGTTCGCCTAAAGGATGCTATTGCAAAAAATGCGGCGGTTGCACCGGACAATCGCTGGGTAAGACTCAATTGAGCGTCTATCATTGCCTGCTCGCCGCATCCGGGCTGGCGTTTGGCTTCGATTACCCGGAAGATGACAGCGTTGGCTTGCACACAATTCCCAATATTCCGATCGGTTGGCGTTGGGACGACGGTTTTATGGCGGATATTATGGATTTTGCGGGACTTTCGTTTATTCGCTGCAAAAACAAAACCGTCGCGGAGATTTGCACGATCATAAAAGATTCGATTGACGCCGGATACCCTGCGATGGTGGCGAATCACCGTGTATATCCAAATGAAATGGCGTGGGTTTCATGTTGGAAAATCGTATGCGGCTACACGGATGATGGGATTACCGTAATGAATTACGGCGGCGAGGTAAGCGATGTAAATAGCGGCGAGTACGAGGACGTAGTCGTTATCACCGGTGAAGTAGATTGCGCAAATGATGCGGTTTGTGCGGGTAACGGCATGCGAAAGCAAACTTATTTTGACGTGCTTAGGCGGATATACGCTGTGCTGAGTGATCCCTCTCACGACGCTTTGGAGAATGAAATTATGGCTGATTTGTCAAATGTCACGTCGGAAAACGCCGAAATATTGTCGTTTAAGCTGATGGGGATAAACGGCGTTCCGATAGAAGCGAGGTGGCACGCGGCTGAAGCTTTTACGTCGAAGGGCAATCTTCTGTATTCACTTGTGGATTCGTTAGCAAGTTCTGCGGAGTCGAATGAGCTGAAAGCGGCGGCCGAAAAATTGGCGGAGCTGTTTTTAACGCGCTACATTAAAGATGGAAACAACGAAACACATGGGATTTGTTGGAAAATTTGGGCTTGTCTGAATGTTGGACCGCAGACCGGTTATCTCCCCGTGGCTGAATCATTTAGTCTGATTCAGCGTCCGAATGTGCAGAATGAGCTAAAGCGCCTATTTAAAATCGTATTTGACAACGATCGTGCGGTGGCTAATGGCATTATGGAGATTTTAAACAGCGCACGCAATTAATATTAAGGTATAGACAAATAAAAATAATGATCAAAGATTAGCGCTTAGTGTGCAATCTTTAATAAACTCTGCAGCTTGATTAAAGATTGGTATAACATGTTTTTTTGATGGGAAGAACTCTCAAAGGTTCCGTTTACGGCGGAACCTTTTCCAATAGGAATCGGCATATTTTGCTGCTGAATGCGTTAAAGATTCCAATGCGACTTTTTCAAAGCCGTATTGACGAGCTGCAATACTGCAAGCATTTTTTCGCAGGGATTTTTTGTTTGTAAAAATTCATTTAACCCCTTGCATTTCCAATCATTTTGTGATATTATAAATGTGTTTGATGCTAATCCCCTTTTAAACTGTGGGTAATACATCAGTTTAAAAGGGATTGGTATGATTTTCTCACAAGGAAAGGAGTCATAAAATGAACGCTTTTTCATATAGAATAGCAGGTGTTCAGCCCTCCGCCATAAGGGAGATACTTAAATCCACCGCCGATCCCAACGTGATCAGCTTTGCGGCGGGAAATCCGGCGCCCGAAGCCTTTCCTGTGGAGGAGATACGCCGCATAAGCGACGAGATACTGACCGAAGAGCCCATAGCCGCACTGCAATACTCCATTACCGAAGGTTATCCAAAGCTTCGTGAATGGCTTAAGGACGATATGGAAGCAAAAGGCAATTTCAGGAGGAACGAAGAGGATCTTATAATCACCTGCGGCGCTCAGCAGGCTATCGAAACCTGCGCAAAAATTTTCTGCAACGAGGGTGAAGCCATAATCTGCGAGAATCACTCATTTATAGGCTCTCTCAACGCTTTCCGCTCTTATAACGCCAGATTGGTGGGGGTAGAGACCGACAACGACGGAATGATACCCGAAAAGCTTGAAAAAGCCCTTAAGGACAATCCCCGCACCGCTTTTATTTACGTTATACCGAATTTTCAGAATCCTACGGGAGTGACTACCTCTTTGGAGCGCCGAAAGGCTATTTTAGAGCTTGCGTACAAATACAACGTGCTTATAGTCGAGGATAATCCATACGGCGAACTGCGCTTCTTAGGAGTGGACGTACCCAATATAAAGTCCATGGATACAAGGGGACACGTTATTTACGCGGGAAGTTTTTCAAAGGTACTGTCCCCGGGCTTAAGAGTAGGCTATATGATAGCTGAAAAAAATGTTATCGGCAAAGCCACGGTGGCGTTACAGACTTCCACCGTTCACGCCAATATCTGGGCGCAGATGGTGGCGTACCGATTCGTTACGGAAACAGATTTTGAGGCGCATCTCGAAAGGCTTCGGGACATATACAAGAACAAGTGCAGCCTTATGCTGAACAGCTTAAAGTTTTGTATGCCGATGTCAATAAGTTTTACCGAGCCGGAAGGCGGTCTTTTCCTTTGGGGCACACTGCCCAAGGGTGATATGAACGCTTTCTGCAAAGCCGCAGTGGCGGAAAAGGTGGCGGTAGTCCCCGGAAACGCCTTCCTTATGAATGAAAAGGATATTTCTTACAGCTTTAGACTGAATTATTCCACTCCCACCGACGAACAGATAGAAAAGGGCGTGGAAATATTGGCTAAGGTCGCGAGGACCATGTATTAAGGCAACACCGCGCAATTAGCGGCTAACGCCTTTGTCGTCCGCTCGCTTGCGCTTTTTCCGGCATATTGCACAAATCCTCCTTGACAGGCGTCAGCTTGTCTGCGTCGAATTTATACAATCTGTCGAAAAAATCGGCGGCGCGATCGAACGACAATAATTGTGCGGCGTAGCCTTAAGTCAAATCTATTAAAAGAGGAAAATCATGTAAAATTCAGCTTGACCCGACGGCGCCGTTACCGCCGTCGTTCAATAAATCGAAAAGGACAGACACAATGGAAGAAACAAGAAAAAAACGCATATTCAGCGGAATTCAGCCTACAAATACACCTCATCTGGGAAATTATCTGGGAGCGCTCAGAAATTGGCACAAGTTACAGGAGGAGTACGACTGCGCTTACAGCATAGTGGATCTTCACTCCATCACCGTAAGACAGGATCCCGCGAAGCTTCGCGCTCAGATTAAGGAGAGCTATGCGCTTTTGCTTGCCATGGGAATAAATCCCGACAAGTCCATAGTGTTTGTTCAGGGGCACAATCCCGCTCATGCGCAGCTTAGCTGGATTCTGTCCTGCTATACCCAGTTCGGCGAGCTGAGCCGTATGACGCAGTTCAAGGACAAATCCCAAAAGCATCCGGAAAACATCAATGCGGGCTTGTTTACCTATCCCGTTCTGATGGCGGCCGACATTCTTTTGTATCAGGCTGACCTTGTGCCCGTGGGAATTGACCAGAAGCAGCATCTGGAGCTCACCCGCAATATTGCCGAAAGATTCAACAATCTTTACGGTGAAACCTTTACCGTACCCGAACCCTATATTACCAAGTCCGTGGAAAAGATCATGTCTCTGGCCGATCCCACGAAAAAAATGTCCAAGTCGGACGAAAATCCAAACGCGACAGTTACCGTTTTAGATGACCGTGACACTATTATGCGTAAGTTTAAGCGCGCGGTGACCGACAGCGGACGCGAGGTAAGAAGAGGAGAGGGAAAAGAAGGTATCGAGAACCTTATGTCGATTTACGGCGCCGTGACCGAAAAGACATTTGAGGAAATCGAAAAAGAATTTGAAGGAAAAGGCTACGGAGATTTTAAGGCGGCCGTGGGAGAAGCGGTTGCCGATTCGCTTATGCCTATGCGTGAGGAATATAAAAAGATCACAGCCGATAAGGCGTATCTTGAGCGCTGTATGAAGGAGGGGGCTGAAAAGGCCTTCGCCGTGTCGCGCCGTACCCTGCGCAAGGTAAATAAAAAGGTGGGCTTTATTGACCTCTGAATTTTTCGTGCTCAGAGGGCGATAGGTACTGCCTAAATAAGCGTAAATCTTCGGGCATAGCCGCGTTTTTTGCGGCTGTGCTTTTTGTATGCTCGGGAGACTGAACCGTTCGGGATAAAACAGCGCTGTGTTAAGCAAAAAGCCGGCCGCCGAAGTCGAGACAGTGCTCCCAAAACAGGAGGAAATTATAAATAATGAAGTATTTCGACACATTGACGGAGGGCGTGGGAGAAGCGCTCAGCGCCAGAGGCGTTGACGACGAAAAGCTTCTTTACTGCCTGAAGTGCGATATGAACAACGAGGGGCTGTATTACGATACATATCTGGTTTTCGACAGCGAAGCTCTCTATTCGGTGAGCGGCTATGACAGAATGATCCGCGAAAAGAAGAATTACAGAAACGAGTTCGAGTTCAAGGAGTATAAGGAATACAAAATGACCGAGCTGAAAGAGCTGTACGTTGACCGCTACCGCCATACCTGCCGCCTTATGGGAAAATTCGGCGAGGGGGAAAATGAGGAAAAGGTTTGTATCAGCCGCTTTTCTTCGGGCTTTTCCGAAAAAACGGAGCAGTTCAGCCGCCGCTACAATATGACGGTGAAAAAAGAGGAGATAGACGATACACCTCTGGCGGAAAATAGTCCATATTGCCCAAAGTGCGGGCAGAAATACCCCGATCCCAACAGAAAATTCTGTCCCTACTGCGTCAAGCGATCGTCCATTTTCAAAAGGCTTCTGGGGCTTTTCGGCGAGTATAAGGCGCAGGTTACGGTAATTTTTGTGCTGATGGTGCTTTCGGCGCTGTTGGGTGTGGTTTCGCCCTACTTCGGAACCGCGTTCTTGTACGACAAGGTGCTTGACGCGGCGGGAGAGTTTTTCGGAAACGTTTTGTTCGCTATTCTTATGATGGCGGGCTTCAGGCTTATATCGGAGGTATTCCAGCTTGTGTACGGCGTGGTGTTCACAAAAGCCAACTGCAAGGTAATGCACAAGCTGAGGACAAAAGTGTTTACTTCCATGGAAAGGCTTTCGCTGCCATTCTTTACTTCCAAGCAGACCGGTTCCCTTATGACCAGAGTTGACCGCGACGCGGGAGAGGTGAGCGAAATTTTCGCCAATATAATGCCGAGCTTTGTGGTATGCGTGGTAAAGTTAGGCTCCATGCTTCTGCTGATGTTCCTTATTTCGCCTTTGCTTGCGGTATTTGTTCTGGCAATGACTGTTTTTATAATATTCAGCGAAGGATTTTTTATCCGGGGACAGCGCAGACTTTGGAGAGGAATAAACCTGTCCAACCGTAAAATGAACTCCAACCTTAACGACTCGGTAAACGGACACCGTGTTATAAAGGCTTTCGCCCGTGAGGAGCAGGAGAAGGAAAGATTCGGAAAAAACGTAAACACCGTCCGTCAGGCGGAATTTGCCGCGCGTATGAGAGGATCCAGCTTTGAATTTATGCAGAATGCTGTGTTCACAATAGGCGGGGCGATTCTTACCGTGTTTGGATATTACCTTGTGGTTACGGGACAGATCGGTTTGGGTGAGCTTATGTTGCTTACCGGTTATTTCGGAATGATGGCGGATCCCATTTATTTTCTTATCTGGGCAGGGGACGACGTTTCCCGCTGTCTTGACGCGGCTTCCCGTATTTTTGAGATAATAGACAGCGTTCCCACCGTAAAGCCCCCGCAGAATCCCGCGAAAATCGGAGAAGTGGGCTTAAAAGGGGATATTTCCCTTAAAAACGTCAGCTTTGAGTACGAGGCGGGAGTGCCTGTGCTGAAGGACATAAGCTTAGATATAAAGGCAGGTCAGTTTTACGGCATAGTGGGCAAGACCGGGGCGGGAAAATCCACCATAATCAACCTTATATCAAGACTTTTTGACCCCACCAACGGAAATATTTCCATAGACGGGATAAACGTAAGGGATATAGCCTTTGAGGATCTCAGAAAAAGCATAGGCATAGTGTCTCAGGAAACATATATCTTTATGGGCACCGTGGCGGACAACATACGCTACGCCAGACCCGACGCCACAATGGAGGAGGTTGTCGAAGCGGCAAAGAATGCAAACGCCCACGACTTCATACTTAAGCTTCCGGAAGGCTATGACACCACAATAGGAAGCGGCGGCGCCGACCTGTCCGGCGGTGAAAGACAGCGCATTTCCATAGCACGCGCCCTTATCCAGAAGCCCAACATACTTATTCTGGACGAAGCGACGGCTTCCATGGACACCCGCACCGAAAGAAAGATTCAAAACGCCATAGACAACCTTAAAAAGGGCAGAACGGTAATAGCCATAGCTCACAGACTTTCCACCCTCCGCGAAGCGGACACTCTCTGCGTTATCGAAAACGGCGAGGTTAAGGAAAGGGGTACTCATGACGAGCTTATACGCCTTAAAGGAAAGTATTTTGAGCTTTACCGCTTACAGGCGGAGGCGCTTAAAACCATCTCTATGGACTGAAAGGAACGGTAATTATGAACGAATATAAAATTGACGATTTCTCGATAGATACTCTGAGAATTTTAGACGTTAAGGAGCTGAAATTCACCCGCAGGGACAGCGGGTATCTGTATCTTGAGTATAAGGGAGACAATTACGAGGAAATAAGCCTTACAAGATTGCAGCCCTTTTACTGCCTTGATACCTACATAAGCGTGGCATTCCGCAACAACGAAGAGGAATGGATAGAAATAGGCGTTATAAAGGATCTTAAGGAAATGAGCGAGGAGCAGAGACAGCTTTGCACCGAGTACCTTAATTTCCGCTATTATATCCCGCTTATAACTAAAATCCATTCAATTAAGGACAACAGAATGGGGTACCTTTTTGTGGACGCTGAGACTACCGCGGGTCACAAGAAAATCGCCGTCAACGACTGGTGGACAAATTTTCGCATAAACAACAGCGGAATTCTCACCGTCACAGATTCCGACGGCAACAAGTATCAGATACCCGACCTTGACAAAATCGACAGGCAGAGCTACAGAAAGCTGGAGCTGTTTGTTTAATGAAAATAAGAGGTAATATAATATATGAATCTGAAAACATCAATTCCCAAAGGCTGCCCGGAGGAGATAACCTTCAGCCTCCCCTTTGACCTTACGGAAAAAGGGGAGCTGACGGAGGGGCACCTTTGCGCGGACAGGGAAAAAATTTATATTTACGGCGCGGAAGGACTCGAAAGCACATTCGAGATAAAGAAGTATTACAGCTTCGAGGTATTCCGACAGTCGGGCTGCTCCATGATAAGGGGTCGGCTGAGGGAAAACAGCAAGTGGCAGATGTTCTGCTGCTTCACGCAGACCCATTTTATACGTTTTGCGGAGCTAGCAAAGATACTGGATTTCTATGCCAAGACGGGAGTGTTTTCCGAAAAAAGCGACGCGCCGGAGGCAAACTGCCCCAAGTGCGGCGTAAAGCTTCCCACCGAGGGAGCGGAATGTCCCTTCTGCATAAAGCACGCGGGCGTGGCAAGGCGGCTTGTAAGTAGGCTTATGAGCTATAAGAAGTATTTTTTTGCCAGCGTAATAATGTCCATCGTTTCCTACGCGGCAAGTATAGTATCCCCGTCGCTGTACAGGATAGTGGTGGACGAGGTTAACAAGGGAGATACGCCGGATATGGAGCTGTTTTTCACCATCGCCGCCGTTATTATCGGACTGTCGGTGCTGACTTCGCTTGTGGACGGCTTTCGCTGGAAAATCGACGTAAGGCTTTCGGTAAATTTCATAAGAGACCTGCGTAAGGAGCTTTTTGACAAAATACAGATGATTTCCATGCGCTCTTTTGCCAGAAGAACTTCGGGAGATATTATAAGAAGGGTAAGCGACGACGCAAACGCTTTGAAGAACTTTCTGACCGGACAGGGAAAGGCGATGATCCTCAACGTTGTGGCGCTGGTTACCATTTCGGTAATAGCGCTCTCCGTAAACTGGAGACTTGCTCTGTTGGTTCTGGTGCCCATGCCCGTGGCGGCGATTCTTGCCCAGAAAATCATGAGGAAGATAAATGCGCTTTACGGGAGATGGTGGAGAAAGGTCTGCAACTCTTCAAAGTATCTCAACGATATAATTTCGGGACAAAGGGTAGTAAAAAGCTACGGCAGCGAGGAAAGAGAAACGGAGCGCTATGCCGATATTTCGGGTCAGGTTGCTTATTCGTACAGCAAGGCGGAGTGTACATGGTACCTTTTGTACCCCATTTTAAGGTACATATTAGCTGCAGGTGAAATGCTGATGCTCTATTTTGGCGCGTCAATGGTTTTGGATTTCAGAATCACTCTCGGTGAGTTTGTTCAGTTTACAGGCTACGCCTCTATGCTGTACGGGCCAATGGAGTGGCTTATGCAGCTTCCCCGCGCCCTTTCACAGGCCATGGTGTCCGCCGGCAAAATATTTGAGATAATCGACGAGCCGATTGACCTTGACGATCACGAGAACGCGGTGAATATGGACATAAAGGGCGATATCACCTTCGAGAACGTCTCCTTCGGCTATACCGCGTATAATCCGGTTCTCAAAAACATATCCTGCGATATCAAGCAGGGAGAGATGATAGGCATAGTGGGACATTCGGGCGTGGGCAAGTCCACAATGATAAATCTTTTAATGAGGCTTTACGATCCCACATCCGGCTCCGTAAAGATTGACGGGGTTGATCTCAGGGATATCAAGGCGGAGAGCCTGCATCAGAAACTGGGAGTTGTGCTTCAGGAGACGTTTTTGTTTAACGGAACCGTTTTTGAGAACATCGCTTACGCAAAGCCCGACGCCACATTTGAGGACGTGGTAAGGGCGGCGAAGATAGCCGACGCTCACGATTTTGTGACAAGGCTTCCCGACGGCTATAACACTTATGTGGGTGAAAAAGGATACAGTCTTTCCGGCGGAGAGCGTCAGAGGGTCGCCATAGCAAGGGCGATTCTGCGGGATCCCAAGATACTTATTCTTGACGAAGCCACGGCGAGTCTTGACACTCAGACGGAAAAGCAGATACAGACGGCTTTGAACAGGCTTATCAAGGGCAGAACCACTATCGCCATAGCCCACAGACTTTCCACATTGAGCAGTGCGGATAGGCTCATTGTGCTGGATAAGGGAAGGGTAGCCGAAATAGGAACCCATACGGAGCTTATGGGGAGAAAGGGCGTTTATTACAGGCTTGTAATGGCGCAGAGGACAACGGCGGCGATTAAAGAAGCGGTAAACGCATAGTAAGAACTAAGAATCTAAGTAGTATAGAAGATTGCACCCGACTCATTGCCGTCGGGTGCAAGTATTTGTTAAATCCCTTTTTAAAAAATGTATTAGTGTTTTGGATGCAATCCGTTTTTTAACTGTGCATATTACGTAAGTTTAAATAGGGATTGGTATGAAAGGAAAACCGATGAAAAAATTTGATAAGCTGACGGTGTGTCTGGATATGCACGGATGTCCCAACCGCTGCCGTCACTGCTGGCTGGGAGCTTCTCCCAACGGAAACTTAAACGGTGATGATCTTATATTTGCGGCCGAGAAGCTTAAGCCTTTCGCCGAAAGCTTTGAAATAGACTTCTGGTACAGAGAGCCTGATTTTTGTAATAATTACTCGGAAATGTGGGATCTTACGGAAGAGCTTTCCGATGTAAAAACACCTCACTATGAGCTGATGAGCTTCTGGCGGGCGGTGCGCGACAAGGACTATGTGCCGTGGCTTTTCTCAAAGGGCGTAAGAGCCTGTCAGCTTACGCTTTTCGGAGGAGAGGAAAAAACCGATTTTTATGTCGGCCGCAAAGGAGCTTACAACGAGATACTGAAAGCGGCGGAGCTTCTTCTGGAACACAAAATCGCTCCGCGTTTTCAGATATTTGTAAATAAGGACAATATCGGCGAATTGAGCGCAATCGAAAGACTGATTGAGGATATGGAGCTTGAAAAACGCTGTGAAAGCTTCGGCGCGGAATTTAACCTTTTTATTCATCAGGGAAGCTGCGACGGGGAAAACGAAAAGCTTTACGATATAAGAGTCACGGAGGAGGATTTGTATAAAATACCGAAAAAACTTTCCGATATGACCTTGAAGTACTTCGGAAAAAAGGATTTAAAGGAGGTTTTCGGAGAAAAGGAAAGCGATTTATGCCGTGCGTTTGCGCAGGAACGCTCTACCTATGATTTAAGAGAAAGTTCTCCCGTTTTTTACGTTGACGGAAGCTTTGACGTTTATCCCAATATTTCCTCTCCGTATTCAATTTACAAATTGGGTAATCTGAAAAACGGAGCTGAGGAAATTGCGAAAAGTTATCTGGAAAACAAATCCGCAGCTCAGAAGGCGAGTTTTGAAGTGCCCGTCCGCGAAATGGCGGAAAAATGCGGTGATTTTAAAAGCGGAAGACTTTTTTCAACCGGGGATTATCGCAATTATCTTCTTAATAAATATTGTGCTCTGAGCTGAAATAATAATTTCTTTTCTTTTGCAGAAACTATAAACGTATCGAAAGGAAATCGGTACGCGGACAGATTGCGGAAAGCCGAAGAATTTGCCGCTTCGGTAAATTGCCCGCTTTCTTTTCGCAGCATAAGGAAAGGAAATAACGAAAAATGAAAGAAAAGGAACACGAACGGGAACTGAACCGTGAAATGAAAACGCCCGCGTACACTTCCAATATGTCGGGCGATGATATAATGGGACGCTCTGATTTATATTTAAACCCTCTGGCGGCGATGTTCACTCAAAATACGGTGGTGGCTCCCGCGGCGCTTACGGGTATCCCGCCATATAATCCTTATTTTTTGGACGAATGGAAAAACGACGGGGAAGAAGAGGATAAACTCAGAAGATAGCATTAGCCACTGTCGGGATAAAAAGCAAAGAAAAGACCGCGTCACAAAAAACGGTGACTGTGGTCTTTTTGTCTATCATTTATAAACTCAACTTATATATTTGTTAAATATTTACAAAAAATTTTTATACGGTACTTTTATAGCAAAAGACGCTAAACTTTTTTAAAAAGCTGCCGATATAAATTATAAGAACAGAAATATTCTGCAATAATGGAGGAAATTAATATGAGTACTGTAAATGGTCTTTTAAATTCGGGTTCGGCCGGGGTAACGGGCAGTTCCGTAGCCAATAAAACGCTTAATAATATCAACGAAAAGCTCTCCGATATTGAAAATGATACCACTCATTCCGAGGAGTATAAGGAAAAACAGGTAAAGAAACTCAACAGCCAGGTGCAAATTATCAACAGTTCCGCCGCCAATATCGCCAATGCCGGCAATCTTATCAACGGTATGCTGGGTAAAGCGGACGTAAGTGATTTCAGCGCCTTTTTCGGCAACAACTTAGGCGCGGTGAGAGCGCTTATGAATGCCAACACGATTGCTCAGAATGACGCCCGCACACTTGCGGCGGAAATACGTCTCGATAAAATCAGGGGAAATGACACTTCGGATAAGGAGGAAAGACTTGCGAACCTTACCGAAAGCAGCTCTATACTCAATAAATCCCTTAATTCCCGCATTGACGGGCTTCTTTCCGACGAAAAAACCGATAAAGATACCCGCAGCGTTATAGACCGTATTAAGGACGATCTTAAGGCAAATCAGCAGAAGCTGGACAAGGAATTCGGCAGAACCAAGGACGACAAGGAAGAGGACGGCGTTACCACCAAATCGGAGCTCAGCGAGGATTCCAAGACTGGAAAGAATACCGGGACGAAGCCAACCGTTATCGACAGCATAAAGTCGGGTCTTGCGGAGAATCAAAAAAAGCTTGACGAGGAGTTTTCCGCTAAGGCATAATTCCGTTTTTTGCGTTGTTTATGATCTTTTTATTCTCTTTGTTATACGCTATACAGTGAACGTCAAATTGGCGCTGTTTTAAAAATATTATGTACAAACGAAAATTCGGAATGATTTGAAAACAGTATTTTGGCATAGTTCTGTTTGTTTTTTAATTAAAATCAGCCGATTCTTTTATCTCCATTTTTTTCAAAGCAGCAATTTGATCCCTTCGTTTTTTCGGAGGGATCGTTTTGTTTTAATAAGCTTTATTGCTATTAACGCCAATCTTTAATCAAGTTACAGATTTGATTAAAGATTGGTGTTATATGTATGTTCAAATCAAACCGCCTTGTCGGTTTCCTCCGGAGTTATAGCGAGTTTTCTTTTTATTTTACCCCACAAAAACTTTACAAGCAGAGTTGTTGTAAATATAACTATTGTTAAAGCGATATGAACCGAGTATATGAGAATTAAATTTTCGGTAAACCCCCATTCGTCTATCCAAGAAGGGGTTATCATCGAATAACGCTGAATCCCAAAATAATGTAATCCCCACAGTATGCTTAAAATCAAATACAGCATGGTCAGCACCCTGCTGCGCCATTTTTTATGTTCTGTAAAATACCCTATAATCTTACCGCTGCATAATAAAGTTATATCACACAATGCAATAATTTTAATATTACGTATTAAAGAGAGGATTTTCTTCTGTCGACAAGCCCTGTTTACATTTAAGTGAGTCTATAGAACGGTAGATTATTTTTATTTGACCTTAAAGCTGTTTCCAGTGGCTCCCCGTCTCTTAGGTGCGGATACCGGAGTTCAATTCATCGTAGAATTAAAATTAACCTTGTAATTGCAAAGCGATATCGGCATATGATTTAAGCTGCGCTTTAATGATGCAAAGTATTGTTCCTCCAAACTAACTCTTGAAAAATTTATACGATGAACTGCTACCGAAAGACGAGGAAGAAAGCCTTATGTATACGCGCATATTTCAATCCTTTTTGACGAAATATTTCGACAGACGGACAAGCAGAAAAATTCCGGAGTTGATTGGTATATCAAAAACAACATATTTTTTCTTTTTCTTCCTTTTTTTACATATGATGTTCACAAAAAAGGTTGCATTGAAACGTTAAATATGGTAAAATATAATCGGCTATAAACTATGATTGAAAGGAGCAATACCGTCATACTGATTTCGATTCGTGCTAACGGCTGAATGCGGAAAACGAATCGGGGCTGCGCCTTATACCAAGCTTTTTCTTTTTATTTTATTGAATGGCTTTTCCGGCATTATCGGTTGGCGGCGGTAACGCAATGAATGTCTTAAGCGTCGCGTTTCGTGAAACAAAATGCGTTAATATAAGAATTGATCTTACAAGAGATATTCCCCTGACCGTTTTAGGCAAATATCATAATTTAGGCAAAAAAGACAGGAGAATGAATCTCCGTGAAATAATATACGCCGAGGATTTTCCGCTTCTCGCCGATGTTTTCAGCGAGATAGTTTCGGGGAGACAGAAGGCTTTGAACGCCCACTGCCGAGTTAATATCGGCGACGAATATCATTGGGTGTATTTAAGCTGTTCCCTGCGCAAGGATACCTTTAACCGCACTCAGCATCTTACGGGTACCATGATGGACGTATCAGAATATCTTGACACGGCGGAAACCGACTTCGTACTTGACGGCGCGGCAAAGAAAAACCGCGAGAGGATTGACGCCGCAATAAAAAGTCAGGAATCTACCCTTACCGATATTTTAGGCGAAGATTACCTTTTAAGGATACAGCAGGCTCTTACGGTAAACAACGGCGTTTTCTCCGCAATTTACGATGAAAACGGAGCCCCTCTGATTATCCCTCCCGACGAAAACGGACAGATAATTTCCCAGAAAAAATTCAAACATAAAATAAGCAGAGAGATACGCTGCAATCACAAGGTTATGGCAATCTGGACGATCGCCTGTGACGATACGACGGAGCTGGCCAAGACGGAGCCTTTGCTTGACGTTCTCACCGAGACGGTTTCCCAGATCGCCAACGCCATATTCGTGCTTTATAACGAGATGGAAAATTCCCAAACCGCCAATCAGCAGTTGGGCAGCAATATAGAGCAGCAGATACTTTTAAACAATGTTTATACTATTATATTGGAAAACAACAATGCCTTCGAGGCGCTGAAAATGGTTATCCGAATGGTAGGAGAGTATCTTAAGCTGGATCGAATCTCACTTTATGACTATGATTCCGAAACTGGTTATTCCGCTTTAAACACAGAATGGTCCGCCAAGGGAATAAAAATGGATTATGTCTTTAAGGTGGATGATTTTCCTCAGCTTATGGAAGAGCTGAATTACTGCGATACTTTTTTTTCGGGCGGGGGATTTACCGAGCTTAACAAGACCGGCGTCAAGTCCTTCGTGGTGTCTCAGCTTTCCGCAGACGGAAGGTTTACGGGTCTTATTTTTTACGAAACAATAACAAGGGAAAGAATATGGAGCAATGCGGACAAAAAGCTGCTGCGCAATATTTCCCAGATAGTTTCAACCATGCTGATACGATGCAATATGGACGCCGCCATAAGAGAACAGAACGAACGGCTTAAAAGGCTCGCTTTCACAGATCCCGTACTGGGAATACCAAACAGAACCTGTCTTGACAGGGATCTTTCCGCTCAGCTTACGCAAGAGGAACACGGGGCGGCCATATCCATGAAGGTAACAAACATAAATACCGTTAACGAAGCGTTCGGACATATATACTCGGATAATCTGCTCCAGAAAATAGCCCGGTATATATACGAAATAAATTTGGGCGATAAGCAGGTATACCGGTTCAGCGGCAGCGTACTGATGATACTTATAAAAAACTGCGGCAGGGACGGCGCCAAGGATTTTCTGGACAACCTTCTCGAAAGATTTACCCGTCCATGGACGGTGGCGGGGGAGGAGCACTATCTTGAAATGAACGCGGGTATAGCCTTTTATCCCCGCGGCAATGATAGCTGCGACGAGATTTACCGCCGCTCTACCCTTGCTTTGTACCGTGCGGCGGAGGAAGAGCCGAATATGTACTCCTTTTATCTGGAGGGCAGCGAGGAAAAGGCGGGCAGCGTTTACAATGCGGAGCAAAGGCTTCGGCACGCTGTTATCAGCGGAATGGAGGGTTTCAGCGTAAAATATCTTCCCGTGATAGATACCGACGGACATATAATCGCTCTTGAAGCGGGAGTATGCTGGAAAGATGGGGAGAGAGGAGAGATCCCCGCGGGAAGGGTTATTTCCATTGCCGAAAGCATAGGTCTCGACGAGCTTATAGACGCATGGGTTATAAACCGTTCCTGCGCCTTTCTCAGAGAAATAATAGATTTCAGCGGGCAAAGCGAATTGATGGTGAACATCAACCTTACTTCCCACGAGATTCAGCGTTCGGCGATACACAGGACTATCACCGCCGCGATAGAAAGATACGGACTCAACGGCCGCAATCTGGCGGTGGAAATACCGGAAAAGTCGCAGCTTAAAATAGGCGGCGATATCGCCCCCATATTAAACGGCCTGGCGGAGATTGGCGTAAGGATTATAATAGACGATTTCGGAAGAGAATATATGTCCCTTTCAAGCCTTAAAATAGGCAATATAAGCAAGATAAAGATCAGAGCCGAGCAGTTTCTAGCCGCCGACGAATTTGACAGCGCCGCCATTTCGAGCGTTCTCAATCTGGCGCATAAAAAAGGGATTTCCGTCTGTGTTAAGCATATAGACAGCAGGGAACAGCTTGAAGCCATATGCAGCTATGACGTGGATTTGCTTCAGGGGGAATTTCTTGTGGGGCATTACTGCGAGGAGGATACGAAAAAGCTTTTCGGAACGGTTGAACTTACCGCGGTAAGCGCAAAACTAAGAGCTTATACGTAAGAAAGCTCAAAAATTTTTTTCTTTATTCCCTGTCGGCTATTGAAAAAAATTGTCAGAGAGTATATAATATAATGTGGTTAACAAAAAACGCAGAGTTAAAAAAACTCAATGAAGGTCGCAAATGATAAAAAAAGGTTTAAAAATCGCATTGGAATATATTAAGCGGCTGGATAAGGTGCTTATTTTGCTGTGCGTTTCCGCCAGCGTATTTGGCATAGTGCTGCTTTACAGTATGTATGTAAACGGCTTTGCTTCGGTTAACGCCGCTTATTACAAAACGCAGATCACCGCCTTGTGCCTCGGCGTGGCGGCAATGTTGGTGGTGGCGGCGATAGACTATAAATTTATTTCAAAGATATGGTTTATTTACGCTCCCGTGGCGCTGATACTTACCCTCTTGCTGTTCACAAGCCTCGGTCAAGGGGTGGAGGGAGCGGACGACATAGGCTGGCTAAAGATAGGCAGCTTTACGATACAGCCGTCGGAGCTGCTTAAGGACGCTTTTATAATGACGTTTGCCACTCATCTGTACAAGGTGGGAAAGAATATGAACCGGCTGCCGCATTTTCTGCTGCTCTGTGTTCACGGAATGATACCGGCAGGACTTATTTCATTTCAGGGCGACGACGGGACGGCTCTGGTATTCTTGTTCATTTTTGTGGTAATGCTGATCGTGGCGGGATTAAGCTGGAAATATATTTTGCTTGGCTGCGCGGCAGTTCCTCCCGCGATCTATTTTGTATGGAATTTTGTTATGCAGCCGCACCATAAGGCGCGCGTTCTTATACTTTTCGACCCTGTCATGCAGGAGCAGTATCCCGACAGATGGTATCAGCAGCACTGGGGCAGGATAGCTCTGGGCAGCGGAAAAATGACGGGTGTGGGGCTGTTCGGCGGAGATTATGTTTACACCGCGTATATTCACAACGATTTTATATACGCGTATATCGGCAACGCTCTGGGTTTCGTGGGGTGTTTGGGTACGATAGCCGTGCTGCTTATGATCTGTATGAAAGTTTATATGAACAGTGTTCAATCCAAGGATCTTTTGGGAAAATACATCTGCATCGGCGTTTTCGCCATGATAATGATACACTCGGTTTTAAATGTAGGAATGGTATTGGCAGTACTGCCGGTTATAGGTATACCTTTGCCGTTCATAAGCGCCGGAGGTACCTCTACGGTGTCGCTTTATGTGGCGGTGGGGCTTGTACTGAGCGTTTACGGCCACAGGGGCAGAAAGTACCATATGTTTTATACCGAAAAAGAGTAGAAAAAGCATTTTGTTGTCATTACGTTTAAGGCTACACCTCACAATTATTGTCGTTCGATCGCGCCGCCGATTTTTTCGGCATATTGTATAAATTCGACGCAGACAGGCTGACGCCTGTCGAGGAGGATTTGTGCAATCTGCCTGAAAAAGCGAAAGCGAGCGGACGGCAAAGGCGTTAGCCGCTAATTGTGCGGTGTTGCCTTAAATAAAAACCGTTTTTACCACGGGTAAAAAAGAAAGGAAAAAGAGGATATGTCAAAAACCGTACCGGTCAGCGAGCTGTATGGCTCAGGTGAGCTTGAAAGGCAGAAGGCGCGTTACAGAAAAGCCATTGAGGATTACAAAAGTTATTTCGGGGGTATAGGCGACGGTTTTCGCTTGTTTTCCGCTCCGGGAAGGACAGAGGTAGGCGGAAATCATACCGATCATAATCACGGAAAGGTTCTGGCAGCCGGTGTAAACATGGACGTTATCGCCGTTGTGGAGCCTATTGAGGTGCCTAAGATAGCGCTTAAAAGCGAAGGTTATGAGGAAAGCATTATCGAAATAAACGATCTTGAGGTTAAGGAAAGCGAGAAAAATACCGCCGACGCGCTGATAAGGGGCGTTGTGGCCGGATTTAAGAAAAGCGGATATCAGGTAGGCGGATTTAAGGCTTACACCACAACGAATGTGCTTAAGGGAAGCGGTTTAAGCTCTTCGGCGGCGTTTGAGGTACTGGTTGGGAATATTCTCAGCGCACTTTACAACAACGGCGGCATCGGGGCTATCAAAATAGCTCAGATAGCTCAGTACGCCGAAAACGAGTATTTTGGAAAGCCCAGCGGATTGATGGATCAGATGGCTTCCTCGGTTGGCGGCTTTGTGGCGATAGATTTCAAGGATGTGGACAGCCCCATAATAGATAAAATAGAGACGGATTTCAACAATTTCGGACACGCGCTTTGCATTGTCGACACTAAGGGGGATCACGCCGACCTTACTCCCGACTACGCGGCCATTCCCGCGGAGATGAGGGCGGTGGCGGAGCATTTTTCGGTTGAATATCTTCGTCAGATCTGCCGCGAGGACGTAATGCTTAATATAGACATACTTCGCGGGGAGTTCGGGGATCGGGCGGTGCTTCGTTCGCTTCATTTCTTTGACGAGAACGACAGGGTGGACAGACTTGTTCATGCTCTCAAGACCGAGGATTTTGACGCGTTTCTGGATTCAATCAGGGAGAGCGGCAACAGCTCCTATAAGTATTTGCAGAACGTTTTTTCTTCCAACGATATAAAAAATCAGGGATTGGGAATAGGGCTTAACGTTGCGGAGAGCGTGCTTAAAAGAAAGGGTGCCTGCCGTGTTCACGGGGGCGGCTTCGCTGGAACGATTCAGGCCTTTGTGCCAACGGAGATGCTTAAGGAATTTAAGATGTGCCTTGAAAAGGTATTCGGCGCGGGAAGCTGTCATATTCTCGGAATAAGGAAAATTGGCGGAACCGAAGTTGACAGGGAAAGTATCCGTGAGGAAAACACGGAGGAATAAATCGGGAGGTTCCGAAAAAGGCTGTGATTTTATTTACAGTCTTTTTTCAAGTGCAGATTATAACCGCCCTAAATAAATACTCCAAAAGAATTGCCGCAAGAAGAAATTTTCTTCTTGCGGCAAACCGACGGTTTATTTTAAAGTATTTAATACCGATCTTCGATCAAGGTACAGACAAATAATGCGGATGATCAAAGATTAGTATAAACTGCGTTAATCCGTTTTATACGGTTCCAATTCCTTAAGCACCGTAATATCTGCCAGCGCGTCAACCTTTATCCCGCTTTCGGTATATTCTTCGGAAAACACCTTTCCGTTTTCCCGTATTTTAGCGGTAAGCCCTCCTTTGTCGTAGGGCAGAAGCAGGCTTATCCGCTTTGAACTTTCGGGAAGGTTTTCGGAGATCGCCCTGAGCAGCCGATCAAATCCTTCCCCTGTTTTGGCGCAGATTTTAACGGTATCCTTGCTTTCGGGAATGTTGTTTTTGAGAAGATCGCATTTGTTCAGCACGTTTATAACAGGTATTTCGCCGCAGCCAAGCTCCGTCAGCAGCATACTTGTGGTTTCCGCCTTTTCCGCCGCTTCGCCGTCGCTTATGTCCAAAACGTGAAGTATAATGTCGGCGCTTGCCGCTTCCTCAAGAGTAGATTTGAACGCTTCCACAAGATTGTGGGGCAGCCTTCGGATCAGTCCTACCGTGTCTATTACCAGTACGGTTCGTCCGTCGGGAAGCTCTATCCCTCGGGAAGTCAGGTCGAGGGTGGCGAAAAGCTTATCCTCCGCCAATACGTTTGCTCCCGTGAGATTGTTCAAAAGCGTGGATTTTCCCGCGTTGGTGTAGCCAACTATCGCGGCGGTCAGCACGTTGTCCTTTTTCCGGCGGGAACGGGAAAAGCTCCTTCTTTTTTCAAGCTCCTTTAGGTTTTCCTCAAGCTTTGTTATTCTGCTTCTTATATGGCGGCGGTCCGTTTCAAGCTTTGTTTCACCGGGACCTCTTGTTCCTATTCCGCCGCCGAGCCTTGACATTGACGCGCCTATTCCCGCAAGACGAGGGAGACGGTACTTAAGCTGAGCCAGCTCAACCTGTAATTTACCTTCGTTTGTGACGGCGCGGCCCGCGAAAATGTCTAAAATTAGCATGGTGCGGTCTATTACCCTTACGTTTACTATATCCTCGATGTTTCTTATCCTGCTGGCCGTCAGTTCACAGTCGAATATCACAAGGTCGGCTTCAAGCTTATTCGCCAGATCCCGAAGCTCCTCTATCTTCCCTTCGCCGATAACGGTGGCGGGTTCGGGAGCGGAGCGCTTTTGTATAACCTGCGCCACAACTTCGGCTCCCGCGGTTTTGGCCAGCTCCTCCAGCTCTTTCATAGAGGATTCGCAGTCGTATTCGCCGCAGTCGGCGGCGGCAAGAACGGCCTTTGTTACAATTTTTTCTTTTATAATATTATCAGTCATATATACCTCCAAAGGAATGTGGTTGTTTTGTTTTTGATGACGGCGTAACCGAAAAAGGCAAACGTATTTTTTGATACGTTTTCCGGTACGGTTAAAATTATTTATTGATCATTTCAATCTCCTCCTTTGGATAAAAATTTGTTCAGTCTTTTGCTCTTAATTTAATAATTACCATTTCACTCAGTCCTTTCGGGGAAAATCCCTTGTAATATGATTTTTCGCCTATATAAAGGCAAAAGGAGATGCTTGCAATGCAATTTGAAAAATTTGACGTAATTATAGTGGGGTCGGGGGTGTCTGGTCTTTACTGTGCCCTTAACCTTAACCGCGCGCTGAAAATCCTTATGATTTCCAAAAAGGAGATAACGCTGTGTAACTCGGCTCTGGCTCAGGGTGGGGTGGCCGCGGTAATGAACCCCAAGGACGACGATTATTCCCTGCATATTAAGGATACCCTTGTTGCGGGCGGATACAAGAACGATATGAACAATCTTAAAATTCTTGTGGAGCAGGGACCCACCGACGTTAAAAACCTGATAAAATACGGCGTTGATTTTGACCGCAACGAGGACGGCTCGGTAAACCTCACTCTTGAGGGCGGCCATTCCCGTCACCGCATTGCTCATCATAAGGACAGCACGGGCTTTGAGATAGTGACTGCGCTTATCGATCAGGTTATAAAGCTTAAAAACCTCACCATAATGGAAAATTCTCACCTTCTGGGTCTTGAAAAAGACGGGGAGGATTTTTATCTCGATATCTTCAAATCGGGAAAGCACCATTATTATACCACAAAAGCGGTGGTTTTGGCAACAGGCGGAATAGGAAGAGTTTACGATTTTACAACAAATTCCGCTATAGCCACGGGAGACGGGATACAGTTTGCTTATAATCTCGGCGCTAAAATAAAGCATTTAAGTTATGTCCAGTTTCATCCTACCGCCTTCGCCGACAGGAAAAACCGCGAATGCTTCCTTGTGTCCGAGGCTGTGAGGGGGGAAGGCGCCTATCTGCTCAACGCCAACAAGGAAAGGTTTATGCACAAGTATGAGCCGGAGCGTAAGGAGCTGGCACCCCGCGACGTGGTGTCAAAGTGTATGATGAAGGAGCAGAAGGCGGTAGGGAGCGACGAATTCTGGCTGGATATTTCATACAAGGATCCCGAATTTGTAAGAAACCGCTTCCCGATGATATACAAGAGAGTGCTTGAAAAGGGCTATGATATGACTAAGGAGCCTATACCCATATATCCTTGTCAGCACTATCTTATGGGCGGAATAGACGTTGACGGAAACGGTGCCACCTCGGTAAAGGGCTTGTACGCGGCGGGAGAATGCGCTCATACGGGCGTTCACGGAGTCAACCGTCTTGCTTCAAATTCTCTTTTGGAGGCACTTGTGTTCAGCCGTCTGATAGCGGAGCAAATAAATCTCACCACCCCCGCCGCTAAGGATTATTCTCCTCATGAAGGTACCTTCCGCTCGCCCGACGGAGAGGATCTGCCTTCGGGATTGCGCACCGAGGTAAGGCATATTATGCAGAAAGCTTACTTTGTGGTTCCCGACTATGAGGAGGCGGAGAAGGGGCTTAAACGGGTTGAGGAGATAAAGGAAATGCTGGATAAGGGTAATTACGCTTTGACTCCGGATTATGTTGAGGCAAAATCCGTGGCCACGGTGGCTTATATTATTCTGGGAGAGGTTGCGAAAAGAAGCAAAGAAAACAATTGAGAGGAGAAGAAAGGATTACAAAAATGAAATTACAACAGTTCTACATCGACGACATAATAAAAACCGCGCTGAACGAGGACATAAACTATATCGACAGCACCACCGACCTGCTTATACCCGAAAACGACGTTTCGGAAGCCTATTTTATTGCGAAGGACAGCGGAGTATTGGCCGGAGTAGAGGTGGCGGCGCGCGTATTTAAGCTTCTTGACGAAAATATCGAGATTAAATTTTTGTTCAGGGACGCCGATACGGTGAAAAAAGGCGATATTATAGCGGAGTTTAAGGGAAATACCGCCGCGATGCTTAAGGCGGAGCGCACTTCCCTTAATCTTATCCAGCACATGAGCGGAATTGCCACTTATACGAGAAAATGCGCCGAACTGATAAAGGGTACAAACGCTTCCGTTGCCGACACCAGAAAAACCCTTCCGGGACTGCGTCCGCTTCAGAAATATTCGGTAGCGGCAGGCGGGGGAAAAAATCACCGTTATAATCTCACAGACGCCGCCATGCTTAAAGACAACCATATTGACGCTTACGGGGGGATTACCGCGGCGGTAAATGCTTTGCGGGAAAAGGCGGGGCATATGCTGAAAATAGAGGTTGAGGCGCGCACGCTTGAAGATGTTAAAGAAGCACTGGACTGTAATACCGACGTTATTATGCTGGACAATATGAGCTGCGAGGAAATGAAAGAGGCGGTTAAGCTCACGGACGGACGCGCAAAGCTTGAAGCCAGCGGGAACGTTACCCTTGACAACATAAGGGAGATAGCCGAAACGGGGGTCGACATCATCAGCCTCGGAGCGCTGACTCACAGTGTAAAGGCCTTTGACATTTCCATGAAATGGAGAAAAAAGTGATGTCCGGGCAGCCTGTTGTTTATGAAACGCTTAAAAAAATGGGGGTAAGCTATCGCAAGGAGGAGCATATTGCCGTTTTTTCGGCAGAGGACAAGGAAAAAAGCGGTCTGCGTATATGGGACGGGTATAAGGTGAGCAAAAACCTGTTTCTGCGCAATGCCAAGGGGGACAAGCATTATCTTGTGGTGACCACTGTGGACAAGAAAACGGATTTGAGGCGGTTGGCAGAAAAAATCGGTTCCACAAGACTTTCCTTCGGTTCGGAGCAGCGTCTCGAAAAATATCTTAAGGTAAAACCCGGCTCCGTTTCCGCCTTTTGCGTGCTCAACGACGAGGAAAGGGCAGTTACGGTGGTGTTCGACGAGGCGTTAATGGGAGAAAAGTACTTCGCGCTTCACCCTAATGAAAATACCGCAACGATATTTATTGATTTTGAAGATGTGGAAAGATTGGTAAAGGAACACGGGAACGAAATTGTTTACGCAGAGTTATAAATTGTGCGTTTTTGACGAAAGATGTAAACAAAAAGATTACTTTTAGTATAAATCGGAGTGAAATTTTGAGCAAAACATGTATTTATCTTGACAACGCCGCAACAACTCGGATAAGCGACAGAGTTTACAATGCCATGCTGCCCTATCTGAGGGAAAGCTACGGCAATCCGGGCGCGATTTATTCCCTTGGCAGAGAAGCCGCCCGTGCTTTAAAAAACTCCCGCTTGATGTGCGCAAAAGCTCTGTCCTGTGAACAAGGGGAGATATATTTCACCTCCGGCGGCAGTGAAAGCGACAATTGGGCGATCATATCCGCCGCGGAAAGTATAAGGGAGCAGGGGAAAAACAGGATAGTGACTTCCCCTTTTGAGCATAAGGCAGTGCTTAATACCGTCAATGCTCTTGAAAAACGGGGCTTTGAAACCGTTTATCTTCCCGTATACGAAAACGGGGTGGTAAAGGCGGAGGACGCCGAACGGGTTATTGACGAAAAAACCGCTTTGGTTACGGTAATGTACGTGAACAACGAGATAGGCACCATTCAGCCCGCTGCGGAAATAGGAGCGATTTGCAAGAAAAAAGGCGTTTTATTTCATACCGACGCGGTGCAGGCGGCGCCCCATATGATCATAGATGTGCAAAATGATAACGTTGATTATCTTTCGATATCGGGTCATAAGCTTCATGGGCCTAAGGGTGTGGGGCTATTGTACTGTCGGAAAGGCGTTCCATTAAGGCCGTTCGTGAACGGGGGCGCGCAGGAACACGGATTAAGGGCCGGAACGGAGAATCTCGCTTCGATAGTCGGTTTGTCGGAGGCAATGGCCGAAACGGCGGAAACCGCAAAGAGTGAACGCAATGCAATGCTACTGTTAACAAAAAAAATAACAAGCGCATTAGATAAAGTAAAAGGGGCGCATTTAAACGGGGACAGGACAAAAAGAATCCCCTCAATACTGAATTACAGCTTTGAAGGGATAGAGAGCGAAAGTCTCGTTTTACAGCTTGATCTTAAGGGTATCGCCTGCGCCGGAGGCTCCGCATGCACTTCGGGGAGCGTTCTGCCGTCTCATGTTCTTATGAGTCTGGGAATGTCCGAGGCTTTGGCAAGGGGAGGATTAAGAATAAGCCTTGGCAGATATAATACCGAAGATGAAATCAATATTTTTATCGGGGAATTGACAAATATTCTGGAAAAGCTTCGGAAACTCACGGGGTCGGTTTAAAGATGGAACCATTCTCTTATGTAGGCTTCAAGCTCCGTCGCCATTTCAAATTGTTCGGTTATGCGGGGGTGGCCTGGAGTTGCTTTTCCGCAGCGGGTAAAGGTAAAGTGTTTTGTAATGCCGTCGGAAAGCTCGGTCTCGATTTCGTCAAGGAGCTTATCCCATTTGGGGTCGTGTATCAGAAGGGTAAGTATCATCAGTACTTTTACGGGTTTATTGTAGCGGCGCCTCAGGTCGGCGATTATTTCCTTGTATTTTTTCTTCCAGCGCTTTGTAAATTCGGGATTGTCTATAACCGAGGGATCGGGGTTGTGGTCGTTCTGTCCTACCGCCATGATTATAAGATCGGGGGTGAATCGGGAGAAATCCCAGTCGGTAAATCCTTCTTCGGAGTAGCTTACATAGCTTGCTTTATCATAGGTGGATTCGATTCCTATTATGTTGTCAATTTCGGGACCGCAGAAAAAGCCGGTTTTGTCCATAAGGGCTATCCCGCCCTGGGCGTTGTCGAACACTCTCGCGTTGAGCTTTCTGCCCAATATGTAAGGGTAAGCGAAATAGCTGTTGTCGTAATAGCCCACATACTTGAATTCGTCGTAGTCACTGCAGCCCTCATAGTACAATGCTTCGCAGATTTCTCCCGCCGATACGCTGTCGCCAAACACTTCTATGTTTAACACATATTTTTTTTGCGGCTTGCTCACTTTGGCGTTTTCTTCGGTCTCTATGCCGCAGAAGCGTATATAGTGGGCAGCCGCTTGTCTTTTAAAAACGGTAAGGGTATGTACGTCGAGATTATCTCTTACGGGAACCTCGATGTAAATTTCCTTATCGTTTTCTTTCAGTTCAAATTTATATTGTATTCCGTCCAAGATAACGCCAACGGAGCAATATTGAAACATGGCCTCGTTCATAACGTAAATGCCCAGCTTGTTTCCCGTGAATTCCGTTTCCACGGAGCAGCCGGGATAGGTCAAAAGGGGCTTTTGGGGTTGAGACAAGTCGATTCTGCCATTGTATAGGAATTGTTCGCCGTTGGGTAATGTTTTCATTTTTCCTTTTTCCTTTCTTATGGAGTTATTACAAATTATAGTAACATATTTTTTTGGTAAAATCAAGGGAAAGTCCAATTTTTTTACCGCTTTTTATGAATAATTGAATAATGTTGACAAGGAACTAAAAAGAATATATACTATAATAAAAGTGTAATGTTATGGAGTATTTATCACCAAAGCTTGACATTGTATTTAATACTAATATCGGTTTAAAAAGTGGATAAAATGGCTTTTTAAACCGATATTGGTGTTTAGGGTGTAACTCTGTTTTGACTGTAGACTTTGTTATATTTTGTCTACAGTCAAAACAGAGATTAGTATAAGGCAATACCGCACAAAGATTGTCGTTCAGACGAGCAAAAGGTCGTTGAAAAGGTAAGAGAAGAGGCACTGTTTAATGAAAGAAGCGCGTTGATGGGAGCGAGAGAGGAGGGAATAGAAAAAGGCAGAGCGGAAGGTGTAGCGGAAACAATTGAAAGCATTGTTAAAAGCCTTCGTGAGATGGGAATGAGCGAGGAAATGATTCGTGAAGTCGTCAGTAAATCGGGCGAAAGAAAATCGGAACACAAACAGTAATATAATTATAGTATAAAAAAGAATTAAAATTTTTTTATGACTGTGAAACTTTTCGGGGTTGTTTGGAGACTACCTAATTGCAGGAAGGAAATAAAGCCTTTGGTTGTGAGTCCCGGCGGGGGGCTTATGAGAAAATAGGAGAAGATCGGGCAATAAAAATTTGCGATTTCTGAAACTTTTTCATAGAACCGCTTGACTTCATAATTGCAAGGCGAAAACAAAAAAAGCCTTTGGAAAATTTAGCAATAATCTATGTAAATCGGATTTAAATATGGTATAAATTGCCAATTGAAATTTACATAATTGTATGGTAAACTTAACCATGTAATTAAAGGATAAGCTAAATTATCCTGCGGCTGTGTCGGGTCGCTTGTCCAAAACCCCTCCGACGTTAGCCTGCAAAAAGCTATACTTACAGACAAATTTACTTAAGTCTGTTTTATAGGAAAACAAACATAATAAAAAAATGGAGGACTTATTATGAGCATGAAAAAAATTATTGCCAGCGCAGCAGCTGCCGCTTTGACAGTTAGCTCGCTTGCAGTAGTAGGTGTTTCTGCCGCTCCTACCACAAAGACCTTTAACTTTGTTGGCAGGACCGGCGACATGACCATCAGCTATTCCAATACTGTTGGTTTCAGAGGCGGCTATGACCGTGAAGATATTTTCCAGTTGACTGATCCCGCAGCAGTGTATGAGTTTGATTACACTCTTGGCTTCTCCGTAAAGGATGGCTACAAGAAAGATAATGAAGCTGACGTTGCTAATCTTGTTAAGGCTGTTACAACCGGCAGCGGTACAGTAATCACCGTAACAGGTACCAACGGAGGAGGCAGAACAGTTTCTTCCAAGGCTACCGCAAAAATCGTTAAGGATAAGGATGATAAACCCGTAAAGGAAACCTTCACTGTAAGATGGGAAGGCGATACTGATGGCGTTACCCTTCAGAAGCATGAGCTTGATCTTACCAACATGGTAACCATCACTTCCATTTCCGTTTCCAACGAGTTTAAGGTAAATACCGGCAACTATGCGGTTCCCGAAGGCGTAGCCAATATCAAGGTTGGCAACAACCTCGTTTTGGAAGACAGAAAGCTTGACCTTAGCGACAACGGAAGCTACAAGAGCACTTCTAAGGACGGCGATGGCGCTGTTATCAGCACAGGCACCATCTATACATTTGAAGGAATAGCAGGTCAAAAGTCTCCTGTTCTTGATAACAACGGTGTTTGGGATGCTGGTATTGAAGGTATTTCTCTTGGTCACAACCTCCTTCGTTGGACAAACGACAACATCGTTCAGAACAAGGGCGCTAAGCTGAGAATCAACTTTATGACTCCTTCTCAGTTGAAGGATGCCATTACTTCCGGTAACATCACAACATATCCTACTCTCGATCAGGACTGGGCTAAGTGGGACGGTAATACCGTATTGATTCCCGAATCTTCTTCCAGCTCTTCCACTATGGATATCATGATCGGTGTAAACCTTCAGAACACTACTAAGCTTCAGCAGGCTACCAACATCAACAACTACGTTGCTGAGTTTGACTGGGATACACTCGTACACAACTCCGCTTCTACCGTTTCCGGTAACGTAGACAGCATTGCTATCCGTGTTAACGAGAAATCCAATAACGTTAACGATAACATTGCTGATAAGGATGGCAAGCTCGCTATCAGAAGCATCGAAATCGTAATTCCTGAGCAGACTGCTACTGCTCCCGTTGACGAAGTAATCGAAGTTGAAGATCCCGTTTCCGGCGTTAAGGCTTCCGGTACCGCTGCTACTATCCGTGGCAACGGCGGCGCGATCCTCCAGGCTATCGGCAAGCTCACTTCCAGCAACCTTACTTATGAAGTAAAGCTCCTTGACAAGGACAGCAACGCTGTTCAGCCTGCCGGCGAAGTTACTCTTACTCTGCCTATTCCCAAGGACAATCAGGGCAAGACCATTAAGGGCGGCACAGTTGCTCACGGTCTTTCCAACGGCACTGTTGAGAATCTTCCTATCGTTAACATCGACACTTACAAGACCGATGGTTTTGTAAAGGTTGTTACCAAGTCTTTCAGCCCCTTCACCATCACTTTCGCTACCTTCGGTATGGATTTTGAAGATGACGAGACCACTACTGAGACTGAAGCTACAACTACCGAGCCTGTAACTGAAGAAGTTACTACTACCGAAGCTCCCGCTCAGACCGGTTCCACCAACGGCGGTGAAGACAAGAACGTAGGCACTGGCGTAGTTCTCGCAGTTGTTCCTGCTGCTATCGCTGCTGCTGCAGTTGTAATCTCCAAGAAGAGAAAGTAATTGAATCTTCGTTGAAGAAAAGATAACGGAATATTTAAACCCCTTACGGAAACGTGAGGGGTTTTCCGTTTTTTTAAAGCATATTGTAAACTTTTTCTCAATGGGTAATGAATTTTTTACTTGAAAAAAATGAAAATCTATGATATACTTATACTAATTCTCAATCATCTTGTAGACAAAATTTCATAGGGTCTACAAGATGATTGAGAATTACACCCTAAGCACTAATTCCCGATCGACAACAAAATTTGTCTATACTTTAATCGGGAATTAGTATTAATATCAATCTTTGGTCAAGTTATAGACAAAAAAATTATTGACCGATGATTAGTGTTTCGAGTGTAATATTTAATCATATTTTCGATTTTGTCTACAATATGATTAATACTGTTAACCAATTAAAAATTGGAAAAATGGTTTTTAATTGGTTAACAGTGTTTCGGGTGTAATAACCATTTTGACTATGATTTTATCCTGTGTCAAAATGGTTATTAGTATAAATATTAAAGCAATCCAAAAAAGTTTAAACAAAATTACAACAGTGCAAAAAACACACAAGCTATGGGGGCGTTGCCCCCGTCCCTTGGACTCCCCTACTTCCCTTTCGGAGTCCGAAAGGGAAGCGGAAAGGACAATTAGTCGCTTCGCTCCTGCTTGTTTATCTTTTTGATGGATTGCTATAGTATTAATAAAATAATCGGAAACGAGGAAACAAAAAAATGAAAGAGAACATTACCGAAAAAATTGAAACCGGAAAGACCTTTTTAGGTATTGAATTCGGCTCCACACGTATAAAAGCAATTCTTATCGACGATACCTTTGCGCCCATTGCAAGCGGCGGATATACATGGGAAAACAAGCTTGAAAACGGATATTGGACTTATTCTTTGGAAGATATTCACAATGGGCTGAAAAGCTGCTACTCCGATTTAAAAAGTGACATTAAGAAAAAATACGGAGTAACCGTTACCACATTCGGAGCGATGGGAATATCTGGAATGATGCACGGATATATGCCTTTCAATGAAAACGGAGAATTACTTGTCCCCTTCCGTACATGGAGAAACACTACCACAGAACAGGCTGCAAACGAGCTGAGCGAGCTTTTTTCATTCAACATACCACAGCGCTGGAGTATTGCCCACTTATATCAGGCTATATTGAACAATGAGGAGCATATCAATGATATTTCCTACATAACTACTTTAGCGGTGTATGTGCATTATCTTCTTACGGGTGAAAAGGCTGCCGGTGTAGGTGAAGCTTCGGGAATGTTTCCTACGGAGGGCATTGGCTACAATAATTCCATGATAGAAAAATTCCGCGCTCTTATTGCGGGAAAAGGGTACAAGTGGGATATAGAAGGAATACTGCCCATTGTAAAAAAAGCGGGGGAGCAGTGCGGGGTACTGACCGAAGAGGGAGCGAAATTTTTGGATGCTGATGGTGATCTTAAGGCGGGAGTGCCTTTTTGTCCCGCCGAAGGGGACGCCGGAACCGGAATGGTGGCAACGGACAGTGTGCTGCCCGAAACAGGAAATATTTCCGGCGGAACCTCTGTTTTCTCGATGTTAGTGCTTGACAAGCCGCTTAAGGGAGTATACAAGGAAATCGACGTGGTATCTACGCCGGACGGCTCAGACGTGGCGATGATACATTGCAACAACTGCTGTTCCGAACTTGATGCATGGGTGAAGCTGTTTGGGGAATTCGCTTCTCTCACGGGAAATGAAATCGACAAGTCCGAGCTTTACTCGCTTTTATACAAAAACGCCATGAAGGGAGATGTAAGCGGCGGAGGAATTACGGCTTACAACTTTCTTTCCGGAGAGCCTGTGGCGGGTGTTGAAAAAGGAAAGCCCATGTATTTCAGAAGTCCCGACGGCGAATTTAATCTTGCCAATTTTTTCAGAGTGGAATTAATGACAGCGTTGTCGGCATTGAAAATGGGGAACGACATACTTTTTGAAAAAGAAAAGGTGAAAGCTAAGAGATTTGCCGCGCACGGAGGATTGTTCAAGGTGGAAGGCGCGGCAGATGCGCTGACTGCCAACGCCATGAATGTGCCCATCACCGTTATGACTACGGCAGGAGAAGGCGGCGCATGGGGAATGGCGCTGCTGGCAGGTTTTATGAAGGTGGGAAATGGAAAAGAATTGTCGGTATTTCTTGAAGAAAAGGTGTTTAAAGGAGCGGAAAAGAGAGTTGTGGAGCCGGACGAAAAGGGCGTTGAAGGGTTTAAGGAGTATATGAAGAGGTTTATTGGCGGATTAGAAGCGGAAAAAACGGCGGGAATGGTGTAAAGAAAGTCGTGAAAAAGCGTTTATAAATGTCGGTATGTTGATGTAAGAAAGCTTGTATCGACGGAGACGGCGGCGCAGTTATCGGTGTAGGAGCACTTTTGCCTGATAGAACAGTTTGTGGAGTTTGATACGCAAGACAGAAACAAAACATTTACAGGTACGCAGTCATTTGCAATAATTTATGGAACAATAAACCTTATTAGGCGATTAAACTTTAATAGGAGCAGTTATATAAAATAATCAACTTAAAAGATAAACAAGCATACGATAATAGCAATCATCGGAACAACATTTTAATCGAGTGAAAGGCATATTGACAACAAAACACCCAGAGGGGGGTAAGGAAGGGATTCTTAAGGCGAAACCTAAGGGGGGAGAGTGGTGGACAGGCTCCGCCGGATAAGTAGCTTTACGATAAAACCGTAAACTTTCTAAATAAAACCGGATGCGGAGCCTGTTCACCTTCGCCCCCCTTTGGTGTCGCCTTAAGCCCCCCCGCGGGAGCGGTTCTGCACCGCCGATGCAAAAATAAAACATTGAAAAAGGAAATAAACTTTAGATGAAATCCCTTGTGGCACGCAAAACTCCACAATAAAATCAAAGAAAGGAACCAAAACCAATGTTAGATACCTTAAAACAACGTGTATACGAAGCAAACCTCCTTCTTCCCAAACACAATTTAGCCATCTTCACATGGGGAAACGCCTCCGAAATCGACCGCGAAAGCGGTATCTTCGCAATAAAACCATCAGGCGTTGATTACGATAAAATGACCCCTGACGATATGGTGCTTATGAATCTTAAGGGGGAAATAGTGGAGGGAAAATACAAGCCCTCCAGCGATACCCCCACCCACCTTGAATTATACAAAGCCTTTCAAAATATCGGCGGAGTAGTTCATACCCATAGCCGCTGGGCAACCTCATTCGCACAGGCGGGAATGGGCATTCCCCCGTTGGGTACCACCCACGCCGATTACTTCTACGGCGAAATCCCATGTACAAGGGCGATGAATGGCGCTGAGATCAACGGCGAATATGAAAAAGAAACGGGAACGGTGATAATAGAAGCCTTTAAGAATATCGACCCCATGTCGATTCCTGCGGTTCTGGTAAAAAGCCATGGCCCGTTTACATGGGGAACAAGCGCCGACGACGCCGTGCATAACGCAGTTGTTCTTGAAGAAGCGGCATTTATGGCATATCACGCGCTTACGCTTAATAAAGGATTGCCGTCTATGGATGAAACGCTCCTGGATAAACACTATCTCAGAAAACACGGCGCCAACGCTTATTACGGACAGAAGTGAAGACAAAAGCGAAAAAAGGACTTGTGTTGGCTTATATCCTTGCGGGGGTACTGTTTCTCTCAGGCGCTTTAGGCACCATTTTGCTGCTTAAGCCCAAAAAAATGAACATTGTTCAAGTTATGAGAGATGATCAGATCCTCTATACCGTTTACATAAACGTGGAGGACGAGCGCTTTATAAGAATTGATTACGGCGACAGTTATAATCTTCTTGAAATAAAGGACGGAAAAATAAGAGTGTCTGAAGCGGCCTGTCCGGATAATACCTGCGTTAAAATGGGCTGGTTGTCCGCTTCCGCTCCTATCGTTTGTCTCCCCAATCATCTGGTAATAAAATTCGCTTCGGACTATGATGAAATCGACGCGGTGGTCGGATGAATCGGCTGCGTTGAATACCGGAATAATACGGAAATATTGGCATTGGCATAAAAAGGAAAAAGCGCAATAATGAATAAAAAGATACGCCGAATGACCGAGTTGGCGCTCCTGACCGCCATAGCGCTGATTATTTATGTGGTGGAGCTTCAAATTCCAAACCTTTCTCCTGTGGCGGGAGTCAAATTGGGTCTGGCCAACATAATAACTGTTTATGCCGTTTATCGTTTTAAATGGAGCGAAACGGCGCTGATGCTTTTGGCGAGATTACTCTTGGGTACGCTTTTTTCCTCCAATCCTTCAGCTCTTTTGTACAGCCTTTCAGGCGGCACGTTTTGCCTTTTGGGTATGCTCCTTCTGAAAAAAATCATACCCATAAACCGATTGTGGCTGTGCAGCGTTTTCGGTGCGGTTCTGCATAATCTGGGGCAGTTGACGGCGGCTTCGCTTATAATGAAAACCGCCGCCGTGTGGCTCTATCTTCCGCCGCTGGTTTTGTCCGGCTGTATTGCGGGAGCATTGACGGGACTTGCGGCTCAGCTTGTTATAAAAAGGACGGAAAAGCTTAAATAATTTTTCTGATATGCCTATGTCGAAATTATCTTTTTTATAGAAAGTGAAGAAACAAAGTCATGATAAAAAATCCGAAGCTGGCGGGAGTTCTTTTTGTTTCGCTGCTGTCGATTTTGCTGTGCTCCTGCGGTTCCGAGCCGTCTGTTTACCGTACGGGATTTATTGCCATGGACACCTACATTGATATTACCGTTTACGGAAAAAACGCCGAATCGGCGGCAAAGGCTGTAAAAGAGGAGGTAATGCGCATAGAGAGTCTGATGTCTGTTACCGCTCCGGACAGCGAGGTGTCAAAGATCAATGCGATGGCGGGGGAAACCGTAACGGTAAGCGACGATACCGAAAAGGTGATACGTGCCGCTCTTGAAATCGGGGAGGAAAGCGGAGGCGCTCTCGATATCACGCTAAGACCCGTTATCACCGAATGGGGATTTACCACGGGCGATTACAAAATTCCCGACGGGGAGACATTGGATAATTTGTTGGAAAAAGTGGATTACCGCTCCGTTAAGGTGGGCGATAATACGGTTTTTTTGCCTTTTGGGGAGCAAATTGACTTGGGCGCGGCGGCAAAGGGCTACGCCGGAGACAGGGCGGTCGCCGTCTTGAAGGAAAACGGCGTGGAGTCGGCAATAATAAGCTTGGGCGGAAACGTGCAGGCTCTGGGCGCAAAAATCGGCGGGACAAGTTGGAATATCGCGGTAAATAACCCCTTTAACGAAGGCAATATGTGCTTGCTTAAGCTTGAAAACGCGTCGGTGGTGACTTCGGGAAATTACGAAAGATATTTTGAAAGCGAGGACGGGAAACGCTATCATCATATTATCGACCCCGCCGACGGCTATCCGGCGGATAACGGCATAGTTTCGGCCACAATAGCGGGAGAAAGCGGGCTAGAATGCGACGCTCTTTCAACTGCGATTTTTGTAATGGGGGCGGAAAAGGCGGAAAAGCTCTGGAGGGAAAAAGGCGGATTTGAAATGCTGTTGGTGACTGAAGATAAAAGAATTATTTTAACCGAGGGGCTTACGGACGTTTTCACAAATCTTTCGGATATGGAAGTGTCGGAGATAAAGCGGTAATGTAGATTTCGGCTAAAAGTTCAAGTTATACCTATCTCTAATCAAGTAATAGACTTGATTAGAGATTAGGATTACCGTTTCGCAAAGAAAGCTTGACGTAAGACGTGGGCTATAGTAAACGACAAATTTTTTTACGTTTTCCATAAAAATATCAAGAAAAAAAGGAATACCCGCCGAAAAGCCATTTTGCTCTTCGGCGGGTATTCCTTTGTTGCGTAAAAAATCAAGAAAGCTTTTTCTTAACCGTATTCTTGATAATCACAGATATGACTATGCCCGCAATAAGAACAATGACAGGCGCCAGCCAATCAAAAACATCTGTGCGGGTAATGGCGGTTATATCAAATCCTTCCTCCGTTTGTACCATGGCGAAAATAAACACAAACGCCATAACCAGTCCCATGACGGCGGGAAGCATTGCCGCCGCGTTTCTTGCCGAGCCTTCCTTCATGGGCACAGGCTTTATCTGCTGCTCCGAAAGCGTAAATATTTTTCCTGCAAAGTACGCACCCGCAACGGTTATGACGGTTTCGGGTATCATATACGCCGCATTGTACACCATGGAATACAGAAGTCCGTCGCTGGTGGGAATGGATACTCCCGCCCAGACGGTGCAGCCTACTGCGGTATGGCATATGTAGCGTACAAGGCAGGCAGTGAGCGCGCCTAAGGCTATGCCTGTACCCTTATCCTTCACTTTTCCTTTGAAAAGACCTCCAAGCCCCATTGCGGTAAAGGCGACAACGTAGTCAAGCATTATAATGGTGATCACCGCTCCGGCGCTTGTTCCGTAGGTAAGATTCTTAAGCCCGGACAGCATTTGAAGCAGGCTTGCGGTAAATCCCACCAGCAGTCCCCACGCGGTGCCGTATCTGTAAGCGATTATGATAACGGGCAGCATACCGAATACCGTTACCGATCCGCCAAAGGGCATGTCTATTATCTTGAGCAAGCTCAAGATAAAGCCCAAGGCTAACATTATAGCCGATTCCGTCAGTCTGAGTGTTTTCTGGTTCATTTTTTTCTTCCTTTCAATTTGCAGGAAAAAATTAACCCCCGCGCTTTTCGGGCGCAGGGGCGTGAGGTATCGTAAAATACAAATCTATTCTCCCTACGTCGGCATTATCCGAATCAGGTCAATAGGTCGAAACGTCAATCCGTTTCCTCTCAGCCGAAATATCAGCTCCCTGCTTATTTTGCCGGCCTTTTCTGACCGACAAAAAAATTATATCACTGTGAGAGAAGGTTGTCAAGGTTTTAGAAAAATTTTTTTGAATTTTTAAAAATTTGTCACAAAACCATTGACAAAGGTAAATTTTAGTGATATAATCAATACGATGATAATGATAGAGTATGGTAAGACTGGGTTTGCAACTCGGTCTTAACGTTTGTTTGAGGGCTTTTTTGAAATTTTACCGAAAACCCTCCGTACAGGCGGCTTTTTTGAACGGAGAAAATGAATGGCAAAAGAAAAAGGCGGCAAAAAGGCGCTTGCTCCCAAAATAGAGGAGGAGGCGCTGCGACTTGCGAAACCTCTTATAGAAAAAGCGGGCTGTAGGCTTTATGACGTCTGCTTTGAAAAAGAGGGAGCGATGTGGTATCTCAGAGTGCTCTTTGACAATGAGGATGGTATGGACAGCGATAAGTGCGAGGAACTGTCCCGGCCGATAAACGAGCTTTTTGACAGGCAGAAGTTTATCGAACAGGTGGATATTCTTGAAATAGGCACCCCTGGAGTGTACAAAAAATTGAGAAAACCCGAACATTTTAAGGAATCTTTAGGTCAGCGGGTCAGCGCCCACGTTAAATCCGACGGTGGGGAACGTTATAAAACGGGGATCCTTGAGGAGTACGACGAGGAAGAAGCTTCGATTACGGTAGAGGGAGAAAAGATAAAACTTTCCAAGTGCATAAAGGTAAATTACGAGCCGGAAGAGCTTGAAGAGTACGACGCGGAAGAAACGGAATCCGTTGACATACGGTCCGATATGACCGAAGAAAACGACGATTGATCGAAAATCATCTGATATATATTAGCCGATAATTCACAGGAGGAATGCTGAAATGGCTGCCAACGAAAAAAATGTTAGCTTTTACGATGCTCTTAAAATGCTTGCTGATGAAAAGGGAATTGAGTCTGAGCTTCTGATAGAAAAGATTGAGACCGCGGTGGGAATTGCGGTAAAAAAGGAATATCCCCGCTGCGAAAATGTAAAATATACCGTAAACGAAAGAACGGGAGCCCTTGAAGTGGCTCTGTTAAAGGAGGTTGTCGAGGAGGTAGAGGACGACGCCAACCAGATTTCGGCGGAGGAAGCCAAAAAGTACAGCAAACGCTATAAACCGGGAGATACCTGTATAATTCCCCTTGATACGATGCATTTCGGAAGAATCGCCGCCCAGACCGCCAAACAGGTTATGAAGCAGGGCATCAAGGACGTGGAACGCAGCAAGCTGGTTGAACAATGGGGCGAACTTCAGAATGAGGCGGTTTCCGTAAAGGTGCTTAAGGTTGAACCCGCCACCGGTAACGCAACGGTGGAAATAAAAGGCAACGAGGTAATGCTTTTCAGAAGCGAGCAGCTTCCCGCAGACGAGCTTCACGAAAACGATATGATAAAGGTGTTCGTAAGCGGTGCGTCTCCCGCCGACCGCCGTCCGATGCTCAAAATAAGCAGAACGAACCGCGATTTTATAAAAAGGCTTTTTGAACAGGAGGTTCCGGAAATTTTCGAGGGCATTGTTGAAATAAAGTCAATAAGCAGAGAGCCGGGGCAGCGCAGTAAAATGGCGGTTATCAGCAACGACCCCAACGTGGATCCTTTGGGCGCCTGTATAGGCCCGCAGAGAAGCAGAATTTCCAAGATATGCGACGAGCTTTGCGGCGAAAAAATAGATATAGTAATATATAACGACGATCCCTGCGAGTTTATAAAGCAGGCCTTGAAGCCCGCCGACGTAATAAGCGTGGATATACCCGACGAGGAGATAAAGTCCTGTACGGTAGTTGTTCCCGACAATCAGCTTTCATTAGCCATTGGCAACAAGGGGCAAAACGCCAAGCTGGCGGCCAAGCTTACGGGATACAAAATCGACATAAAGCCCGAAAGCGGATTTTTTGAGGGTTAATATAATTTGAAATAGGGAAAGGGCAGCTTGTGGGAAAGGTTGAACCGCTGAGAAAATGTCTCGGCTGTGATGAAATGATAGGAAAAAAAGGCCTTCTGCGCATAGTTAGGAGTAAGGAAGGAGAAATAGCTCTTGATCTTACGGGAAAGAAAAACGGCAGGGGGGCGTACATCTGTAAGTCGTCGGAATGCTTTAAAAAAGCGGTTAAGAAAAAATCGCTGGAGCGTTCGCTAAAGTGTAAAATAGGCGGCGAGGTGTACGAACAGCTTGAGGCTGAAATAAAAGCGGCCGAGGGAGAAGAAGCGTGAATTTGTCTACTTTGGGGCTAATGAAAAAGACTGGTTGTCTTATTGTTGGTTTTGATGCGGTAAAACGGGAAATGACCGACCCGAAAACAAGGGTTAAGGGAATAGCTCTTTCAAAGGATCTCTCCCCGAAAACAAAAAAAGAGGTGCTCTTTTTAAGGGGCAAGCACCGCCCCGAATTGGATATTGTTATATTGGACGCCGATATGGAACAGATCGAGGGCATTATAGGAAAAAAAACAGGCATTGCGGCAATTACGGACGAGGGCTTTTGGAAAGCACTTTCCCAAGGCTGTGAGCCGATAAGATAAAATAATATTAAATTAAATCCGAAGGCGGAAGCACAGCCTTTGGCAAATTACCTTACAATCTTGGGGGAAATTGAATGGAAACCAATTCTAAAGCAAAAATCAGAGATTTCGCAAAGGATCTGAATGTAGCGCCGAATGAGGCTATTGAGATAGTGGCGAATTATTTGGGCGTGGAGAAAAAAATAGGCGCGAGCTTTATTGGCGAAGAGCTTGACGTGGTTTTGGATAAGCTGACGCAGGATAATCAGGTGGACAGCTTTGACGCGTATTATGCCGAGGGCGAAAAAGCGCGCAGAGAAAAGGCCGAAGCGGAACGGCGGGCTAAGGAAGAGCAGGAAAGAAAAGCCGCCGAGGAAGCTAAGAAAGCCGAAGAGGCGAAAAAGGCTGAAGAGGCACGAAAGGCTGAGGAAGCCCGAAAGGCGGAGCAGGCCAAGGAAGAAGCCAGAAAAGCCGAGGAGGCAAGAAGGGCGGAAGAAGCCCGGAATGCCGAAAAAGCAAAGGAAGAGGCGAGAAAGGCGGAAGAAGCACGAAAAGCCGCCGAAGAGGCCAAAAAAGCGGAGGAAGCCAAAAAAACCGCGGCAAAGCCCGCCGAAAAACAGCCTGTTTCAAAGCCCGTCCAGCCCAATCAGCCCAGATCTGTCCAAAACGCCAATCAGAGTCAGAATTCCGCCAACAAGCCCAAACAGGGTCATAATAACAATAACACCCCTCAGTCCAAGCCAAGGCAAGAAGCCGAACGCGCAAAATCGGCATCTATAGCTCCAAAGACGCCTGCCGCCAAGGTTGATATTTCCGCCATAAAGACCAACGAACCTCCGATAGCCAAGAAAAAGGAGAAACAGGCCGCTCAGCAGAGAGGCGAACAGGTAACTAAGCGGGTTGATACAAGGGGAAGCTATGTGGATTTGGATAAGTATAACGAAAAATACGAGTCCATAGCACAAAGCACTTCCAAGAAGGGCAGCGAATTTGCGGGAAGAAAGCAGAAGATAGACCAGAAAAGCCGCCAGAAGCGCGGACAGTACGGTAAAAACACCCGCGAAACCGAGGCTCAGAAGCTTAAGAGGCTTGAGCTTGAAAGAGCGAGAAAGCAGCAGCTTAAGGTACAGATACCAGATGAAATTGTGGTTAGCGAGCTTGCTTCAAGGCTTAAGGTAAATGCCGCCGAGGTTATCAAAAAGCTGATGCAGTTAGGCGAGATGTGCTCCATAAATCAGGTGATAGACTTTGACACAGCTTCGCTTGTAGCCGAAGAGTTGGGCGCGAAGGTTGAAAAAGAGGTAATTGTCACCATAGAGGAAAGACTTTTCGACGAGGTGGAGGACAACAGCGAAGATTTGGTTTCCAGAAGCCCCGTTGTGGTCGTTATGGGACACGTTGACCACGGAAAAACTTCAATTCTCGACTATATAAGGAACGCTCATGTTGCGGCGGGAGAAGCGGGCGGCATTACTCAGCATATAGGCGCTTACCGCGTTACCGTCGGCGGAAGGGATATAACCTTCTTAGACACCCCCGGACATGAGGCCTTTACGGCCATGCGCGCAAGAGGCGCTCAAATCACCGATATAGCCATACTCGTCGTTGCGGCGGACGACGGAATAATGCCCCAGACCGTAGAAGCCATTCATCACGCAAAGGACGCGGGAGTAAGCATAATAGTGGCCATAAACAAAATAGATAAACCCGGCGCAAATCCCGAAAAGATAAAGCAGACTCTTACCGAGTACGAGCTTGTGTGCGAAGAGTGGGGCGGCGACATTATCTGTGTTCCCGTATCCGCGAAAACGGGCGAGGGAATGGATACCCTTTTGGAAATGGTCAATCTTACGGCGGACGTTATGGAGCTTAAGGCCAACCCCAACCGTTTGGCCAAGGGCGCGGTAATCGAAGCGAGACTCGACAAGGGAAGAGGCCCCATCGCCACGCTTCTGGTGCAAAACGGCACTTTGCATTCCGGAGACGTTATCATCGCGGGCACCGCGGTGGGTCACGTAAGGGTAATGCGAGACGATACGGGACATTCCATAAAGGAAGCGGGACCCAGCGTTCCCGTTGAGATAATGGGTCTCGGCGAGGTTCCCTCGGCGGGTGACGCTTTTGCCGTGGTAGAAGACGAAAAGCTTGCCAGAGAGCTGGTGCAGAAGCGCAAGTTCGAGGAGAAGGAAGCTCAGTTCAGTCTTTATCAGAAGGTAACTCTTGACAACCTGTTTGCTCATATAGAGGAAGGCGAAATGAAGGAGCTGAGACTGATCGTCAAAGCGGACGTACAGGGCTCGGTAGAAGCGGTGAAGCAGTCCCTTGAAAAGCTTTCCAACAACGAGGTAAGAGTAAGAGTTATTCACGGAGCGGTAGGCGCGGTAAGCGAAAGCGACGTAATGTTAGCCAGCGCTTCAAACGCCATTATTATCGGCTTTAACGTAAGACCGAATCCCGCCGCGCAGGAAAATGCCAAGAGAGACGGCGTTGACTTAAGACTTTACCGTATAATTTACGACGCCATAGAAGAGATCGAAACGGCGATGAAGGGTATGCTTGCGCCTAAGTTCAGGGAAATTATGTTGGGCAAGGCGGAAGTCAGAATGACCTATAAGATTACCGGAGTTGGTCCCGTAGCGGGCTGTTATGTTACGGACGGCAAACTTCAGCGTAATACAATGATAAGAGTGGTGCGTGACGGTATAATCGTAGCCGACGACAAGATTGCGGGTCTGAAGCGTTTCAAGGACGACGCGAAGGAAGTTGCGCAGGGCTTCGAGTGCGGCGTTTCGCTGGAGAAATTCGGCGATATAAAGGAGGGCGATGTGTTTGAATGTTATTTTATGGAGGAGTATAGGGATTAGGATTCTCCTGAATTAACGATACTCGCCGTTAAATATAAAAGGCGGCATAAGAGCCGCCTTTTGTTGTTGACGGGGTATTGAAAGTACGGAATTGTTAATAATATAATATTGCTTTCACAGCTGCTTCCGAATTTTCGGTTTCCGATTTTTAAAACAAGCCATAGCATAAATACTTTCTCGGAAATCCTTAAAATGTGTGCGTATTCCCGCGGCTTTTTCTCGGCTTTCGCCTAAAGGACAGCACGCAGCATATCCGAAGTTAGCTGTCGGGCAATAACCTCAGAAAGGAGCCCCCAATGCCAAACCATAACATCTCTCGTCTCACCGAGGACGTAAAGCGTGAAATTTCGGCCGCCATGCCGCAGCTTAAGGATAAGCACATAGCAAACGGCTTGGTAACGGTAACCGACGTTGAAATAACCAATGACCTGAGCTATTGCAAAGTTTACGTCAGCGCCTTGGGCGGTGGTGAAAAAACGAGGGAAGCCGTGGAAGCCCTTCGGAAAGCGGAAGGATTTTTCAAGAAAAGAATAAACGCCCGAATAAAAATGCGTAAAATGCCCGAAATAACCTTTGTAGCGGATAATTCACTTGACTATTACGAAAAAATCAGCAATATCATAACCAATCTCCCTCACAACAGCGAAAGCGCGGCGGAAGGCGAGGAAAAAGCCGATGAAACGGAAGAATAACCTCAGGAAAGGATAAAGCGTTATGAACAAAGCGACTAATATTACTTTGAAGCAGGCGGCGGAGTTTTTTATCGGGCATGATAATTTCCTGATCTTGTCTCACGCTAACCCCGACGGGGATACGGAGGGCTGTGCCTATGGACTTTGCGGCGCACTGCAAAGACTGGGAAAAAAAGCGCGTCTTGCCTGTTCCGACCCTTTATCCGAAAGGTTTTCCTATATGAAAGAGGCGGTGGAAAAGCAGCAGTTTGATGAAAGCTTCGTGGTTTCGGTGGACGTGGCGGACAGGTCGTTGCTGGGAGATTTGGAAAAGCTTTATGGGGACAAGGTCGATCTTGCCATAGACCATCACATATCCCATCGGCCCTTTGCCGAAAGAGTTTACGTGGACGATTCGGCCGCCGCTGCCTGTGAAATAATTTATGACCTTATAAAGCTTCTGGAGGCGGAGTGTTTGGACGAAAAAATCGCCAAATGTCTCTATACCGGAATAGCCACCGATACGGGCTGCTTTAAGTTTGGGAATACCACAAGGCATACTCATCTGAAGGCGGGAGAGCTGATGGAGTACGGCTTTGACGCCGCCGCACTAAATTACGTCCTTTTTGATATGAAAACAAAAGCGCGTATCGGACTGGAACGTTATGTGTTTGAAAATATCGAGTTTTTTGCCGAGGACAAAGGCGCGGTCATAGCTCTTTCAAAGGAAATTTTAGACAGCGTGGACGCCGAGGACGTAAACGGAATTTCCGCTTTGCCCAGACAGATACAGGGCGTAGAGGTGGGAATAGTGCTTAAGGAAAAGGAAGAGGGCTGGAAAGCCTCTCTTCGCTCAAACAGCGTAAATGTGCAGGAGATATGCGGACATTTCGGCGGCGGCGGACATATAAGGGCGGCGGGCTGTACAATAAAAGCCGCCGACGCGGAGGAAGCCAAAAGGCTTATAAAGGAAGAAGTTACAAAGGTTGTTGAAAAGCTGTTAAATTAAACGCTGAAAATCTGAATGCCCTTTTCGGGAGAAAGGACTTTCATAATGGTATGAACGGAATAATTTGCATTTACAAGGAAAAGGGAATGACCTCATTTGACGTTGTGGCCAAGGTTCGCCGTATATATAAGACGAAAAAAGTTGGACACGGCGGAACGCTTGATCCGATGGCGGAAGGGGTTCTTCCCGTTTTTGTGGGCGACGCCACAAAGGCGGTGGATTTCTGCCCCGACGATACCAAGCAGTATGTGGCGGGCTTTCAGTTCGGAATAACCACCGATACTCAAGATATAACGGGAAAGGTTCTGTCCACTTGCGACGCTTATGTGAGCCGCAATAAAATGCCCATGATAGAAAGGGTTTTTACAGGGGAGCAGTTACAGACTCCTCCCATGTATTCCGCAGTAAAGGTAAACGGGCAAAGGCTTTACGACCTTGCGCGAAAGGGCGAGGTGGTGAGCAGACAGCCGCGTAAAATAAATATTTACGAGCTTAAAGTACAAAAATACGAATACAACAGCGGCGAAATGTCGGTGACCTGCTCCAAGGGCACTTACATACGCACTTTAATACACGATATAGGACAGAAATTGGAAACGGGAGCGGTAATGACCTCTCTGATAAGGGTAAGGTCGGGTGTTTTTACTTTAGACGATTGTTACCGTCTTCGTGAGCTGGAGGAAAAATCCGCGGAAGAGCTGGAATCTTTGCTTTTGCCGCTTGAAAAGCTGTACGGACAGCTTCCCAAGGCGCGGCTTGACGAAAAGCAGACCAAGCTTTTCAGAAACGGGGCTTCCCTTGACGCGGACAGGATAAGGTTTGATATAATTTATGATAAGGGATATTATATTGAAGGCTCCGACGGAGTTTTTTTAGGTCTCGGAAAAATAGGGACAAATCATGAGCTTGAAGTTCTGCGCCGCTTCAATACCGATTCCACAAATATAATGAAGCCCGCTCCCGCCGGAAACAACTATGCCAATATTAAAACCGCAGCGGAAAAGAAAGCGGAAAAAGTTAAGGAAAGCTTTAACACGAAAGCGGATACCGATTCCGATTCGGCTATCACTGGGGAGACAGGCGAAAAAACGGCGGGAATCGGCGAAGAAGCGGCAAATATATTTGTCGAAGCCGCAGCGGAAACGATTGAGGAAGCGGCGGAAACTCCCGTTGAAATTGTTACGGAAACAGTTGTGGAAGAGGCAGAAGCGCCCGTTGAAACCGCCGCGGAAACATTTGAGGAAGTAATTGAAACACCTGCCGAAACTGTTACGGAAACTGTTGAGGAAGAGGTAGAAGCGCCCGCCGAAACCGCAGCGGAAACAGTTGA
>CAJUQV010000006.1:0-35648 GCA_910588335.1 uncultured Ruminiclostridium sp. | reverse complement strand
GAAGAGGTGGACTCCCCCGTCGAAGCTGTAGCGGAAACAGTTGGGGAAGTGATTGAAGCACCTGCCGAAACCGTTACGGAAACAGTTGAGGAAGTGACGGAAGCACTCGCCGAAGTCGTATCGGAAACAATTAAGGAAGAGGTAGAACCGCCCGTTGAAGCTGTAACGGAAACGGTTGAGAAAGTAATTGAAACACCTGCCGAAACCGTTACGGAAATAGTTGAGGAAGAGGCAGAATCGCCCGCCGAAACCGCAGCGGAAACAGTTGAGGAAGAGATAGAAGCACCTGCCGAAATTGTTACGGTAACAGTTGAGCAAGAGGCAGAAAAACCAATCGAAACTGTTACGGAAACAGTTGATGAAGGGACGGAATTTCTCTCCGAAACGGAGACGGTTTCGCAAAAAAATATAACCCCGGAATCCCATGAGGAGTCGGAACAATACGACGATTATCTTTATATCCCCACATTGGGATACAAATCCGACGTCAAAGACGGAGAGGACAGCATCGTAGCTCAGGCTCTTGCCAATATCAAGGCCGCAAACGGCGAATTTTCCGAAGCGGAACCCGACGGCGCGGAAGATAATGGCGGCAAAGAAGTAGATATTGTTCAGCAAGCGGTGGCTCGCGTCACTTTCGACAGCGAACTGGAAAATATTTTTTCCGACGTTTCTTCTTTGGAAGGCGCCAAAGAAAACCAATCCGAGTCTGCGAACCGCCAGGAACAAACGCGGGAGCAAGAGCGGAACAGTGAGAGTGAATCGGAGACGGATGTTTCGGACGGCGGTGAGGAATCTCGAATAAATATTGACAATGATTATCTGGCTTATCTTGAAAGCGCCTTTATAGACGATGAAGAGGAATTTTTTGACGGAGAAAGGACAGACGGCATATGACGGATATAACCGCAAGGGGCTGTAAAAACGGTAAATCGGCGGTGGCACTGGGTTTCTTTGACGGACTGCATTTAGGGCATATCGAGGTTATCAAGCAGGCGTTGCTCCGCACCGACCTGATGTCGGTGGTCTTTACCTTCAACAACAAGACAATGCTTCCGAAATTTAAGGAAAGAGAAAACATAATAACCTACGATCTGAAGCTTGAACTGCTTTCCCGCATAGGGGTAAATTATATATTCGCTCCCGATTTCGCAGATCTCAGAGACTTGTCCGCCGTGGAATTTGTGGATAAGGTGCTTGTGGAAAAGCTTAACGCGGGATTTGTGGCATGCGGATACGACTTCCGTTTTGCCAAAGGAGGAAAAGCGACTGCGGAGACGTTAGCCGAGATCTGCTCCGAAAGAGGTATTGAAACCCGCATAGTGCCCGCGGTCACCTACGAGGGAGAGCCGATAAGCTCCACCACCATAAGAGAGCTTATAAGGCAGGGGGATCTGGTCAAGGCGAATACGCTTCTGGGCTATGAGCTGACCTATGTCCTTGAAGTCAGGGAAGGAAAGAAAAACGGGAAAAAAATAGGCTTTCCGACAATTAATCAGATTATACCTTCTGGTATGATAGCGCCCAGAAGGGGAGTATATAAAAGCTGGACTCAGGTGAGAAGCAGAAATTACCCATCCATAACCAATATCGGCGTTAAGCCAACAGTGGAATTGGAGGAGGGAGAAGAAAGAACTCCGGAGATGGAGACCCATATAATAGGCTACGATGGGGATTTATACGGCCTTAGAGCCAGAGTGGTACTCAGAGAGTTTATGAGGGAGGAAAGAAAGTTTGACAGTATGGAGGAGCTTAGGATTCAGCTTGAAAAGGATAAAGCTGCCGTGTTAACTTCTTAGAAAATCTTCACCTTATTGTCACTTGACGGTGATAACATTAATATTAAAATATGTGATTAGTATTTTGGGTGCAATCCCTTTTTAAACTGTATGTATTACGTCGGTTTAAAAAGGGATTGGTATAAAGAGCAGCTTAAATAAGCTGCCAGAATCGCGAAGCAATTCCGGGGTTCGGCGGGGGATTTTTATTAGAGAAAGGAACATTAAAAAATGATAGAGGTAAGCAATCTGACCAAACAGTTTGGAAGCAAAACGGCGGTGAGAAATATTTCCTTTTCGGTAAACGAGGGGGAAATATTGGGTTTCTTAGGTCCCAACGGCGCGGGAAAGTCCACCACCATGAATATGTTGACGGGATATATTTCTTCCACATCGGGTACCGCTAAAATAAACGGTATTGATATATTAGAGGATCCGATAGCGGCTAAGAAAAACATAGGTTATCTTCCCGAAAAGCCGCCCGTATACGGGGACATGACGGTAAAGGAATATCTTAATTTCGTTTATAAGCTGAAAAAAAGCAAGCTGCCCAGGGAAAGTCATCTGGCGGAAATATGCGAGCTTGTAAAAATAACCGATGTGAAAAACAGGTTAATAAGAAACCTGTCCAAGGGGTATCAGCAGCGCGTGGGCTTCGCTCAGGCATTGGTGGGTAATCCCGGAGTGCTTATACTGGACGAGCCTACGGTAGGACTTGACCCCAAGCAGATAATTGAGATAAGAACTCTTATAAAAAGGTTGGGGAAACACCATACCGTGATTTTGTCCTCGCATATTCTGCCGGAGGTACAGGCGGTATGCGACAGGATAGTGGTAATAAGCAGCGGCAGCATAGTGGCAAACGATACCACCGACGCGCTCGCCCGCAACCTTTCCTCCGACCATAAGCTGGTTGTGAGATCCGAGGGGAATCCGGAAGACATAAAAAAGCTTCTGTCGGGTATTCAGGGTATGGACAGAGTGCATATAAACAGGGAAGCGGAGCCGGGAGTATATGAATTTTTCCTGGAAGCGAAGCAGGGGACGGATATACGCAGGGACGTATCCAAAAAGCTGTCCTCAAGAAATTATCCCATACTTTTAATGAAGTCCAACGAGCTTACCCTTGAGGAAATCTTCCTTAAGCTTACCACCGGCGATAACTACGGCGGACTTGAAAAATATGAGAAAGCCTTGGATTCAAAGGAAAAGGAGGACAGAAAGTAATGTTTGCAATAATGAAGCGCGAGCTTTTGTCTTATTTTACCTCGCCGTTAGGGTATGTGTTCATAGCGGTGTTTTACCTGTTTTCGGGAATATTTCTGTTTTTGTTCACATTGACCTCCCAATCGGTGGATATGAGCTACGTTTATACGGGAATGTTTTTTGTAATGCTTATCATGATCCCCATACTGACGATGAGGCTTATGGCGGAGGAAAATAAGCAGAAAACCGATCAGCTTCTTTTAACCTCTCCGGTAAGCCTTCCGAGGCTTGTTATGGGAAAGTTCCTTTCTGCCTTTGTTATTCTGCTTATCTGTATGCTGATCTTTCTGGTTTACGGGATAGTTTTAAGTTGTTTTGCGGCGGTCAACTGGGCGGTTATCTTTGGTAACATCGTGGGTATGCTTCTTTTGGGAGCGCTTTGCGTTTCGGCGGGAATTTTTGTTTCCACTCTCACCGAAAATCAGATGATAGCGGCGGTGGGAAGCATAGGCCTTAACATTGCCTTTATTCTTGTGGATTCGTTCGCTTCGGTAATGCCTACAAAGTTTTTGCAGGACGTTTTCTATTCACTGTCGTTTTTCAGCAGGTACAATGAATTTACGATAGGTATCTTCAGCCTTTCCAATATTTTCTTTTTCGCAAGCGTGGCTTTTATCTTTTTGTTTTTAACGGTAAGAGTGCTTGAAAAACGCAGATGGTCGTAAACCGTATCCCAAAAGAAAGGAACCGATTTAATAATGAGTAAAAAAGACATTGATTTAAATAAAGAAGGCGAAGAAATCAAGGAGACGCCCGAAGCCGCAGAGCTTAAGGACGGCGCCGAAGTTAAGAATCCGGACGCCGTAAGCGGCGGAGACGGCGAAGATAAGGCGGAAAAGTCCGAAGGGATAAAAGAAAGCAGGGTGAAAAGCGAATTGGCAGTTAGGGAAAAGCCGCTGAGCGGAAGAAAAAAACGCTTTAAGTACGGGGCGCTGTCCGTCACGGTCACCGTTATTTTCGTCGCCGCCATCGTTTTGATAAATATTATTTTCAATATGGTGCTGGACAGGTTTGACATTACCGCCGACCTTACCGATAACTCAATGTATTCCATTGACGGTACGACCGTAGATTATATCAAGGGAATAGAGGACAATATCCGTATGACGGTCACCGTTGAGGAATCGGATTTTGAAAACGCCGGCTCTTATTACAAACAGGTGAGCGAGATAGTCAAGACTTTCGCGGCCAATAACCCGAAAATCACCGCGCAGTACCTTGATCTCGACTCCAATCCTGCTTTTTATTCCAGCTACGGCGCGACTCTTACGGCGGGTTCCATTATAATCGAATCGGAAAAAACGGGAAGAAACGTTATAATTACCCCCAACGATTATCTCTCCCCCAAATACAGCTTTAACGGCAACGAGATAACGGCGGAAACATACAGTATGTATTATCAGTTGGGTTACGGTTCTTCGGGGGCGCTTACCGTGGAATATTACGCTGCGGCGGAAAGATGCTTTCTTTCGGGGATAATGAACGTTACAAACGACGATCCCGTAAGAGTGGCGGTGCTTACCGAGGATTACGGCGCTTCGTCGCCGACCGCTCTGGTAAGTATGTTGGAGGCCAACGCTTATATTGTGGAGGAACTTAAACTGTCAAGCGTTGAAAAAATAGATTCGGATATAGATTTTGCTATACTTTTCGCTCCCATTTACGATCTGAGCAACGACGATCTGAATAAAATAGACATATGGCTGGACAACGGCGGCAAATATGACAAGAACTTTATGTATGTAGCCGCTTCCACTGTGGACGTGCTCCCCAATATAAACGCTTATCTTAAAGACTGGGGGCTTTCAATGGATTCGGGTTATGTGTATCAGACAAACGACTACGCATTTAACGGCGGAAGCACTTATCAGATACTTGAATTTAAAGAGGGCGATTACAGCAGCGGAGTGGATACTCAGACAAAGCAGACGCAGGGCGACCGTTTCAAGCCCATTGAGCTTCTTTTTGACGAATATTCCATTTATAAAACCGAAGCAATAATTTCCTCATATGAAGGCTCGGTAGTGGCTCCCTTTGACGGACTGGACGGTTTTGACCCATCGAAAGCGGAGCGATCCGGAGCGTTTCCCGTGGTGGCAGGCTCGTCAAAGACTTTTTATGAGGGGGTTGAACCGCATCAGAGCAGAATTTACGCGGTAAGCGGACATTATATTCTTGACCGCAGCTTTATGGAGGCGGCCTACCTTAACAACTCGGATATATTTTTAAATATCTTCAACTTTGCCAGCGGAAAGGACAATGTGGAGATATCGGTATCGCCCAAGTCCTTCTCCGTACAGACCTTTGAGATAACGGCTTCTCAGGTGAGAGCCATAACGATCGTGTTCGCAGTGGCGGTTCCTCTGTTGGTAGTGGCGGCGGGAGTTGTGGTAATAGTGCGCAGGAAGAGAAGATAAAGGAGAATCAAGGATATAAATGAAAATAAATACAAACAGCAAAAATTTCCGCATAATTTTGTTTTCGATAATAGGTCTTGCGGTGCTTGCGGCGGTGGTTCTGGTGCTGACCCTCACCGCTCCGGACAGCGGAAGCGACGATAGTCAGACGGGAACGGAAACTACCACCGCCGATCCCGCTTTAATGCTCCAGCCGGAGGATAAGGGAAAGATTGAAAGCATATATATAGAAAACCCCGCCGGCAGCTTTACCGTAAAGAAAGCGGTAAACAAAAGCGGCGAGGATATCTGGATCATCGAAGGATATGAGGACATAAAAGAAAGCCTTTGGGTTCAGAGCAGCTTCGACAGTCTTGTGGATTCCCTTACGGGAATGACCGCCCGCTCGTTGGTGGAGGAAAATCCTTCCGATATCGAACAGTACGGTCTTTCCGCGCCCTCTTCAAAGGCGCAGGTAAATTACGAGAACGGCGAAAGCTTTACGCTTTATATCGGAGGGAATGTGGTGAGCGGGTCGGCCAACTACGTTATGACTTCCGACAGCGAAAATGTCTATTCTTATTACAGTTACAGCCTTAACGCCGTTATGAACAACGACCCGATGTCATATATAAATACAACGGCAATGCCTTCATTCGACGGCTCCAACGCTCCCTCCATAAAGAAAATAACGGTAACCAGAAAGGACTGGGAGCAGCCCGTTATTCTTGAAGCGCTTCCGGAACCTGACAGTGAGGAAAGCATACAGGTTTATCCCTATGCCTTTACGTCCCCCTACGATGTTTATCTCGATCTTACCAACGGAAGCGCCTTTCTGAACGCCATGTTCGGACTTACCGCCGAGAAGGCTGTTTATGTGAATCCTACCGAGGAGCAGCTTAAGGAAACGGGGCTTGACGATCCTTTTTGCGGGATAGACATACTGGCGGTGAACGAAAACGCGGAGGACGCACAGGAAAAGGATATGGTGTTCAGGCTTTTTGTGGGCAATGCCGTTACCGAGGAAGTAACCGACGAGGAAACCGGAGTCACTGCAAATCAGCTTAAAGGCTTTTACGGAATAAGCAATCAGGTAAAGGACGTAATTTATTACTTCAGCGCCGACAGCCTTGTTTGGGCTACCATGGAGCCTACTCAATATATGTCTAAGTTGTTTTTGATGCCGTATATCTATGATCTTGACACTGTGACATACCGTGACGGTGAATGTGAGTTTACCGCGACCGTAAACGGAGGAGCCGATGACGCGAAAGTGATGCTGAACGGCAAGGAATCCGATTTGGAACAGTTCCAGGTGTTTTATCAGTATCTGGTAAGCTGCCGCGGCGAGGAGATTTACACCGACGAGTCAAAGGGAGATTTTATAGCGGAGTTTTCCTATACCTATGACGATGACAGGGAAAAGGACACGGTAACTTTATACGAATCCGCCGACCGAAAAGTAATCATAGCCGTAAACGGGAAGAATATATTTAAAACCAAATGGAACTATGCCACAAGGCTTCTGGAAAATGCCCAAGCTTATCTGAACGGCGGGGAGATAGTTCTAAATTATTAAGAGCTTGCGTTCATAGGATATAGCATGCGTCTTTTCGGCAAATATTGCCGATGACGGCGTTGGAATGCCTTGAAATACGTCAAGTATTCCTTCGACTTTCCGCTTTGTCCTTGTCAATAATTGCTCGAAAATCCACGCACAAACCATATGAACACAAACTCTTAACCGAAAGGAGAAAACGATGGAGGAGCAGAAATTTTTTACTTATAAGGGACTTCCTCTTGTAAGAAACGGAAAGCAGATTTTTTACGGAAATATGAGCGACGAAACGGTGGCTATGCTTCAGATTATGTCCACAAGAACCGTCAACGGCCTTGAGGTGGCGGACAGAGTTAAGGTCTGGCTCAGGCTTACTCAGGTTGACGGAGTTGATGCAAGTGAAATTATGAAAAAAACCTGTGAAAGAAAAGGGCTTTATGAAGCGCTTGACATTGCTTATATATGGCTTGAGAGAGAGAAACAGGGAGCGTAATTTCCCGAAACAAAACCTGCCGTCGTTCCGCGAGGAATGACGGCAGGTTTGTTTTCAGGTATTGCCATGGATAACCGAAGATTAGGGCTTGGGGTGCAATTTTTAATCAAGTCTGCAATTTGGTTAAAGATCGGTATGATTAGTCGGCTCAAAATATTAAGTCATATTACGTCACAAAAACCGTTTCGGATTGTCCAATATAATAGGGAGCAATAATTTATGTTTTTACTCTCAAAAAACAGAAAGGAAAAACAATTTCATGGAAAAAGAAAAATTAACCGAACTGGCGGAAAAGGCTTTGGAGGGCGACAGAAAAGCGCTTGAGGCAATCGTTGAGGACATACAGGCGCCCGTCTTCAATATGGCGCTGAGAATGTTGGGTACGTTTGCGGACGCGGAGGACGCCGCGCAGGAAATTCTGCTGAAGATTATCACAAACATGTCTTCCTTCCGAAAAGAAAGCGCTTTTTCCACATGGGTTTTCAGTATCGCCGCAAATCATCTGAAAAATTACAAAAAGCATATGTTCGCCCATGTTCCCCTAAGCTTCGAGTATTACGGCGACGATATCAGCAACGGAAAAATACACGACGTTCCCGACCTTACGCAGAACGTGGAGAAGAATATTCTGGCGGAGGAGCTTAAAATGTCCTGCACCAACGTTATGCTGCAATGTCTTGACGCGGAAAGCAGATGTATTTTTGTATTGGGCACAATGTTCAGGACAGACAGCCGTATAGCGGGAGAAATATTGGGTATAACGCCTGAGGCTTATCGTCAGCGCCTTTCCCGCGTGCGCAGAAAGATGGCGGATTTCCTCGGCGAATACTGCGGCGAATACGGAAAGGGCAAATGCAGGTGCGCGGACAGGATCAATTACGCCATACAAAGCCACAGATTAGATCCTTCGCATACCGATTATACCTCCGCAAAGGAAATTTCGCAGGAAACAATGCTTGACGTAAAGGAAGCGATGGAGGAGATAGACGGGCTGGCGCAAAGCTTTACCTTTATCAAAATGTATGAGGCACCGGAAAGAATATCGCAGTTTGTTAAGGACTTCCTCAGCTCCGATTCTATGACGGCTGTTAAAAATTCGTAGATCTTTAGCTTTCTAACAGTTCTCTGAGCCTTTTTAAAGCCTTTTTTTCTTTCCTTGAAACCTGAACCTGCGACATTCCCGTTATTTTTCCCACATCCGTCTGCGTCAGGTTTTTCAAATACCTTAAAACAATAATCTGCCGCTCCTCGTCCTCTAACAGGAGAAGGCACTGATTCAGAGCAATCCGTTCTGTAAGGGCGGTCTGCTCCGGCGGAACGGGAACGTCAAGTTCCCGTTCGTTTTCTTCCTCGCCTTCCACCGTCAGGGAAAGGGGCGGAAGGGAAGCGGATACGGCTTCGCCCGCCTGTTCAACCGTTATTCCGAGAACCTCCGCTATTTCGGACAGCTTGGGCTCGGTTCCCCTGCTTCTAAGCTCCGCCTGCACCGCCGTTACTTTAAGAGAAAGCTCCTTTAAGCTGCGGCTCACCTTTACCGCACCCCCGTCGCGAAAAAGGCGCTTTATCTCACCTAAAATAACGGGCACGGCATAGGTGGAAAACTTCAGCCCTCTGCTCTCGTCAAAGCCGATTCCCGCTTTTACAAGCCCCTCGCAGCCGGCGGCGAAAAGCTCCTCATACTCTATGCCTCTTCCTTTGAAGCGGGCGGCGAGGGAATGAACAAGCCCTAAATTGTCCTGTATGAATTTATTGTCGGTTTTATTCATATTTTCCCGTCAGCTTCTTTTTCATCGTTACGGTGGTGCCCTTTCCGGGGCGGCTGGTCACCTTCAGAGAGTCTGTAAAGGCCTCCATCACCGCAAATCCGAGACCCGCCCTCTCCTCTTCGGGCGCGGTGGTGAAAAGCGGTTCCATTGCTTTTTCCACGTCCTCTATTCCGCAGCCCTTATCGGCTATTTTTATGTACAGGCAGTTGTCGTCGGTGAGCTTAAGGGTTATGGTGATGTCTCCGCTTTTATCGCGGTAACCGTGGACTATCGAGTTTGTCACCGCCTCGCACACCGCCGAGCGAAGGTCGGAAAGCTCCTCCACAGTGGGGTCGGTCTGCGCGGCGAAAGCTGCTATACAGCTTCGCGCCAGAGCCTCGTTTTTTGACATGGCGGGGATCGTTATTTTCATTTTATTTACCGTTTTCATTTAAATATGTTCCTTTCTGAAGAGGATATATAATATCAATCTTTGGTCATCCGTATTATTTGTCTATACCTTGGCCAAAGATCACCGTAAGCTGCGCTTGAATTTAGGGCGAAAAAACAAAACGTTTAGGCTACTGCATTTTCAGCTTTTCAGGCAGTATCATCGAACCGAGTCCCGCAAGCTTTATAATTTTTTCCGCGTAGCGGGAGGGATTTTTTATAACAACTCTTCCTCCGTACAGCTCGGCGGTGCGCCGGCGTCCCAATATAAGTCCGATTCCGCTGCTGTCCATAAATGACACGCGGGAAAAGTCCATTATACAAAGCTTGGGCGTATAGCGTTCAAGGCGGGCGTCAATAAGCTCCCGCGCTTTTGCGGCGGTGTGGTGATCCAACTCTCCCGAAAGAGAAGCGGTTATAAAGTCTTCGCCGAGGGTAATTTCAACGGTCATTTTAAAATTCCTTTCCTTTAAAAGCGGAGTTTATATAATATTGTTTTATACCGATCTTTATACTATAGCAATCCAGCAAAAAGATAAACAAATAGGAGCGAAGCGACTAATTGTCCTTTCCGCTTCCCTTTCGGACTCCGAAAGGGAAGTAGGGGAGTCCAAAGGACGGGGGCAACGCCCCCAAAGCTTGTGTGCTTTTTGCGCTGTTGTAAATTTGTTTTAACTTTTTTTGGATTGCTATAATCCCTTTTAAAACTGCTGGATTAGTGTTTGGCGTGCAATCCCTTTTTAAACCGTGGGTATTACGTCAGTTTAAAAAGTGATTGTTATTACACAGACTTTACGGAAGATTGGTATAAAGGATTAGCATTACATTCATAATACTACCACCGTTATGCGCAAAAAAATGTCAAATTCGGTCCCCAAAATATTTTTTCCAAATATCAAAAAACAAAAGCTTTGACTCTCGGATGAATCAAAGCTTTTTAATAGTAATCCCTTTTTAAACCAACGTAATATTCACAGTTTGAAAAGGGATTATTATAAAACACATTTTTAACCCTCAATAAAACTCAGAGGATTTATAAATCCGCCGTCCTTTTTAACCTCAAAATGAATATGAGGTGCGAGCTTGCACTCACACTCGGCGGTATTTCCCGCTTTTCCTATAATATCCCCGCAGGCAATCTCCTGCCCTATGGACACGGGAACATTTGCGTCAAGGCCGTAAACGCTGCTTATATGACCGTCTCCGTGATCAATGGAAACGCATACGCCCCAGAGAGCGTCCTCCCATATGTTTAAAATTTGCCCTTCGCCGCAGGCTTTTATATCCGTTCCGATCTCCGCCGCGATGTCCACGCCGTCATGCGTCTGCCATAAATTCAGCGTTTGTGATTTGACCAGTTCTCCGTCGCTGTATTCGTTGATGATCTCTCCGTCGGAAGGCATTGTTCTTGGGGAAGACGCGGCAAAGAAATTGTTTGCAGGCTCGGTTTGCGGTTCAGTGCCTGTATTAGCGGATGTCTGGGGAGGGGTTGTTGTCGCTGTGGTAGCGGACGGTATTGTGCTCTGTGCCGTAGTGGTGACCAGAGGGACGCCCGGTTGGTTTTTGTCGACTTCAATAAAAAGCTCATCGCTGTTTTCACCTCCGAAACCGTTCATAATGTTGTTGTAAGCGTAATAGGTAGAAAAGCCCACCGCCGCCACGCTAAGTGCCAAGGCGACTATAAAGCCTTTTCCTTTCATTGCGGCTCTTACTTTTGCGAATCCTTGTTTTTTCATTGTATAAGTCCTTTCTTTCAGTTTATCCGTTAGACACGGTGCTGCTTCGCCGAGGGATTTTTCGGGAGCAATATTACGCTTTATACCAATCTTTGGTTATCCGTATTTCTCTTTACTTTAATCAAAGATTAGTATTATACCAATCCCTTTTTAAACTATGGATTTTATCCATAGTTTAAAAAGGGTTGCACCCAAAACACTAATCCGACAGTTTTAAAAGGGATTAGTATTAGTCCCCGAACAATACGTATTCTACAACGATTCGGGGGTTTACGTGGGTATTGTTGGCAGTTATGGCGTAATTATACATTTATTTCATATTCATTACCAATTTTTTTCCTGTATAATTTTGTGCTGTTTCGGAAAAATATTACCGTAAACAAAAACAGCCTTTTCGTAAAGGCTGTTGAGAAAGGACGGTAAAATATGACAGGAAAAGAATTGATTTATATTGAGGATGCGCTGGGTCACGAGCAGTATTTTCAGACTAAGTGCCGTGAGACTGCTTCTCAGGTAAAGGATCCCGACCTTAAGACCTGCATACAGCAGATGGAACAGAAGCATCAGCAGATTTTCCAAAGCTTTTACGGGCTTCTTTAAAGAAAGGAACAGTGATATAAATGGACGATAAAAATTTGATGGAGGACATTCTCCTTTTGGAAAAGGGCGCCTGCGACCTTTATATGCACGGCACTATGGAATCTCCCACAGCAAATGTGCATCAGGTGTTTTCCAATGCGCTGAACGACGCGCTTTGCATGCAGGATAAGGTGTATGACAAAATGGCGGAAAAGGGTTGGTATCCCACCGAACAGGCGGAACAGAACAAGATCAACACCGTGAGAGCCAAATTTACGGCTCAGCAGTAATAAATTTCATGATATATTCGACTCAAAATGAAAATCTCTCTTTGAGAGGGAATGCCCGTTAATTTACTTTTATGAGAGCAAATTAATAGTGTTAACCGATTAAAAATTGGAATAATGGTTTTTAATCGGTTAACAGGCTTCGGGTGCAACCCTTCTTAAACTATGGATTTTATCCATAGTTTAAGAAGGGTTTGGTATAAATCAAAAATTAAGGCAACACCGCGCAGTCTATGCGCGGTGTTGCCTTAAAGAGTATCATAGTATCAAATATCAAAAAAACTAAGCTGCTCCCCCATATTCTTATCCTCAAACCTATACATATACCCAAAAATATCCTCATTCCGATGCGCCATTCCGTACTTTCCGCATCTTCTGTGAAAGAGCCTCATCAGCTCACTGTTATCGGGACTGTTAACCTCATATTTAAATCCGAAGGTTCTCTCATAAACCTCCCTCAGCCCCGGAAAATGCTCGTCCAGCTTTTTATAAAAATGCTCCCGATTTCCCGCCCTCAGCGTAAGTCCCATACCGAAGCAGATAACACCGTACACTCCCGCTTCCGCGCAGTACTCAAGTATCCCCTCAATATTCTCCTTAGTATCGTTAATAAACGGCAAAATCGGGTCAAGCCACACCACGGTGGGTATACCCGCATCCTTAAGCCTTTTCAGCGCTTCAAACCTCTTTTTTGTCCCGCAGACCTTAGGTTCCAGCATTTTACACAGTTTTTCGTCGGCGGTAGTCAGAGTCATCTGCACCACCGCTTTTGTCCTGTTGTTGATCCTTTGCAGCAGCTCGATATCCCTTAATACCCTATCGGATTTTGTCTGAACGCATACTCCGAAGCCGTATTTTTCTATCAGCTCCAGCGCCCCTTTGGTGTACTCTAGCTTGTACTCCAAAGGAATATAAGGATCGGTCATTGCGCCCGTCCCTATCATACATTTTTTCTTTTTTCTTTTTAAAGCGGCTTCAAGTAGTTCCAAGGCGTTTTCCTTTACCTCTATGTCCTCGAAGTCCCGCCCGTCCTCCGCCACATGATAACAAAGGCTTCTGGAATCGCAGTAAATACATCCGTGAGAACAGCCCCGATACATGTTTATGCCGTTGGAGGAAGACAAAATTCCTTTGGCCTTAACAAAGTGCATATCCATAATTAAAATTTAAAAGGTTTTTATTCCGAATTGGAAAATTTTCTGATAGTAGCCTGTGGTGATGTCGGTTGCGGAAACCGGACGATCCTCGTCTGTGCTCACCATCATCATTCCGTCGCCTATGTATATTCCGCCGAAATCCGCTTTTCCGCTTCCCTCATATTCAAAAAATACCAGATAACCCGGCTTGAGTTCCTCAAAGGTAACCTTTTCTCCCCATTCCGCTATTTCGTTTGTAAGTCGGGGGCAGTTTATGCCGTTTTCCTTAAGCACATAGTACATAAGGCCGGAGTTATCAAAGCCCGTATCGGGGTCGGCTCCGCCGAAATAAAATGGTTTTCCTTCCATGGCTGAAGCAAGGCGGACAATTCCTTCTCCGCTTCCGCTTACGTCCGGTTGGGGTTCCGAAACGGGGACGGTTTCGGAGGTAGTTTCCTCTATAATTGAGGTTTCGGAGCGCTCCGATGTGTTTTCCTCGGTTACATCCGACGTTTCCGTAAGTTCGGTTATTTCCGGAACGGTTTCGGAAGTGTTTTCCGGTGTGGTTTCCGTGGGAGCGGTGTTTTCGGCGGGGGTAATTTCGGGGGTGGTCTGCGCCGATTCCGAAAGGTCAACACTGATTGGGGGGATATCGCTTTCGGTAGTGCTTTCCTCATTTTCTCCTTGGGAGGAGCAGGCGGCAAAAGCAAGACATATCATGGAAGCCGCCAAAACAGACGCCAAGAATTTATTTGTTTTTTTCATTTTTTATCGTTCCTTCCGTTTTGCCGCCCGAATTTTCTTTTTTTGCATTTTTCTGCGGCTTCTTTGACTTCTATAATACTCTGATTTACGGCTTAAGTCAATTACAAAACGGTTACAATTTGTTTACAATTCGGTTACAATTTTTTTGTAGAAGTTGCCTTGTTTAGCAGCTCGGACATTGCTCCCAATACCAAAGCGAAAATTAGCAGATAGACGGGATAAAGGAATATACCTATATTATCTGCCAGCGCCCCGAAAAATGTGGGCATAAGAGTGGTTCCGGTATAAGCGCAGGCCATTTGTATGCCTATGATTGACTGTGAGTTCTCTTTTCCGAAGTTGGCGGGGGTAGAATGGATTATGGATGGGTATATCGGCGCGCAGCCAACGCCCGTTACAACAAGCCCCGCCAGAGCTGAAATATCCGTTTCAAGGGGCAGGAGTATCATGACGACTCCCGCCGCCGCGGCGCATACCCCTATTCTTATGAGCCTTTTGTCTCCCGCTTTTTCCGAGATAAAGCCGCAGGCGAAGCGCCCGATGGTGATTCCGAAATAAAAAAGCGATGCGAACATGGCGGCGGTTTCCTCCGAGGTGCCTCTGTACTCGCTTAAGTAGCTGCTTGCCCACAGCCCCGCGGTGGATTCCAGCGCGCAGTAGCAGAAGAATGCCGCCATAACGTAAGGCACACCCTTTATTTTAAAAGCACCCCTTAGTCCAACCACATTAGAGCTGTTCTCCTCGTTTTTTTCCGAGCGCTTTTTCCAGAGAGGAAAGCTTATAAACAATATTACCGTGAGTATTATCTGTATTACGGATACCGAAAAATACCCTTTTTGCCACCCCAAGCCCGAAGTCAGGCAAAATCCCATTATATAAGGGCTGACGGAAGCGCCGACTCCCCAGAAGCAGTGGAGCCAGCTCATGTGTTTTGAAGAAAAGTGCAGCGCCACATAGTTGTTGAGCGCCGCGTCCACCGCTCCCGCTCCCAGCCCGTAAGGCACCGCGATCACGCAAAGGGCGATAAAGGAATCGGCGGCGGAAAAGCCGAAAAGAGCCGCCGCCGTCATAAAAACGCTTAATGCGGTAACAAGTCCCGTCCCTAATTTTCGTGTGAGAAAATCGGAAGCAAGACTGGAAAAAATCGTGCCCAAAGCAATTATCATGGAAATTATTCCCATGTAAGACAACGGTACGCCCAGTTGGGAGTACATAACCGGCCATGCGGAGCCTAAAAGCGAATCCGGAAGTCCGAGACTTATGAAAGCCATGTAAATTATAGCAATAAGAAGAGATGCCATTGGCGTGTTGTCCTCGCTTATCTCATTTTTTTAAGGTCGTTTGCGTCGTATACCACCTGTGCGTAGATCGCCGCCACAACCTTGTATAATTCAGGGGGTACGTGTTCTCCCGCGCCTAACATTACAAGCAGGGCGGCGGCGCTGTCGTCCCGATAAATCGGAACTCCGTTTTCGTCGGCTATGTTTAATATTTTTTTGGCCAGCTCGCCCATTCCCGAAGCCACCACTATGGGGGCGTAGTTAAGGTCGGGATTGTATTTCAGGGCTACGGCCGCGGATTTACCGAAGGTTTTATGTTTTGACATAGTTAATCTCCTGTTATATTGTTATACCAATCTTTAATTAAGTTGTAGATTTGATCGAAGATTTGTGTCAAGCTTTTACATCAAAGCTTTTTCTGTTTTCGTTTATTCTCGGAAACGTTTCCGCAAGAGTATGGGGCTTAAACAATATTCCGGTTTTGAAATTCTGCACGCTGTATCCCACTCCCGCAGCTATCTTGGTTATCTTGTCGGTAAGATTTGAAACGCGGTAACGGTAGCTTTTGGGGTACAGCACGGAAAGATTTAACTCCTTTCCGCTGCTGTAAACGTCTACCTCAAATCTTCCAACCGCTTCCACGTCGAAAGTCAGGAACAGGTGATACTTCTTTTCGCCGTTTTCGCCCTTTCCCGAAGATGTATTGTCGTTGTCCACCCAGAGTTCGCCGAAGGCGCGGGTGTCGTCTACCTGAAGGGGAATGATGTAGTGGGCAAGCGGGGTAAAGACTCCCGGTGCGTTCAGCATACTCTGAAGCAGATTTGAAGCGTTGAAGTTGTCTATCCCTCTTATTGCGGGATGGTTTACGTTGCGGTCAATAAAGGCGGTAAGCGCCTTCATGGTTTCTGATTCGTAGCCCGATTGTTTTTGCGCCAACATTTCCTGTTTCTGCGCCATCCCTCCAACAATATGCTCAAATGCGTCGCACAGGGTCTGCCGTTCCGGTATGTCGGGCGTGTTTTCAAGGACGCGGTTAAGGAAATCCACCAGATCGGACAGATTATCCGTGCCGTTTACCACGGTTTTCATCACTTCCGACGCGTCCGGATTGTCTCTCGGAATCAGAAGCGCCAGAAGACGGTCGATGGCGTCTTTTCCGCTTATCGCATTGCTTTGATAATTGTTCAGTATATACTCTATTCGGCTGTCGCTCAAAGCGATTGAGCTTTTATAGGCTTCGTTCCTCGCTTCCTCGTCTGCTTCTGCGGATTCTCCGCTTACTATTGAGGAAAGCACCTTTTCAGCGGATTCCGCTCCCCCCGACAGCTTTGAAAGATACACCAGTATAGCCGCCTTTTCCGCCGAAACGTCGGTGTTCTGCTCCTGAGAGTAGGACTGTACTACGTCCTCCATCACCGTTTCGAGCGCGTCATACAGCGTCTGACGCTCCGGCATATCGGGCATTGCCCTTAAAACGTCGTTGAGAAAGCTTACAAGACGGTCGGTGTTTAAAGTGTTTTCCACGATATTTCTTATGGATTCGGCGGCAAAGGAGTCGTTTTGCGGTACGATAAGGGAAAGAAGCTGAATCAGTGCGTCCTTGGCAGCTATGCTCTCGCTTCGGTAATTGTTCAGAAGGTAGTTTATCCTTGTGTCCGAAATGGGTACCGAATTACGGAAGTTTTCCGCTCTTTGTTCTTCGGACATAACGGAGGTTCCGTTTTCACGGTAACTTGACGACGGGTTGGTTTTTTCCGTTTCGGCAAGAGGATCGGCGGTTCCGTTTTCGGAAATATTTTCCTGTGTTTTTTCGCTTTGTGCATTTGTACCTTGAAATGCAGCTAAATTTTGTGCAATATTGCCATTGTTTTGTGCGGAAGCGGTTGTTTCGCCTTCTGCAAGCGCATTTATATAGGCTAAAATTGAAGCTTTTTCGGCGGAAACATCAAAATTTTCATTAGATACTTGATTTTCTGGCGTATTTGTAGTATTATTATTATATGAATTTGTGAGCAGCTTGGACACGAAGGAAGCAAAAGCCTTGCTGAGCGCTTCGCGGGTTGATGCCGAGGGTATCTGAGACATGAGCTGGGAGAAAGCTTCCTTCATCATGTATTCGTTGGTATTGTATCGGGAAAGGTTGTGAGTGACCAAGGGCACCAAGGTTTCGGTGCGGGAATCGCTTTGAAGGCTGCCCGATATGGTGCGCATAAGCGCTGCGGTTTCATTTTTAAGGCTTTCAAAATTTTCCGTTGGATCGCCGCTCATCCATTTTTGATAAAGAGCGGTAAGATTTTTTGAGAGCGTAGTGTTTTTGCCGAAGTATTCCGCCAGGAATCCGATGTTTGATGTGACCGCTTCGATTATTTCGTTTTTGCACATGGCGTAATTAAGCGTTTTCAGCAGGTTTGCCACAAGTTCTTTGGTGTCTTCCCCCGACTCGCCGCACACCGTTCGCAGTATATCGAAAAGCTCGTTGCCCGAAAAAACGGTGTTGTCCTTTTCCTGAGTCAATATTTCGTTAAGAAGCTTGTCGGGATTTATGTAAATTGCTTTGGTGAGATCGTCGATTTCACCTACAAGCTCGGTGTAGCCGTTAAGCTTGGCGTTTTCCAAAAGATCGCCGGAGAAGACGTCGTGAAGCGTTTCCACCGCCATTGAAGGATCTTTCGCGGCGGGCGCTCCTATTGAAGGCGAGGTATCGCCGGATACTCCGCGGTTTTCGGTGCCCCCCGCTTCGCCTTTTTGAGTAACTCCGCCGGGGCGCTGGACGGCGTTAACTCCGTTTATGGAAAAGGCTTCGGCGTTCTGAGGCGAACCGGTGTTGCTGCCGGTTGAGGTTAGGGTTTTGCCTCCGCTGAGAGGTCCTGATATCTGAGGGATCTGTGGCATGGTAATTCCTTTCCGGCGTAATGTCAATGCCGATTGGGCTTCCGTCTGAGCGTCCTGCTCAAGGCAGCGGGATTTGACGTACGGAAGCGTTTGTCCGTGTTCGGTATTGAAACGCCAGCTTTATTTGAGCCGTCCGTTTTTCTGAAACGGCGTTATGTTATAAAGAAATAAAATGTTCTTAAAACATTTTATCATATATCGGCAAAAAATTCAATAAATCAGCGTAAATTTATTGTCAGCAAATTTTTCTTTGGAGTGCTTTCTTTTTTGAAAGGATTTTTGATAAATACCTTTATTAAGGGCTTTAACGGAATTTTTTCTCGGAGAATACGGCGCTTCAAGCTAAAATAATGAAAGGATAGGTCAGAAAAATGGCAAAGGTTGAAGCCGGAATGGAAGGCATGGTGGATATGTATCTCTTTGAGACCACCACACTTATCGATCAGCTTGACGAAATTCTTTTGCGTACCGAGCAGGCGAATGAGTTCACAGATGACGATATTAACGAGGTCTTTAGGATCATGCACACCGTCAAAGGCTCATCGGCAATGATGGGTTTTGAGAACCTGCAAAAATTAGCGCATAAAGGAGAGGATATGTTTTTCATCATTAGAGAAGATCCCTCTAAGATGAAGGATATAGGTTTTGTTTATGACCTTGTATTCCAGATGTCCGACCTGTTTAAGGCTGAGATCGAAGAGATTCGCAGCAATCCCGATTATGAGGGAACCGATTTCTCCGAGATGATTGCGAAGCTTGAAAACGGCGCGAAAATGCTTCAGGGAGAGCTTGAAGAGGCCGAGGCGGCCGAAGCTGGAGAACATCCCGCAGCGGCAAAATCAGGAGGTGTCGAAGCCGCAAACGAAAATCAGTCTGTTATCAGAGTTTATTTTGATCAGGACTGCAAGATGGAAAACCTGCGCGCGTTTTTGCTTCTCAACAGATTAAAGGAATCCTTTGACGTTATCGACTGGTTCCCTAAGGATGTGGAAAACAATTCGGAAAGCAGCGCGACAATACAGGAGGACGGTTTCCTTGTTACACTTAATAAGGCGGACGTAGATGAAGCGCTGAAGGTAGTGGAGCAATCGTTAAACGTTGATACATACGAAATCGTAACAGACGAAAAGGAGGAATCGGAATCTGCCGCACAGCAGAAAGCGGCTCCCGCAGCGGAACAATCCGCGCAATCCGCTCCCAAGGAGGAAAAAACCGCGCAGGCAAAACCTGCCGCCGAGACGAAGAAGGAGACTGCTCCCGCAAAGAAGGAAGCTCCCGCTCCCGCCAAAAAGCCCGAAAGAGCACCTGTTCAGCAGGCCAGCTCCAACAGCGGCAAGCAGAGCCTTATCAGTGTAAATCTTCAGAAGCTGGATCAGCTTCATGATATAGTCGGCGAAATCATTACCACCGAATCAATGGTAATCTCCAACCCCGAACTTGACGGGCTAAAATTGGAAAGCTTCCAGAAAGCGGCAAGAGAGCTGAGAAAGCTTACCGACGAGTTGCAGGATTCCGTAATGTCCATCCGAATGGTGCCCCTCATAGGTCCTTTCCAGAAGATGCACAGAATAGTCCGCGATATGAAGCAGAAATTAGGAAAGAATGTTGAACTTGTCATAGAGGGCGAGGATACCGAAGTTGATAAGTCTATTGTCGACAATCTCAATGATCCGCTTATGCACCTTGTCCGCAACTGTATGGATCACGGCATTGAGGAGGACGTCAGCGAACGTATTGAACACGGTAAGCCCGAAAAGGGAACCATTAGACTCAGCGCTACCAGCAGCGCGGGAGAGGTAATTATTACCGTTGCAGACGATGGCGGCGGAATAGATACCGACAGGGTTCTCCAGAAGGCGGAGGAAGCGGGACTTCTTACAAAGCCCGCCTCGGAGTACAGCGAGCGCGAGATCAATAATATGATAATGCTTCCCGGCTTTTCCACCAATACCGAAGTTACCGAGTACAGCGGCAGAGGCGTGGGGATGGACGTTGTAAAGAAGAATATCGAAAAATCTGGCGGCAGCATATTTGTTGAAAGCAAGCGGTATGAGGGCAGTTCGTTCATTATTAAGATTCCTCTCACCTTAGCCATTATCGCTGGTATGGAGGTAAGAGTCGGCGACGTTATCTTTACGGTGCCCACTTCCGCCATTAAACAGAGCTTCAAGATCACAAACAATCAGATCATTTACGATACGCAGGGCAATGAGATGATAATGCTGAGAGGCGAGTGCTACCCCATTCTTAAGCTTTATCAGAAGTATAATCTGGAAACGGAAACCACCGATTTTGAACAGGGCATACTTATTCTGGTAGAGGCGGACGGAAAGAAGGTCTGCCTGTTTGCCGACAAGCTTATCGGTGAGCAGCAGGTGGTTGTAAAGCCCTTCCCATCCTACCTCTCCCGCTATAATCTTAAGGCCGAGGGCTTGTCGGGCTGTTCCATAATGGGCGACGGCAGTATTTCACTTATTATTGACGTCAACAACGTTATAGATAAGCAGTAAGCCGGAGGCTTGCCCATTTGGGCAAACAAGCACGACTCGAAAAATGAAAGGAATGGTTTCGGCATTATGGCAGATATAAATAAAGTCAGTGAACAGCAGAATGAGCTGAATGAAAAAATAAACAAAGCTGCGAAAAGCAGCGGGACGGAGATCGCCAAAGCGCTCACCTTCATTATCGACGACAGGATATATGGCGTGGATATCTCCTATGTCAATGAGATAGTGGGAGTTCCTCATATTACCGTTATCCCGGGAATCCCTCGTTATATCAAGGGCGTTATCAATGTCCGCAGTAAGGTAATACCCATAATTGACGTTCGCTCCCGTTTCGACCTGCCCGAAAAGGAGCATGACGACAAGACAAGCACTATCATAATCACTTATATGGACATTCAGGTGGGCATAATAGTCGATCAGGTTCAGGAGGTACTTTCCGTAAAGGCGGAAAACAAGGCGGATATTCCTGCTCTTGAAAGAGTAAACAACAATAAGTTTATAGAGTACATTCTTGAGACAAACGACTCCATAAAGATGATTCTTGACGTTAAAAAGCTTATTTTCGACGATGATTTCGACATTGAAGCGGTAGCGGCGGAATAATCACTTAAAAACGCGACCTAAAGCGCAGAGGCAAGCTTCTGCGCTTGCGGTATGTTATTCAAGTACCTGTCATCACAAGATTTGCGCGTGAATTTTCGGATAATTTTTGTTCGGAACAATTCGGAAAGCCGTGCCAAGGCTTTCGTAAGCAGTCATCGGCAAAGCTATCGGAAAAGATGCGTGCTGTATCTTGTGAAGATAAGTTTAATATATCGACTTGTAGAAAAAACTTGTTCGGTCGGATAAACAGTTGAAAATTTCCCGTAGTGTAAAATCAGTACGGCAGAGAGGAGAACGCAAGTGATACCAAAGATTACAGACGCGGATTTTAACAAGCTGGTTAAATTTGTTTACGACAACTACGGAATAAATTTGGCTCAGAAAAGAGTTCTTATTGAAGGAAGACTTTGTAACGAAATAAAACACAAAGGCTTCCCTGATTATCATCAGTATCTCGAATCGGTTTACAATGACAGAACCGGTACCGAAATAGTGGCTTTGCTCAACAAGCTTACCACCAACCACACATTTTTTATGCGTGAGCCGGAGCATTACCAGTATATGAAAGACGTAATACTCCCTTATATATCTTCGCTTAACCGCCCAAAAAAGTATGTTAAAATATGGAGCGCGGGCTGTTCCAGCGGAGAAGAGGCATATACCACCCAAATGCAGATGCAGGAATTTTTCGGAGCGGGAGCCTCCGCATGGGACACAAACATATATGCGTCGGACATATCCGAAAATGTTCTTACAAAAGCAAAGAAAGCGATATATCACAAGGACGGAATGAAAAATCTCGATCCCGCATGGGTAAAGAGATACTTTACCCCCCTTGACAACGAGTGTTATCAGGTACAGAAAACCATAACGAGCAAGGTGAATTTCGGCACCTTTAATCTTATGAAGCCGATACCCAAGCCCGCGGTGCTTTACGATATAGTATTCTGCCGCAACGTAATGATCTATTTTGACATGCCCACAAAGGTTGCGCTTGTGGAGAGATTCTATGACGTAGTGACTCCGGGCGGATATCTCTTTATCGGACATGCGGAAAGCGTACCCAGAGAACAGACAAGGTTCCAGTATATCAAACCGGCAATTTACAGAAAGCCGCTTCCCGGAGATAAAAAATAACCGCTGTCGGATGTCTCTCGCCTCTTAGGGGGGCGGGTTTCATCTCTTGATTAAAATCCCCCGCTGAAGCTCGGAATTGCTTCGCAATTCCGGCAGCTTGTGTAAGCTGCGCTTTAATTTTATCCTTTGAATGTTTATGAGGAATAGATATGGCGATTAAAGTTTTAGTTGTAGACGATTCCATTGTTTTCAGAGAAACGCTTTCAAGACTTCTTGGCGCGGAAAGCGGGATAGAAGTGATAGGTACGGCCGTGGACGCTTTTACCGCAAGGGAAAAGCTGGATAAATTGGCCCCCGACGTTCTTATACTTGACGTGGAGCTTCCTAAGGTAAGCGGTATTGATTTTCTTAAGGAGCTGCTCCCCAAAAGGCCTATCCCCACCGTTGTTGTAACCGCGACAGCCATCAGCGCCTTTGACGCCATAAGCGCGGGCGCGGTGGATTTTGTAAAAAAACCTCTGGTAAGATCGAGGACAGATATAGAGGATTTTGCGAGGCTGCTGGCGCAGAAGATAAAAGTAGCCGCCATAGCCAAGGTGAAGCTTTACAGCCATCCCGCCAATGTTCCGCCTCCCGCTTCGGCAAAGAATCTTATCCTTACGGGAAGCGGGAACAGCAGTATAGTGATAGCTTTGGGCGCAAGTACGGGCGGCACCGACGCGCTTCTTGCGGTGGTGCAGGACTTGCCCGCAAACACTCCGGGTATCGTTATAGTGCAGCATATGCCGCCGGTATTCACAAAAATGTACGCCGAGCGTCTGGATCGCATCTGTAAAATGAGATGCAAGGAAGCGCAGGACGGAGACAGAGTAGAGAGGGGCAAGATAATAATCGGTGCGGGTGGATTTCATTTAAGGCTCGCAAAGGACTCAAACGGATACTTCGTTACATCCAAGGAGGGAGAAAAGGTTTCGGGTCATTGTCCCTCGGTTGATGTCTTGTTCGACAGTGTTGCGGACACCGCGGGAAAGAACGCGGTAGCGGCGATTCTTACGGGAATGGGCGCCGACGGGGCTAAGGGGTTGAAGAAGATAAGAGATCGGGGCGGATTTACCATAGGTCAGGATAAAGAGACCTGTGTGGTATACGGAATGCCTATGGTTGCGTATCAACAGGGCGCGGTCTGTCAGCAGGCTCCGCTTACAAAGATACCGGAAATTATATTACAGCATTGCAAATAAGAAGAAAAACAGCGTATCAAAAGGATTTTGATACGCTGTTTTTCTTTTTCGTAAATGGGTAAAGCTTCATTTTGTGAGACTTTTTACTATTTTCTTTTAAGCGCCGTCTTTGCTTTCTTGACGTCGGCCAGATCATTTACCAGAAGCTCCTCAACCCTTGAAAGCATCGAATCCACATAGTCGTTGGTAGTTTTACAAAGCTCCGTATACTTAGTCTGAGCGTTGGTAAGTATCTGAGTGGCTTTCTCGTTTGCCTGTCTTGTAATCTCCTGCTGAGAAACAAGACGTTCGGCTCTTTCCTCCGCTTTGCGGATAATTCGTTCCGCTTCCTGCTTCGCGTCGTTTAAAATTGTTTTTCTGTCGTTGACAAGATTTCTCGCCTGAGTTATCTCGTTGGGCATATTCATCCGGATATCGTCTATAAGGTCACGCAGAGCGCTTACGTCGACCATTCCCTTTTTCTGTGAAAAAGGCACCTGCATGGATTTGTCCAGAATTTCGTCCATTGCTTCCAAAGCGTCGTCAATATTCATTATTTATACTTCCTTTCGTTTTATAGTAAACAGGGGTCTTATACCAATCTTTGGTTATCCGTATTTATTTGTCTATACATTGACCAAAGATTAGTATCACAGACTCGGGAGAAAATTATTCTTCTGTCGGTTTCAGCCGCTTCACGCCTTTTTTAATGTCCGCTTCTATTTCGGGAGGGACATATGAACTTATATCGCCGTCAAACATCGCTATCTGTTTCACCATGCTTGAGGATAAGAAGGTGCCTACCGCGTCGGCGCAAAGAAAGACGGTTTCCGCGTTGTAGCAAAGATCTTTGTTTACCAAAGCCATCTGAAACTCATACTCAAAGTCAGACATAGCGCGAAGCCCTTTTACGATCACGTCGGCGTTTCTCGCGCTGAAGTAATCTATAAGAAGACCGTCGTAGCTCTCCACTTCTATGTTGGCAATATTTTTCGTAACCCTCTTTATAAGGTCGACTCTTTCCTCCGGCGTAAAACAGGAGGATTTGGTGGGATTTACCGAAACAAGCACGATAAGCTTATCGAAAAGTCCTGCCGCTCTTTTTATTATATCGAGATGACCGCAGGTTACGGGATCGAAGCTTCCGGGATAAATTGCCGTTCTCATTTTTATGTCCTTTCCTTGTTTGCCGGGTATGAACAGAGGTCAAATAATTTCAAAAAACCGATTTATCTGTGATATTGTTTGGAAATTGTGTCAGTCTTGGCTTTGTTCCTCTGTTTTTTCTTCCGGACTTCTTCTGTAAGCCGTCAAGGTCGCTCTGCCATGACGGTACACCTTACTAATTCCGAATTCCCCGAATCTTTCCGGAAGCTCGGTTTCTCTTTCATGCTCGCAGATTATTATGCCCCCCTCGGACATTTTTTCCACCAGCGACGGCATTGTTTTCCGAATAAGCTTATGATTGTAGGGCGGATCCAGAATCGCAATATCAAACGTTTCCCTTGTAGATCTTAAAAAGGCGTTATTCGCCGTGTTGGACACCACCGCGTTTTCTTCAAGCCGCGTATGCTTAAGGTTATCCCGTATCACTTTAACCGACTCCGCCGAATTGTCAACAAAATAAACCTTTTTCGCTCCGCGGCTGAGCGCTTCTATCCCAAGCTGTCCCGAACCGGCAAACATATCCAGCACTATCGCGCCTTCAATCTCAAACTGCACTATGCTGAATATCGCTTCCTTAACTCCCTCAATGGTGGGGCGCACCTCAAGTCCGGGCAATGTTTTTAGCCGCCTGCCCTTGGCGGAACCTGTAATAACTCTCAAATTCAATCTCCTTGTATGTCAAATCAAAAGGTTTCCTGTATAAACAAATAAAGCTCCTGCGCCACTTCCTTGCTTATTTTCGCTGTTTGTGCCAGTTGTTCCGCCGTGGCCTCTTTCATCGCCTTTTTTGTTTTGTATTCTTTGAGCAGCGTCATGGCTTTTGCCTCGCCGATACCGTGAACGCGGGTCAGTTCCAGTTCGTACTGTTTCTTTTTGTGCTGCTTCCGCTGAAAATTTATGGAGAAACGGTGCACTTCGTCCTGTATTCTCGTAATAAGACCGAATACGTTTTTATTGCCGTTCACCTGTATCTCCCCGCCCTCTCTGGCAATGGCGCGGGTGCGGTGCTTATCGTCCTTGACAAGACCGAAGAGGTTTATACTCACGTTCATTTTATCGAGAACTTCCTTTACCGCAGCCACATGTCCCTTGCCGCCGTCAAGCAGAATAAGATCCGGAAGGGGAGAGAAGCTTTCGTCGCCGTCAAGATAACGCCTTATCCTTCGTTCTATTACCTCCTGCATACAAGCGTAGTCGTCTATGCCCTGAACGTATTTTATGTTGAACTTTTTATAGCCTTGCTTAAACGGTCTGCCGTTTTTGAAGACTATCATTCCCGCCACTCTGGTTTCTTCGCCCATATTGGAAATATCGTAGCTTTCGATTGTTTCCGGAGTCTTGGGCAGCCCTAAAATATTTTTAAGGTCTTCCAACGCGGCAATCTCTTTGGCGGTTCTTCCAACTCTGAGAGACAGATACTCCTCCGCGTTGCTTTTTGCGAGAGTGACTAACGTAAGCCCTTCGCCCCTTTTGGGGACGATTAAAGTAACCCTGTGCTTGTATTTATCGCCGAAATAGCTCTCCAAAAGCTCCTTATCCTCTATTTCCGCGTCAAGATACACTTCCTTCGGCATTTCAGCCTTGTCCGAATAGTATTCCACAAGAAATTCCTCGCGGGTGCGGCTGCTGTCCTCTTCTTCTCCTATAAAAAAATTTTCCTTGTCTATAAGTCTGCCGCCGCGGTATTTTACTACCGCAACGCTGCATTTATCCATATTTACCGCCGCCGCTACAATGTCGCAGTCGGTGTTTCTGGAAGTATATATATGCTGGGTAAGCTCGGCTTTCTGAATGGCGGCTATGCGGTCTCTTATCTTAGCCGCTTTTTCAAACTCCAACTTTTCGGCGTACTCCTCCATCTCTTCCGTGAGCCGCTCGATGCTCTGCTTACTTCCGTTTTTTATATAGCTTATGGCCTGACTTACGCTTTTTTTATATTCCTCCGCTGAAATTTTTCCCTTGCATATGCCCATACAGCGCCCTATGTGAAAATTAAGGCAGGGTCTTTCCTTCCCGAAATCTCTTGGGAATTTACGCGAGCAGGTAGGGAGCATAAACAGCTTGTTCGCCTCCTCAACCGCCTGCTTTACGGTATAGCCGCTGGTGTAAGGGCCGATATATTCCGCGCTTTTGTCGTCGGTTTGCAGCGCGTAGGTTATCTTCGGATAGTCCCCGCCGGATATTTTGATGTAGTTATAGCCTTTATCGTCCTTAAGGAGAATATTGTACTTGGGACTGTGCAGCTTTATCAGGCTTGCCTCAAGCACCAGCGCGTCCAGTTCCGTGGGGGTGACAATAAAATCAAAATCGTTTATATTCTGCACTAACCGGTATGTCTTGGGGTTATGACTCTCAACCGCGCGGAAATAACTTGACACACGATTTTTCAGCGCTTTGGCCTTTCCGATATATATAATTTTTCCTCCGCCGTCCTTCATCTGATAAACGCCGGGAGTTAAAGGAAGCTTATTGGCTTTTTCGCGGAGGTAAGGGAGTCGTTCGTTCATAACAGTTCAGCTTTCACAAATCTTAAAATGTTTTAGAATATTATAACACAGTAATTGAAAAAAAGCAACCGTAAAGGGAGATAATATTTTTGTAACCAAATTGTAATTAAATTGTAACCGCTTTGTAATTGTATTATACTGAAAAATAAGTATAATAAAAACAGTATCCTATTCTATTGCTCCCCCAATTAACTCTTGAATTTTATGCTTGTCCGGCTGCCGAAATACTTCGTCAGAAGCCCTTGAAATATACGCATATTCCTGCGGTCTTCTTCCTTGTCTTTCGACAGCCGTTCGGCGCACAAAATCTTCAAGAGTTACTTGGTGAAGCAATACTTTAAATAAAAAGAGATGATATTATGAAAAGAAAGCTGTTCTGTCAGATTTCTCCACTTACCTACAAAATATCCGTTGAAAAAAACATCGCGGTTCGCAAGCTGACCGATATACTGAAAAAAGAAAGCTTTGCTTCCGAAAGGTCGGAGGAGCATTTTCCCGTTGTGCTCTGCTCATACCGCTCTCTTATTCGCCGCCGTCTCGGACAGGTAGACATGCGGCTGCAAAACAATAAAGCCGTAAATCTTTCCATCGCCGCTCCGAAGGTGGACGGGATTCTTATAAAGCCCGGAGAAACCTTCTCCTTTTGGCGTCTTGTGGGGAGAGACAGCAAGCGAAACGGATATCTGGAAGGCTTAACCATATCCGACGGAAAGGTTTCCTCCGGAACCGGAGGGGGAATGTGCCAGTTCACCAATCTGATACACTGGTTGGTGCTGCACTCCGAGCTTACCGTCACGGAGCACCATCATCACGACGGATTCGATCTTTTCCCAGATTTCGGGAGGCAGATACCATTCGGTACGGGTACATCCATAATGTATAACTATCTGGATTATCGGGTGCGCAATTATACCGACAGAATATACCAGCTTTTGATAAAAAGCGACGGTGAATATCTGAGCGGAGAACTCCGCGCGGATAATCCACAGCCGCTGAAATATCATATAAAGTCCGAAAACGAGCGTTTCGTCAGTGAAAAAGGAACCGTCTACCGCTGCGGAAAGGTTATCCGTAAAGGGATCGACAAAAAAACGGGGGAGGTGGTTTTTCTGGAAATCCTACGGGATAATCACGCAAAAGTAATGTATGATACCGACAATATACCGGACATACAAATATTATCTTAGCTTATGTCGCTCATGTTTTAAACACACGCAATACTCACGGTTTAAAACGCTACTGCACTCATACCAGTCTTTAATCAAGTTATAGACTTGATTAAAGATTGCACATTAAGCACTAATCCCACGCTTTTAAAATGGATTGGTATTAAGCATAAGCAGATTGAATTTGCACATTTCCCCAAACTGAACCTCGCTGCAATTTTCGAGAAAATTCACGAAGCCCAACCTCTCGTACAGCCGTCTCGCTCCGTCGTTTTTTGTTTCCACGCCTATTGTGAACTCAAAAACGCCTCTCTGCATACAAAAGGAAACGGCGTACCTCATAAGCGCGGTGCCTATGCCGTGCCGCTGATAGTCGGGAAGGACGCGCAGTCCGAACAGATAAACGCGTTTATTGGGAATGACCGCCGCGGGAATATTTGCGTTTTCGGTCATTATACTGAGTTCGCCCACAAATTTACCCTTTTCCTCCGCAACCACGCATATTTCTGTGCAGTGTTCCAGATTGTGCCTGCGGGTTTCCTGAAAATTTTCGTAGCGGTGCATATCGTAAATTTCGTTGAGCTCGTCCAGCCTTTCAATGGGTAAAAGCTTTATTTCCATTATACCTGTTATGCCTTGTATATTCTTTTGATTACAACGGGTTTAAGAGGTTTGTCGTTAAAATCGGTTTCACACTCCGCGATTTCGTCCACCGCTTCCATTCCCGCCACAACTTTACCGAACGCTGCATACTGACCGTCGAGATGAGGAGCGTCCTTGTGCATTATAAAGAACTGGCTGCCCGCAGAGTTGGGTTCCATCGCTCTCGCCATTGAGAGAACGCCGCGTGTATGCTTTAAATCATTGGGCACTCCGTTGGCTGAAAATTCGCCCTTGATTTTCTCCTTCGGTCCGCCGGTACCGTCGCCCTTGGGACAGCCGCCTTGAATCATAAAGCCGCTTATTACGCGGTGAAAGGTGAGTCCGTCATAAAATTTTTCCGCCGCGAGCTTTTCAAAATTCTCTACCGTAATAGGAGCTTTTTCGGGATAAAGCTCCACTTTTATTTCCTTGCCGTTTTCCATTTCGATAATGTACATTTTTTGTTTTCCTTTCTTTTAATTTTTTTTATTTTTATTGACGGCCAAAATAATTCCCGCACCTATTACCATAACCCCCGTAAGGCCGATTATGATATATGGGGTAAGATTTTCGCCGTTATTTTCTTTTTTGTCAAAAGTGCTTTCGTAATCGTTTTTCGGAGCGCTTGCACCCTTTGCCGTGGTTTGTTCGCCTTCCCTCGTTTCGCTTTCCGTAACGTGAGATTCTTCTTTTTCCGCAGCGGTTTCGGAAAGTTCGCCGTTAAGAGCCGCAAGCGCTTTTGTATAAGAACGCTCCTCGACCTTATCTATTCTGTGGTTGAGAGCGAAGGCTTCTCCGGTAATGTCAAAGTGCTTTGTCCCTCCGGAAATCTCCCACTTGTAATTGCCGTCGCGGTAAGAGCTGTTGCTTGTCCAGCAGGCGTCGCAGTAGACCCACCTTTTTTCGGCTTCATACCAGAAGGCGCTGAATTCATGATTTTCCGTTCCCACGGGAAGCTCCTCATAGGTTACCTCACCCGCCACGGCCGCTCCCTTCAGATTTACCGAACGGATTCCGGCTATCTCCAGAAGCGCGGAAAACGTGTTGGCAAATCCGGCACAGGTAGTGCGGCTGCGTTCGAGTACGTTATGTATCGCCACGGTATCCATTGTTACCGAGTTTTCCGCCGCGTCGTGATCGTAGCTTATATTCGCGCCTACCCAGTCTATAAGCTTCATGGCCTTTACATAATCGTCTTTTTCATCTCCGCAGACCTCGCCGACTATTCTTTTAAGCTCCGACAAGGTTTCCTCCGCTTCGTCCCTGTTTCCTTCGGCGCTTAAATAATACGCGGCAGCAATGGGCGGAGCGGAAGTGATGTTTTGAAGCTTTTTTTCGTTGGCTTCGGCGATTCCGTTGTCGGGAACGCTCCAGCCGTCGTTGTATTTTAAAGTGTAAACGTAAATAAGCCGTGAATTAAATGTGATTCTGAGGTGATAATAGGAATTTTCAAAAGGGGTGCAGACCAATTCCCCCGAAAAGGTGCCGTCATTTTCTGCGCGAAGGTGTTCTTCCGAGGCGTCCGCACCCATAATGCTTATTTTTTTCGGATAATCGTTTTTAAAAACGCCGCTTATCTTGATACGGTCGCCCTCTGTATCAATGGTCATAAAACCGTCTTTGTAATTTGATGTAATCAATTGATTCCAATCGTCTGTTTCCTCAAGGTTTAAAGCGAAACATGGCGCCGTCGACAGTACGGTTAAAGCAATAATAGCGGACAACAGACAAACATATATTTTCTTCATTTATATTTTATTGTTCCTTTATTGTATTGATAGTATAATAATCGCTTGTTTGCATAGGGCTTACCGCATGGATTGCCCTTTATAACCGCTGCCGAATGTTCCCCGCCTCTTATGCCAATCTTTGGTCAAGGTACAGACAAGTAACATGAAAGACCAAAGATTAGTGCTTAGCATGCAATCTTTAATCGAGTTGAAGAGTTAATTGGGGGAGCAATAAGAGGCGAGGTTTTATAAAATTTTGCAATTCCGGCAGCTTGTTTAAACTGCGCTTTAACATTGATATTATACACCATTTCTGTAAATTTTGCAATAACTTTTCGCCATTAACTCGTTTTTCCGTCAAATCCTGTAATTATCCCGCTGAGGTCGCTGCTGCACACGTCCCCTCCTATTATTTTTCCTCCTTTGGCGAGTACGTGCGCGCAGGCGTTTTCATATCCCTCGAAATTTTTCACCCGGAACGTATAGCGGATAACGGTGTCGGTTTTATATTTGGTAAGGTCATAGCCTTGCTTGATCTGTAAAGCGTTATACCTTTCGTATACCTCGGAAAACACCTTGGGAATAACCACTTCCTCCTGTATACAGCTTCCAGCTTCAAGCTCCCAGCCGTATCCCGCCAGAAAATCCGCCGCGTCCTCTGCGGAAACGGAGCCGAAAACGCCTTTCAGATAACCGATGGTAAAATTTATCAGAAATACCGTTATAACCACTGCCGTTACAAAAAGTGCCACTTGCTTTATGCCTATTTTGTTTTTTCTGCTCATTTTTTTTCAACCTTTCATTTTTTTAGGCAACACCGCACAAAGATTGTCGTGCAGACGCGCAGTCGGCTTTTTAGTCAGATTGCCTAAAACGACGCGGGAATACCGGCGTATTTCAAGGAGTTTTGGGCAAAAAAGACGGAAAAGATGCAAGCGTATGCGCGGCAAAGCGCGCAGCGCGGTCTTTGCGAGGTGGTTCCTTAATGTATATGCCATGAGCATGAAAACATTTCACAAAAAAGTAAATAAAAAATTAACAGAATTGCCGAAATTTTTGCTGTAAGGGCTTGTAATGGGCTTTTAAAGCCGTTTTTTTGTGCAAGTTGTCAACAAAATTCACCCCTTTTTCACTTGCTTTTGGCGTTGTTAGTCAAAGTATATAAAGCTTTTGATTTTTTTTTAGTCAATTAGGTACTACCATTTTTTCGATTTTCCTGTTATTATATTAACTATAGATTTATAGATATCAAATTAGGAGGTCACATACATGGCAAGTTTATCACTCAGAGGCATTTACAAGCGTTATCCCGGCGGCGTAACCGCGGTTTCCGATTTCACGATGAATATCAAGGATAAGGAATTTATTATCCTCGTTGGTCCTTCGGGCTGCGGTAAGTCCACCACGCTCCGTATGATCGCGGGTCTTGAGGAAATCTCCGAAGGCGAGTTATTTATAGGCGACAGACTTGTAAACGACGTAGCGCCCAAGGACAGAGATATTGCGATGGTTTTCCAGAGCTACGCTCTTTATCCTCATATGACAGTATTTGAAAACATGGCGTTTGGTCTTAAACTTCGTAAAGTGCCCAAGGACGAAATCAAGAGATTGGTTGAAGAAGCTGCCAAGAGCCTTGACATAAGCCACCTTCTGGACAGAAAGCCCAAGGCTTTGTCGGGCGGTCAGAGACAGCGTGTTGCGCTGGGCCGTGCAATCGTTCGTGATCCTCAGGTATTCTTACTTGACGAGCCTTTGTCAAACCTCGACGCCAAGCTCCGCGCTCAGATGAGAACCGAGCTTTCCAAGCTTCATAAGAGACTGGGAACCACCTTTGTATACGTAACCCACGACCAGATCGAGGCTATGACCATGGGTGACAGAATCGTTGTTATGAAGGACGGTTTCATTCAGCAGATCGACTCCCCCATCAACCTTTATGAAAATCCCGTTAATAAGTTTGTTGCGGGCTTTATGGGTTCTCCTCAGATGAACTTCATTGACGCTAAGCTTATTATGCAGAACGGCAAGTACACTGTTGAATTCGGCTCCGAAGATACCAAGAGCAGCAGAGGAAGAAAGTTCTATATCGAACTTCCCAACAGCAAAACCGCAGAGTGCGAAGCCCTGCAGTACTATGTTGACAAGGAAGTTACTTTGGGTATCCGTCCCGAAAACATTCACGAGGAAGAAATGTTCCTCTCCGCCGCTACAACCGGTATCATTGAGGCTAACGTAGATGTTACCGAAATGATGGGCGCCGAATCTTACCTCTACCTCACCTGCGAGGGTATCCCCATGACGGCGCGCGTAAGCCCCCGCTGCACCGCCCGTCCTCAGGACGTTATTAAGCTTGCGCTTGACCCCAACAAGGTTCATTTGTTCGACGTTAACGACGAGCACGCGATTCTTTCTTAATATCCGTTTGGTAGGAATATATTTTATAGTAAAAACCTCTCCCGAAAAAGGGAGAGGTTTTGTGTATCGAACATTGTTCTTAAAAGGAGCGTGATTTATGAAAATTCTGGTAACCGGCGGCACTGTCTTTGTAAGCTGGTTTTTCGCAGAATATTTTGCGGATAGAGGATACTAAGGCCAAAAAAGTTTTAATAAAAACAGCACAATTTCCAACCTTCCCTCAATTTCTCCGTCTATATATACGAAAGCTTTCAAACGTAATTTACGAAAGGAATAAACAAGTGAAACGAAGTGAAGCCGAGCGGCTGACGTCCGAATATATTAAAAGTATTTTCGGATATGCGGTAAAGCGCTGCCGAACAATACAGGACGCGGAGGATCTTTCACAGGAGATTGCGCTGCAAATATTCCGGGCTTTTTTGCTTCGGGACGATATATCCGAACCCGAAAAGTATGTTTGGCGCACTGCCCGCAACTGTCTTGTCAATTATTACCGCGGAAGGGAAAGACAGGGCATAGGAATACCCTTGGAAGATATTTGCGGTTTTAGCGGTGAGGCGGACGATTTTGTTTATAAGGTGGAGGAAAAGGAAGCAGAAGAAAAGCTGCAAAGAGAAATCGCCTATTTGTCCGAGCTCCGACGTCGTATCATCATCGCCTGTTACTATGAGAATAAAAAACAGTCGGAAATATCCGAAGCAATGGGTATTCCTCTGGGTACGGTGAAGTGGCACTTGTTTGAAGCAAAAAAAGAGCTGAAAAGAGGTATGGAAATGGAAAGAAAAGCAAGCGAACTGAAATTCAACCCCGTGATTTTCGACAGAATAGGCAGCAACGGGAACTTAGGCGAAAAAGGCGGGAGTGAATTTTTCCTGCGCAGCGCTTTGGCACAGAATATCGTTTATCTTGCTCGAAAAGAAGCGAAAACGATAGCGGAGATGGCGGACAGTCTCGGAGTTTCTCCGGTTTACGCGGAAAGCGAGTCGGATTTTCTGGAGGAATACGGTTTTCTTATAAAGCAAGGTAATGGATATTTGTCAAACGTGCTTATAGACGAACCCGATACGGAGACAAATGTCCTTCACGACCGTATGTACTCCAAGGCGGCGGAGCTGTTTGCCAACGAGTTGTATGATCAGCTTACGCAGCAGTTAACAAGAGAAAAGGAAACCGGTATTCTGGATGCGGTAAAATGCGACGTGCAAAAAGACGGCAAAAGAGATATAAATTACATTTTTTGGGCACTTATCCCCTATATTGCCGCGCTTAGCGGAGAGAATGGAATGGAGAATACCGTAAGTTTCGGTGAAGCGGCAACGCTCCGACCCGACGGCGGCTGTTATATCAGCTCCGCAGTCGTAAACAATCCCGAAGCGGCACCCGTCAAGTACGCCGACAGCATGAAAAAATGGTGCGGCCCTTCGTGGACGTGGATAGATAAAATTACCTTCTGGCAGATAAATTCCGAGTGGTCGGAGGAGAGGAGTACATTCCTTGGCGACAAGAGGAGCGCCGAGCTGCTTATGCTGAAACGGCTTTACAGCGGAGAAAAGCTCACCGAGGAGGAATATTCGGTATTGGCCGAGCAGGGTTATATCAGATGCGAGAACGGACAGGTAAAAACCCTTTGCGTGGTTATTGACACGGATACCAAAAAAAGACTTCTGGAAATCGGCGGCGAAATCAAGTCAAAGTACAAAAATGAGCTTGAACAGCTTAAAAAGCCTTATGTCAGGGCGGTAATGGCTAAAACTCCCGAACATATGAAAAAGGCAAGACAATTCGGGCATCAGTATATTTTTTACAGCGACGGATGGTTTATTTTGCATTGTCTGAAAACGCTTACTGAAAACGGTAAGCTTATGCCTCCGGGCGAGGAACAAAGAAAGTCGATGACCACTGTTATTATTCTGGAATAATATGTTTCTTAGCAATATTTTTTGTTAAAATGTAGACAAAAAGGGATTGTGAAAAGCTTTTTACAGTAGGGGGTAATCCGGAAAAAAGTGATTATTAAAACAGGGGCGCCTTATTTTATGGGGTCCCCTGTTTTTTTCCGCATTTAATACGTATTTTATATGATTTTTAAACGCATAATGTGAGACAACAATATGTCTATTTCATTTCTGATTGTATTTGTATATCAGCAGTTTACCCACTGCCTATCGCACCAGCAAGATTTCCCGTTATACAAAATTTCCGCCCAAGTATACCCTCCATTCTCAATAGTTTCCCCCGTCATCTTAACCGCCG
>CAJUQV010000005.1 GCA_910588335.1 uncultured Ruminiclostridium sp. | reverse complement strand
AGTTGTTTACAAATGTAAACTAAAAAATTATGAAAGGAGCGATATTATGGCAAGAGACTATAGCAAGCTTTTAGGAAAAATTGTTGAAGTTTTTGGTACAAGAAAAGCATTTGCACAAAAACTCGGAATATCTGAACCAACTTTAAATGCAAGACTGTCATGTAGAAGCGAGTGGAAACAAGATGAAATTGAAACATCTTGTTCCCTTTTAGGCATAGAAATGACAGATATGCACATATATTTTTTTGCACCGTTGGTTTACATTTCTTAACTGAGTAAAGCGGCAATCTGACAGCCTAACAATGAAAGGGGGTGATAAAATGGGAAACAATGTACAACGATGGCATGAAAATAAGGAGGCTTTAGCAGACCCCATAAAACGAGAACGGTACAAAAAAATTTACAAGGAGATACTTGGAATTTTTGCTGAAAATGAATGTACCGCCTCGGAAGCGTTCAATATCCTTTTAAATCTTCGTAAAGGAATTGACGCTGCCGAAACAGCACAGAGTTTAGGTATTGATGAAGACGTATTAGCACTCTTTAGACGGTAGAGTTTTGTTCGTCCTCTTCATTGAGCTGTTTGGCAAAATATTCACCGATACATTCCAAACTTATTGCAGCGGATTCCAGTCTGCAATTGCTGTTTCCTGTTCGATTCTTGTCAACAAAAAGGACACAATCACGGCGGCACTCACCTTTGATGAGCGGACAATATTTCATTTAAATCCTCTCCTTTCGGTTTATTTCGGCTTGGCAGAGCCGATAAGGAGATTATAGCACGGATTTTCTAAAATGGCAATACGAACGCAGCAATCAGGCAACTTGACAATGAGAGGGGGGGAGAGAATGAACGATAATACAGAAAAACAAATAAGAGAATTAAACGAAAGAATTACCGTCCTCGAAGAAAGAGTTCGGGACGGTAAAAACCATGATGAATTCGATAGTTTGCCGGAACTATCATTGGCATTTAATAAGAGTCGGCTTGAACGAGAGCGCTCTTACATGAATAATACAATTTGGTATGCAATTAACGGGATATCTGTAACAGCTCTAATTTTAGCCATTATATCCATTGTAAAACAAGTGATATTATAGAAACCGCTAAAGCTAAAATGGCTATTATAAGCGTTATTCATGCACGCACCTTCGCAAGTTGGGAATCTCGACAGTTTTCTTTATACATATTAAGTGCGATTTTGCCTTCAACAGTTATTTCAATAGGTGTTGTTGTGTCAATAGGACTGTCTTCGGTTAAATTATGTATAATAGCATGATTTGAAGCAATTTTAACATATTTTTGATTTCTAAGATAGTTAAAGTTTTGCATTATTTTTTCAAAATCGTAATTACACAGCACTTCCAACTGACTTAAGTTTAGGGACTTATGTGTGTAATATTGATCAAGTATGTTAAAAATTTGAGCTTGCGTTTTATTGGATTTTTTATCTGTAGTTGTTGTAATGTTACTTTTACGCATACTGCTGCCTCCTTTCGGTTTATTTCGGCTTGGCAGAGCCGATAATGAGATTATAGCACGGATTTTCTAAAATGGCAATATGAAGCGGCAATCAGGCAGACTAACAATGAAAGGGGGTGAGACAATGAACGAATCTAAAACAAAACAGTTTCTATTCTGCTTCGAGATTGACGATGAAGAATTACAGGAAACCATGCAAAAAATAGAACAAGCACTGAAGACGCTTAACGATTGTGTATTCCAATTGGAACAGCTTGGAGTAGCAAAGGTACATAGAAAAGAAAAGACCGCCAACGACAATTGACGGTCTGTACGGAAACTATTCATCCGAATCACACTTAAAACAACTTTTTGCAGGCGCGTGCAAAAGTCCGCACAAAAGAATAAACCGCCCCATCAGTGAAAAAGAAAGGCGGTTTACAAAAAACCGACAGGAAAACCAGTCTAAAAAGACGGGTTAACCAATCTGAAAATATTATATCAGATTTGTTCTTTCCTGTCAAGCACAGAAAGGAAAAAAATATGTACAGAACAAAAATCAAGCTTTCAAAAACCGATATTTCCGTCCTGATAAAGGGACTGGAGGGCGTAAAGACGCTTTGCGACGAAAAGTGTCCCGAAGAGCTGCTGTGGAGCAGGGATTATGTAAACGGACTGATCCGCCGTCTTGGGAAGCGTCTGGACGATTTTGAAAAGGAAAGGGAGTGATTGTATATGGCGGAAAGCCGGAACGCCTTTCACGTTTGCACCGAAAATATTCCCTACAGAAAACGGTACGGTATCGGAAAAGCTTTTTATGAGGCCTTTATGGCCTTTGAAGAAAAAAACAAGAAAGGAAACGAAGATGAAAAAAACGACGAAGACGGAGCTGTCACTGACAGAAATATTCGCGGAGCATTGTAAAATGATTCTTGAAGACACTGCCGCCGCTTCGGCTAACGGCAAAAAGAAAGCGGCGAGGCGGATTATGGCGGTCGGCAAGGCCATTATAGAGCTTTACGCGGGAATTTACGAAATATCCTTTGAGCAGGCGGACGATTTTTTGTACATAGCGGTCTGCGGCGGCGATAACGGCACCGGAAAGAGACCGATCGAATTGGGATTTAATCACGAAAAGCCCTCAGAGGGTATTTTAGAAAAATTTTCCGATTGTTTAAACAACGCTAACGAGTGCAAGTACGGAACAGATATAGCGGCGGAGGTTGTCACCATATACGCAGAGTGGCAAAGGATATCCTTTGCCACGGCGGTAAATCGGCTTCGCACGGATAACGGACAGGAGGTAAAAGTTTGAGTTTTCAATATACTGTTGGCATGTTTTATTTTAAATGCACAGACATGACGAAGGGTAAAAACAATGCTGATTAAAGATAAGTGGGTAGTTTTTGAAACCCGCACTAAGCTTTACTACGCTGGGAACGACAAAAGTGGCTTCCCTGCCCCACGTTCTCTTTCGGCCGAAACAAGGCAGTATAAGACGCGCCGAGCCGCCATGTGCGCAATCGACCGCATTTCCGATATAACCGAATACTACAGCTTTAGGCCTGAGTATATCGAAAACAAAGAAGTTCCCGAAAGCGAAATCGAGGCAATATCCGCGGAGCTCGCCGAGGTCTCCGATCCGAGCGGATGGAAAGAAGTGTACGCTTTTGCCGTTCCGGGTACCGAAAATTTTTCAAAAATACGGCTTTGTATGAATAACGCAAACGGTGTGGAGATGTTCGGAGTAAAGAAAGAGGACGGGAAAATATACAGCGCGGGTTTTGGGGGAGGCGAAAAGGCGCTGAGAGTTTTCTGTGAATATTGCTTTGATTTTCTCTTGCCGAGAGTTACGCGGCAGGAGATGGAAAGGATAAAGTAATGGAAAAAAAGATATGCCCCGCCTGCGGAGCCGAGAATCCCCATTCGATGGTGAGATGCGGACAATACAAGGCTTACATATGCGAAAAGCATTGTAGAGAAGGATGCGAGCATTTCAGCGGAGACCAAACGTCGTTATCGCACTGTTTTTTCCGTGAAAAAAGAATCGCGGAAAGAAAAAAACTCCTGGAACTGCAAGAAAAGCAGTCTCAGGAGAAAAAAGAGTAAAAAAACACCCGCCGAAATCGGCGGGTAACGAGAAAATGAATGAAAAGAAAAAGTGTTGCTTAAAAACATATATATTATATCATTTTCTCGTGGAAAAGTCAATAAAAAAATTCAAAAAAAGGCGATAATTTCGCCGTTTGCGGGCTTGTAATGAGTATTAACTACTCGGACGCAAAGCAAATATAGTAAGTGTTGAAATTATTTTATTGATTATATTATTTTGATGATAAATATTAACGTTAAAGGAAACCGGGAAAATGAAAAAACATACCTTTATACGCGAGAAATGCTTTAGCCGGTATTCCTGCAGATTCAGACAGGTAGACTGGTACGAATATTCCGAGGAGGAACAGCAGAACGCGAGAAAATCGCGGCGCGGGAAAACAAGAGCTTCTCCCCCCAAAATTAAGAAGCTTAACGATTCTTACTCCCGAAAGTATTTCGAGTGGCTTGTACAAAACAACTTCACAGAAAAGGACTATCACATTACGCTGACCTTTGCCAATGCCCCGCCCGACAAGGAGACGGCAAAGAAACAGTTAGACAATTACATACACAGGCTGAGAAGGCTTTACAAGAAAAAAGGAGCGGTATTCAAATACATCTATGTACGGGAAGGAAAAATAAACGGCAGGACGAGATTGCACTATCACATTATAGTCGGCGGAAACGGTGTAAGCCGAGACGAGGTTGAAGGATTGTGGCACGAAGGCTGGGCGAACGCTGACAGACTGCAGTTTACCGAAAGAGGATTGACAAATCTGGTAGGGTATCTTATGAAGTCACAGAAATATGCGGAGAAGGACGAGCGATGCTGGAACTGCTCACAAAACATGATCCGTCCCGATGAGATAATTGATGATGACAAGATTACCAAGCGGAGAATGAAAAAGCTCATCGAAGCGGCAAGGAACGACGAGGCGGAGAAATATCTGGGTTGTATCTATAAAGGCTGGTGCGTAATCTACTGCGACGTCGGAGAGAATCCGGTCACCGGCAGACCGTATGCAAGAATCAAGCTGCTAAGGCGCGGCACCGAAATATCAAACTGTTAATATGAAAGGATGAAAAAAATGGCAACAATATTTGACAATCCCGCAAACGATATGGAAAAAGACATAGCGATGCACATAAAGCCTCTGGTAACGGCGGAGGTTGAGGAAAAAATCAAAAAAGACAAGCTTACCCTTAAAGGCTGCTGCGAATTCTGTATGGATAAGGGTAAAAGCCGCAATTGCGGGGGGATAGCACATATCCCCGACGAGCTTCACTGGAAATGGGTTCGCGAGTATTTCGGAATAAAGGGCAAGGTTGATACCCTTCCCCCCTCCGCAGCGGTATCTTTGACCGAAGAAAAACCCAAAGCCGCCCTCGATGTGGACTTTGACAGTCTGTTTGATTAAGGGGGCGGTAATGTGAAATACATGCAGCTGATAAAGCATCCGCTTCCGCCAATCAAACAGGATTTTGGTGAATATATCGAGGAAATGAAGAAAAGCAATCCGGCGTATTATCGTTTAGCGTTATATCAAGCGGAAGTACTTGACGGAGTATTGGCGGTAACGATATTTCTTTACCATAACGGTTACCGCGGCGGAAAATCTGAAACGGTTATACGCCATTTTTACGACGGCGAACGCTACGCGACACAAAGAGCGTCGGATAACAAAAGGCTTGATGGCTCTATTTCGTACTATCTGGAATACAGTTTCATTCGTGAAATCGGAAACGCGAACGACGTTATAAAAACATATCTGAAATGCACCGAAAAAAACAAAACGGGGATATCCGCGCTGCGTGAGCTTGAGCAAAAAATACTTGATAAAAGGCTGAAAATAAAGCATAAGAAAATCACCGATATTGTTGATATGAGAATGTCGGCTGTACCCGAAAATCCTCCCGATGAATTTTTCGGCTGGATAAACGATTGGGTATTGATGAAAGCAAGGTATTTCTTTTACCAATATCGAAAAGGTAAAAAGCAGCGCGGATACTGCTCACACTGCCGAGAGGAATACGAGGCCGATAATGTCAGACACGGCGCGAAAATAATTTGTCCTCGCTGTGGCTCGGAGCTGACCTGTCAGGCATTGGGAAAGGTTACGCGGTACACGATACAGGACAGAGCAAATGCTGCGTATATTCAGGAGATAACCGAAAACGGCAGTCCCGCTTTAGTGGAACGGATATACGGTATTAAACAGGATATAGATTCCCATCGGGAAGGACCGCGGGGAATGAGAAAAAAAGTTTCATATGAGGAGATAAGACGAATTTTTCTCACTCCGGATACACTGTCGGGAATCACCGCAAAGGGTAAATACAAAACGGACGAATACGTTTACGGATACTTTAAGGGCAAGGGTCCGCCGAGATGGTGCGCAATTGACGATTGTCAGCCTGCGTCGGCGTGGTTCAACAACGATATGTGGATTTATCCCGGAAACATCAACGGTATTTTTAAAAATTCGGGAATACCCAAAATACGGAATATTGAAGCTTCTGCAGTTGTGCCTGTGTTCGCAAAAGAATTAAGGTGCCTGGTCAAAGCGCTTAAGGAAATGCCGGTGCTTGAAAATTTCGCGAAGCTTGGATTTTGCAATATGTTCAGAGCAATCGCGCAGCTGCTGACAGAAGGCGGATATTACTGCGGTGAAAGAGGTATTTTTGAATATATTAAATCGAATTTTATGACGGTTTACGAAACCCTTGGCATTCCGAAAGATGTTCTGATGAAAATGGGCGATATAACGGAAAACGAATATCTGTTATATAAACGCCTTGAAAGGATTGCGCCGATTAAGCTTGAGATATTCGGGAGATACACCGAGAGCGGTTTGTGCGATGAAAATTACTCTTACAGTATTTCCACTCTTTTAAAGGATCATAGAATAGGCGCCGAAAGATTTATAGGGTATTTTGAAAAGCAGAAGAAACTGCTGAAAATAAAGGCGGGAGAAGTGCTGAATTTTTATAGCGACTATCTGAAAATGGTAAAGGAACTGAGGATGCCGAAAACCGAAAGCGTTCTTTTTCCAACAGACGTAAAAAAGGAGCATGACCGTCTGATGAAAATCAAAACCGACCGCATATACGACGAGCAAAACAAAATGCTGAAAAAACGGGTAAAAATTCTTGAAATGCTTTGCTATGAGGAAAAGGAATTTATAATCCGCCCTTTGAAAAACGCTGATGAATTTCTTAAGGAAAGCTCGATACTTAATCATTGTGTAAAAACCTATATTGACAATTGCGCAAAAGGTAAGATCAACATATTCGGCATCAGAAGAGCAGAAGCTCCCGACGTCCCCTATTTTACCCTTGAACTTTCCAATAACGGAACCGTCACGCATAATCTCGGCAAGAGCAATTGTCACCCGCCTAAAGAGGTAAAAGCTTTTGTGAAGCGGTGGGAGAAAAAGGTCATTGAAAAAAATAAGCAAAAATTTGTTGAAGCGGCAAACGGTAAGCCGCAGAAAGTGAGGATTACGGCATGAATGAGATAATACAGGAATCAAAACAGAATCAGATACCGCAAACCGCTAAGGAACGCGCCGCGCTGCTTGACAGCAGAATTAAAGCAAACTCCCAGATTGCCGCCGAAAGTCTTGTGGCGGTCGGACGTGATCTCAAGGCTATGAGAGATGAAAAGCTTTATGCGGAGCTTGGTTATGAAAGCTTTGAAGATTACTGCAATATAAAAGCGCATATCAGCTTACGCGGCGCTTATAATTTTATCAAAGTCTATGAGACCTATGGAGATAAGCTTGCCGATATACAGCACCTTGGAATTACCAAGCTTGTGGCAATGACCGCTCTTGAACCCGAAGAACGGTTGGAGCTCATCGAAAGCGGCGCTGCGAAGGATCTTTCCACAAGAGAATTGGAAAAGAAAATTGAGGAAATGCAGAAAAAGTGCGATCAGCTCACCTTGGAATTGGAGGCGGCGGAAAACAAAGAATCCAAGCCGAGCGAGACCGAAACACTGCTTATTAAGCAGAACAAGGAGCTTTTCAATGAGCTGGAGGCATTGAAATCTGTGCAAAATAAACAAGAAAAATCCGACAGTCAAGAAAAAGAAAGGCTGAAAGATGAAATAGAAGTGCTTAAAAAGCAGAACAAGGATTTGTCAAATATATACGCAAAGGAGGCGGAGTATAAGCGGAAGGAACTTGAAGAAGCCGAAAAGAAACGTCTTGAAGCGGAAAAGAATCATACCGCCGAAATTGAAAAGCTTAAAGAGCAAATAGCGGAGGCCGAAAAAAATGTAGCTTTGCAGGCGAGTGCAAAAAAACATGTTATCCCAGACACACAGAAAGAACGGGTCAAATTTTACTGCGAAGAGTGCCTTCGGGCCTTTAACTCGGCTATCGAGGCGTTTGATAAGGTTGAAGACGAGAAATCAAAAACAAAGTGCAAAAACGCAGTCAGCACTATGGTGAAAAAAATGGAGGAACTGATCAAATGATTATCAAGAAAAAAGTCGCTTCAATCTGTAAGAAAAGTAAAAGCATGCTGCTTGCCACCTCAGCGGATAATACGCAGTGGGTCGGTCAGGGTTCCGCTTTCTATTCTATAGCGGGACTGCCTCAAATGACCGTACCGGAGGTAATGAACGCCCTGGACTATACCGACGACGAAAAAGCAAAGTTTACTGAAATGGCACCTATAGACCTTGGCAAAAACATTTCCGACGCTTATCCGGAGGAAATACTGGCTGACGAAATCAAGGCGGTTTATCATAACGCCGTTAAGTATGTAATGGTCAAGGCCGGAGGAAGAGTAATACTTATAAACAGCGAATACCTCATACCTGTCAAGCATGAAGCCCAGACCGGTTACTATGTACGATTAAAAGAAAACGGAGACGCATTTCTTTGTATTAAAGTGGGAATGTTAGCGGAAGCGATTGTTATGGACAGCTGCTTTACGGAAACGGAAATCCATGCGTTAATAGACGGCATGAAGTCCATAGAAACAAGCATTTTGAACGGTTACGCGCCTTATACGGAAAATAACCTCAATAATTCCGGCGACGATCAAACCGAAATAAGCTGAAGCAAATAAATATCCTGTTGAAAGGAAAAGAAATGAAGTTTGTAAAGGAAACAATGAAAGGACTTATTATGAACATTGTCGCCGCGGCGGTACTGTCATCAGTACTTACCGCCGTAGCGGCAAATAATCAAAGTGGCAGCGTGCCACAGAGTAAGCTTCACAAGATAATACCTCAAAAAGCATATCAGGAAGAACCTATAACGGAATGCGCTGAAATACAGCTTCCTGCTGCCGAAACCGAAGGTGTTATATGTCAGCTGCCCAAAATAAAAACAAATGTAAAATTTTTTACCGATTACCGCAGTTATAATCTCTGGTATACTCCGCATTTCCGTTTACAGCAGGAAGCGTGGACGGACGAACAGGGATTGAGGCGTTTTAATGAGGACTATATTGTAGCCCTTGGAAGTTATTACAGCACCAGCGTTGGCGACAGGTTTAAGGTCACATTGGACAGCGGGAGAGTATTCACAGTAATATTCGGCGACGGAAAGTGGGATAAAGACTGTGATAGGCTCTGCATGTACACACCCTGCAAAGATTATGACGGAAACGAAGCGGCAAATCTTTTGGAGTTTATAGTAGACAAGGACGTGCTTGACAGTGACGTATATGAATACGGCAGCATAGAAAAGCTCAGCGGCTTTGAGGGAAACATTGCGGAAATGGTTTACCTGGGACGAGATACATCGCAGAATTGGGATTTATATGATCACTAAAAAATAACATTTTTATAAAAAGGAGAAACGATAACTATGGGAAGAAACGCCGAAGGATACAAAGACCCGACAGCGACCGAGGCAATCGGCAATGTGGCAAAGGAAGCACACAGGCGCGAAGTCGAGCGGCTTGCGGTTATAAGCGGGATTATGGAGATAATCCGAAAGATGGCGGGACTTGTTGGGTTTGAGGTTGTGGGTCGGATTGTACTCAAGGACAAAATCACGGGAAAGGAGTACAAATAAAAATTTTATGGTAAAAGCAATTCGCACGGTCAATGAAAGCGTAAATGAATTTGTAAAAGAATTCAACAATCTGATGACATCGAGAGCTGCCTGGGAAATATGGGCGGATTTTGTAACACTCAGCGCGATCAGCATTTCCAACGCCGTTGACAAAAAGCACTTTCAGGTTCGGGAAAAAGAGTACATGACTGTTCAGAGCAAATACACCCAAAAGGAAATGGAAATAATATCCCGACTGTTTGCTATAACTGTAATGGCACTGGAAAGAGAGCCGTGGCAGGACTTTTTGGGATCGCTTTATATGAATCTGGATCTGGGAAATCATTGGAAAGGACAGTTTTTCACGCCGTATGACGTTACAAGGCTCATGGCGCAAATAACGGCCGGTAATATAAAACAGCAAATATCCGAAAAAGGGTATGTTACGGCGAGCGACTGCGCATGCGGCGGCGGTGCTACATTGATAGCCATGGCTGAAGAAGCTTATATGCAGCTTAAGGATTCCAAGCTTAACTGGCAAAATCATATAATGTTTGTCGGACAGGATATCGACGCCGTTACCGCGAAAATGTGTTACATACAACTGTCATTGCTTGGGTGCGCGGGATATGTGAAAATCGGTGATTCTTTATCTGACCCTATTCAGAAAAACGACAGCGACGAAAATTACTGGTATACGCCTATGTGGTTTTCGGAGGTCTGGCATTATCGAAGATTGTGGCAAAGAATAGACTTAATGTGCCGTCCTTTGAAAAAAGCAGAAAGCGAATCGCCTACAAAGGAGAAATATTGTTACTATTATTTTTATCCGGAGGAAGATACAGCGGCAGGAAGTTTGAGAGTATGAAAGAATTGCGGGAAGTGATATAATGCTATATTTTCAGAACTGGAGCGGCGGGAAGGACAGCACCGCCAGTATCATACTTGAACATATTCACGGTTTGCCACAGTCAAAGATCATAATGTCCGAGGTGATGTTTGACAAAAAGCGGAATATCAGCGGCGAGCTGCCCGAACATATGGAGTGGGCACATAATACGGCTATTCCGTTGTTTCGTAGTTGGGGGTGTGAGGTTGAGATTTTGAGAGCGAATAAGGATTATTTGGATTTGTTCTTTCATATAGTCGAAAAAACAAAAATTATGGAACGTAAAGGAAAATTAGTAGGCTTTTTGCTTGGCGGCAAGTGTGCTGCCAACCGGGACTTGAAAATAAAACCTATAAACGACTTTTACAAAAATGTCAAAGATGATTTCATTCAGTATGTGGGAATTGCCGCTGATGAGCAGAATCGGCTTGAACGGCTTCAAGGCACTAACAGAGTATCATTGTTGAAAAAATACGGCTATACCGAGCAAATGGCATATAATCTATGTAAGTCATATGCGTTGCTTTCTCCCATATATAATTTTTCAAAGCGCGGCGGCTGTTGGTTCTGCCCGAATGTTTCTATCAAAGAGCACGCACATACAAAAACCGAATATCCAGAATTGTGGGAAGATCTGAGAAAACTTTCTCTCTGCGATAATCTGATTTCGCCTTATTTTCGGTATGATAAAACCTTCGCCGAAGTAGACAAAGACGTTGATATTTATTTAAACAACTTAAAATTTGAGAAACCACAACTAACTTTGTTTAATAACTAAATTTTAAAACTACCAAATATATACATATAAACAATTCAGTAAGAAAGGAAAGTATAAATATTTAAATGTACAATATGCGTACTATACCCAAGCATGACGAATGTATTACGGCGTACAGCGATAAACTGTGTGAGGATTTTGGGTAATTTTAACTTGCCAAGGAGAAACAAATAAAATGATGCTTGACAATAAAACGCATAATAAAAGCAAATTTTAATTTGCCGGTAACTTGCGCATGTGCAGAAAGGATAGGATAAATATACAAAAAATGGCTTGTAAAAACATTCATTGTATAGCCAACTACAAAGGCGAATACGCCGTTGAAAAATGTCAGGGGGAGATAAGAACCGCCTGCGGTGCAACGGTTAGTTTTGACAACGAATATTACAACAATCACAAAAACGAAGCGGTAAAGGCTTGGAACAGGAGGGTTGATAATGGCTAAATATATTGACGCAGAAGAAGCGTTGGACGAGGGGACATTGCAGGACTGGTATTTAAACAGTATCGACAACACTGCCCCGCCAGTATGGACTGAGGAGCATATTTATGAACTGTGCAACGATTTTATTGTAATACCGAAAGAAGCGCCCGCCGCCGACGTTATCCAATGCCAAAGGATCAACGGCGCAGACCTGCGACACCCGAACGAAAAGCCCCTTGACCTTATGCGGCGACTGATTGAAGCGACAACAAAACCGAACGACTTAATACTTGACCCGTTCGCAGGCAGCGGCACAACGCTTGTAGCGGCTCTCCAAAGCGGCAGACGGTACATAGGGGTGGAATTATCCCCGCAACATTATGAAACGGCACAGCGGCGTTTATACGAGGCGGCGTTCGCCGTAAAATAGGAGGTTACTGTGGAAACAGATGTAATTTATCAGAGCGACTGCATTGTCGGTATGCAAGGACTCCCCCCCCATTGCATCGACCTTATCGTCACCGATCCGCCCTACTTAATCTCGTATAAAACCAATCGTCGCCACGATAAGACCCACGATTTTTGCACCGAGATTTTGAACGATAATAACAAGCAACTAATTGTTGACTATGTTAATGAATGCTATCGCATATTAAAGCCAAATACGGCGATGTATATGTTTTGCAGTTCAAAAACGATTGATTTTTTCAAAGTTACCGCTGAAAGTGCGGGATTTAAAGTGAAAAATATAATCGTGTGGGTGAAAAATAACTGGACGGCAGGGGATCTAACCGCTCAATTTGGACAGCAATACGAGCCGATCCTTTTGCTGAACAAGGGTAGGCGAACTTTTAACGGTGAACGCCTTACGGATGTTTGGAATTTTCCGAGAGTGGCGGGAAAGTCGCAGGTTCATCAAAACCAAAAGCCCGTCAAGTTGATTGAACAGTGCATTTTAAAGCATTCCAACGAGGGCGATGTAATTTTTGACGGCTTTTTAGGTTCAGGAACAACCGCACTTGCCGCGATAAATACCAACAGGCATTACATAGGTTTTGAAATAGACCCAAATTACTTTGACATTGCCAACAAACGCATATTTGCGGCAAGATGGCAAGTCGGACTGGAGGAAATTCAATGAAAAGAAGAATTATAGCGATCGCAGTTGCTGCCGTGCTGATAACGGCCCCGGTCGTTGCGATCCTTGCAAGCGCCTCCGAGCAAACAAACTCGGATGACGTTTCAGAAACAGAAAACAGCCACTGCACAACAACAGAATTTGCCCCTACATACGAACCGCCGCTTGTGTCAAATACGGAAAACGTCGAAAGCGAAACGTCCGAACCGCTTCTGACAAATTCAGACGTTACGATGCTGGCGAGAATGGTATGGGGCGAGGCGCGAGGGTGCGCACCGGAGGAACAACGGCTCGTGGTGTGGACGGTTCTCCAACGTGTGGACGCAGACGGCGCATTTGCACAGTATGACACCATTTTGACCCAAGCGGGAGAAACATCATGGCTTGCGTTAAAATACGGCCGACTTACAAGCGACTGGAGAGAAATGATTAAGAAGGGGTTTACAGAATGCTTTAGGGTTCTCGAAAATGAAGGAATACTGATTTTTAAATGGAGCGAGGTCGATATTCCGTTGAAAGAGATTTTAAATCTTACACCGCAAGAGCCGCTGTTTGGACATAGGAGCGGAAAAAATATGAATACTCATTGGGTATGTTTTATGAAAGGATTGTGAGTGAAATGGAAAGAGTGATTGAGTGAAAATAATTCCGATAACCCTTAAGACAGCGAATAAGTATGTGGCAGAAAATCACTGACACCATAAGCCTGTCGCAGGGTGCAAATTCTGTATAGGTTGTGAGGATAGCGGACAACTTGTCGGTGTAGCGATTTGCGGCAGACCCGTAAGTCGTCATTTAGACGATGAAAAAACGCTTGAAATAAACCGCTTATGCACAGACGGAACGAGAAATGCCTGTTCAAAATTATACGGAGCTTGTGTGCGTATAGCCCGTGATATGGGGTATGAAAAGGTGATTGCATACATTATGGACAGGCTCACGAAAGCGTGATAACGGAGTTCCGCAAGAGATGAAGCAAAGATACGTTTATTTTATTGACAGAAAGGAGCACAAATAATGGCACTTACTAACGGTCAAATGCTTCTCATACGCTCGATAGCTGAGAACGATATGAAAGCGGCAAAACAATGGGCGATAGCTTGTTGCGATGAGGATAAAACGCAGAAAAACGCGCGTTTTGTGGAGCGGTACAAATCTATGTTAAATCAGCAGAAAATGAAACTGCTTGAATTGCCTCAAAATGTCAGCGGATTTATTTGCGCGGAAGATGTTTCCGGAACATTCAACATAAACAGATACTTCATTTCGGAACGAGAACGCTCACTTGCGGAGCGGATAACGCGAATGTCAAAAGCGGCAGGGAGATTAAAAGAAATGAAAATCCCCTATCGCAATTCCACTTTGCTTTACGGTGAGAGCGGAACGGGAAAATCAATGTTCGGCAGATACATAGCATACAAGTTTGAACTGCCCTTTTTATACTTGAAATTTTCAACCTTGATAAGTTCTTATATGGGGAATACATCAAAGAATCTCGCGGAAGCGTTCAAATTTGCAAAGGAAAACCCGTGCGTGTTTATGCTAGATGAACTTGACGCTATCAGCACAAACCGTGAAGATGGCAAAGGAAGCGCGTCCTCCGAAATGAACAGAATAACTATAACAATAATGCAAGAGCTTGACCAACTGACAAATGACGTTGTTGTCCTCGCGGCCACAAACAGGATAGACGTAATCGACAGCGCAGTATTACGGCGGTTTTCCGTAAAACACGAAGTAAAGCCGTTTAACGATGCCGAAAAGATAGAAATGCTTGACGCGTTTTTAAGCGATGTTGGTGTGAATTTATCGAGAAGCAGGCTCAACAGTATTTTATCTGAGGACGGAAATCAGTCGGCAATCATTAACCGCGTTATTGAGGAAATAGCCGCTGATATAATAAATGGATTGGAGGACGGTGAGAGCGATGGATAGAAGATACACATCAAGAAACGAAATTGGACAAGGCGTTCTGGAGCTTAAACCGCAAGTCGGGGAATGGGCGGTGTATCCCCGCCATAATATGTCTGAATTCGTGGTTTTGGGAGGAGCAATAGACTGTCTCGCCGCCTACGAGGAAACCGGGCTTAATCCCGAAGAGGTTGAAGCGTTGAAAATTGACAATGATAGGCTTCATAGGCTGATTGATGAGTTGGAAAACGGATTAAGGAAGGAGAACAACAATGCCTAATTGGTGCGAGGGGATATTGAAAATCATTCTTTATGAAATACAGCCTTATTCCGATAGTCGGCGATGAAAATGAGGAGGAATTTTCCGTGGCAAAATCAAGCAGAAACTGAGACAAAATTGTATTTGAAATAATACCATATTATACAATAGCAAATTTTTAAAACAGGTGAGGAAAAACGAAATGACACTATCGGAACTTAAAGACTATACAGCTCTCCAAGCCGAAATCAAGCGCTGCAAGGAAAAAATATATGAAATAAACTGTTCCACAGTCAAATCACCAACATATGGCAGTATAGGAGCGGCAAAAAACTCTTCCCGGCGCAACAGCATCGAAGAAAAGCTTATTGACAATATTTCAAAAAAAGAAAAATATGAAGAGCGGATTAATTCCGCCGAGGAACAGGTACGCAGAATAGAAAAATACATAAGCGGAATAAAAGATCGGCGCACCCGTTTGATTTTTGAAATGCGCGTTTATGACCAAAAAGAGTGGTGGAGGATCGCTCATGAATTCGGAGGAAAAAACAGCGACGAAAGTGTACAGAAAATTTTTCGCCGATATGTTAAGCGTCATCCCGAAAACCGTTGAAAAATAACGGCTGTTTTTTGTCCTGAAAGTCCGATTTGGCCCCGTCTTTTCCTGCTATAATCAAAATGTAATTCTATATCAGATCAGCGCTCCTTAATTTTACAGTTAAGGAGCAATTTATGAAAAAAAACAAACAAATCCAACCTGTGGAAATGCCGCCTGTGAAAGATTTTCTTGAAGCTGTTCAGAGAGATGGCGCCAAGCTCTGTGCAGACTTTGTCTTTTCACAGACAATGAACTGGATTAAAAGTATCGACTGTGAAAATCCGGTATCCGAGCAAATTGTAGAACAATACGCTATGTCCGTTGCCCGCTGGGTTCATCTTGAACAAAAAATCAGTGAGTACGGATATATTGCCAAGCACCCCACCACCGGCGCTCCTATGCAGTCTCCCTATGTTACTATGTCCCAGGCGTATATGAAACAAATTCTGGCAATAAGGTCGGAAATACAGACATTGATAAAAGATTCCCGTTCCGCGTCTCCATCGATTTTAAGGGAGGTGGTTTACGGTGAGTAAAGAACAGCCCCAATATTATCTTGCTGAAATTACCGAACTTATCCCCTATGCCAGAAACGCAAGAAAGCATTCCAAGGAGCAGATAGCGCAGATTGCCGCTTCAATCAAAGAATTCGGCTTTTTATCCCCTGTTATTATAGCAAAGGATAATACCATATTGTGCGGACACGGCCGCTTCTTCGCAGCGCAGAAACTGGGACTTACAAAAGTCCCATGTATCAAAGAAGAGTATCTTACGGAGGCGCAGCGCAAAGCATATATTCTTGCCGATAACAAACTTACTCTTAATTCCGAATGGGACGAAGATATGCTGACGGTAGAACTGTCAGATTTGCAGGGAGAGGGATATGACCTTTCGCTTACCGGTTTTTCGGAAAAGGAAATATCTGACCTTTTTGCCGAAGAAAACGGCGAAGCGGCAAAGGATGACGGCTATGACCTTACTAAGGCTCTTGAAAAAGCTTCTTTTGTACAAAAGGGAGATATTTGGAAGGTCGGCAGACATAGCCTTATGTGCGGTGACGCTACTTCGGAAAAAGATGTGTCGGCGCTTTTGGACGGCGCTAAGGCAAAACTTGTTCTTACCGATCCGCCTTACAATGTATCCTTTAAAAGCAGCAGCGGCCTGTCTATTCAAAACGACAGTATGAAAAATGATGATTTCTATAATTTTCTGTTTGCCGCCTTCAAAAATTTAACGGTACATTTGGAAAAAGGTTCCTCGGCATATGTTTTCCATGCGGATACCGAAGGACTTAATTTCAGGAAAGCCTTTGCGGACGCAGGGTTTCATCTTGCCGGCTGCTGTATATGGGTAAAAGACAGCTTAGTGCTTGGCAGGAGCGATTATCAATGGCAGCATGAGCCCGTTCTCTACGGTTTTTTGCAAAACGGTAAACACTTTTGGTTCTCGGATCGAAAGCAAACCACTGTCTGGAATTTTGCAAGGCCGAAGAAGAACGCGAATCACCCTACCAGCAAACCGCTTGATTTGCTGAGTTATCCGATAAAAAACTCTTCAAAGGAAAACGACATCGTTATAGATACATTTGGCGGCAGCGGTTCCACGCTTATTGCATGCGAACAAATGAACAGAACATGCTATACAATGGAGTTGGACGAAAAATACGCGTCGGTGATTCTGAGAAGGTATGCCGAATACACAAAATGCTCGGACGATATATATGTCATTCGAAGCGGCAATCGGATAAATTATTCCGACCTCGTGAAGGAGGTGGAAAAATGAAATAGCTTACTTTTGACTTACGCTTGTTTTGTGCTTACAAAAATTGTTTCGTCATCAAATGTTTTGATAATATACACAATTTTTCACAAAATCTTTGTGCTTTATATGATCTCAATACCACTTGATATAAAAGGAATTTAGAGTTAATATACAGACAACAAAAGAAAAGCACACGGAGGATAAGCACATGAGCGCAAAGGCTGAAAAGCAAATCGCAGAAATGAAAAAGCAAACCATAGGGGTTGAAATTGAAATGAACAGCATAACAAGAGAAAAAGCGGCAAAGCTTGCGTCGGAATACTTCGGAACAGGCAGATACGAAAACACTGCTCGCCGAAACGGATACAGCGCCTGGTCGGCTTGGGACAGCCAGGGCAGAGAGTGGAAATTTCAAATGGACGTCAGTATTGCGGGACCTGACATTGAAAAATGTGAACTGGTAACACCTATCCTTAATTACACCGACATAGAAACCTTACAGGAGCTGATTCGCCGCCTACGCAAATCGGGAGCCAAGAGCGACGCAACAAGAGGATGCGGAGTACATATTCACATTGGCGCCAAAGGACACACCGCACGAACCTTAAGGAATCTGGCAAACATAATGGCGAGCCATGAAAATCTGATAGCAAGTGCCTTGAACATTGACAGCGGCAGAATAAATCATTATTGCAGAACGGTTGATAAAAACTTCTTAAAAGAACTCAACAGCAAAAAGCCTACTACAATGGCTCAGCTTGCCGACCTTTGGTACAACTCACAAGATGCGGCCTACGGAAGAAATACCCACTATAACGGCAGCAGATACCACATGCTGAACCTGCATGCAACCTTCACCAAAGGAACCGTCGAATTCAGATTATTCCAATTCGACGCCCCTGCAGACGGCAAAAAGAACGGCCTTCATGCGGGTCAGCTTAAAAGCTACATACAATTCGCATTGGCACTGAGCCAAATGGCGAAGGAAGTAAAGACCGCAAGCCCCAAGCCGCAGCAAAACGAAAACCCGAAATACGCAATGAGAACCTGGCTTTTAAGGCTCGGATTTATTGGCGAAGAATTTAAAACCGCCAGAGAATTTCTTACAAAAAGGCTTGCGGGTGACACCGCATTCAGAAACGGCAGAGCCGCTTAAAAGAAAAAAGAACTGCCGCCCACTTCGGTGGGCTTAAGGCAGTGAAAGGAGCTGATATTATGCAAAAAAAATATTATATCGCTTACGGAAGCAATCTTAACATGAAACAGATGAAAATGCGCTGTCCCGGTGCGGAGGTTATGGGAACCGCCGCGCTGAAGGATTGGGAGCTTCTTTTCAAAGGAAACAAAACAGGCTCTTACCTTACCATTGAACCAATGGCAGGCAGTACCGTTCCCGTGGTTGTTTGGAAAATAACTCCGGAAGACGAAAAGGCACTTGACCGTTATGAAGGTTATCCGAATTTTTATTACAAAAAGAAGTTCAAGGTGTTGTGCAAAAGCATAGAAACAGGCGTAAGCAAATATGTAAACGCTTTTGCTTACATAATGCACGAAGAGTGCGCAATCGGAATACCCACCTGTGCTTATATGTCCGCTTGCCTTGAAGGGTACAAAAGCTTTCGTTTTGATAAAAGCACGCTTATGGAAGCTTATGAGAAAAGTTTGGAGGTATGCCGCAATGAAAAATAAGCACGAATCAAACGCCCTGTGCCCTCGCTGTGGGCAGCATTACCAAGGCTTCCCCGCTTTATCAAGGGTCGATAACAAAACGCATATTTGCTCCGATTGCGGTACGCGCGAAGCCCTTGAAAGCATCAATGTTGAACCTGCCGAGCAGGAGGCGATACTCCGAATTATACATCAACACATGGCACACGTTTCTTTAGAGAAATAAAAAAATTACAGTGCACGAGAAGCAGAGCCGAAAGGCTCTGTACCTTGTACGCCAGCCTTTCAGGCGGTGGTACAGCGCTTTAGCGAGCTAAAAGGTACTGTGAGGCACAAAAAAATGATGCGGGCTTGTTAAGCCCAAAGCATATTCAGTTACAGGCGAAAAAAAGTGGTCACTTTAATTGAAATTTTTTTCAAAAAGGGGATAGGACAATGGCGGAAATAAAGAATAACACGAAGAAAAGGGCTAACGGAAACGTAAGCGCGGCGGGTGTGTCGGGCGGGAAAACGGCTGCGGCTAAAACAAGGAGGAAAGCGGCAGAGGGAAAGGACGATGCGGCGGTTCCCGTGAGTGAAACGGGACAGGTTATATTTTCGCTCCGGGCGGGAACGCCTATATTTGTCAAGACGGCGGATATCTGCGCCGTTACGGGAAAAAGCAATCAGTGGATCGGGCAGCTTACGTCGCGGGGGGTTATAAATAAGACTCAAACTTCTCACGGATCCTTGTACAGTCTCTTTGATACGATAAAAGCGTACTGCGCAATGCTTGAAGACAGAGCCAAAAAACTCGACGAAAACACGAGCGAAATAGAGAAGCGGAAAAAACAGGCGGAAACCAAGCTTAAGGAATCGAAAGCGCTTGTGGAAGAGATGAAGGCTAATGAGTTTCAGGGGAAAATGCACCGCAGCGAGGACGTACAGGCTATGACGGCGGACCTGCTTTACTTTATACGGGGTTCCCTTGTGGCGCTGGCTGGCAGGTGCGCCACCGAGTGCGCGGCTTCCTCCGAACCGGCGGAGGTACAGAAAATAATTGAAAGAGAGGTATTTTCCATATTGAGCGAGCTTTCAGAATACAAATACAGCAAAAAGCGGTATGAAGAACTGGTTAGGCAAAGAGAAAGCTTTTTTGCTGACAATACGGCGGAAAGCGATGAAGAATAGCATTTTACCGGATATAGGAAAAAATACCGCCCCTTATCGGAGGCGGTATGCGAAAAGCGCTTGTATTTTTTCGTCAGTCGGGGGAGGTAAAAAAATCGTCAATTTTTACGCCCAAAACGTCCGCTATCTTTTTTGCGTTGGACACAAGGCAGTCCCCACGTTCCTCCAGCGCTTGTATGGTGCGTCTGGGGATTCCGGTAAGCTCCGCCATGCGGGGCACGGATATTCCCGCCTTTAAACGGTATTCCTTAATAAATAAAAACATTTTCCGCTCCCCCCTTTGTGAAAATTATTTTATGAAAAAGAACCAAACAAGAAAGCATATCGAAATAAGGGATATAATAATACCGGCAACCGCGGAGACCAGTTCGGAATATTTTTTCATTATATTGACTTCCTTTCTTTAATATGATATACTTTCAAGGAGAGGGGCGGCGGCTACCGCCCTTTCTCTTGAAAGCAGAACGTTTTAGAAGAACGTTCCTTTAATTACCGCCCAAATCGTTCCCGCTGTTATCAGCAGCTTTAAGATTTGGGTCAAGAGCTTATCGACTTGTTTAAGGGTTTCGGTAAGCTCTTTTATTTTTTCCGCTCTCAATTTAACCACCTCCTTCCTACAATTATATTATAGCACATTTTAATGTGCTTGTCAATAGTTTTGTTAAAAAATAATTAAATTTTTTCTAAAATTCTATGCAATTTATGAATATCATATTTTGTTGAAATCCAACAAATACCGAACGATAAATTTGTCGGAAAAATTGTCCGAAATGTCCGACTTGTCGGTGAGCATATGTGTTATACTGAAACAGTAAAAAAATATACAAGGCGGCGCCTGTGCGGGCGCTGCCTTTGTTTTTGGAGGTTTCAGTGCAGCATATAGAAGATACGGAGCAAACGCTGGTTATAAGGTGGGCGGAGCTTCAGTCGTGTAAATACCCGGATCTGGAAATGCTGTTTCATATTCCCAACGGAGGAAAAAGAAACGCCAGAGAAGCGGCAAGATTCAAGCAGATGGGAGTAAAGGCGGGCGTTCCCGACCTGTTTTTGGCCGCGCCGCGAGGAACGTTTCACGGCTTGTTTATAGAAATGAAATCCCCGAAGGGAACGGTCAGGGAAAACCAGAAAAAATGGCTGAAAAAACTGGCGAAGCAAGGGTATGACACTGCCGTTTGTCACGGCTTTGAGGAAGCCCGCGACAAAATAATCGAATATATTCTGCGGGAAAACTGACTTTGCAGGCGACTGCAAAATACCTGCGGGGTGCCTATTAGTTTTATTGGGTGGGCAGACCACAGACAGAATGCTGTCTACGGCTTTTTTCTTCCTTTCATTTTTTCCGTCGGGGGAGCGGCTTTTTACTCCCCGGCGGTATGACAATATTTTCGGGAGGTTATCATGCGGGCGGAAACGGAAAGACAGCGGGAGGCTAAACTGAACATATGTCTTTCAAAGATTCTGAAGGCTATGAAGCCTCCCGATAATATAACGGTATCTCAATGGGCGGACAAAAACCGCCGTCTTACCACGGAGACCTCGGCGGAGGCGGGACGGTGGAGAACATCAAGAACCCCGTATATGACGGAGGTTATGGACTGCTTTACCGATCCGAGGATAGAGCACATAGTGGTTGTTGCTCCTTCTCAGGTAGGCAAATCCGAAGTTGAAAATAACATTATAGGATATATTATAGACCAGAACCCCGGTCCGATACTTTTCATTCAGCCCACGGTTGAGGACGCAAAGCGCTATTCGGAAATGAGACTGGCTCCGATGATAAGGGATACAAAATGCCTCAGAAAAAAAGTTGCGGATCCCAAAACAAGGGACGGGGGAAATACCAAAAGGCAAAAATCGTTTCCCGGAGGCTTTCTGGTAATGGCGGGCTCAAACGTTTCCCATGACCTTTCCTCAATGCCCATGCGGTACGTTATCGGCGACGAGCGGGACAGATGGGCGGCGTCGGCGGGAACAGAGGGAGACCCCTGGGAGCTTGCCAAAGCAAGAACGAGGACATTTTACAACAGGAAGCTTATCGAGGTATCCACGCCGACCGTTAAGGGCAGCTCCGCCATTGAGGACGCTTTTAATTTGGGGACGATGGAGCGGTGGGTAACGCAGTGCCGTCACTGCGGGGAATATTCCGAGATACAGATAGACCAGATAAGATTTCCGCATAAAACGATCGTAAACGGCGAGAGTAAAAAGTTTGAAATAGAAGAGATATATTACATCTGTCCTCGCTGCGGCGGAATATCCGACGAAAACGAGGTCAAGCGGCAGCACTCAAAATGGCAGGCGGAAGCGCCAGAAGCTAAGAAGCTGCACAAAACGCGCTCCTTCTGGCTTACGGCTTGGCTGTCGCCCTGGGTCACATGGAAAGAAATCATACTTGATTTTTTGCAGGCGGGCAATGACCCCGAAAAGCTTCAGGTATGCTACAACACCATGCTCGGAAAGCTGTGGGAAGCCCGCGGCGATATGGAAAGCGAAGAGAGCGTTATGGCGAGACGGGAGGAATATAAGGCGGAGCTTCCCGACGGGGTGATAGTGCTTACCTGCGGTGTGGACACACAGGACGACCGCCTGGAATACGAGGTCGTGGGGTATGGACATTTCGGCGAGAGCTGGGGCATAAAAAAGGGCGTTATAATGGGGCGGCCAGATTCGGACGATGTATGGCGGCAGCTTGACGACGTTATAGAACATAAATACAAATTTCTTGGCGGACACTCCGTTAAAATTTCCCTGACCTTTATGGACGAAGGGGGACATTTCACACAGGAGGTAAGGCAGCGGTGCCGCGAGCGCCAGATGATGAATGTTTTCGCCATAAAGGGCGCGGCGGGAGTCAGAGACATTCCGTACACCTCGGCACCGAAAAAGCAAAAAATAGTGTTGGGCGGACGTTTTATCGGAACGGTATGGGTCTATGAGATAGGAGTTGACGCGGGAAAACAGAAAATCGTCAACAATCTCAGGGTGCAAACGCCCGGTCCCAATTACTGCCATTTTCCCAAACGGGACGATTACGGAAGGGATTATTTTAAATCGCTGATGTCGGAGCACCTTGTATATGATAAAAAGCTGAAAAATCCTTGGCATTGGGAAAAGATCCCCGGGCACGAAAGAAACGAGGCATTCGACTGCCGCAATTACGCCAATGCCGCTTTTAAGGCGCTGGATCCGGATATTGATGCGACGGAAAAAAGAATAATGACGCTTGCCGCGGGGAAAGCGGCGCCTAAAAAGGAAAGAGCGCCGAGAAAGCCGCAAAGAAAGCTTTCGGACGCTTTCGACGATTGGTAGGAGGATATATGACAAGCAAAGCGACGGCCAAAAAAATGTACGAGTATTACACAAAACAGATAGACAGGCTTATAGAAGCACAGGAGGCTTTGACGTCGGGAGGGGTAAAATCATACACACTCGGCGACATGCAGATCACGCGGTTTGATATGAGCCGTCTTTCAAAGGAAATCGAAAAGGCGGTGGAGATGCAGTCAAAGTATGAAGCAATCATGAAGGGAAAACCCGTAAGAGCTATGGCGGCGATCGTTCCCACAGACAAGTAGCGAAGGAAAGGTTTGATAATATGAAAAATAAAATCGAGTATATTTTCCCGATCCTGCTTATTATTCTCGATCTGGCGGCGGCCGCGGTTTATGCTTCGCAGAAGGATTGGAAAAAAACAATATATTGGATTGCCGCCGCCGTTCTTAACGCGGCGGTAACATTTTGAGGAAGATTTGTAAAATGAACAGAAAGCATATGGCGACAGGTTATTCCGACGCGGGCGCTTCTCACGAAAAGCGTTCCCTGCGGGCGTTCAATTCGGTTTCCGCAAGCCCCGTGGAGGACATCGACTTTAACAATCTCACTCTTCGTCAAAGGGGAAGAATGCTGTATATGGCGGCGCCGGTGGCTGCCGCCGCCATAAACACATGCTGCACCAAAATCGTGGGGCGTGGGCTGAGAATGAAATGCAACCTCAATATCGATATTCTGAATATGACACCCGAAGCGGCAAAGGAATGGTGCAGGCAGACGGAAGCGGAATTCAGGCTGTGGTGCGAGAACCGCTTCAACTGCGACGCGCTGGGATTGAATAATTTTTTCGAGCTTCAGCATTTAGCGGTCAAGTCTTGGCTGATGAGCGGGGATGTTTTCGTGCTGCTGAAAAGAGAAAAGCCCACACCGCTGAATCCTTATTCCCTGCGGCTTCAGCTGATAGAGGCGGACAGAGTTTGTACTCCGCACAACGGGGGAACGGTGTACGGATATACCGAGGGCAGATATAAAGGAAACGCGGTACATGACGGCGTAGAGGTAGACAAAAACGGCAGAGTGGTCGCTTATCATATTTGCAGCGAATACCCCAACGCCTTATATGTCAATAACGACTGCAAGTGCGTAAGAGTGGAGGCGGCGGGCAAACTTACCGGTCTGCCCAATATTCTGCAGATAATGAACGCGGAGCGCCCCGACCAGTACCGCGGGGTAACGTATCTGGCGCCGGTTATAGAAATGCTGCTGCAGGGCAGGAGATACACGGAAAGCGAGCTTACCGCCGCAATCGTCCAGTCCTACTATACGGCGTTCATTACCACCGAGGACGATCCTACGGCAGTGCCGACTATCGGTCGGGACAATGACGATGAAGACGAAGAAGAGGATTACCCGGAGCCGGAAATGGGACCGGGTAATGTTGTACATCTCAAAACCGGCGAAAAGGTGGAGCTGGGAAACCCCAATATTCCCACGGCGGGCTTTGAAAACTTCACGAAAGCCATAACCAAACAGATAGGCGCGGCTCTTGAACTGCCCTACGACGTGATGATAAAGGAATTCACCTCCTCTTATTCGGCCTCAAAGGGGGCGCTGGAGGAAGCCTGGGAGGTTTTCAGAAAAAAGAGGACATGGTTTGTCAACGATTTCTGCCAGCCCGTATATGAGGTGTGGCTGTCGGAGGCGGTGGCGTCGGGGAGAATCAAGGCGCCGGGATTTTTCAACAATCCTCTGATACGGGCGGCATGGTGCGGGGCGCGCTGGGACGGTCCCGCGCAGACGCATCTTGACCCGGTCAAGGAAGCCAAAGCCAGCGCGGCAGAGGTGGCTCACGGTTGGAAAACCAACGAGCAGGTTACCCGCGAGTATTACGGCGAAAACTGGGAAGAAAACATTTTGGCGTTAGCCGAGGAAAAAAAGCTTATGGAAAAAGCCGGCATTACCCCCGTTATATCGGACGACAAGGAGCTTGACGAAGAAGATGATAAGAAAAAAGAAGAAAAGGACGGCAAGGAGGAATAGGAATGCCTTTTAACAGGATAAAATCACATTTCGCGGCGGCGGTGGACAATAAAACCGAGACCGCCGAAATAAAAATGTACGGAAACGTTGTAAGCAAGCGCCCGGTGGATTGGTGGACGGGCAAGCCGGCAGAGGGCGATTTCATTATCGGTTCGGAGGTGGTAAAAAAGCTTGAGGAAATAAGCGGCTGCAAAAAGCTTAATATCAGGCTAAATTCTCTCGGCGGCGACGTACACGAGGCGATACTTATACATAACCGCCTTCGGGAAATGGCGAAGAACGGCACGGAGATCCATTGCTCCGTGGACGGTGTGGCGATGTCGGCAGGATCGATGATAATGTGCGCCGCCGACAAGGTGACGGTTACCGCTTCCTCCCTTATCATGATACACAAATCGCTTACGGGGCTCTGCGGTTGGTACAACGGAGACGATCTCATAAAGCTTGCGGAGGAAAGCGGGCAGTATGACAGGGTGATCGCGGCGGCTTACAGGCGAAAGACGGGAAAAACGGAAAAAGAACTTCTGGACATGATGTCAGAGGAAACGTATATGCCGGGAGAAGAGGCGGTGGAAAAGGGCTTCGCCGACGAGCTTATGGAAAACGGAGAAAAGCTTGAAATCGCAGCCTGCGCCGACAAATCCGCTCTTATCGTAAACGGCGGATATTTTCCTTTAATGGGGCTTAAATGTCCCGAAAGCATACCAATGGCAGAAGAGTCCGAACCGGAAAGCGGAGAGGGCGCTGCGATAGAGAACGAAAAACATAAGGAGGTAAAAACAGTGGGAAAGGACCTTAAAGAAATTAAGGACTTAAAGGAGCTTAAGGCGGAAAATCCCGAGCTTGCCGCGGCTGTCGAGGAGGAAATCAAAAGCGCCTGCCTTAAGGAACAGGAGACCGCAAGCGGCGAAGCGGCAAAGAAAGCGGCGGAAGCCGAACGCAAGCGGATAGCCGAAATCGACGAAATCGCCGCTATTTATTCCGCCGATACCGTAAAAGAGGCAAAGTACGGAGACGAAGCCTGTACGGCGGCCGAAATGGCGTACAGAGCCGCAAAGGAGGACGCGAAGAGGGGAGAGGATTATCTCAGAAACATGCAGAGGGATAACGAGGCTTCAAAAGCGGAAAAGGTGACCGGCGCGGCTTTGCCCGATGATACGCAGTACGCGGTTAGAACGGAAGAGCAGCTGATGCAGGACGCGAGAGATACCGTCGGCGCAATGCTGACGGGAAAATAACAGAAGAGGAGAAAAGTATGATCGAACTGAATGAAAAAATCGCCTGTTGTGAGCCCGATGATTTAATCGTTGATACCTATCCTCCCTGCCGTGTGGGTGGCGGATATTTGGCGGCAGGCGCTGGAGAGCTTGCGCGAGGGACAGTGCTGGCGAAAAACGCAGAGGGAAAGCTTGAGGTTTTAGGCAAAACGGAAGGGGCGAAAGCTTACGGGATTCTTGCTGATCCTGTAAAGGGCGGGGACGAGGAAACTCCCGTCAATGTTTATATCAGCGGAAAGTTTAACAGAAACAAAATCAGCGCAGCGGAAGGATATACAATGACCGAGGACGACATTGACATGCTCAGAGCCTACGGCATCGAGCTTACCGCGGCGATGAAATATTAAGGAGGTAATTTTAAATGCCCGTAACCAATACGATAGATATTTTCAGCACATATACGATGATGGCGGTTTTAGAGCAGATAACTCCCGAAACCTTTTTCTTTAAAGACCGCTATTTCCCTACCGGAGAAGGGGACATTTTCAAATCGGACGAGGTTCTGGTTGAATACCGCAGGGGCAGCCGTAAAATGGCGGCTTTCGTAACACCCCGAATAGGCGCGATACCCGTTGAGAGAAGAGGATACGAGGTTCACAAGTACGAACCCGCCTACACCGGGATTTCCCACCCCATAACCTTGGACGATCTCACAAAAAGAGGCTTCGGCGAGGCGTTATATTACAATAGTACGCCCGCACAAAGAGCGCTTAAGCTTCAAAAGGAGGATTACGCCGACCTTGACAACCGCATTACCCGCCGCGAGGAATGGATGGCGGTACAGACTATGATAAACAACGCCTGTACGATGCAGGAGTACTACGAAGACGGTACAAAGGGCGAAAAGCGCTATGTACAGTTTTTTGAGGGCGAAAGCTCGGAACACTTGTACACAACCGCGAACAAATGGAACAGCGACAAGGGCAACATTATCGGCGATGTAAAGGTCATGTGCAGACTTCTTTCCTCAAGGGGATTAAAGGCGGAGGATCTTATAATCGGTTCCGACGTGTCGGACGTTTTCTGTAACAATCCCGCGATTCTTAAGCTTCTCGACGCCAATCTGAAAGTAAATTTCGGGAGCATTGACGAAAAAATAGAATATCCCGGCATTTCCACCTTGGGCGTGCTGAATTTCGGCGGACACCGGCTTAAGGTGTGGGTAGCTGACAATACATATGAGGACGAAGACGGAAACGACGTGCCCTACTTCCCTGCCGACGGCGCAATGGTAACATTTCCGGGGTGCGGTCACCTTATGTACGGTCAGATTTCCCAGATTCCCTACGACAGCATAGATTTTCAGACCTTTGCGGCAAAGCGCGTGCCCAATCTGTTCATCGACAGAAAACACAGCACAAGATCGCTTGTATTGGCGGCTCGTCCTTTGGCGGCGCCTAAGGTGTACTGTCCTTATATTTTCGCGGATAAGGTAATAGGCTGAGAGATTTCGGAAAGGAGCAAAAAATGTATATCAGGATAATTAAGGGAAACTACGGCCACGCGAACGGACTGTCCGTAACGGTCAAAACACCAAAGGACAAGCCTTTCGAGGTGAGCGACAGTGAGGCTTTGAGGCTTGCCGGGCTTAAGGTCGCCGAGATCGTTGAATCTCCTTCGGCGAAAAAGGCGAAGGAAGCGGACGTTGATTACGAAAACAGCGTTCCGAAGGCTGCGGACAATACCGACAGCGCGTCGGAAAACGAAAATAATTCGGAAAACGGCGATTTCGGAAGCGAGGAAGACGAAAGCGGCATTCCGAAATACGGTGCGGGAAACACAAACGCGGAATTGCTGGCTATCGCGGAGGAATACGGTATTGACATTCCCGCAAAGGCTACCAAGGCGCAGATCATAGAAGCTCTCGACAGTTATTTCGGGGACATGCCCGTACTTACCGCTAAGGAGCCGGAGGAATGAGCTTTAAGGATATGGTGAAGCGGGACATCAAGGGCGTTTTTCTCAATACCGACGAGTTTGCGCAGCTGCATACGGTGAGGTACGACGGAGAAGAATACAGAGATATTCCTGTTTCGCTGCAAAAAATCAGGCAGTCGGACAAAAAAGCCGGTTCAAATAATCACAGCGAGGGGATATATTTAGTCAGCGCCAAAGCGTACTTCGATATAAACGACACGGACGGCAAACTGCCCGAACAGGGTATGATATTTGCTGTGGACGACGGCGAGGCTAACGGAAAGCCGTTCTTCGTAAGGTATCGGATCGTGACCTCGGAAAACGTTATGGGTATGGCTTGTTTGGAACTGGAGGCGTATGATGAGTGACGAAGCTAAAAATGGGTTGGTCTTAATAGACTTTGGCGGTGATGTGGTTGACAGAGCAAGGCTATTCTTTAGCATTCAACCCGCAAATGTTCATACTGTCGTATTTCCCGCAATAAAAAGAACGGCAAACTTGGTAAGGCGTGAAACAACCAAAGCTATTAGGGAAAAATACGATATTTCGGTTGCAAACCTTCGCGCCGAAGAAAATGTCCAAATGTACAGTAAAATTGGGGAAGATAAGTTTTACACTTATATCCATTACAGAGCATATAAAGGCATTCCTTTATTTCGTTTCAACGGGGTCACTCCAAAATATCCCAAGGTTGATACAAGCAAATTAGTTCCTGTAATTATGGCGGGACTTAGAGCTCCTATAGTTAAATCAGCAAATGAGCGTAGAGCGCATTGGCAAATGGTTTATCCGGGCGTGGAGGCTTCGGCTCACGTACTAAAAGGTAACTCTAACAAAAAGCTTGAAAATACATTTGTAGCAACTATGAAATCCGGACATACAGGTATTTTTAAGCGAACCGGAGCGGCGACTTCCGGATTATATGGCGGTAATGACGAAATCCAAGAGCTTTATGGTCCCAACATAGTTCAAATGCTCGGCAATAGAGAAGTGCAGGACAAAATTACCCAAAAGGCCGAAGCGTACTTTGTAGCAAGAATTGAGCACGAAATTGATAGACTTTGGGCGCAAAACTTTTTAAGTGATGAACAATGGGGTGAAATGAACCGATAAATTATCAATTAAACGGAATGAGGTGATTTAAGTGACGCAGGTTCAATTGCTTGAGGATTTAAAGCGGTTATGTGAAGAAGCCGTCAAAAAAATGATTATGCCCGTACAGCTTCAGAAGGGCGACGCCAAAACCAAGGAAAGAGCGCCAGAGGTATATAAGATGAGACTGCCGCATACCAGTGACGCAAAAAAATACGCGCCGTATATCATTATACAGATTATCGACTCAAAGCATATACAGCCTGAAGGACAGCGCCCCGTGTATACGGCCACCGTAAGATTTGTTTTCGCCGTATACGGCGAGGACGAGCAGGAAGGCTCTATTATGCTGATGAACCTTATGGACAGGGTAAGGTACAAGCTTCTGAAACAGGTTCAGGTGGGGGACGAATTTCTGCTGGACGTTCACAGCCCCCTCGAAACGATTATATATCCCGATTATATGGGAGAATTTTACGCGGGGGAAATGGTGGGGACATTCTATCTACCGCCCGTAGAAAGAGAGGTTAATTTTGAAAAAGAAAGATTCTGAAATTACCGTGGCCGAGGCCAAGGCGGTATTGGAAACAAACGAAACCGCAGGCAGCGCCGAAAAAGCGGATAACGAAGTAAGCGGCGTATACGTATATCTCGGTCCCACGGTAAAGGGAATAGTAACCAACGGAAGCATTATGCGCGGCACGAAAAACTCGGTAATGGAATATATCGCTCAGCGCGCCGAGGCCGCGGGGCTTAAGGAAAAGGCGGCGAAAATAGGCAGGCTGATAATAAAGGACAGGGAAGTTTCGGCCGCGAGGGAACAGATAAGAACGGGCGGAAACGGTCTTTCGAGAGCCTATGAAGCGGTGCTTTCCGCGGAAAACGGAGGTGAGAAATAATGCTTGAACACGGTATAAATACCTACAAGGAGGATACGTCCATCGTTTCCGTCAAAACGGCGGCGGTGGGTATTCCCTTTTTTATCGGCGCTTGGCCTTGTCATACCGGAAAAGGATATACGGGAAAGCCCCAGTATGTGACCTCTTTTTCCGAAGGCAGAGAGCTGGGAGGCTACAGCGCCGAGTGGAGAACGGCGGAGGGTAAGCCGAAATGGAGCTTATGCCAGGCGCTGTACGCGCATTTTGTGCTTATGGCGATGTCTCCCGCCGTATTCTATAATATCTTTGACCCCGCGAAACACAAAAAAACGGTTCCGGAAACGGAGTATGCCGTAACCGACCACGCGGTACTTCTTGACTCCGATACCATTGACAGCGAAAAGCTTATGGTAAAGGCCGGAGAAAATACGCTTGTCCGCGATGTGGATTTCGAGGCGTTTTATAACGGGAAAGGCTTTTGCATTGAGCTTCTGGAGGACGGAGGGAGCTACGGCGCGGAAACTCTTTCCGTGGCGTATGAGACCGCCGACCTTTCCTCAATTACCGCCGAGGACGTGGAATTGGCGGTTGAAGCCGTGGAAATGTGCGGAAGCGTCGCGGGGGTCGTTCCCGACCTGATATGCGCTCCCGGTTGGTCCTCCGACCCAACGGTGGCGGCGGTCATGGCGGCAAAGGCGCCCTCGATAAACGGTATTTTCAGGGGCAAGGCGGTTGTCGATATTGATTCCTCAAAGAACGGCGCATCGGATTATTCGCGGGTTCTCGCGGTCAAAAACGGCGGAGGCTTTACAAGCGAGGACATGATAGTGTGCTGGCCTATGGTAAAAAGCGGAGACTATCTCTTCGACCTGTCGGTCATCGTATGCGGCATGATAGCAAAGGTGGATTCCGGCAACGCCGATTGTCCTTATGAATCACCCTCGAATAAGGATCTGGCCATCACCGGCACGGTAAACGCCGAGGGAGAGGAAATCAATATCACTCTTCCCCAGGCGGATATGCTGAGCATTACCGACGGCGTGGTGACCGTTCTCAACAATAACGGCTGGGTGCTTTGGGGAAACTATTTAGCGTGCTTCCCCAAGATTTCCGACGTGGCGAAGATGTTTATCTGCACCAGCAGAACGCAGGACTGGCTGTGCAACACCTTTGTCAACACCTACCGTCAGTACATAGACAAGCCTTTGAATCCCCCGCTCAGAGACGCGATAATAAACAGCTTCAACATATGGCTCAGCGGGCTTACCGCGGAGGGCAAGCTGTACGGCGGCGAGATCGAGTACAGATCGGAGCTTAACCCCGTCACCTCGCTTATGGAGGGCAAATTCAGACTTGACACCAAGGCGGCTTCACCCGTTCCCGCGCAGCGTATTGATATGCATATCGAATACAGCGTGGATATGCTTGAAGCGGCAATGAACAGCTGACGCAACAACGCGACAACGCGATAATGCAACGACGTAAAAATAAAGGAGCGATTAAATGAATCAGATTGAAGGAACGATTGCGGCTTATATATACGAGGACGGCAAACAGTATCTTGGGGTGGCGGACGTGAGTATGCCCGATATCGAATACGCCACTTTTCAGCTAAGCGGTCTGGGACTTTGCGGCGAAGCCGAATACGGAGCCTTATGCCAGTTTAAGCCCATGAAAATGACCCTGAACTTCAGCGAAACCTCGGAAGCTCATTATATCCTGTCCGAACAAAGAATGCATATGCTGACCCTTAACGTCTGCAAGCAGACGCATGATTACAGCGAAAGACAGCTTCACACCGCCGGTATGAAATATGTAATGCAGGTGCAGCCCATCAAATCCGCCGGCGGTACAATAGCGCCCGCGAAGCAGCAGAACGTGTCAACGGAATTTTCCGTATTTATGCTTAAGGAATTCATTGACGAAAAGGTGGTGCGCCACATTGACGTAATTAACTACATAAATATCGGATACAACGGGGTCGACATTGCGGCGCCAATACGCAAGGCGCTCGGAATGGCCTAACGGAAATCGAACAAAGTAAGAACATGTTCTAAAACGCTTATGCGCTCTCTTTTTCGGGGGCGCATAGTGTTTTATATTAAACTGAAAAGGAGTAAAAAAACAATGGCAAAGGAAGAAATAAAGGACACCGGTCTTACGGAAGAGGATGAAAAGAAAATAGACGAGATCGCCAATGAGATGGAAGCGGCGGAGGGGCAGTGGGAGTATAAGCTGATAAAGCCTATCTTCTTTGAAGGAAAGCAGTATGATACCCTGCACTTTGATTTTGAAAACCTGACCGCCGAAGACGCGCTGAACATTGACGATGAGTTGGCGGTAAAAGGCGGCATAACATATATGGCGGATGCTTTTAATCCCCGCTTTTTAATGCATATGGCGATAAGAGCCTGCAAAGAGCCTTTGTCGGAAATCGCTTTCAAAAAAATGTATCTTGCGGATTATTACAGGATAAAAAACAGAGCAAGAAATTTTTTAATCCGCTTAGTCTGAAAAGGCTAAGGCGGAATTGTCTGATAATGGCGGGGCAAGGATACGCTCCGCTTGATTTTTGGCTGAAAATGCCTTTGATACGGCTTGAGAAATGGATCGAAGAGCATAACAGGCTGATGAAGGAATCGGGAAAGTAGGAGGAAAAATGGCGAAGAAAGAACATGAAATGTTATTTAAGCTGGGCGCCAGACTTAATCAGAACTTTAACGGCACCTTCAATTCGGCTCAAAAAGCGCTCAGAGACACAAAAAACGAGATATCGGCGCTGAACAAGGTACAAGGCGAGGTAAACGCGTATCAGAAGCAGCAGGAAAGCCTTGAAAACACCGAAAAAAAGCTTGAAAAATATAAGCGGCAGTTAGAGAATGTCCGCAGAGAATTGGCGGAAAACGGTACGTGTAATTCCGAGCTTGCCAACAAAGAGGAGGATCTCAAAGAAAAAATCGGAATGACGGAAGTTTCCATCGCAGCCAAAAACCAAAAGCTAAATCAAATGAGCGACCGCCTTTTGGAGGCGGGAGTGGACGTAACAAAGCTATCCGATGAAAGCAAGCGTTTAGCGGAGGAAATGACCACCCTTAAGGAAAAAGAGGAAAAGGCGGCGGAGGAAGCAGAGAAATTCGGCAGAAAAGGGACAAACGCCTTTGAAGCGGTGGGCTCGGCTTTGGCGGCGGCGGGAATATCTTCGGTCTTAAGCAGGTTAAAGGAAGAATTCGCCGAATGCGTAAGCATATCAATGGAATTCGGCTCCACCATGTCAACCGTGGAAGCGCTTACGGGGGCGAACGTTTCCGAAATGAAAGAGCTTTCCTCCACCGCGAAGGAACTGGGAGCCAATACCGCTTTTACCGCCAACCAATCCGCCGAGGCCATGACGTATATGGGCATGGCGGGCTGGAAGGCACAGCAGATGATCTCCGGCATGAACGGCGTTATGAATCTTGCCGCCGCCAGCGGGGAGGATTTGGGTCTGGTGTCGGATATCGTAACGGACAACCTTACCGCCTTCGGGCTTAAAGCCTCGGATACGGCGCATTTCTCCGACGTTCTCGCGGCCGCGGCGGCCAATTCCAACACATCGGTTTCCATTATGGGAGAAACCTTCAAGGGCTCCGCCTCGGTTGCGGGAGCCCTCGGATACAGTATCGAGGATGTGGCCGTAGCGGTGGGCTTAATGGCCAATTCGGGCGTAAAGGGTTCAATTGCCAACACCGCTTTGAAAAACACCTTCAACGGGCTTTTGGAAGGAGTTACGCTAACATCGGCCGCCTTCGGCGAGGCGGAATATACCGCCGTTAACGCCGACGGTACAATGAAGGATCTCAAGAGCACCATAGACGAGCTGCGCATATATTTTGACCAAATGACCGAAGCGGAAAGAGTTAACAATGCCCAGGCTATCGCGGGTAAGGAAGGATATAACGGCTTGCTGGCCGTTATAAACTCAACCGACGAGGACTACGCGAAGCTGACCGATACCATAAACAACTGCACCGGCGCGGCAAAGAGAATGGCGGATATAAAGCTCGACAACCTTAAGGGGGACGTGACTCTGCTGGATTCCGCCGCCGACGGTCTTAAAATGACGGTGGGAGAGCTTTGGAACGACGAGCTCAGGGGACTGGCGCAGATAGGCACCGAAATTCTTACCGGCATTAACGAATTCTGCGAAAAGAATCCTGCTGTTGTAAAGACGCTTATGGCGGTTACGGCCGAGGTGGGGCTTCTGGTGGCGGGATATACCGCGTTTAACGCCGTTAAGCAAGTAAAGAATACTTTAGATACGCTTGGCATTGCATTAAATATTAAAAACGCGGCTTCGGCCACCGCGGCGGCAGCGGCCGAAGGAACAAGGGCGGCGGCGATAGCGGCTTCGACTGCGGCGCAAAAGGGATTTAACCTTGCCGTATTGGCAAGCCCCATGGGGATAGCTTTAGGGGTAATAACCGCGGCTACGGCGGCCATTACCGTACTGCGCGAGGTATGCAAGCAGGAAAGTCTTGAAACACAGACACTTACAATGGCTACCAAAGAACAGTGCGATGAAGCGGAGCGGCTTAACGCCGAGTATGAGGAAGCCTGCGGCATATATGGGGAGACAAGCGACCGGGCAAGAGCGTTAAAATACGACCTTGACGAGGCAAACGGCGTAATAAATTCCCAGTCGTTTTCCGTTAAGGAATTGTATGCGGAAATAGATACCCTCGGCAGCTCCACCGACGAGCTGCTTGGCAGATTCAGAGAAAGCACGGCGAGTATCGACGAGGAGCATGAAAGCGCGCGTATTCTTACGGCGAAGCTTAAAGAGCTGACTTCTTCATCCGATAAATCCGCAGCGGCTCAGGCGAAAATAGAGCCGATTATTGAACGGCTTAACGAAATGTACCCAAGCTTGGGGCTTACGATTGAAAATGTCACGGGTAAAATCGGTACTCTCAATGACCAGATCGACCGAGCAACAAACGCGGAGAGCATGGACGCAAAGTACAAAGCCGCCAAGGAAAATCTTACACAGCTATACACACAGCAAGCGCAGCTGAAAGAAGCAAGCGATGAAGCGGAGGTTGTCCTCAGCAAAGCAAGAAAGAATTTTTTAAATACTGTCGGCAACAATGATTTTGCAGGATTCTTTCAGAAGATAGGCGCCATAATATTGGGAACCGGAGAACAAGCCGAAAAAGAACTTGATACAGCATCGGAAAAAGCAGACAGCGCTTTGTCTAAATTGTGGGCCGTTCAGGCTCAAATTGCCGAAAGCGAAGCCATACTTGAAGAATACGGAGCCGTGGTAAACGGCATGTCGGAGGAAGCGGTATCGGCTTTTGACGCGGTGTCGATTGCGGTAAGCGGCGTCGAAGAGGAAACGCAAAATCTGCTCCAAGCTTACAATGACGCTTATCAAGCCGCTTATGACAGCGTAAACGGACAGTATGCCCTTTGGGATCAGGCGGCGGAGATATCGGCGGTGAGCGCCGATACTATAAATTCCTCGCTGGAATCACAGGCTGAATATTGGAAGAATTACAACGACAACCTTCGGACGTTATCGGAAAGAACGGGAGATATCGAGGGTCTGAGCGATATTATAGCGTCCTTTGCGGACGGAAGCAAGGATTCCGTCAACGCGATTGCCGGAATGGCGGGGGCTACCGATGAAGACCTGCAAAAAATGGCGGATAACTGGCGGAAGGTGCAGCGGGAGCAGGAGGAAGTTTCAAAGGCGTTAGCCGATACGCGGGTGGATTTTGACGGAGAAATGGAAAAGCTTGTATCCGATATGGAAGCCGCCGTCAATAATATGAATATGGAGGACAATGCGGCTAAGGCGGCAAAGGAAACCATACGGGCATATGCCGAATCTATCGCGGCGGGCAAGGGACAGGCGGTTGATGCCGCGGATCAGGTTGCGATTGCCACGGCAAGGGCGCTCGGTATGGCGACAAATGAAAATATTGTCATTGCTCCTTCAAGTCACAGAGCCGTATTTGCCACGGCGGACAGTTATATCAACGCTTATGCTTCGGGTACCGACAGCGCGGAAAGAGGCGCGGCGGTCGTAGGCGAAAACGGCCCCGAAATAGTTGTGTTCAGGGGCGGCGAAGCGGTTTACAATGCCAAGGAGACAAAAGCGATTTTAGGAAACGGCAGGGGCGGCGGCACTGCCGTCACCATTGCCCCAAGCTTTATAATAAACGGCGGAGGAAGCGAAACCGACTGGCGGGAAGCGAAGGAAAAAATTGTGGAGCTTATAAAAGACACACTCAGAGACGAAGGGATAGACGCTCGGAGGGGCGCTTACGCATGAGAACATACACTACCGTACAGGGAGACAAGTGGGACGGTATAGCGTATAAGCTGTACGGCGATACCAAATTTACCGACGCGCTTATCTCCGCAAATTTTCAGTACCGAATGATATATATTTTTTCGGCGGGGACGGTTCTTGAAATTCCCGATGTTGAGGAACGGGTATCGGCAGAGAGCCTCCCGCCGTGGAAGAGGGTGAGCGGATGAGCGACGAAAGCTTGGCGCGCCGCACGAAAGCGCAGGTGTTTTTTGCGGGAGTTGATATTTCCGAGACGGTAAACAAGGATCTGTTATCTCTTACCTTTACGGACAATGAAGAGGACGAAACGGACGATTTGCAGATAAAGGTATCTGACCGCGAAGGAAAGTGGCTCGGAAAATGGCTGAATACCATGGTGTCAGAAGCGGCGGAGGGCGGAAAGGTGCTGAGCTCCCCCGAAGCGGCAAAGGACGCCGCGGGGAAAAGCGGCGCCGGAGGTTCGGGAAGCTCAAAGGGCAGCTCTTACAAGGTTACGGCGGGAGGCGGCGTCAACGTCAGAACGTCGGCCAACGAAAAAGCCGCCGTTCTCGGAAAGCTGCCTTACGGCACCGTGGTGACGGTAAATAAATTTTCGGGAAAATGGGCGAACATTACATATTCGGGAAAGTCGGCCTATATCAAGGGAAACAATCTGAAAGCTTTAGGAAGCGGTTCGGGCGGCAGCGGCGCGGCGGCGGTAAAATATTCTTATAACACAAGAACGGCTTACGCGGCGGAAGGCGGTTCAACCGCTTCGGGAAACGGCAATTGGGCGATAGGCGACGAGGTCATCGCAAACGGCAGACCGCAGTATTCCTCATACGGGCTCGGAAATCCCGGCTTTCCCGTAACCGACCACAGGGGAAAAATTACGCATCTTAACCTTAAAAGCGGTATTCCTTACCCGATACATGTGGATTATTTGGGCTGGTTCGCGGAAAATCAGGTGGAAAAAACGGGAACGGAAGAGCCGAAGCAGGCTGAAGGAGCCGCCCGCAAAGGGCTTAGTATCTTTGCATCCATTATCTGGGAAAACCGGAACGGCGACGGGAAGGACGAGGTCATGGACTGCGGACAGTTTGAGCTTGATTCGGTCAAAGCAGACGGTCCGCCCTTGGAGGTAACAATAAAAGCGACTTCCCTGCCCTATAACTGCGGCATAAGGCAAACAATGAAAAACAAATCCTGGGAAAACACTTCCCTTTCGGGAATAGCGGGGGCGATTGCCTCCGATAACGGTCTGGGAATCATGTTTGAATCGAAAAACGACCCGTCCTATGTAAGAGTGGAACAATACCGAATGTCGGATATAGCTTTTTTGCAGAAGCTGTGTCATGACGCGGGGGCTTCGCTTAAAGCCACCAACAACATTCTCGTTATTTTCGACCAGGCTTCGTATGAAGCTAAGAAGGCTGTCAAACGGATCGTTTACGGAGAAAAAGGCGGGTATATCAAATACAGGCTGAACACAGTCACGGGCGGGAGCTACGCGAGCTGCAGAGTGAGCTATACAGACACAAGCGGCGCTGTGATATCAGCGACGGAATACGCGGAGGGATACAGCGAAGGCAGCGATAAAAATCAGTGCTTAGAGGTGCGGCAGAAGGTGGAAAACGCCGCCGAGGCGCAGGCCTTGGCGCATAAAATGCTGAGTCTGCATAACAAGTATGAGTTTGAGGCGTCCTTTACCTTTCCGGGAGACCCGAAATTAGCGGCGGGAAACACGGTGGAATTAAGCGGCTTCGGAGCGTGGGACGGCAGGTTTATGATAAAGCAGGCAAAGCACAGTCTTTCCCAAAGCGGCTTTACCACCGACATTTCTCTCAGGAAATGCCTTGAAGGGAATACGGGAATTATAAACGGCGGTACTGACGGAGGCGAAGGCGGCGGAGATATTGACGAGCTTGCCAGACAGTGCATAATAGGCGACTGGGGAAACGGACAGGAGCGCATTGACCGTCTGACCGCCGCCGGGCATGATTACAATACGGTGCAGAATCGGGTAAACGAGATACTGTACGGTAAAAAATAACCTTTTGCAGGCGCTTTCAAAAAGGAGGAAATAATAAATGGTAAGAATGGGCACCGTAAATTCCGCCGACTATAAAAAAAGGCTTGTAAGGGTGTACTTTACCGAGCTCGGAATGATGTCGGGCTGGCTTAAGGTGATAAAATCCCCGCCGTTTATCGTACCCGACCCTCCTAAAGAGGAGGTTATCACAGGCGCGTACAAGGACGAAACAAACACGGGCGTTCCCTCGTGCTCCGGTTCGTGCGGCGCCGAATGCCCCCACAGGCACGATTTAAGGATAGTGCCCTGGTTCCCGAAGATCGGTGAAAAGGTACTTTGTATTTACAATCCGGGCTTTAACGAGGACGGATTTGTTATAGGAGGGATATAAGTGACGGTAGGCAGTCTCGGAGATATAATCTTCAAGGTCTCTTCCTCCGAGGTGGAGACGCTGAAAAATCTCAAAAAAAGCGGCGGCGCTTCTTACGGCAAGCATAACCTCCACTGCGGCGATACGCTCCTGGAATTTACCGGAAGAGACGCGGGGAGCATTTCATTTGATATTACTCTCTGTTCCTCGCTGGGGGTTAACGTGACAAAGGAGCTTGAAAAAATCGAAGGGGCGGAGAGGTCGGGAAAGGTCATGCGCCTGATCCTCGGCAAAAGTATTTACGGGAAATGGGTAATCGTCAAGCACAGCGTAAACTACAAATATTTTGACCGGGAGCAGAATCCCACGGTTGCGGAGGTGTCGGCTTCTCTTACCGAATACCTATAGAAGGAATGATCATATATGAATCTGACAATAGATACCGGAAAAAATTATTCTCAGGAGCTTTTGGAGAACGATACCGCGAAGTCGGTGGTACAGAATATCGCGCTGCTTTTAAATACCAAGAAAGGCACTGTGCCCATGTACCGGGAATACGGACTGCCAATGGAATTTATAGACAAGCCCATAGACGCGGCGGAAACAATGGCTTTTGCCGAAATTACGGAAGCTCTGGAGAAATTTGAACCGAGAGCAAAGCTGAAAAATATGGAATTTTACGGGAGCAAAGCCGGAAAATTAGAGATAATACTGGAGGTTACCGTATGAGAGAGGGAGCAAATTATAAATTCGTGCAGACGGACACCGAGGGACTTATCGCCGAGCTTACCGCGAAATACGAGGAAATGACCGAACGCACATTACAGCCTTCCGACCCCGACAAGCTGTTTATATGCTGGGTCGCGGACGTTATCGTACAGACGCGGGCTTTGATAAATTATTCGGCGAATCAGAACATTCCCTCAAGAGCGGAGGCGGAAAACCTTGACGCTCTGGGGGAATTTGTATTCAACATGAAAAGACCCGAAGCGGAGCCGGCGGAATGTATCATGCGTTTTACTCTTTCGGAGGCGCGGGAAACGGCTATCGACATACCCAAAGGAACGCGCGTTACGGACGGCGGCAAGTCTTTTGTCTGGGAGACCTCCGAGGACGCGGCGGTTCCCGCCGGAGAAACGGATACATATGTCAGGGCGGTATGCCAAACGGTCGGTTCCGTAGGGAACGGCTATGCCGCGGGGCAGATAAACACGCTGATGGACGTGGATAAGATACTGTTTTTTGGAAACTGCTCCAACATAGAAACCACCAGCGGAGGCTCGGAGGCGGCGGACGACGACTCGTATTACCGGCTTATGCGGCAGAGCTTAGAGGCTTACAGCACCGCGGGACCCAAAGGAGCGTATGAATATCATGCGAAATCGGTGTCCTCGGATATTGCCGATGTGTGCGCGATCGCCCCTTTGGGTAAGGACGGGCATGTGGAGATATACGCGGTCATGACGGACGGTTCGATAGCGGACGACGGGACGAAAAACCGTATTTTAGAGGCATGCGGCGATGAAAAGGTGCGCCCGCTGACCGATATTGTGGAGGTATGCGACCCGGAGGTTGTTGATTACAATATAGATTTTATCTATTATATTGACAAAAACGGCAGCAGGCCGATAAAGGATATCGCCTTAGCTGTGGAAGGCGCCGTGGAACGGTATATAGCGTGGCAGGGAGAAAAAATCGGGAGGGATATCAATCCCTCAAAGCTTATCTGGTTTCTGAATGATACGGGAATAAAGAGGGTGGACGTCAAGTCGCCGGTATTTGCGTCCTTAAGGGACGGCATTGACAGACTGACGCCGCAGTACGCAAGGCCGGGCAGCGTAAACATAAAGAACGGAGGCTTTGAAGATGAGTGATAATATCACCGAAGGAAAAAGCCTACTTCGCTCCTTTCCCTATTCCCTTTCCCGCGACCAGGAAAAATACGGCATAGCCGAGATTGTTTCGGATAAGCTTGCGGCAGCGGCGGCCGAAACCGATATGGCAAAAATATATCCCGTTATAGATGACCTGCCGGAGGAAGTTTTAGACATTCTGGCTTATGATTTTAAAGTGGAATGGTATGAGTATAACGCTCCGCTTGAAAATAAAAGGCAGACCGTCAAGGAGTGTATTTTAATACACAAGTACAAGGGTACCCGATACGCTACGGAAACAGCGCTGAGAAGTATTTATCCCGTGTCGAAAGTAAGCGAATGGTTTGAATACGGCGGGAAGCCCTACCACTTCAAGGTAATGATCTGGGACAACGCCAACGACAAGGAAAAATGCAAGTCGGTGATCCAAAAAATCAACTACTACAAAAACGTAAGGTCGATTTTAGAGGAAGCCGCGTACATAGTTACGGTGCAGAGCAAAGCGCGTGTATACTGCGGCGCGGTAACAACGGGAAAAAAGAAAAGCATATACTGCACGGCAAAAAAATTCGAGGTATGGCAGCGGGAGGGAACTTCGGTCAAGGTGCGCTGCGGCGCAAAAATGACCGGCAGAAAAACGGAAAGACATATGATAACGGCGCGGGAGGTTTGATTTTATGGCAATGTGGAGCACGTGCACCGTCACAAGGGCGGGAGCACAGCTTTTAATGAAAATGCAGGAGGTAGAGATTTACGCGGCAAGGTACGGTACGGAAACGGCAGACAGTGAAGAATTAAAATTTCAGACCGACGTATCCGAGCCGGGCGGGGTAATGTCAATAGCGGATATAAAGCGCTATGACTGGGGCTTTGAAATTGTTATCCGTATGGACAACAGCAGGCTCGATGAGGAAATAACGGTGAAGCAGGTAGGGTTCTTCGCGCGGATAAAGGGCGGCGAAGAGGAAGGTATTCTTTTCGCGGTAGCCCAGGACGAGATTGGCGACAGGGTTCCGACGCCCGAGGATATGCCGAATTTTAACCTTGAATTTACCATAGCAGCGGCGGCGGATTCGGGCGCGGATATAAGCATCGTTGTCGATCCCACTACTACCGCAACGGTCGGGTATGTGGAAACGGTCAGGAATGAGATCGAGATAAATATAACCGAGCGGATATATGAGCTTAAAGAAGAGATCAATGTATATCTGAACAAGAAGCCCGACTGTCATGTATTCGCGCAAAGGCTGCGTGACAAAAGCAAGCCCGACTACGGTTTTGTCGGCAGCGGCGAATACGGTCTGACAATAGAAACAGGCGAATACACGGGAATGGCGGAGGTGGCAATCATACGTGAAGACAACACACTCCTTGACGCCAAAAACATCACAAGAAACACAATAAACGCCCCGGAAGGGACGTTTATAATAACCGAGGAATAAACCTCGCAAAAAGAAAGGAAAAAATATTATGGCAAACACAAACTTCGTTTTAAGCAAAATTATGGTAGGCGGTGAAATTAGGGACATTATCGCAAAAACCACCGGCAAACATACCACGGTTGTCTGGAAAGAAACGGAAACAACGCTGGATTCCGCTCTCGCTTCGATAATCGCCGAGCTTTCCGGGCAGGCAAGCGGCGAAGCGGTGGACGCTAAGATAAGCGCCGCAATCGATGTGCTTATCGGCGGCGCGCCCGAAACTTACGATACCCTTAAGGAGATTGCGGACTATATCGAATCTCATAAGGACGTTGTAACCGCCCTTAACGAGGCTATCGGAAATAAGGTTAATAAAATTGACGGAAAAGGGCTTTCCGCAGAGGATTTTACCGCCGCGCTTAAGGCAAAGCTTGAAGCGATGCCCGCAATTACCGCCGCTCAGGTCGAGGCGTGGAACGGAAAAGCGGACAAGACCGTTGCTTCTTCCACAGCGGACGGACTTATGTCAAAGGAGGACAAGGCAAGGCTTGACGGGCTTAGGGGCGTTCGCTTCGGTGCCGACGTTCCCGCCGATTTAAAGGATGGGGAGTTGTTCGTTCAGGTGGTGGAGGAAACCGCTTGATTTTTCGTTGACATAAGCGCAGTAAAATTATAAAAAAGCAGTTTTATACTAACAGTTGGATTAGTGTTTGGTATTAGGCGGTGCCGTAATTTAGCGGTACCGCTTTGATACTGCTTGGAAAGGATAGTTATGTCAGTTAAAAAGCGCGATGTGGTTTTAAGAGGAAAAACGGCGGACGGCAGCAGCACGATAGACATGCCCGTGACACGTCTCGGAAATATCGAAGAAACTGCCGATATAAAGGAAACCCCCATCACAGGGGACTATGTTCCGATAATAGATACGGAAGATGACGGGCAGATGAAGAAAACGCCCTTGAAAAGCCTGTTAGAATTGCCCACTGAGCATGTGCGAGACGATGTTCGCCATGTAACGGCTTTAGAAAGAGAGCAATGGAACGGGAAGGCAGCGGGAAATCACAGTCATACCGCCGCCGAGATTGGGGCGATTACCAATATAAAAATAGGCATCGTGACAACGGGCGCGGCGGGAAGCCAAGCGGCGGCTTTGGCAAGCACTTCTGGAACTGTCACAACATTGAATTTTACCATCCCCAAGGGAGATAAAGGGGATACGGGCGCGCAAGGTCCCAAGGGTGATACCGGAGCAACGGGTTCGCAGGGACCGAGAGGTGCTACGGGAGCAACTGGCGCAACAGGCGCAACCGGCGCGGCGGCAGGCTTCGGTACGCCTACGGCGAGCGTAGACGCGAATGTTGGAACGCCTTCGGTTACCGTTACCGCCACAGGCAGCAACACGGCAAAGGTGTTTAATTTTGCGTTTAAAAATCTAAAAGGCGCAACGGGAGCGAGGGGAGCAACAGGAGCTACAGGAGCGCAAGGCCAAAAAGGCGACACAGGGGCAACGGGTCCGCAAGGACCGAAAGGAGACAAAGGCGCCACGGGAGCCGCCGGCCCCAATGTCCTCAAGGTCGGTACGTCCTCCCCCACTACTTCGTCATGTCCCTCCGGTTATTGGTACGGAAAATATTAGGGGGTGTTATTATCGGCATTACGGCAAACGTAAACGGAACGTTAAAAGCACTGACGGAAATATCCGTCAATTCAGGCGGTGCATTAAAATCTTTAAGTACGGTACACACAAACGTAAGCGGTGCTTTAAAACAAATATTCAGCGCGAAGCCGGAGGAAATATCGGGGTCGTGTTCCGGCTCCACAACTGGCGTCACGGTTGCTTCAAATATAGTTGTTCCCTCTTCCTGCACGGTAAACGGCAGTCTGACATTATCGCCGAAGGGCAGCATGGGACCGGCCGTCATGTACGCCGTTGACGGCAATAATAAAACAACATATATATTTAACAAGTCTCAATCAAACAGTACCGGTACCGTGTTCACCGGCTCAACAACTCTGCCGGTCGGAACATATTCATTTGTAATAGTAGCCTACAACTTTTCTTCTTCCGGAGTGGGGTCGTCCCCGTCCGTAAAATATTCAATTACTTTTTCATAGCAAGGAGACCAATAAATGATAACACAGAGTATACAATTTTCAAATGGGACAACGCTTCCCGTTATCGCCGTTTACGGTAAAAACGAGCTGATTCAGAACGCGTATCGGGAGTGTTTTGAAATTCGGTTTTCAACCGAGGACGTTACCCTTGAGGGCTTATCGTCGCTGGCCGAGCCCGAAAATTTGTCGGAACTGATTCTGACGGAAAGGGACGATGAAACAGATGAAATTACGGCTCAATTCTCGCATTACAATTTTACGATCGTGACGGGAATGGGCATGAAAACCGCTCCCGAAGACGGATCGAAATTCTTTTTCCTGAGCGTTGCTCAGAGGTCGGATTCGGAGCTTCTTATGGAGCGGCTTGAACGGGATAATGAGGATATACAGTCGGCGTTGGTGGAGCTGGCGGGAATTATTGCGGAGGTGTAAAATGGCGAAGATTTATTACAGGCAGATTTTAAGCGGGAAGCTAACGATTCATGACGTTCCCCAAAGATGGCGGGAGCAGGTGAAAAAACTGCTGGAAATCAACGGTAAGGAGTAAAATTATGGATACGGATATTATTGAAAGAGACGTTGTTTTGATAGGGAAAACCGAAGAGGGAAACGATACCTTTGACCTTCCGGTAACACGCCTTGGCAATATCGAGGACGGAGCGGAAATAAAGGAAAATCCCGAAACAAACGATTATTTTCCCGTTATTGATATGTCCGATCACGGAAAAATGAAAAAAACCTCTTTGGGTCGGATTTTAACGCCATTAAATGAACATATCGGGGACGACTCAAAGCACGTTACGCCCGAGGAAAAAAGCCGCTGGGACGGAAAAGCAAGCGGGGATCATAACCATGACGGGCGGTATTACACAAAAAACGAGGTTGACGGGAAATTCTCCGGAAAATCCGATAAGGGGCACACTCACGTCGCCGCGGATATCGGAGGATTACCCTCGTCACTGCCTGCAAACGGGGGAAACGCGGATACGGTAGACGGCAAGCACGCTTCGGATTTTGCGGGTTCCTCGCACGGTCATTCCGCTGCAACCCAGTCGACAAACGGATTCATGAGTACGGTGGATAAGAAGAAGCTTGACGGGATAGCGGAAGGGGCGAACGCGTACACGCACCCGACCTATACCGCGAGAACGGGGGAGCCGACAGCAAATCAGACTCCGTCATTTGGTGGCACTTTCAGTATTTCTCAGCCTGTTTCGGACGGGAGAGGGCATATTACGGGAATGAATTCGAGAACGGTAAAAATTCCGAATAACGCCGCTTCCGCTTCGGCGGCGGGGCTTATGAGCGCGGCGGATAAAAATAAGGTGGACGGAATAAAGCTTTCGGGAATAAACGTAACCTACGGAAAAGAGACGATACCAAAAGCCACAAGCGGACCGATTTCAAAAACGGTTACGATTTCACACAAAACGGATATAGTTTTTCTGTGGGTTCTCAATCATGCTACTTACAGAACCGTTATCGTTTTAAATTCTTACGCGAACTCCGAAATGCTGGCGGGTTCGTTTACCGTTAATTTGTCACAATCAACAGATTCTGCAACGCTTAAGTTTACGGGCGGCACCAATTTGGACACGACCGTGTATTACGCCGCGTTCAGAATGTCTTAAAGGAAAAGGAGGATATCACAAAAATGATTGTATTTGAAGACGGTTCATGTCAGACAAATTCCTGCAATCCCGATTCCAATTTTTTGGAGGGATTTGACTGTGAGCAGCCTAAGTGGGTGGTGAAAGACGGTTCGGAATTGGCGGGAAAGATTTTGTCAAATCGGTATTGGGAGCCTGTGGAGGACGAAAACGGGAATTTGATTGATATTGTTCCGATTGAGCCGCCCGAAATTACGCGCAGCGCGGAGGAACAGACCGAAGAGCTTAAGAACAGGCTTGACGAGATAGACAGGCAGGCAATACGCCCCCTTCGGGCGATTGCGGCGGGAACGGCGACAGATGAGGACAGGAGCGTTTTGGCGGAGCTGGAAGCGCAGGCGGAGGAGATAAGGGCGCAGATGGCGGAGTTAGACGAGGGAAAGGAGGTGAGTTAACATATGGATTCCGGAATATCGAGAGAGGAACACGAGGAATTTCGCAAACGGATAGACGAGACCAACAAAAGACAGGACAAGCGTATTTCGGAGCTGGAGGACAGCGTTAAGGAGATAACCGCTCTCACTACCGCCATCGAGCGGTTGGCGGTAAGCATGGAGAATATGGCGAAGGAGCAGAGCCGACAGGGGAAAAGGCTTGAGGTTCTGGAAAGCAGGGACGGGGAAATGTGGCGGAAGGTTGTGGGGTACGCGGTTACGGCAATTCTGGGGATTGTTATAGGGTTTGCGTTTACACGGTTGGGAATGTAGGGGGGTGGGGTTATGGCGTTTATTAAGAAAAAGGGGAAACGTAAAAAGCATTTTTCCGACTACATAGTTGCGGCGGCTATTTCGGCGATAGGACTGTATACAGCGGCGGCGGTTACTTTGCAGTTTTGCGGGCTGATGGAGGTTTCGCCTACGCTAACCACATGTTGGTTCGGGTTCTGGACGGTGGAGATTGTTGCGTTGGCTGCTATTAAGGGCGGGAAGGTTAAGCATGGGGATAAGAAAAACAATGAAAATTTAAAGGAAAGCGAGGATATTTGAAAATGGATATTACACCGATTGTTAATGCGGTTATTGCGCTTGCTGCTGCGGTGGTTACGGCTTTTGTTATACCTTGGATTAAGTCTAAGACTACGACGGCGCAGAGGGAAGAAATCGAGGCGTGGGTTAGGATTGCGGTGACTGCCGCCGAGCAGATTTATTCGGATGCGGGAAAGGGCAAGGAAAAGAAAAAGTATGTGCTTGATTTTCTTGCGGAAAAAAATTTGAAAATTGATGAAGAAAGCGTTGATTTGATGATTGAGAGCGCGGTTAAAAATATGAATCAGGCTTTTAATGGTTCGCTTTTGGAGTCTCAGGTTATTCAAGATGGCGCAATTCTGTGTGCTGTGAGCGGAAAGGAGGATGAAAATGATTAAAACGGGAAAAGAGCTTGCCGCAGCGGTAAAGAAAATTGCCACAAGCTATAAAACGCTTTATGTAATGGGGTGCTTCGGCGCTCCGCTTAAGGCAGAGTATAAGGAAAGGTACTGCAAAAATTGCTCCTACAATAAACAGCCGGCTCGCACCGCAATGATTAAGGCGGCTTCCGCCGATACCTTCGGATTTGACTGCGTGTGCCTTATCAAAGGCGTGCTTTGGGGGTGGAACGGCGACAAAAACGCAGTTTACGGCGGCGCTAAATACGAGGAGAAAAACAGCGGTGTGCCCGATATTGATTGCAACATCATGATGGACAGGTGTTCGGATATTTCAACAGACTTCTCAAAAATTGAGGTTGGCGAAGCATTAGGTATGCAGGGGCATATAGGAGTTTATATCGGGGACGGACTGGCGGTGGAGTGTACGCCTTCTTGGAAAAATTGTGTGCAGATTACGGCGGTTGCCAATATCGGGGCAAAGACGGGGTATAATTCCAGAAGATGGACAAGGCACGGGAAGCTGCCTTATGTTACATATGAAGGGACGGAAGACTCGGCTTCTGCAAATAAGGCGGATTTTTTCTCCGGAAAGACCAATGCGCCCGTTAATGTGAGGGCGGCGGCAAGCATACGCGGAGCTGTTGTCGGTAAGCTGCCTAAAGGGACGGCGGTTCGACTGACGGGGAAAACCGTTAAGAATGGCGGGTATACCTGGGCGGAGGTTTTGTATAACGGTAAAATTTGTTGGTGCGATAAACAATGGATAAATTGTTGATTTACTGTTTTCAGCTATTTATGAATCAGCAAAAAAATTCCCCCTGTCGATTTTCGATAGGGGGATATTCTTATGTCTTTCGTTGTTTATAGACGGTTTGCGTCTTGCAGCGTTCTACTTTTGGAGAGCTGTTTTTTGAAAACTCAATGATTTCCGAAAGATCACAGTCCAAAGCATCACAAATTTTGTCGAGATGCTCTAAGCTTACCCGTTCTGCTACGTTATGATACAAGTCATTTATAGTGTTTTGACGGATACCGGTGACCTCTGACAATTCGGATTGGGTAATCCGCAGCTCGCCCAGCTTACGGGATAATGTAATTCTTATCATTTTCAGCACTCCTTTGTTTAATTTTACCATATATTGGAGAATTTGTCTGTTAAATGATGAAAATCAACATTATTTGATATTATGACAAAAGCCTGTGCTTAAATAAAAAGCACAGGCTTTTGTTAAATTTGAATGTCTAAAACAAAAACACCGCCTATAAAAAATAAGGTGGTGTTCGTATAAGGAATTAATGGTGGAGCATACGGGATTCGAACCCGTGACCTCCACACTGCCAGTGTGGCGCGCTCCCAACTGCGCCAATACCCCATAAAATCTTGTTTAAATAAAAAATTGGTGACCCGTACGGGAATCGAACCCATGTTTCCGCCGTGAAAGGGCGGTGTCTTAACCGCTTGACCAACGGGCCATTGTGGTAGCGGCAATTGGACTTGAACCAACGACACCCTGGGTATGAACCAAGTGCTCTAGCCAGCTGAGCTATGCCGCCACATTTATGACTTAAAACTATTATTGTTTCAAGGACTTATTTATTATATCACAAGCTCTTTAATTTGTCAACACTTTTTTAAAAATATTTTACATTTTTTGAGAAATTTTTATTTTAACATATTTAAAAACAATTTCCACTGCTTTTTTCTTTGCCGCTTAATTTTTGCACCTACTTGTTAAAAGAAAAAATTTATAAAACCACTTGACAAACTAAAAAAAATCATTTATAATAAATAAAAATAAATGCTATGACAGGGAAAAAAGTAATTTTGTTTTTTCAGAAAGCCGTTGGCTGATGTGAAGCGGTAAAACGAAATTGTAATAACTCACCCTTGAGCAGTCGGCTGAAGTGAGATTTATCTTATGTAGGTTTGAACGGGAACTCCCGTTACAGAGTTGCACATTGTTTGATGTGGTTAAGGTGGGTACGGTTAAAAATCGTACTAAAAAGAGTGGTACCGCGAGGATTTATCCCCGTCTCTTTATTTTAAGAGACGGGGATTTATGTTTTGCCGATATTTATTTGTTGTTTCCACAATATGCAGAAAGGAGAAGAAATGAAAAACACGAAAAAATACACCAGAAACTATTTTATGCCCCCATGCGCTTGCCTCGACTGGGCAAAAAAAGAATATATAAACAAATCTCCTATTTGGTGCAGCGTAGACCTCAGAGACGGAAATCAGGCCTTGGTAGTTCCTATGGCTTTGGAAGAAAAACTGGAATTTTTCAAGTTTCTTGTTAAAATAGGTTTTAAGGAAATCGAAATCGGCTTCCCTGCCGCCTCAGAAACGGAATATGAATTCTGCCGCGAGTTAATAGAAAAAAAACTCATTCCCGACGACGTAACCATACAAGTGCTCACACAGTCCCGCGAGCATATCATTAAAAAGACTTTTGAAGCTTTAAAGGGTGCAAAAAACGCGGTATTTCACCTTTATAACTCCACTTCCTTAGCCCAGCGGGAACAGGTTTTCAAAAAATCCAAGGAAGAAATAATTGATATAGCCGTGGACGGCGCAAAGCTCTTTTTAAAATATGCGGAGGAATTTGACGGGAATTTTACTTTTGAATACTCTCCTGAAAGCTTTACGGGAACCGAACCTGAATTTGCTCTGGAAATATGCAACGAGGTGCTTAAGGTATGGGAACCGTCTCAAGAAAAAAAGGTTATAATAAACCTTCCCGTAACGGTTGAGCTCTCGCTTCCTCACGTTTACGCCTGTCAGATCGAATATATGTGCAAAAATCTTTACAAAAGAGAACACGTAATCGTTTCACTGCATCCACATAATGACCGCGGCTGCGGCGTAGCCGATACCGAGCTTGGACTGCTGGCCGGAGCGGACAGGGTTGAGGGTACGCTGTTCGGAAACGGTGAAAGAACGGGAAATGCGGATATAGTTACTTTGGCGCTGAATATGTACACTCACGGTGTTGACCCGAAACTGGATTTCGGAAATATGCCGGAGGTTGTGGCGATGTACGAAAAAATGACGGGAATGAAAGTCGGAGAAAGACAACCTTACGGGGGTGCGCTCGTATACGCAGCCTTCTCCGGCTCCCATCAGGATGCTATCGCAAAAGGCATGAAATGGCGCGAAGAAAAAAACGCTCCTTACTGGACGGTTCCTTATCTCCCCATTGATCCGAAAGACGTAGGCAGACAGTACGACAGTGACGTTATACGTATAAACAGTCAAAGCGGAAAGGGAGGGATCGGATTTCTGCTTCAAAAAAAATTCGGCGTAGACCTGCCCCCGAAATTCCGCGAAACGGTAAGCTACACAATAAAAGGAATTTCAGACAAGCATCATCAGGAGCTTACTCCCGATGAAATATACGGTGCCTTTACCGAAAACTTTGTCAATGTGGAAAAAAACGTTAAGTTTAAAGAGGTTCATTTTGTTCCCGGCGACGAATACGAAGCGCGGCTTACCATTGTACAAAACAACAGGGAAAGAATAATTTCCGGAAAAGGAAACGGCCGCCTTGACGCGGTAAGTGACGCTTTAAGACGATGTATGGGAATCGCTTTTACCATATGCTCCTACAGCGAACATGCCCTTAACACCGGATCCAAATCAAAAGCGATATCCTATGTTGAAATAGCCGATAAAAATGGAGTCGTCACATGGGGAGCCGGAATCCACAGCGATATTATCACATCGTCGGTAAAAGGACTTATAAGCGCTCTTAATTTAAGCGGTATTTTTAAATCATAATTTTATTGTGCTAACTGTATCAGCACCGATAATCTTGTTAAAAATAATGTTGACTTGCAAAATTTTTCCGTTTATGTTAAAATATAAAAAGACAATAAAACGAAAGGACAATCAATATGAAAATCAGCTTTTCAACTCTTGCATGCCCCGATTTTGAATGGACAGACATATATTCGATGGCCAAAGACTTTAACTTTGACGGTATCGAAATACGCGGACTCGGCTCGGATATCTTTTCCGTTAAAGCCAAGCCATTTACGGAAGCGCAGCTTCCCAAAACTGCGGCAAAGCTCAAAAAATTAGGACTTGAAATCCCCTGCATATCTTCCGGCGCCTGTCTTAAATTTACGGACAAATCGGAGGAAAATCGTAAAGAAATAACCTCCTACGCAAAGTTGGCTCACAGTCTTGACTCTTCCTATATCCGCATACTTGCCGATCTTGAGCCTATGCCGGAGGGCGAGGTGGACGACGAAGCTATCATAGAGGAACTGAAAAAGCTGGTTCCCGTCGCCGAAGAATACAACGTTACCCTTCTCGTGGAAACAAACGGCGTGTACAGCGACACCAAACGCCTTAAAAACGTACTTGACAAGGTGGCGAGCAGGAAGGTTGCCGCCCTCTGGGATATGCACCACCCTTACCGTTTCAACGGTGAATCTCCGGAAGAAACGGCAGCTAATTTAGGGGAATACATCAAATACGTTCATACAAAGGACAGCGTAAGCAAGAACGGAAAAATTGAATACAAGCTTATGGGCGAAGGTGATTTGCCGATAAAGGAAATGCTGGAAGCTTTAAAAAGTTTGGGATATAACGGCTATGTTTCTCTGGAATGGGTAAAGCAATGGTCAAATAACCTTTGCGACGCGGGCGTAGTGGTTCCCCACTACGCAAGCTTTATGGCTCCTTACAAGGTTCGCCACAAACACCCTCTTCAGGACAACAATACCAAAACCGGCAAATATGTATGGCCAAAAGAGCGATTGATAGATTATACATTCCCCGATATTCTGGACAGAATCTGTGAGGAATTTCCAAATCAATACGCTTTCCGCTATACCGAGCTGGAATACACGAGAACATATCCCGAATTCCGTGACGATGTGGACAATTTTGCCAGAGCGCTTCTGGCCATGGGCGTTAAAAAAGGAGATCATGTGGCAATCTGGGCCACAAATGTTCCCGCCTGGTATGTAACCTTCTGGGCCACAACCAAAATAGGCGCGGTGTTGGTAACGGTAAACACCGCCTATAAAATTCACGAGGCAGAATACCTGTTGAAACAATCTGATACTCACACTCTCGTTATGGTAGAGGGATTCAAAGACAGCGACTATGCGGGAATAATCAGGGAAATCTGTCCTGAGCTTGAAAATTCGGAAAAAGGACAGCTTCACTCGGCGCGTCTCCCTATTCTCAAAAACATTGTCACAGTCGGTTTTGAAATGAAGGGCTGTTACACCTGGGAAGAAGCGGCGAAAAAAGCCGAGGAGGTTCCCTACACCGAAGTGGAAAAAATACGGCGTACCATAGACAAGCACGATGTATGCAATATGCAGTACACTTCCGGAACCACCGGATTCCCCAAGGGCGTAATGCTCACTCACTACAACGTTGTAAACAACGGCAAAGCTATCGGTGACTGCATGGACTTATCCACCGCCGACCGCATGATGATACAGGTTCCTATGTTTCACTGCTTTGGAATGGTTCTGGCAATGACCGCCTCAATGACTCATGGAGTCACAATGTCCCCTATTCCCGCTTTTTCACCCCGTAAAAGCCTGAATTGTATCAATAAGGAAAAGATAACCTGCTTCCATGGCGTGCCAACTATGTTTATCGCCATGTTAGGCCACGAAGATTTCCCCAAAACCGATTTTTCCCATATGAGAACAGGAATAATGGCGGGATCCCCCTGCCCTATAAAGACCATGGAAGAAGTAATAGAAAAAATGCACATGAGCGAAATTTGTATTACCTATGGTCAAACCGAAGCTTCCCCTGCCACAACTATGAGCAAAACCACCGACAGTATAGAAACCCGCGTAAACACCGTTGGCGGCCCGATATTCGGCGTTGAGTGCCGAATCGTTGATCCCGAAACCAACGAGGATGTACCCGACAATGTGGACGGAGAATTCGTGGCAAGGGGCTACAATATTATGAAGGGCTATTACAAGATGCCCGAAGCCACCGCCGCCGCGATAGACGAAGACGGCTGGCTCCATACAGGCGACCTTTTAAGGAGACTCCCCGACGGCAACTTCAAGGTAACCGGACGCATAAAGGATATGATAATCCGCGGCGGCGAAAATATTTATCCCAAGGAAATAGAGGACTTTCTTTATACTCACCCAAAAGTAAAGGACGTACAGGTAATCGGCGTTCCCGATAAGGACTATGGCGAAGAGATAATGGCGTGTATTATTCTTCAGGACGGGGAGGAATCATCCGAGGATGAAATAAAAAAATTCGTTCTCGACCATATGGCTAAGCATAAGGTTCCTCGTTATGTGGATTTCGTAAAGGAATTTCCCATGAACGCAGCGGGCAAAATACTGAAATATAAAATGCGTGAAAATGCCGTTGAAAAGCTGGGTCTACAGAATGCCAAAAAAATAGTCACGGCATAAATTCTACGATATCCTTTTCTTGTGCTTTTCCCCTTTAGTATTACAAAAATGTCACTGTAAAAAGCTGAAATGTAACTGCTTTCAATGTAAACGTCAATTCGTTTTTGATATAATATGTCTGTAATAAAAACAAAAAGGAGCGCGTACAATGAAAAGAGCAGCTAAAATCATAACAGTTTTGACATTGATTCTGTATACCCTCGCTTTCACAGGATGCACATTTAAAATCGTCAATAATTTCGTTGTAAAGGATACCAAATTCTTTATCATAACACTGTCAAACGACTGCAAAAGCGATATTTACGGTTACAGGCTCGAATATTATCTTGACGGAAAGCCGATAGGAGGACAAGGCGTAAGCCACGCCGATGAAAGCAAATTAAGCAAAAAACAAAATATGAAGGTAGTATTTGACGAAAATGATTTTCCGGACGAATCCGATATTTCGGTATTTCAGATTGAAATTTACGTACTGGACAGTAATCTGAATGAATCGGATCCAACGGATATTGTTGAGATTTCGGCGGAGTATGGGAAAAAATATGAGATATCGGTAAGCGGAAGCTTTGAGGACGGATTCAAGGCAGAATTATAAAAGACTCCTGCAAACTATTAGTACAAACGAAAATCCCCTTTTAACAACATTCCGGATGTTGTTAAAAGGGGATTTTAATTTAAAAATAATATTAAATAGAGGGAATGATGTATTTCTGCCCAAAAATGGTTAGCTTCAAGGAAAAAAACGCAGTCAAACTGTCGTTTGACGAGGCTTTTTGACGCAGAAGATGACCGTTTGGGGGCGAAAAGACGGCGTTTCCGATTTTTCAAACAAGCCCTAATCTTTGGTCATCCATATTATTTGCCTATACATTGATCAAGGGTTAATTATCTTCTTGCTTTTCCTTATTCGCCTTAATAATCTTCTGGCGAGAGAATTCTTCCCTCTCTTTCTCCTCAAGTGCATTTGTGATAAATTTAACCTGCTCCGTATACCTTGGTATAAGTATATTTTTAAGCGCGTTGGCTCTTTTCTGAGTCTTTTTTATTGCCACCGACAAACGATAAATGCTGTTTTCTATCTCCGCAAGCGTCGCCGCCATTTGCTTTGCCTTGTTAAAACAAATATAGGCGCGATCAAACTGGCTGTTGGTAAGCAGAGGACTGTAAGTCATAACCGAAGGAGTTACGTCTATGGTAACCGTAGGAAGCTCCACGCCCATAACACTGCGGTAATTTACCTTTACTCCCGTTTCCTCCGGTATCTGCTTGGTCAGTGGAGTAACAACACCGAGCATTATATTTGCCATTTCAAGGGACTTATAAGCGTCGGCAAAAACCTTGTCAATACTTCCCCTTATCTCCTTCGCCTTATCGGACAGAGCTACCATTTCCCTTATTAAAATATTGTGCTTTCTGTCCATAAGCTCATATCCCAGACGAGCCTGAGCCAATGAGCGCTTTGACGCCATAAGGTTGCCCTTGGTAGGGAAAATCTGCTGAGAAGCCATAGTTCAGATCATTCCTTTAAGATTATTGTTTTGAAAATCTTTCCGCGCGGTTCGGATCATAATTTTCGGAAATAAGTTTTTCGTTCATTCGATCAAGTTCACCCATAGGCAGCATACAAAGCAAATCCCAAGCAAGATCCAAGGTTTCGTTAATGGAGCGATTTTCCTCAAAACCCTGATTTAAAAAATACTTTTCAAAAGCCGCGCCGAAACTCATGTAAGCCTTATCGGTATCCGAAAGCTCGTCTTCGCCAATTACCGAAGCCAAGGAACGAGCATCCTGTACCTTTGCATATGCGGAGAAAAGCTGGTTTGATACATCGGGATGATCGGGTCTTGTGTATCCTTCGCCTATGCCGTCCTTCATAAGTCTGGATAACGACAGCAAAACGGAAAGTCCGGGATAAACGCCCGTCTGATCAAGGTTTCGGTCAAATACTATCTGCCCTTCCGTGATATAAGCGGTAAGGTCGGGTATGGGGTGAGTAATATCATCGTTTGGCATTGTGAGTATAGGTATCTGCGTCACCGAACCGCTGCTGCCCTCGATAACTCCCGCGCGTTCATACAGCGAGGCAAGGTCGGAATAAAGATATCCGGGATAACCCTTTCGTCCGGGAATTTCGCCCTTTGAGGAGCTAAATTCGCGAAGAGCCTCGGCATATGAAGCTATATCGGTCATAATAACCAATATGTGCATATTCTTTTCATATGCAAGATATTCCGCCACTGTAAGAGCACAGCGCGGAGTAAGGGTACGCTCAATAATGGGATCGTTAGACATATTCAGGAACATTACAACCCTCTCTATGGCTCCCGATTCCTCAAAGCAGCGGCGGAAATAATCCGCAACATCGTTCTGAACGCCCATTGCGGCAAAAACAACCGCGAAGTCCTTCCCTTCCGAGTCCGCTATTTTCGCTTGACGCACTATCTGAACCGCCAGTTTGTTATGCGAAAGACCGGAACCGGAAAAAATCGGCAACTTCTGCCCCCTGATAAGCGTCATCAGGCAGTCTATGGAGCTTATACCCGTGTGAATGTAATTTCTCGGATAAGAGCGGGCTACGGGATTCAAGGGCTTACCGTTAACATCGGCGTATTTTTCGGGAAAAACGGGACCAAGCCCGTCAATTGGTTTTCCCACCCCGTTGAATACTCTTCCCAACATCTCTTCCGCCAGCGGCATTTCCAGCGGCTTTCCGCCGAACACCGTCTTTGTGTTTCCGAGAGAAAGTCCTCCCGTACCCTCAAACACCTGCAAGATGACCTTATCGCCGTCCATCTGAACCACGCGTCCCATGCGCTGTGAACCATCGTCCAAATGTATTGCGGCTATTTCATCATACCCTACGTCCCTTACCCCCTCAAGACATACAAGGGGGCCGTTTATAGCCGTAAGACCGGCGTATTGTATCGACATATCATTAAGTCGGCGATAAAGATGATATCTTCACCGCTTCTCCTTTCAGCTTTCGATTTTTAATCTTAAAATGGTTTCTTCGATTTCCTTTTCGTATTCCTCAAACAAATCAAGCCTGTTATTGGGAATATCATATTTAATCTTTATCAATTTGTCAAAAAGCCCCGTCTTTACAATATCGGAAAACAGCACGCCGCTTTCTATCGCCTTATAAGCCTGATGATGCAGCTTAAGAATAACTTTCATCATAAGAAGCTGTTTTTCCAACGGTACATAGGTATCGTCCTTATGGAAAGCGTTTTGCTGCAAAAATCCCACTCTTATAACTCTTGCCGTCTCTATTATAAGCTTCTGATCATCGGGAAGTACGTCGGCGCCTATAAGCTTTACTATTTCCATAAGGTTATTTTCCTCAACCAGCAGGGTAGAAATTTCCTGCCTTAAAGGAATGAACTCTTTTCCCACGTTTTCCTCATAATAAGGGGTCAAATCCTCGGTATATTCGGAATAGCTGGTCATCCAGTTTATGGCGGGATAATGCCTTGCATATGCAAGAGATTTGTCAAGCGCCCAGAAACAACGCACAAAGCGCTTTGTATTCTGCGTTACGGGCTCCGAGAAATCCGAGCCTTGCGGCGATACCGCTCCTATTATGGTAACGCTCCCCTCGTTTCCGTTAAGCGCCTCCACATAACCCGCCCTTTCGTAGAATTCGGAAAGACGCGAGGGCAAATAAGCGGGAAATCCTTCCTCGGCAGGCATTTCCTCCAAGCGTCCCGATATCTCACGGAGCGCTTCCGCCCAACGGCTTGTGCTGTCCGCCATAATGGCTATATGATAACCCATATCGCGGTAATATTCCGCAAGGGTTATACCGGTATAAATTGAAGCTTCGCGCGCCGCCACCGGCATATTGGAGGTATTGGCAATAAGCACTGTTCTGTCGGTAAGTGGTCTTCCGGATTTGGGATCGATAAGCTCGCTGAATTCCTCAAGAACCTGTGTCATTTCGTTTCCGCGCTCACCGCAGCCGATATAAACTATAATATCGGCATCGCACCACTTAGCAAGCTGATGCTGCGTCATTGTCTTTCCTGTACCGAAGCCTCCGGGGATAGCCGCCGCGCCGCCCTTTGCAATGGGAAGAATGGAATCTACAATCCGCTGTCCCGTAATAAGAGGCTTTGTAATAGGAAGTCTGCGCCGTGACGGTCTTGGATCTCTTATAGGCCACTTCTGACAGAGAGTAAGCTCCGTCTCCGAGTCCTCTCCCTCCGCCTTTATCTTAAGTACCGTATCGTTTGCCTTATACTGTCCGTTTTTTGCGGTATATGTTACCTTAGCGGTCTTCACCGAAGGCGGGATCATACATTTATGAAGCACAAGCGGAGTTTCCGGACAAGTGGCGTATATTTGACCCGCCGTTACGGTATCGCCCTCTTTTACGGTGAGAGTAACGTCAAATAATCTTTCCGCATCCAATGAGGGTATACTGCTGCCCTCCGACACAAATGCTCCCGAAAGATTTTTCATATCCCGCAGAGGACGCTCGATACCGTCGTATATGTTCGATATGATTCCCGGTCCTAACTGAGCGCACATAGGAGTGCCGGTACATAAAACCTGTTCTCCTACCTTAAGACCGTCGGTATTCTCATAAACCTGAATAACGGTGAATTTCGAGGTCACTCCGATAACCTCTCCGATAAGTCTTTTTTCGCCGACGTAAACCATTTCTCTCATGGAAAAATCCACGGTATCTTTTACCTTTATAACGGAACCGTTTATAGAATAAATTGTATTCAAGTGATCATTCCTTTCGGATAGACATATTTGTTATTGTATCTGCATAAAAGCATTTTTTACAAATTCCGCTTTTTGCTGTTCAAAAGAGTTATCATATGTTTTATCAATATACACGGAATCAGACGGATAGAAAACAGAAACTCCGCCAAGCTTTATATTTTTGTCCGCCTGAACGCTTATTTTCGGATACAGCCTTTTAACTTCCTCCGCATCGGATGCCTTAACGTAAATAACGCATCTATCCTCAATCGGTTTTTCCCCGTGTATTTTTAAAAGGATATCCTTAAGGCTTGTCTTATAGGCATCGGTTTTGGTAAAGCAGATGATTTCCTCGGCCGCATTGCTGAAAAATTCCTCTACGCACTTGTTTCTGTAAGCAAAAACTTCTTTTGAAGCCTCAAAGCTTTTACGAGATACTTCTCTGTCTATGCAGCTTTTTATTCTTTTGGTCTCTCCCGAAACAAACTGATAACCTTCTTCCAAAAATTCCTCATCAGCGCTGGCGACCGCTTTCTCCGCCTTTTCCCTTGCGGCGTCAAGCATAGCGTTTATCTCCGCGTCTACCGCTCTGTTTATCGCATCCTCGAAACGAGCCGCCTTATCTAAATTTTCCATAGCCTTTTTCCTTTCAATTTAAAAGAACTGCCTGTGATAATATAACCGCATTAAAGCGCAGCATAAACAAGCTGCCGGAATTGCTTTGCAGTTCCGAGATTCAACGGGGAATTTTTATCTCCCACCGAATCGGGATATGAAGAGTCTTTGCCTACAAAGCCTCATAGATCCTTACCGCCTAAAAGGCGGGGGACGTCTGTCGGTAGGTTATATTTTTATACCAATAGCTTCATTTACATAGCCGCTTATGGTATCGGTAACATCGCTTGTACCGTGCCTGTCGGAAATTTCAACTATAAGCGGCTTGGGACAATTGAGCTTAAGCTCATATACTCGTTCCCTGCACAAATTTATAAGCTTTTCGGTCATAAGAATTATCGCTACATCCTTATCTTTCATAGCTTTTTCAAGAACCGAGATAACTTCGTCCTTTTCATGTGCCACAACGCCTTCTATCCCTGCCAGTCTCATTCCCATTAGCGTATCGGTATTATCGCTTATAAGATAAAATTTCATTTTATTGACCGTTCCTTTCCTTTTGAGGAAACACAATGAAACTCCTTCAACAGCTTAACCGTTAAGAATAAGTATGGAAATAAGCAAACCGTAAATGGCTACGCCTTCGCCCAACGCGACAAAAATCAGCGACTTTGTGAAGTTCTTTTCATCCTCGCTGGTAGCTCCGATAGCCGCGGGAGCCGCATGACCTACCGCTATACCGGTACCTATGGTAGCCATACCCGTAGACAAAGCTGCGCCGATATATTTTAAACCGTTTGCCAATCCGTCGGCGGCTTCAGCCGCAGCCTCGGCACCCTCCGCACTTGCAAAAACAGGCATAATACAGATCATAAGTGCCATACAGCCGATAAAGGAGCAGGCGTTTATCAGCACCGATTTTTTTATGCTAACCGGTTTGCCCGCTTTTTTGCGCTTTAAGGTGATTACAAGGGGAATGATTATAAGCGCTAACGCTATTAAAGGCATAAGAAAAAGAAATGTTTTATCCATTTTTGGTTCCTCCGATATTAAAAATTATGTTTTTTACAGTATATTTCGTTTTTGACCGAATCCAGTCAGTCTTCGGCGCTGAAGTTCGCCGCAACCGGACTGAAAGGCTTTCCGTCGCCTTTATAAAAGCGGCTGAATATCTCGTAGAATTCCAGACGAAGCACCTGTATGCCCACCAAAAAGCCTTCAACTCCTATAACGAAGAGATTTCCGATTATCTGAACAACAATGGCTCCGCCTCCGGCGCTTTCGGCAAGAATCGATACTACCAGCATCATACCGGCGTGGCTTAATATAAATCCGCCGACACGCAGGAAAGACATCGTATTTGTGATATAGGTAAGACAACTTTCAAACAGCTCTATTATTCCCTCAACGATAAAATTCGCCACGGATTTATGTTCTTTCTTTTCATTGACCACATAATCGCTGAGGTGAAGGTTCTGCGCCTTGGATATATCAATAATATGCTCCGGCATCTTCATCTTTTTAAATCCCAGACCCGAAAACGCCTTTTCAATAACCGAAAATTCGGAAGCGGAAGTAACGAAAACACCCGCAACGGTTTTTTCGTCATTTTCAAAGGGATAAAAAACGTAATTCCCTTTTATACTATCCGATATACTTTTATATGCGGATATCTCCATAATGCCGTATTGCGCCTTTATAAATCTCGACTGAATCAGTCCGTCAACCGTCTTTTCGCCGTCATTTACGGATTTAAGCCCGGAAACCGCGTCACTGTAAGACTTTGCAGCATGAAGGATATCCTCGTTGTTTTTCTTGGAGCCGGATTTTCCGAATCTGTCGTTAAACTTCACGATAGGCTCTTTAAAGAAGAGAAGCAGAAGCGGGAGAACGATAAGGCATAAAATATACGGCGCTGTAAGAACGTTTATTCCAAGTCCCATCTGAAGCGCGACGCCCGCCATAACGGAAGTATAAAATACCATTCCCACTATTCCGTTGGGGCTTATTATTGCATCGGCAAGTCGATTGGGCTTGCATATATTGGTGATCACATTCATTACCATTGACAGGAGCACCAAAATCACCCCTATCCCCACCGCGCCCAAAATAAGAATGGTGGATATCCCGAATATATCCTCAGGAGCGGAACTGAATCCTAACGCCTTATACACGGATGGGATCTTGAAAAACGGCTGTATAATCTCCTCGTTTCCGAAAACCGAACCGTAAAGAACGCCGAAAATCGCGCTGGTGATTCCTATTCTCTGCATTATCGGCGCTAATTTAACCTTCCGCCACTTATCCAGCACAATACCCAGAACCGTTATCAATATTCCCTGTCCTAGATCGCCGAACATGATGCCGAACATCAGCATATAGGTTATCGCCACATACGGCGTTGGGTCAAAACAATTGTAGTTGGGAAGCCCATACATATTTATAAACATCTCAAATGGACGGAACAGCCAGCAGTTGCGCAAAAGCACGGGAGGGTTGGCGTTGGGCTCGCTGTCCGGCGGACGTTCCTCCGTACGCACGTCGGGTATCGACTCGATTGAAGCGATAAACTCCTTTAACATACGCTTTGGAACATATCCCGACATATAAAACTTATTGTTGACAGCCAGAACGTTCTGTCTCAGGTCATAGCTCTGATCTATTGCGATAAGCTTGCTCACCGCCTTAAGAAAATCTTCCTCAACCTCCGACTTTAACTCGCTTATCTCTGCCTTTACCATTTCAAGATTTTCGTTTTCCGAGGTAACAAGCTTTATCATCTCTGTTTTTGCCTCGTCGGCATTTCCGTGGAAATAATCAGGCAAACGCACCCTTTCAAAAAACAGCGAATTGAATATATTGTCGATTTCCACCGCGTCGGTAACAGGCGTAAGGTAGAGCATCTGGGCGTATCCGTCCTCCTCCGAGGAAATAAAGTACACAAAATTTCTGTCGCCGTAATATTCAAGCTTCGGTATACTGTCCAGAGGAAGCTGACCGAATCTGAGCTTTACATACTTACAGGCAAACAGCTCTGAAAAGTCTATATCAAAACCTGCAAGCTTTTCCACACGCATAAGCGATATGCTGTGCTCCTTAAGCGCCTCCTGTATCTTAGTTTTCCTATCGATAAGTCCGCTTAACCTGCTCTCGATGCTTTCGAGATAATTGTCGAAATCAACGGTGACATTCATACTAACGTCATCATAATCAACTCTTTTGATTTCGATACCCAAGCCGTCCGCCAACGCCTTTGAGCGGTTAACAAGAGAGGTAAAAGGGCTCTTTGACTTTAATGAGCGTATTCCGGCGTCCTTTCCGCCCGAATCCTTATTTACGCCCTTAGAAGCGACTATGTGAAAGCAGCTGCTTTCACAGCACTTCATAAGCGTTTTGTTTACTCTTTTCAGAGCTCCCTCGATATGAACAAGGGACATTTTTTCAATTGCCATGATCAACCGTCCAATTCTTGTTATTTTTTATTATGAATTTTTAAGAATATCAAAACACCAAAAGCTGCTCCGTTTCGGCAGGAGAGCGGTTATACCGCGCGCTTTCCACTATTTTTCGGATATTGGTGCACTCTACCTCACATAACCCTATCAGGGAATACAGCGCCATCGTACCGTTTTGCGTAAAAACAAGCTGCTTTTTACAATAATTATAATTATATCTTCGGACAGATATTTCAAGATTTTCCGGATCACACTCGATATTATTCTTAAAATACAGCTTTTTCAGCAGCGACAGCAACTGTTTATCCGCGTCCGGCTGTGCCAGTATCTCATCAATAACCGAAGGCTTTACCCTGTAATAAGTATCCCGAAGAGATTTTTTTATGGTCTGCGCGTCTTCGTCAAAAAGGCTGCGCTTTCGGTAACACATAGTTATGTTAAACAAATCGGACTGTCTTAAAAATATTTCCTTCAGCGCCCGCGCCTCTTCACCGCCATAATCCCGTTCTATGGCCTTAAAGGCCCATTTTATAAACCATGCGTAAAGAGTGGAAGCACATTCCTCAAGATCGCCGCCGCTTATAAGAACAGGCTTCAGTACTTTATAGTAAGGTGTGTCAATCAGAACGTCCAGAATCTCACCGTAATTTTGAGCCTTACTGAGTCGCATCATATCAAAGGAAAGCTTTCCCATAAGAAAGGCAGGCATTTCAAGGAGATATCCGTCTTCGGAACCCGCCTTTATATACATCAATGCCGAAATAATCTGTTTAATCTCGGTTTCCTTTATAAAATAATAACAAAAGCTGTTTTTATCTGCCGCCATAAAGCCGCAAAGTCTGAAAAATAGCTCATAGACGCTCTTTGACAGCATCTGTTCTACCTGACCGCGGTGTATCTGGGTTTCGTTTACATTTTTAAAAACCTCACGATACCGTTCGGTATCCTTAAGATAAGCCACAACTCCGTTTATACTTCCCTTATGAACAAGATTGTTGTAATCCTCCGAAGTGAGCCTCCTGCCATAAATCGCTCTGGATTTTGCTATGATTGCGCCTGAGGCGCCGCCTGCTCCGGCCATCTTAATTCCTCCGTTTTGTACCCGTTACAGCTTCAAAAACTTCGTCCAAAAGCTTTTCGCGGTTTTGGGACAAGACCTTGTCAAAGGCTTGTGTTTTCTTGTCTTTGTCTGCCTCTATTTTCGATATTTTTTTCTCGGCTTCAAAACGGTAAGAACTTTCCATTTTACTTAGACGTTCCCTCGCCTGCTCGTCATAATCAATCCGCATTTTATTTTTTTTACTTTCGGCCTCGTTCTCAATACTTTCAGCCTCTCGCCTTGCTTCGTTCACTCTTTTTCTCGCTTTTTTATCCAAATCGACTATATATCGAATAGAGGTACCGTTAACCAACTTCTGCATAGCGACAGCAACCTTTCTAACTAAATTCTTTTTTCTTTCGGATATATATTTTAAACCTATCGGCTTATTTTTGCAATACCCTTAATGAAAAGTTTATAAAATCCGACTAAAATTTACAATACTAAAAGTAATTTTTTGTTAATTTTTCAACTTGTAATTTTACCGATTTAATTCTTCAAACTTTGAAGCGGCGCGGGAATTCTTCCGCCTCTTGAAATGAATTTTGAACAGTCAAAGCCGTTTATTTTCATAACGGGACCGCTTCCGAAAAGCCCGCCGAATTCCAGCGTTTCACCTTCTTTCATTCCTATTGCGGGAATCACTCTGACAGCAGTGGTTTTGCTGTTTACCATCCCTATTGCCGCCTCGTCGGCGATAAGACCCGAAATTATACTGGGTGAAGTGTCCCCCGGAACTACCACCATATCAAGTCCCACCGAGCAAACAGCCGTCATGGCTTCCAACTTTTCAAGTCCGAGCGCGCCGCAGCTTGCCGCCTCTATCATTCCCGCATCCTCCGATACGGGGATAAATGCGCCGGAAAGCCCTCCGACCTGCGAGGAAGCCATAACTCCGCCTTTTTTCACCGCGTCGTTAAGCAGAGCCAAAGCGGCGGTGGTACCGTAAGCGCCGCAGCGCTCAAGACCCATTTCCTCCAAAATATGAGCCACACTGTCTCCCACCGCCGGAGTGGGCGCCAAAGAAAGATCGACTATCCCAAAAGGCACTCCCAAAGTCTTGCTGGCCTCTGTACCTACCAATTGTCCCATCCTGGTTATTTTAAAAGCGGTTTTCTTTATGGTTTCCGCTATTTCGCTTATATCTGCGTCGGGCATCTTCGCAAGAGCGGCTCTTACTACTCCCGGACCGCTCACACCTACGTTTATAACGGTATCAGGCTCGCCGATACCGTGAAACGCCCCCGCCATAAACGGATTATCCTCTACGGCGTTGCAGAATACCACTATTTTTGCGGCGCCAAAGCAATGATCATGTTCGGTGGCTCTGGCGCTTTTAAGTATAATCTCTCCCATCAGCCTTACGGCATCCATATTGATCCCCGCGCGGGTAGAGCCTATGTTTACCGAAGAACAGACATTAGAGGTTTCAGCCAAGGCTTCCGGTATAGATTCTATAAGTTCTCTGTCTCCCGCCGCAAAACCTTTGTGAACAAGGGCGGAATAACCGCCTATATAATTCACTCCGGTACCCTCGGCAACCTTTTGGAGTACCTTTGCAAACTTTACGGGACTGCCTTTTGCCGAAGCCGCAAGCATTGCTATCGGGGTAACCGAAAGACGCTTGTTTATAATGGGTATGCCATAGCGTTTTTCTATCTCCTCGCCGGTTCTGACATGATTTTCCGCCACATGCATCATTTTCTCGTATATTTTGTCACAAGCTCTGTCTATACTGCTGTCAATACAATCCAGAAGCGATATTCCCATTGTTATTGTGCGTATGTCGAGATTCTCCTCTTGAATCATCTTTATTGTTTCGAGTATATCGTTTGTGCTGACCATTTTCGATGTCTCCTTAAGTTATAATAAAGATTCGCAATCGCAGCGTATCTGAAAAACAAGCAATTTTGTACAATTTCGCTAAATGTCCGGCGATTTCAAGGAAAAAGCAGAAAAATACTGTAATATTTCGAGCATTTTGACGCAGAAATCGAACACAGCCTTTAAAAATTGTACAAATAGAAACTTTTTAAATTGTTTTTCAATCAATTGTCAATAGACTGATTGAAAAACACACAAAACACTATTTGCAAATCAATCCAAATTTTTAATTTGTTTTGTTCACATTATAATTTGCAAATAGTATAAGATAGCCTCTAAATACGATGCATTGAGTTGAAAATATCCTCGTGCATTACATGAACTTGAAGATTCATTTCCTCTCCCGATTTTTTCAGCCGCTCCGCGAGAGTACCGTAATCTGAAGTGCAGCCGGTAATATCTATAAGCATAGTCATTGCGAACATATCCTGCATAATTGTCTGAGTAACGTCCATAACGTTGGCATTAAAATCCGCGCAGATTGCGCTTATTTTTGCGAGAATACCTACCGTGTCTTTTCCTATAACAGCTACTACTGCTTTCATAATGTTTGTTCCTTTCGGGTTTAATTTTTATACTTAATATATTATAGCTAATTTTTTGGTAAAAGTAAAGTTCTTTTTGCTATTTTTTACATCTGTTTGCAATATTGACTTTAATACTAATCTTTGATTAAGGTATAGACAAATATATGGATGATCAAAGGTTAATGCTTAGGGCGCAATATTTGATCAAATATTGCTATAAGCTATTGACATAAAGCTTATTTTGTGATAATATAATTTCGGAAACTGTTTAAATAAAGTCGAAAAACAAGCAGTGAAACTTCAATTTAACACGTATCTAATAACGGCTCAAAGCTGAACAACAGGAGGAACCCTCAATGTCAAAAACCTGCCAGAACTGCGGAAACATATTTGAAGACGACGCCAACATATGCCCGCGCTGCGGAATGCAGTATATTGAAGTACAACCCGTGAACAGCGGTTATCAGCAGAATTACAATAATCAATCCTACAATCAGTCGTATAACCAACCCTATGGACAACAATACGCTGCTCCCGTTCAGAGCAGCGACTCAATGACCTTAGGATCATGGGTAGGCACCGTTCTGCTCACAAATCTTTTCGGTATTATAAGCATTATTCTGCTTTTTGTATGGGGCTTTAGCGATTCAACCCCCATTGCCAAGAAAAATTACTGCCGCGCAATGCTTATTTTTAAAGCCATAATGGTAGGATTGGTAATTATAATGATGATCGTGGTCTTTTCACTCGGATTTGCCTTTTCCGACTTATTCACGGGCTATTATTATTGATACATAAGCGTTTATGCAGGCTTGCCGAAGTCAGTCCTTTTTGTCTGTCTTTCGGCAGGCCATTTTTACGTAAATTTTTCTTTTAATTTTTCAATAAATTTCTTGTTGCAAAAAAAATCGGAATGTGTTAAAATATTGTATAGTATTTTCGGATCGGATCCGAAGGAAGGGATTTGTTACAAATATGCTTATAGTGGATAACAGCCTTTGCAGCATTGATTTTTCGGAAAAAGCGACACAGAAAAGCGTAAGGGGATACATAGCCTCTCTTTTTCAGAGCGGCGTTGACTACGCCGAAATAGACAGGAGAGCAATGTCGTTTCTTGGGGATGTAAATACCGGAGAAAAATTTATTTTTAGGATCGAAGGAATAGAGGATTTTGAAATAATTACCCAAAAAAGGTTCAAATATCTTGTTTTACCGCTAAATATGATTGCGGTAGCCAAAAAACTTTCTTCACTAAAAATAATGCTTGAGGTGGAATGCGGCGGACTTGAATTTGAGGAGCTTTGCGATATAAGAGACAAGGCCATGGACGCGGGATGTGCGGCGATTCGCCTGGTATCCGATTTCGGAGAAAACGACAAAATTATTGAAGATTTTATTGAATGGAATGACAACTTCGGCTGCTTTCCAATCAATATCTGTCCTTTGAACACATCGCTTTGCGGTATCGATGCCGCTCTTACCGCTTATTGGACAGACGCGGGAATGCTTACATTAGGATTCGGATCGCCGTATCTTTATACTCCATATGAAAGTTATTTCCTTTACAATTCCTGGAGCAGTCAAATTTTCACCAATGTCAAGTACATACCTTATCTTTTTGCCGCTGCCACATATTTTAACTCCATCAGCGACGGTCATAATTACGCCCTTGACAATCTTACCACCATAATTGATGACAGAAAAAAAATTGTCGGAAACATTGATTCCGGTGAAATGAACGGCAATATTCCCCGTCCCGCCGCCCTTAATCCAAACAACAGATTAAACGGCTTCACCAAGGCGCAGAATAGCTTTTTCAACAGAAACGATATATTTATAAGAGAACTGTGCAGCAGCATAGCGGATGCGGTAGACAATACCGATCTTGCGCTGTATGACAGATTCAATGAAAGCAAAGAATTAAAACAATAAATCAAGCGCGGTAAAGCCGGTTGTGCTTTATCGCGCTTGATTTTTATCATTTAGGGATAAAATAGTATACGGTTTCATCGGAATAAGAATAATCAAGCTGATCTCTCGCTATCTGTTCTATATATTCCTTTCTGTTTTCCTCCGCATAATACCGCTTAAGCTGTTCATTTGAAACCATAACAGCCTCAAGATTGCTGTTTATTTCATTAAGCTCAGATTTCTTTTTTGCTATCTCAAACTGCATAGACACAAGGTGAGCCGCTACCACGACAAAAACGGCAAACAAAATCAGGCGCAATATAAACGGGCTACGTCTTTTTTCTGATTTTAGCTTTAATGACACCGCCGACAACGCCCCCTTCACCCGAATTCTCAATAGAGTCAATGTTATTATTATACAACATTTCATCTGTACTTTGCAAGTGCTTTTTTTGATTAAATATTAAACCTGAAAAAAATTCGGCGATATTACTAAATAAACCTTTAACTTTTTTACCTATAGGCATAAACAAAACCGCCGCCTTTGGCTTAATCTTTCTGTAAAGCGATCGGAATATTTTTTTTGCGACATTAACTGCTTTTCTTAAACAATAGTTGATCAATCTGCCTAATGTTAAAAAATACAGCGACGCACCTATCGCTTCAAAAACAATATAATAAATCCTGAAATAACCTATCCCGACCCAGAGAGCTAAAATAAAGCTTACCAGCCCGCAGCCGGCAAAAAACAGCGTGTCCTCGATAAAAACCATAACCGTCGGATGCCGGAACAGCATACGCAGCACCCTGAGCAGCTCATAACATAAGCCAAGAACCGCTCCCATCGCCAGAAAACTCAGACACTGGACGAAAGTCGAATTGATATTTTCAAACATGGCGGCTTACCTAAACAGCTTTGTTATAAAGTTATCGGGAGTCCGCCTTGGCTTATCGGAATAGACCAGCGATGTAACAGCGTCTCCCGTCATTACCAGTTCTCCGGTATCGGTATCTACCTGACTCACACGCAGATTTCTGCCCTTAACTGTAAGCTGTCCCATCTCAGTGAACAAGCTCACCTCTGTTTCGGTAAAGCCCTCCACCTCTTTAACGCCGGACAACACCAGCCGTCTCCTATTTTCCATAACCAGACTTTGGACTATATTTTTTTGTTCCGTCATAAAGCACCTCCAACCGGACAATCTTTTTTATATAATATTATGCCGCGGAGGTTTTTTTAGAACAAGTTTTTTTAAAGAGCTTCGTACAACTCAGAGCTGCCCTCTTTGCCTACTACCTCGACTATTTTCAAAACTCTTACTTTAAGAGGCGTTTTTCCCATCTGTATCTCTATTATATCATTCAGCTTTACTTCATAGGAAGCTCTGGCAGGCTTTCCGTTAACCAATATTTTTTCCGCATCACATGCCTCGTTGGCCACTGTGCGGCGCTTTATAAGCCTTGAAACCTTCAGATACTTGTCAAGACGCATTTTACATTCTCCTTTTTCAAAAAAATAAGCGGCTAATACAAAATGTACCGCGCCGCTTACACTTTTGCTTTTTTATAAAAATTACTCGGCAACCGCTTCCTTAAGAGCAGATCCCGCTTTGAAAGCAGGGGTTTTTGTTGCGGCAATTGTTATCTTTTCACGGGTCTGAGGGTTGATACCGCTTCTCTCGGAGCGCTCTCTTACCTCAAATGTTCCGAAACCAACGAGCTGTACTTTTTCACCCTTGGAAAGAGATTCGCTTACAGTACCTATAAACGCTTCGAGAACCTCCTCGGCGGTTTTCTTGGTGAGTCCTGTTTTGGTTGCGATAGACGCGATAAGTTCAGATTTTGTCATTTTTACGACCTTTCCTTTCTATTTCGACTTATTTTAACTTGTTGATTTACAAGTCAGCCGTTGTTGTTTTCCGCCGAAAAAAGTATTTTTATTTCTTCTTCCGACACTTGGTCAATGGAAGCTCCCTTCTCTGTCGTCTTTGCTTCCAAATCCCCAAATTGCATTATAAACCGATTTATTGCCATTGTCAAGCTTTTTTCACTATCTTTTTTATAAATATTTGATAAATTGCAGCAGGCAAGAAGAACTTCACCGATTTTTCCCTCAATTTCGTCATCTTTCGACAATGCCTGCTCCAACTGTACTACCTTATCCTTAAGATTCCGAATCGCAAATTCACCGGTATCTCCTTTTATGCCGGAATTGACGACACGCTTGCACACCTTGTCTCCCCTCATAAGAGCGGGAAGCAGCTTAGGCACCGAGGTTAGACGCTCATAGGCAGTTTCCTGCCCTTTTGACCTACTTTTAAGAGAATCCCAATTTTTCAATACTTCATCGGAGTTGTCCACGTGGATATTTCCGAATACATGCGGATGACGGTAAATAAGCTTTTTACATATACCGTCGCATACACCGTTAAAATCAAAGGAATCCGCTTCATTTTCAAGCTGCGTATGAAACACCACCTGCAAAAGCAGATCGCCCAGCTCCTCTCTAAGAAGCTCACTATCCTTTGCGTCGATGGCTTCCATAACTTCATATGCCTCTTCCAATACGTTCATTCGTATGGATTCATGATCCTGTTCCCTGTCCCACGCGCAGCCATTTTCACTGCGAAGTATCTTCATTATTGCCAACAAATCATTTATGCCGTAAAAATCCTTTTTGGGATAAACTTCTTTTTTCAATTTAAAACATTCCCTCGTTCCATATAAAATATTGAATAAACAACAGCGCAGGAGATTGTCGGACACCAACGCCGATCGCCGAAGTATAGCACATTCTCCGTTCAGCGATCGCGAGAACCGATAATCTCCTGCCTATTGTTATTTAACCAAGATTTATTACGTTTGGGTTAAATTTCGCGTTTATCAATATTTAACCGAGACGGCTTTCAAGAGCGGCAAGCTGCTTCTTCATCTCATCGGGAAGTTTATCGCCGAACTTAGCATAAAATTCCTTGATACCCTTAACATCCTCTTTCCAGTATTCAACGTCAACGGAAAGAAGATCTTTTACTACGTCTAAGGTGATACCTTCATTCTCAAGGCCCTCAATGTTGATGTCTTCAGGCTTGGGCTCGTATCCAATGGCTGTTTCAACAGCGTCAACATTGCCTTCAACACGCTGGATAATCCAGTCAAGAACGCGCATATTGTCACCGAATCCGGGCCATATGAAGTGACCCTCGTCGTCGGTTCTGAACCAGTTAACGTTAAAGATCTTGGGAGCATTTTCCCCAAGCTTAGCGCCCATATCTACCCAATGCTGCCAATAATCCGCCATATTGTAGCCACAGAATGGGAGCATAGCCATAGGATCGCGCCTTACAACGCCAACGGCACCTGCGGCAGCGGCAGTGGTCTCGGAAGCCATAATGGAGCCTACGAATACGCCGTGGTTCCAGTCAAAGCTCTGGTAAACCAGAGGAGCGGTCTTGGCTCTGCGTCCACCGAAAATCATTGCGGAAATGGGAACGCCGGCGGGATTGTTGAACTCCTTGGAGATGCAGGGGCAGTTTTCGGCGGGAGCGGTAAAGCGGCTGTTGGGATGAGCAAGCTTCTGTGGCTTGCCGTCAGCACCCATAGCAGCAGTATATTCCTTGCCGTTAACCTTTGCGCCCTTCCACTCGGTAGCATTTTCGGGAGGATTCTTGTCGAGACCTTCCCACCATACGGTATTTGTATCATTATTTATGGCTACATTGGTGAAAATGGTGTTTTTCTTAGTGGAAGCAAGAGCGTTGAAGTTGGATTTTTCGTTTGTTCCGGGGGCAACGCCGAAGAAACCGTTTTCGGGGTTGATAGCGTAGAGCTTTCCGTCCTCGCCCTGCTTCAACCACGCGATATCGTCGCCGACAGTCCATACCTTATAACCCTTGTTTCTGTATCCTTCAGGAGGAATGAGCATGGCAAGATTGGTCTTTCCGCAGGCGGAGGGGAAAGCGGCGGTAACATACTTGATATCTCCGTCGGGCTTCTCGATACCTAAAATAAGCATATGCTCAGCCATCCAGCCTTCCTTCCAACCCTGATAGGAAGCAATACGGAGAGCAAAGCACTTTTTGCCGAGAAGTACGTTTCCGCCATAAGCGGAGTTGATGCTCCAGATGGTGTTGTCTTCGGGGAACTGTACTATATATCTGCCTTCGGGATCAACGTCAGCCTTGGAGTGCAGTCCGCGTACAAAGTCGTTGCTTTCATCACCTAAGTTTTTAAAAGCCTGAGCGCCCATACGGGTCATAATATCCATATTCAGAACAACGTAAATGGAATCGGTAAGCTCAACTCCAACTTTAGCAAGAGGAGAACCGATAGGACCCATGGAATAAGGGATAACATACATGGTTCTTCCCTTCATAACACCGTCGTACATGGGAGTCAGCTTAGCGTACATCTCTTTGGGATCGCACCAGTTATTGGTAGGACCCGCGTTCTCCTTTTTGCTGGTGCAGATAAAGGTTCTGTCTTCAACACGCGCTACATCATTGGGCTTGGTTCTGTGATAGATACAGCCGGGAAGCTCCTCCTGATTCAATCTTATCATCTCACCGGTAGAGATAGCCTCTTCCTTAAGAGCGTTGATCTGCTCGTCGCTGCCGTCAATCCAAACTACTTTGTCGGGCTTGGTCAACGCCTGCATTTCTTCGACCCACTTCAAAACGTTTTTGTTGTTAGTCATTGACATTGTTGGTTCTCCTTTTCTTTCATATAATACGCCGCATGGGGAGAATACGACAAAATTCCCCTTCTTCCGCCAAAAGCTCGGCAAAAGGTGCAACGTTTGTCGAATACTATTATATACCATTTTTATCAATGGGTCAATAGGCAAAGCGTTAAAATTATAACAAAATTTTAAGAAAATGCAGTGAAAGTATGAATTAAAAGTTTACATAACAAATCCGAAAATACATTTTCGTTATTTTGCACAAGCATTATCCTGTTTTTCTTTCGATTTCCGTTATATTATTGGAGTATTTATTTTCGTGTTTTAAAGTATTTATCGCCGCTCTAGTTGATCCGCTTCGCTCCGAGTGAGGGAAAAACCCTGACGGTTTTTCCCCCACACCCCTTTTTCCCTCCGAGGTTTATCGACAGTCTGAGTATTTATTTTCTCCTTTTTGCCAAAGGACTCTTTTGTTACTTCATGGGAAAGAATAAGCACCGCCGGGAGATTAGGCATTGCCATCAGACCGTTAAGAAGATCGGAAAGCTGCCAGATAAATTCAATTTTCACCGTTGCCCCCACCATTGTAGCTAAAGCGAAGACCGTAAGATATATATTTCGCCCCTTCTTCCCTCCCGTCAGGTATTCGAGAGAGGAGCTTCCGTAAACCGACCAGCCTGCGGCGGTGGTTATGGCGAACACAGTTATGGAAATCGCCACAAATCCCGCCGAATACTCACCGAAAATTCCCCCAAAAGCGTAAACAGCGTTGGAAATACCGTCCGTTCCTACCATATCTCCTCCGGTAACCAAAAGAGTAAGAGCTGTAAGGGTACACATAACCACGGTATCAAAAAACACCTGAAGCATCGCCCACATTCCCTGCTTATGCGGATCGTCACTTTGGGTGGCGCTGTTGAGCATTACACTGCTGCCCAAACCCGCTTCATTTGAAAAAACACCTCTGCGAAATCCCCAGCTCATACTTTTCATCATCACCGAGCCGAAAATGCCGCCGCTTACCGCCGAAATATTAAAAGCTTCGGTAAATATCTCGCCGATCACCTTCGGAAGCTCCGTCACATTCAGCCCAATTACCGCAAAACAGCCTATAACATAAATTATCGAGATCACGGGTATGACTTTTTCCGTAACCCTTCCGAACAGCCTTATTCCTCCGAATATCAACCATATAAGCAACACTGTGGCAAACGCCCCTATTATCCATACGGGTATTCCGAATGCAACATTCAGCGCCTCGGACATCGCATTGATCTGCGTCATATTACCTATGCCTACGCTTGCGGCAACACATAGAAGGGCATAAAGCTTACCCGCCAGCGGTGTGTTGAAAGCGGCGGTTATGTAGTGAAAAGCACCGCCGAACCAGCTTCCGTCCTCTCTTTTTACACGGTGCTTTATACCTAACACGTTTTCCCCATAGCAGGTGGCCATTCCCAGAAATGCGGATAAAAGCATCCAGAAAACCGCTCCCGCACCTCCTATTGCAACGGCAGCCCCCACCGCCACTATATTGCCCGTTCCCAAAGTGGTTGCAAGGGCGGAGGTCAGCGTCTGCAAGGGCGAAAGATTCTTTCCGTCGCTTTTTTCCTTGGTTCTGGAGAACAGTGTTCTTGAAAAAATACCGTTTAATCTGGTAAACTGTGAAAACCTTATTTTTACGGTAAAAATAATGCCAGTAAGCAGATATATCACCAGCATGGGAGCGCCCCATATCACATTATCGTTAAGCCATTGAAGCATATTTTTCCTCCCTTTTACGGAAAAGCCTTCTCTGCTTGTCAGTATATGCGGAAGGAGAAAGTTTATTACTATTATAGCGGTCAACATCTGTGTTTTCCCTTATTCCGTACTTTATCAATATTCCGATATGAATACAGAACAACAGCATTTACTTTTTTGAAAAGAATAGAATATCAAGTAACAAATTGTACTCTAAGGCTTCTTCAAACATTAACATTATATTAATCTTCAGGTTAGTGCCGGATTTTTCCGTATCTTATTCTTTGCATCTATTGAATATTCTTTATTTTTTTACATATTTTGATTAAATTGTTTTTTTAAAAAAAGTAAATGCTGTTGCCCTGGGAAAATTTACGAAAGCACTTGACAAAATGCCCAAAACGCAATATAATATATATTACAAATAAAAAACCACAAGATATTGTGCAAACAGGAAAAGAAGAAATATTACTTCTTAAGCTTGGGCTGTTTGACAGCCTATTTATTTTGCGCAAAAAAGCAAGATGCAACGAAAGGAAAGGCTCGTAAATGATAACCAAAATTCTAAAGAGAGACGGAAGAACGGATCAATTCAGACTGGACAAGATAACCGACGCCATTTACAAAGCGGCAACGGCAGTAGGCGGAAGCGATTATTCCTCCGCGCAGGATTTGGCGGAAAAAGTTTGTGAAATGCTGGAAAATACCGGATTTAACAATATCAATCCACCCTCCGTTGAAGAGGTACAGGATGCGGTAGAAAAAGTGTTGGTTGAGAACGGACACGCTAAGACCGCCAAGGCCTATATACTCTATCGCGCGGACAGAACACGTATCCGTGAGATGAATACGGGACTTATGAAAATTTACGAGGATCTTACCTTTAAGCCGGCTATAGAAAGCGATATGAAACGTGAAAATGCCAATATAGACGGGGACACCGCTATGGGCACCATGCTGAAATACGGCTCCGAGGGAGCCAAGCAGTTTAATGAAATGTATGTCCTCCCGCCTGAACAGACCAAGTCTCATATGGACGGTGATATACATATACATGATCTTGATTTCTTTACACTGACTACCACTTGCTGCCAGATAGATCTTATAAAACTCTTTAAAAACGGTTTTTCCACCGGACACGGATATCTCAGAGAGCCAAACAATATAGGAAGCTATTCTGCTCTCGCCTGTATCGCTATTCAAAGCAATCAGAACGACCAGCACGGAGGACAATCCATACCGAATTTTGATTACGCTATGGCTGAAGGAATTAAAAAATCCTACAAACAGCTTTACAAAAAGAATATTATTCGCGGCATCGGTTTTAAAACGGGAAGAACCGATATGGAGGCCATTGAAAAAAGCGTCGGGGATTATATGGATAATCTCTCTGATAAGGGCGAGTTCCCTACTTTAGCAGATGAAGGCAACTATTCCGAAGAGGAAAGAAAATTTCTTATTGAATTGGTTGGAGATGAAAAAACCGCCGCGAATATTCAGGAATTTACAAAAAAAATGTCCTTTAAGGAAACAGACAGGGCCACTTATCAGGCTATGGAGGCTCTTGTGCATAACCTTAACACCATGAACAGCAGAGCGGGCGCACAGACTCCCTTCAGCTCCATAAATTACGGCACAGACACCTCCATAGAGGGTCAGATGGTGATAAAAAATATTCTTCTGGCGGAAGAGGCCGGTCTTGGCAACGGCGAGACGCCAATATTCCCCATACATATTTTTAAAGTAAAAGAGGGTATCAACTACAATGAGGGAGACCCAAACTACAATTTATTCAAACTGGCGTGCAGAGTAAGTGCAAAGCGATTGTTCCCCAATTTTTCATTTATCGACGCTCCCTATAATCTTCAGTACTACAAAAAGGGGGATTATAATACCGAGATCGCTTATATGGGCTGCCGCACCCGCGTAATAGGAAACGTTTACGATCCGAATCGTGAAATAGTATGCGGAAGAGGCAACCTGAGCTTTACTTCCGTAAATCTTCCCAGACTGGGAATATTGGCTCAGGGCGATGTGGTAAGATTTTTTGAACTATTGGAAGAAAAAATGAATCTTGTAATTGATCAGCTTAAATATCGCTACAAGATTCAGGCTCAAAAAAAGGTGCGCAATTATCCTTTTTTGATGGGTCAAGGTGTGTGGATAGATTCCGATAAACTGGGTATGGAGGACAATATCGGTGAGATACTGAAGCACGGAACCTTATCCATGGGCTTTATAGGACTTGCCGAATGTCTGAAAGCACTTATTGGAGTACACCACGGGGAAAGTGCTCAGGCTCAGGAGCTTGGTCTCAGAATAATAGGCAGAATGAGACAGCGTATGGACGAGGAAAGCAAAGCTACGGGAATGAACTTTTCGCTTCTGGCCACTCCCGCCGAAGGACTTTCGGGTACATTTATAAGAAAGGATCAGAAGCGATTCGGAGAGATCAAGGGTATTACCGACAGAGAATATTACACAAATTCCTTCCACATCCCCGTATATTACAAAATTGATGCGTTCAGCAAGATAAGGCTTGAAGCGCCGTATCATGCAATGACAAATGCGGGACATATCAGCTATATTGAACTTGACGGCGATCCCTTGCAGAATCTTGAAGCATTTGAACAAGTTATACGCTGTATGAAGGAAAACGGCATAGGTTACGGCTCTATCAATCATCCTGTCGACAGGGATTCAATTTGCGGATATACGGGTATTATAAGCGATATATGTCCGAGATGCGGGCGCCGAGAGGAAGAACACGCTGTTGACAGAGAGAGGATTAAAAGAATAAAGGATTGATATGCAAAACTTTGTGTTATTTTCATATAATGCTATTAATTCAGTAAGGTGTATCATGGCAAAAAAAATTACCGTAGTGCCGTATGATCCAAAATGGGCAGATGAATTTAAAAAAATAAAAAATGAATTATTATCCGTTATAGGCGATAATGCAATTGCAATTGAACATGTGGGAAGTACTTCCGTTGAAGGACTTTGGGCAAAGCCGGTTATTGATATAGATGTTGTTATTGATAACGAAAATTTGCCCGTTATAATAAAAAAGCTTGCGGATATTGGATATTATCACAAGGGCGATATGGGAATCAGCGGAAGGGAAGCTTTCGGTTATAATGATGATGAAAAATCACATTTGATGAAACATCATCTTTATGTTTGTCAAAAGGATAACGCCGAATTAAAGCGACACATGGCGTTAAGGGATTTTCTCAGAAATAATTGCGAATATCGCGAAAAATATGGCAATATCAAAAGAGAGATGGCAAAAAAATTTCCAAATGATATTGAAAGTTATATTTTAGGAAAGCAGCCTATTGTTATGGAAATATACAGTATGTGCGGAATGAATAATTAAGGCAACACCGCGCAAATACCGCGCTGTGCGCTTTGCCGCACATACGCTTGCTTCTTTTCCGTCATTTTTGGCCAAAATTCCTTGAAATACGCCGGTATTCCTGCATTGTTTTGGCTCATATGATGAAAAAGCTGACTGCGCGTCTGCACGACAATCTTTGTGCGGTATTGCCTTAAAACTTTTTTGCAAAAAGTATTCGAGCAATCACAGGTTCATAAACAAACATAAAATTGTAATTCATCATATACGCAAATCCATATCTATTTAATCAACCCTATATACAAAAAAGCAAATCACCCTGCTCACTAAATAGAGCCGGATGTTTTGCTTCTTTTTTATATCCATTTGATATATATTCTGACCGCGTACCTCATTTATCATTTTTATATCTGCACTTTTCATAAAATCCGATTGCCTTTTCGTCCGCTCCGGGAGTCATATACTTTAATCCCATCTTTTTTGCGCTTATGTAAAGTTCTGACATAAGCTTTTTCGTTATTCCGCAACCACGATATTTTTTATCACATAAGACAAATCCCAATATAAGACTTTCTCGGTTCTCTTTTCTTTCGAGAACAGCAGAAATAACATTTTTATTCTCATAAGCAAAAAACAAAATCTCTTTATCGCTTCTAAGCAGCTCTATCAAATTTTCATATCCATAATGCTTAACATTTTTCAAATGATTTCTCAATACGGAATAACAAAATTTCAAATTCAACGCGGCAAAGCTTATAAGACATTTTATACTCCCAGCCTTTTGTCTATGTAGGCATTTTCCGGCAATCCAAAGCTTTTTGCCTCGGTATAAAGCTTTTTCGCTCTCTCATTCTCTCCAATGTCAATTAACGAGTTTACCGCGGCGGTTATTCCAACACTTGCCATATTCCTTTCACCTCGCGGGCTGTTAAAATTGCCCCATTCTCCCAAAAGAAACGGACGCGGAGTTTCGGCTTTACAAAGCCAAGGAAAAAAATTCGAGCACGAATCCTCAATATAAATATTGTTTTTTCCAAATGCCTTCATTTTAGCAGAGAAATAAATCAGTCTGAAAAAACCGTACTCCTCACGGTGTTTGTTATTTTCAAGAAATTCCGAAAATTTTTCGTCCGCGTAATACAAAAAGTCCTTTGAAATATTCAGCGAAGGGTGAACCGACATTGCCGTTCTATGCGCTTCGTATGCAATACGATAGTTTTCGTCTGTAACAAAAGAATTATCGGCGGCATCTCTGTACAGCTCCTGCCAGAATACGCCTTTTCCACCCAAAATCAAAGTAAATCGCTGAGTGGTATCGCATACCGTCCAAAATTTATATTTATTTTCTCCACACGAAACACGGTCAGCAAAATTAAGATGATTGAGATATTCGTTTTCACTGTCTCTAAGCATAGCATAACTGTCAGAAATATTCCACAGGCAAAAACATATGTCTTCAAAATCACTCGCTTCTCCGCTTTCAACCAAGTACTTCATGTATTCCAAAATTTTCAAATCACCGGAACGCTTTTCTTCTGCGCTTTTTCGGTTGCGCTCCCCCGCGCACTTAAGCTCGGAATATTTTTTTTGTATTTTTTCGTTAAGCATAGCTTATCCCCAGAATCCTCCGTCCACACCCAAAATCTGTCCTGTTACAAATTTCGCTTCCACAAGGTACCTTGCGGCTTTGGCCACATCGTCTGGTCTTCCAATACGTCCGAGAGAAGTTGATTCGGCAAATTCCGATTTCTCTTCGTCGGTCAGGTGAGAATTCATTTCGCTTTCAATAAGCCCCGGCGCAATACAATTAACCCTTATCCCCGAAAGTCCCGTTTCCTTTGACAGTGCCTTTGTAAAGCCTATTATTCCGGCCTTTGCCGCGGAATAGACTGCCTCGCAGGATCCGCCGTATATTCCCCATATTGAAGATATATTTATTATACAGCCGCTTTTCTTTTTTATCATAAGCGGCAAAATCGACTTTGTAACCGACATGGCCCCCAAAAGATCTGTATTTATCACATTGTGCATTTCAAAATACGAAATATCCGTAAACAAACCCACGCTTCCGATACCGGCGTTATTTATAAGCAAGTCGCAGGAACCTGAAATCTCCGCCAGCTTTTTTATGTCAATATCATTGGTCTGATCACACTTTACGGCTTCGGCGCCAAATTTTTCAGCGATTTCTTCAGCCCTTTCACTGTGTTTCAAATAGGTAAAAATTACACGGTAATCAGCCGAAAATTCCGAAACCAGAGCGGCGCCTATGGCTCCGCTGCCGCCCGTTATAATTGCAGTCTTCATCAGGATACCACCAGCTCACCGGATCTTGAGGAAACGCTTACCTCACTGATTCCCGCAGCGCCGTTGGCAACAACTATTTCTGCTACCTTATCCTCCAACTCCCTTCGTATAACGCGCCTTATATCGCGTCCGCCGTACTTGCCGCCATAAGCTTTGGCGGCAATGGTTCTGTAAGCGGCTTCGGTAATCTTAAGCTCGATATTCTTTTCGGCAAGAGCCTTTTTCATTTCTTCCAACATAAGCTTGGCTATTTTTGCGTAATTTTCTTCGGTAAGAGGATTGAACACAACTATTTCGTCTATCCTTCCCAAAAATTCAGGGCGCAGAAATTCTTTCAGAGCATTCATGGCACGCTCTTTTGTTATATCTCCTTCCGACTTGCCGAATCCCATTCCTCCACCCGATGTATTTGAAGAACCCGCGTTGGAAGTCATAGCGATAACGGTGTTTTCAAAGCTTACCGTTCTTCCGTGAGAATCAGTGACCTTTCCCTCGTCAAGAATTTGAAGCAAAATATTCATAACATCCGGATGGGCTTTTTCAATTTCGTCAAAAAGTATAACCGAATAAGGCTTCCTGCGTACCTTTTCCGTAAGCTGTCCCGCCTCGTCGTAGCCTATATATCCGGGAGGAGAACCTATTATCTTGCTTACGCTGTATTTCTCCATATACTCGCTCATATCAAGTCTTATAAGCGGATCCACGGTATCGAACATCTCTTCCGCCAACACTCTCACAAGCTCGGTTTTACCTACACCCGTAGGGCCTACAAAAATGAAGGATGCAGGACGGCGTTTGGTGGAAAGCTGGACTCTTGTACGCTTTATAGCCGCAGCGACAAGTTCACAGGCATTATCCTGACCCACTACCCTACTCTTTAAAACGTCCTCTAACTTTATTATCTTTTTAAACTCGTTTTCCATTATCTTGCTGGCGGGGATTCCCGTCCACAACTCGATAACCTTGGAAACGTCCTCGTCGGTAACGTGTATTTGCGTCACAAGCGGTTCTAATTTTTTTATAAGTATTTCATTTTTGGATATATTTGTCTTTATCTCCGCTATACGTTCATAATTGATATTTTCCGTCTCCGCGGAAAGTTCGGTAAGCTCTCTTTCAAGCGTCTTGTTTTCAAGCTTCAAACCCTCGTATTCCGCCAAATCCTTGCTTTTTATGCTGGCGCATGCCGCCGCCTCATCCAGCAAGTCTATTGCCTTGTCGGGAAGATACCTGTCGGTTATATACCTTTCGGAAAGCACAACACAAGAACGCAGTATTTCATCTGACACATGTATTGCGTGATGATCTTCATAATATTTCTTAATTCCTTTAAGCAGTTCCACCGTATCCTCTATACTCGGCTCGTTTATGGTCACCGGTTGAAAACGGCGTTCGAGCGCACTGTCCTTTTCAATATACTTTCTGTATTCATCAAAGGTAGTGGCTCCGATAACCTGAAGCTCTCCTCTGGACAAGGCGGGCTTAAACATATTAGCAGCGTTCATTGTTCCTTCGCTGTCTCCGGTTCCCACAAGATTATGAACCTCGTCAATAAACAAAAGTACGTTTCCCGCGTTTTTTACCTCGTCAATAAGAGACTTCACCCTGCTTTCAAACTGCCCTCTGAACTGTGTTCCGGCCACAAGAGCGGTAAGATCCAAAAGATATATTTCCTTTCCCCTGAGCCTGAAGGGCACGTCATTGTTGACAAGTTTCTGAGCAATTCCCTCCGCAATGGCAGTTTTTCCCACACCAGGCTCACCAATAAGGCACGGATTGTTTTTGGTGCGACGGGAAAGTATCTGTGTTACTCTGTAAATTTCCTTTTCTCTGCCGATAACCCGATCAAGCTCTCCCCTTTTTGCCTTTGCGGTAAGATTCGTACAGAAGGTATCCAAAAATTTACGCTTTTTATTTGCCTTTTTCTCTTTTTTTTCTTTATTTTCCCTCTCCTCAGTACTTTCTTTTACACTATCCTTGCCTTCGCCTTTCGGAGCGGCAGTACTGCTGAATAAGCTTTTCATAAACGGAGGCATTATTCCCGCACCGCCCGATTTGAAACCGTCTACCTCTTCCTCATAATCCCCGTCGTCGGGGGTGTCAAAAAGAGACTGAAACTCTTCGCTTCCAAAAAGCATATCCATCTCGTTTTCAAGATCCTCTTCGTTGATACCAAGCTGCTTGATATATTCGCTGACTTGAGGGATATTTATCTCTTTGGCGCACTTCAAACACAAACCCTCGTTGTGCTTCTGCTCCCCCTGTACGGATGTTATAAATACCACAGCCGGACGCTTTTTGCACCTTTCGCACATCATCATAACAGAGTAGTCCTCCTTTTTTGTTCTGTTCTGTTTTTATTCGGTAAAATTAAGAAAATCAAAGTAATATATATGCTTAAAAAGATGAGTTTCATCTATCGTCATTGTGTTCAGAAAAATTATTTCGTTTCCGGTAAGCGACACTATGAACTGGACAAAAATACATACCAAAAATATGACTATCGCACCCTGAGCAAACCCGGCTACAGCTCCAAAAAGCTTGTTAATGCCGCCTATAACGGGTATATGGTTTATCGTCCGGAAAAGTCGGGCGATCAGATGCACTATCACTAATATTATAACAAATATTATTACAAAAATCAACGTCCTCATCGGAACAAGAAGAACCGGCCTTATAATATCGTCGGTTATGCGATTGGCAAGATTATCGGTATGTGTGGTAGTGAGCATTGAAACAGCAATTTTTTCAATTACGGAACCGATTTCCGTACCCGTCTGAGGAGTTGAATCCGACGCGAAAAACGGGAGGGAATCCGCCACGGTGTCTATTATATCTGTAATAACACCCAACGCGGTACCGTTTTTTATTTCCTCGGCCAAAACGGAGCTTAAAATCAGTGTGTTTATACCGTATTTTTCAACATCCGTTGTGGAATATTCTACCATTCCCAAGTTGACGGAGGAAAAATCCTCATCTTCGGATACTCCCAATGAGGAAAGATCTACGTCCCCTATGCCGGTCTCGCTCATATCGAGTCTTGACAGGTCAATGCTTACTTTGCCTATACTGCTTTGTTCGTTTATTATCTCCGACAAAAGTCTTCCGTTAACCTTAGCCTTTCCGATATCAACACTTTTAAGTTGACCCAGAAGTCCGCCGCCCACAAGATCGTCTATCTTTGTGCTGACCTCTTCGGTTATTGCGTCGGAAATCATATTGTCATAAATAGCTTCCGCAATGCCTCCGCTGGTAAAAAGCGCCATACAAAAAGCAAGCACCAATGCCAATAGATTAAGCAGAACGGAAATGAATCCTTTCCTTATTCCTATAAATATATAGCCTAAAAATATTACTACTACCGAAACGTCAAAAATCCAAAAAAACTGTGTTCCCATTTTGTCTTTCCCTTTCTCCTAAATGCGCCGTTTTGTTGGGGGATATTTTTAAAATTGCAATTTATACTAATCTTTAATCATAATAGACAAAGTCGGAAATATGATTAAAGATTACACCCGAAACACTAATTTTTGATCAACAATTTTTTGTCTATAACCTGACCAAAAATTTGTATTACACATTATCTTAGTTTTCATATAAGCCATAAAACGCATCTCTTATATCTCTAAAGTTCCTCTTTATCGACCGAATCGTAACCCAAAAGCAAAACCGAGCCTCCTATTTTTATAAAAGACACATAATCTTCTTTCAGCGCTTTTTCCGCGATTACCTCTGCTTGTGAATTAATACCGTAAATCGTACCGGATTCTACAATATACATATTATCTCCCTCAGCTATAACACGGTTTATATTGGGTGAAACCGCTTTTGCGGATATGCTTTTCATATCGTTGTCCAAAATCGTGAGCACCTTTTTGTTTGTGGCAGAATCAAGGCATATAATCCCTGTTCTTGAAGAAGAAAAATCGCAGCACATTACCGTTCCCTGAAATTCCTTCTCACCTGCTGACTCTCCACTGCTTTCACTCAGAGAAACCGCAAAATTGTCATACACCATTCTGACTTTACCGCCCTCAACGCTCATTTCAACGGGGATAGACGGACGGGATAGCTTATAACTCCATATCGCCTCGCCTTCGTCGGAAATATCGTACTTGTAAACGGCCGAGTATATATCGCCGTTTTCCACGCCTATGACGCTGACGTAAATATATCTTTCATCACCGGAAAACTCAACGTTCATAACATTTTCGTCCAAAAATTTCCGCGTATATTTCCATTCGCCGTTTCCGTCGTAAATATATATTATATTTGAATATCTGTCCGAATTTGTTACAACGGCGGCCGTTTCATTGGAGCTCAAAGAAGCAAACACTATCTTTTCCTCTACGGCCTTACTGTATATAACACTTGACCGACTGTATAATGAAAAATTACTGTAATCCTTGTCATACAATAGAATCCTTTTGTTGTTTGAACATCGGTTCGGATTGGAATATCCGTGTCGTAAAGCGTAATTCTGTCCGCCGTTTATTCCGAAAATGTACAGATATGTATCGGTAAGCAAAAGAAAATTGTCCCCAAAGCTGTCAAAGGAATAGGAAGCGCTTCCGGGAAGCTTTATGGGAAATCCCACGTCCTCGGACGTCTTTGTCTCTATTCTTGAGGCAATACCGCGCAAAGGCTCTATTATAGAAGAAAAGTTCGCCGCAATGACCACTATGACAATAAGCACTGCCGACGCTATTACAAGCTTTTTGTAAAACTGCTTTTGTTTTCTTTTCTTTCGGTATGCCGTCAGATCGGAAGTCTTGGCACCGGCGCTTTTATTTTCAGCCATCATCTGTCCTTTCCACAGTATTCAGTAAAAAACCCTGTTAAGGTAAAGCCCGTAGGGCGGAAGCGTTTTTCCGGCTTTTTCACGGTTTCCGTATTTCAGCGCTTCTCTTATGTCATAAATATCCCGCTTCCCCTCATTTACGTAAATAAGCGTTCCTACTATTATTCTCACCATATTGTGAAGAAATCCCTCTCCGCTGATATAAAATTCCAGAAAATTATTGTTTTTCACAATTTTTATATCATTTACGGTCCTAACCGTTGTCTTAAGGTGCTCTTTCGCTTCCGCTCTGCAAAATGCGGCAAAATCGTGAGTACCCTTAATCTCGGCGGCGGATACAAGCATTTTATCCGTATCCGCCGAATACGGATAATGAAGCGCAAAGCCCTCGGAAAAAACATTTCTTACCGGAGAGGTATCCAATAAATAAAGATATTCTTTTCCCTTTGCGTCAAATCTCGCGTGAAAGCTTTCAGCCGCTTTTTCACATCCAAGTACTGCTATGTCCCTCGGAAGCTGCCCGTTCATAGCCGATATAAGCCCTTTTTCGTCTATACCACTCAGTGTATCGTCATACACCGCATTAAACACAAATTCACGGGCATGTACTCCCGCGTCGGTTCTTGAACAACCGTTTATTTTTACTTTTTGGTTCATTAGTTTTGAAAGAACATACTCGACCTTATCCTGAACGGTATTGCCGCACGGCTGACTTTGATATCCGTTATATGCCAGACCGTTATAGGCTATCGTAAATTTAAGATTTTTCATTAAAACACCATATTGTCCACTATAACAAAGCCTAAAAGCGTAAGCATAAGCAGCGCTATCATAAAATCCATCGGTTTTGCTTTAAGCTGCCTGAGCTTTGTCCTTCCCTCCCCGCCTCTGTAACAGCGGCACTCCATTGCCATGGCAAGCTCATTTGCACGCTTAAAAGCGGAAACAAAAAGAGGGATAAGTATAGGAACAAGCGCTTTGGCGCGCTTCATAAGTCCGCCCGTATCCAGATCGGCTCCTCTCGCCTTCTGAGCCGACATTATTTTGTCGGTTTCCTCAATAAGAGTAGGTATAAATCTTAACGCAATAGTCATCATCATCGCAAGCTCATGTACGGGAAGCTTTATCTTTTTAAGAGGCGACAAAAGTCTCTCTATCGCATCGGTAAGCACTATCGGAGAAGTAGTGTAGGTAAGCAGGGACATACCTATTATAAGACATACAATGCGTATTATCATAAAAACCGCGGTTGTTATACCCTCTGCATATATTGTGAATATCCACCAGTTAACCAGCGGCTCTCCTTCTCCCGTAACAAAAAACAAGTTAAGTATTGCCGTAAACAAAATAATCGGCATCAGCGGTTTCAAGCTTTTTAGCATCATCACGGGCTTTATCTCCGAAACCGCATAAGCCATCAGAATAAAAACTCCTGCTACAGCGAGTGAAATAAAGTTATCCGCCACAAAAAGAATCACCACATACAGAATATCCAGCATTATTTTAAAACGGCTGTCCATTCGGTGTATCACCGAATTACCGGGGAAAAATTGTCCTATGGTTATATCTTTAAGCATTTGTCTTTCCTTTATATTTGTTCTTTATAATATTTTTAAATAAACTAACAATCCTATTTTTCAAGCGCAGCTTTAATAAGCTGCCGGAATTTCAAAGCAATTCTGAGACTCAATGGGAAATTTTTATCCCCTATTGAACCGAAAGATGAAGAGATTTTGCCTTCAAAGTCTCTTAAACCTTTGCCGCATAAGAGACGGAGGACATCCGACAATGGTTATATTTCAGTTTTATAATATCTTTAAAAGCCTTTCCTTAGCTCTTTTTACGGTATAAATATCATTTCCTATATCTATACCGTGTTCCCGAAGCAAATGAGAAAGCTTTGTTATCTGAGGAATATCGAGACCTATCATCTGAAGCTCTTTGGACATTGAAAACACCTTGTCCGTATCTTCGTAACAGAAAAGCTGCCCTCTGTTCATAACAAGAACTTTGTCGGCGTATTTTACAATATCCTCCATAGAGTGTGAAACAAGCAGAATAGTCGTACCGGAATTTCGGTGATAACCCGCTATTTCCTCAAGAACTCTGTCGCGCCCCGCAGGATCCAACCCCGCCGCAGGCTCATCAAGTATCAGTATCTTTGGTCTCATAGCGATAACTCCCGCCAAAGCCACGCGTCTTTTCTGCCCCCCCGATAAGTCGAAAGGTGAACGCTCCAACAAATCTTCCGAAAGTCCCATCTGCTTGGCCGAATCCCGTACCCGTCTGTCTGTTTCTTCTTTATCCAGTCCCATATTTTTTGGACCAAAAGCTATATCCTTATAAACGGTTTCCTCAAAAAGCTGATATTCCGAATACTGGAAAACAAGTCCCGATTCAAAGCGTATATCCTTGATATTGACATTCTTGCTCCATATATTTCTTCCGTTTATAATAACATCACCGGAGGTCTGTTTCAACAAGCCGTTAAGATGCTGTATAAGAGTGGATTTCCCGCTGCCGGTGTGTCCAATGACTCCCACAAATTGTCCCTGTTCCACCGTCAGTGTTACATTATCCACCGCCGTTGTCTCAAAGGGAGTTCCAACACTGTATTTGTAAGTCAGATTTCTTGTTTCTACCGCATTCATTTGTATTTCCTCTATATATTATCAGCGCTTGGGAACGAGTTTTTGTATTTCCTTCAGCATATCCTCCTCGGTAAGAACCTCAAGCGATATTTCGATTCCCTCTTTTTTAAGCTCATAAGCAAGCTGTGTGACCTGAGGAACATCAAGCCCCACTTCGGTCAGCCTGTCAACCTGTGAAAATATTTTTTTCGGTACGCCGTCCATAATTATTCTTCCGCCGTCCATTACAATAACACGTTCCGCCTGCGCCGCCTCATCCATATAATGGGTTATGAGTACAACGGTTATCCCGAACTCATTGTTCAGCCTCTTTATAGTCCTCATTACCGATTTTCTGCCCTTCGGATCAAGCATGGCGGTGGGCTCGTCCAATACTATACATTCGGGGCGCATGGCAATAACTCCGGCTATGGCAATGCGCTGCTTTTGTCCTCCGGAAAGCTGATGAGCGGAATGTAGACGATACTTATACATATCAACGGCGTTAAGCGCTTCGTCCACTCTTTCCCTTATCTGCGCCGGAGGAAGTCCGAGATTTTCTGGGGCAAACGCCACGTCCTCCTCTACAATTGTAGCCACAAGCTGATTGTCCGGATTCTGGAAAACCATTCCAACCGTTTGTCTTATATCGTATATTTTATCGTCGTCCTCCGTATCCGTACCGTTAACATAAACCTTCCCGGAATTACCGAGCAGCATTCCGTTAAAATGCTTTGCCAAAGTGGATTTTCCGCTTCCGTTATGACCGAGTATCGCAACAAACTGGCCTTTGGGAATATCGACGGTAATATTTTCCAGCACCTTGTTTCCCCCTATAATATTTCCCTCGTCGTCCGTTATGGGATACTCAAAGGACAGATCTTTTACTTCGATTATATTCATTCCCTTTTTTCCTTCCAATGATATTTGCGGGATAACAAGGAAATCAGGTAAACCTGACTATCGCCGTATTACCGCAAGGTATGGCAAGTCCGGTATTTTTTACCTCAAGTCCGATTTCTTCCGCAAAAACGTCGATTTTCCTGTATCTGCCCACTGTCATTTTAAGTAGATACGCCATAACGGAGGGCGAAAGACCGGTAGTGTAGCTGTTCAGAAGAATAAACAGCGGAGAATCGGACAGTACCTCCGAGCACCTTAACATAAGCTCATGTATACAGTCCTCCAGCTTCCACATTTCACCGTTTGTTCCTCTGCCGTAGCTGGGCGGATCCAATATAATACCGTCGTATTTGTTCCCGCGCTTTATTTCTCTGCCCAAAAATTTCATCGCGTCGTCGGTAATCCATCTTATAGGCTTGTCGGAAAGACCGCTCAGCGCAGCGTTCTGTTTCCCCCACTCCACCATACCCTTCACCGCGTCAAGATGACACACGCTTGCTCCCGCCGCCGCGCAGGCAAGCGTGGCTCCTCCCGTATAAGCAAACAGGTTAAGCACCTTTACAGGTCGTCCCGCGTTTTTTATAATTTCGGTACAGTAGTCCCAGTTTACAGCCTGTTCGGGAAAAAGTCCCGTATGCTTAAAACCGGTAGGCTTTACTGTAAATAAAAGATTTTTATATTTAACAGTCCAGCTTTCGGGCAGCTTCTTGGAATATTCCCAGCGGCCTCCCCCCGACGAGGAGCGGATATATCTGGCGTGAGGGTTACTCCACTCAGCGGCGGGGGCAGGACATTCCCATATTATCTGAGGATCCGGACGCACTAAGGTAACGTTGCCCCAACGTTCAAGACGTTCCCCTTTAGAAGCGTCCATTAAGCTGTAATCCTGCCAATCCTTTGCTATTCTCATTTTATGGTTTCCTTTCTCATAAAGGAAATTTTACTCTTCGCCTGCGCAAAGCTCCTTTTCAATTACCGAAGCTATTTTTTCCGACCAAAACTGTACGGATTCATAATCCGTGCCTTCAACCATGACCCTGATCAGCGGCTCTGTGCCGCTTTCCCTTACAAGTATCCTTCCGTTTTTGCCCATCTTCGTCTTCGCGTTTTCTATAACATCCGTAATCGCGGAGATTTTATCCCATTTTCCTTTTTCGTTCTCGGTGATCACCACATTGACAAGCACCTGAGGATAATCGGGTATCTCGCTTATAAGCTGGTCAATCTTCTTGCCGCTTGCGGCAAGAAGATTCAAAAGCTGTACCGCCGTCAACTGCCCGTCACCTGTGGTGGCATAATCCAGAAAAATAATATGCCCCGACTGTTCCCCGCCTATATTATAACCGCTTTTCAGCATTTCTTCAAGAACATACCTGTCTCCCACCGCCGTGCAAACAGTATTCATTCCGTTTTTATCCATATATGTCCTGAATCCCAGATTGCTCATAACGGTAACTACGGCCGTGTTCTTTTTAAGGGTTCCCTTTTCCTTCATGTAATCGGATATTATAGCTATAAGCTTATCGCCGTCAACAATATTTCCTCCGTGATCCACCGCAAGACATCTGTCCGCATCTCCGTCAAAGGCGATTCCGAGGTCACAGTCGTTTTCCGTTACAAATCTCTTTATATTATCAAGATGTGTAGAGCCACAGTTATCGTTGATATTGCAGCCGTCGGGAGTGTTGCTGAGCATCAGGCATTTTGCTCCGATACCGGAAAAGAGTTTTTCCGCCGTTACCGACGCGCTTCCGTTAGCGCAGTCTATGGCAACCGTCAGCCCGTCAAAATCAAATTCGCTTGTTTCGGCGGCACTTTTGATATGTTCTATATATTCCTCCGCAGCGTCTGGTATTACGCTTACCCTCCCTATATCGCAGCTGTTTTTAAGCTGTATCTGTTCGGGCTTATCCAAAATAAGCTCCTCTATTTCCTCCTCGACGCTGTCTGGAAGCTTAAAACCCGTACCGGAAAAAAGCTTTATTCCGTTATACTCCACCGAATTATGAGAAGCGGAAATCATAACTCCCGCGTCCGCGTTATGCGCTTTTACAAGATATGCTACGGCGGGAGTAGGCACCACTCCCAAAAGCTGAACGTCAACGCCCACCGAAGCAATTCCGGCTATAAGAGCCGCCTCCAGCACATCGGAGGAAATTCTCGTATCTTTTCCTATCATAATACTGGCTTTGGCGTTATCGGTTTTATGCCTTGTAAGCACCGTCGCAGCCGCTCTTCCTATCTGCATAGCAAGCTCGCAGGTGAGCTCTGTTATTGCTACTCCTCTCGCCCCGTCCGTTCCGAATAATCTTCCCATTATATTGTCTCCTGTATAAATATTTTTAGAACATAAAAACATATTATTTTAAAGAAACATTTGCTGTCCCTCAAAGTCAATATTCAAATGCTTATACGCCAAAGGCGTTGCCGTCCTTCCCCTTGGTGTTCTGGCGATGAACCCAAGCTGCATAAGATAAGGCTCGCACACATCCTCTAATGTTACGGATTCCTCACCGAGAGCGCTCGCAAGAGTTTCAAGCCCTACGGGACCGCCGCTGTAACCTTTTATTATCATGGTCAGCATTCTTCTGTCCAAGCTGTCAAGACCAAGTTCGTCAATTTCAAGACAATTTAAGGCATAATCCGCCAATGCACGGGTTATTTTTCCTTCTCCCTTAACCTCCGCAAAATCTCTTGCACGCTTTAAAAGCCGGTTGGCAATACGTGGGGTTCCTCTTGAACGTTTCGCAAGCTCCGCCGCCCCCTCTTTAAGCGTCGGTATACCCAAAATCACCGCCGAACGCATTATTATTTCGCTGAGTTGTTTATGATTATACAGTTCAAGCCTTTCAACAACTCCGAAACGGTCGCGCAGCGGCCCAGTAAGCTGTCCCGCACGGGTAGTGGCTCCTATAAGCGTAAATTTCGGAAGGTCAATACGTATCGACTGAGCATCCGGTCCTTTTCCGATCATTATGTCAAGGGCAAAATCCTCCATTGCCGGATACAATACCTCCTCTACCTGTCTTGAAAGACGGTGTATCTCGTCTATAAACAATACGTCCCCGTCCTTTAACGTGGACAGGATGGAAGCAAGACTTCCCGGCTTTTCAATGGCTGGTCCCGACGTGATTTTAATCTGAACTCCCAGCTCGTTTGCAATAATTCCCGCAAGAGTCGTCTTTCCCAGACCGGGAGGACCATACAACAAAACATGATCCAAAGACTCGCCGCGTTTTTTTGCCGCTTCTATATATATTTTCAAATTTTCCTTAACTTTTTCCTGTCCTATATATTCGTTAAGGCTTTTGGGTCTCAGACTGAATTCAATATCTATATCCTCGGGGGTGCAGCTCGTTTCAATAAGCCGACCGAACTGTACGTCCTCGTCGGCGGCGCCCTGAAATCCGCCCATTTCTATTGCCATCTGACCGCTCCCTTCAAATTATTCTTTTTTATACAGCTTTATTCGTCATTTTATTGAATTATTTTCCCGAAAGTCTTTTTAATCCCTCTTTTACAAGCTCCTGAACCGTCAGCTCCGCACTTAAACCATCCAGAGCCTTCTGTGCCTGAGCGTTGGTAAATCCCAACACCATAAGCGCGGTAAGAGCTTCGGAAAATGCGTTACCCGCAGCGGATCCGAGATTGATTCTTGGTATGTCGGACGTTTCAAAGGAATTATTCTTTTTTAGCCTGTCTTTAAGCTCAAGTATTATCCTCTGAGCCATTTTATTGCCTATTCCCTTTACGCGGGTTATCGTCTTTGCGTCCTCGTTTACCACAGCAAGAGCAAATTCCTGCGGCGATAAGCTTGAGAGAATATCCACGGCAACCTTACAGCCGACGCCTGATACACATATAAGCATCTTAAAACAGTTCAGCTCGCTTTCATCCACAAAACCGTAAAGCTCCATAGCGTCTTCTCTTACATTCATGTATGTATAAAGCTTAATTTTTTCGCCTATACCGGCTCTCGATACCGCAGAAGCGGTGGAACGGCATTCAAATCCTATGCCTCCGCATTCCACTACGATTATATTCTGTTCAAGGTGTGTTACCTCTCCGTTTACGCTGTAAATCATTTTATCGTTCCTTCTCAAATTATTTTTTTACCGAATCCCGCCAGAAGCGAATTATCCGTATGAGCATGACAAACGGCTATTGCAAGAGCGTCCGCCGTGTCGTCCGGCTTCGGTATTTCGGGTAAACGCAAAATGCGCTTTGTCATCTCCTGAACCTGTTTTTTTACTGCCTTTCCGTATCCCGTAACAGATTTTTTTACCTCTAACGGCGTATATTCTCTTATAAGAAGCCGCCTTTTTACAGCCGACAAAAGTATAACGCCTCTCGCCTCCGCTACGTCTATCGCAGTTTTCTGATTGTTCTGAAAATACAGCTTTTCAATAGCTAAGCTTTCCGGCTTATAAATATCAAGGATCTGACTCACATCATCGTATATTATTTCAAGCCTGCGGTTAAAATCCATATCTGCGGAAGTTGTCACCGCTCCGTAGTCAATAACCTTAAAACGGCCGTTGTCGTATTCTATTATTCCGAAGCCCACTATCGCGTAGCCGGGATCTATCCCTATTATCCTCATTCGTAATTACCCTGCGTATTTTTCTCCATACAACTTTCCTATTTTAACAATTTATTATATCACAGGTAAAAAAAATTTGCAAGGATATTTTGTTAAAACTTGGCTTATTCACCTCATTTTCACATAAAACAGCGTGAAGCCGAAAAACGACCCCACGCCAATAAAAAAATATACAATTATTATTGCTTTAGACTTTATGAATTTGGCAATATTTCCGCCTTTGCCTTTTTTCTGCGAAAAACAGCATATACTATTCTTCTGTCCAGAAGCAAAATAAGCATAACATAAACAAATCCTCCGGTACAAACAGTCAGCAGCATTCTTAAAAGCGGCGTATAATTATTATACAGCAGATAATAGGAAAGCAAAGCGGCAAGAGCACAGGCAAACGCCGCCGCAAACGGTTTTACAAACAGCGGGAATAACTTTACCGAAACACCGGACGCTTTTTTAAGGCAGACAATCCCAATACACATAACCGTTATATGAGAAACAACCGTTGACAAAGATGCGCCAAACACCGAAGTGTAAGGTATACGCAAAAACAGCAGATTAAGTATAAGCTTTACAGCCGAACCCGTCATCATAAGCTTTATAGGAAGATCGAACCTTCCCACCGCCTGAAAAACGGCAAAAAGACCGCCGCACATCGCTATGGGTATCCCTCCCGCACACAGAATGGTCATTGGCATAACGCTGACGCTCACTTCCGCCGCCCTCACAGGATACAGCAAAAGCAGAACCGGCTCGGCAAGCGCTCCTAAAGACAGACAAAGAGGAAGCCCGATAACAAAAATTCCGCTGATAAGGATACTTATGTTCCTTCTGACCTCCTCCGTGCTCTTACGTTCAAAAGCGGCGGTTATCTGAGGAAGAGCGCTTTTTCCCATAAGCGCCGTAAGGGACGTTATTATCATAAACATAGAAAGCACTATACCCGTATAGCTCCCGTAAACGAAGTTCCCGAAGGCTTCCGCACCGCTTGCCTTAAGGGCGAGAGGATAATTAAGGGTAAAATAGCTTTGGTTTTTTACAAAGCACTCCTGTACTCCGCCGGAAATTGTAAGAAGGTCAATAAAGGAGCCTAAATTTATTATTACCGCTCCCAAAGAAATGGGCAAGGAATCGGTCAGTATACTTTTGACAAGCTTTCCCTTCGGAGGAGGAGGAGGACTTTCTTCAAGGTCGGCGGCGGTTATCCCATCCGTTCTTGCTTTGCTCCTTATCATCAACGACAAGGTGCCGCAAAGCTCCCCGATAGTCGTACCGAGTACGGCCGCAGCCGCGGCAAGAGGCAGGACTTTATCCATTGGTATAGCTCCGCGCTGCCCGAAATACAGCACCGCTCCCGAAAGACCCAATCCCAATATCGCCTTTACTACCGACTCGGTAACCTGTGAGACGGCGGTTGGCAGCATATTGTAAAGTCCCTCAAAATAGCCTCTGTAAGCCGAGGCAATACAGCAGAACAAAACTGACGGAGCAACCGCCAGCACCGCCCACAGGCTTTCCGGAGAACCCGCCGCATATGCGGCGAACGGAGAAGCGAAAAGGAACATAAAAACAGTTCCGATAATTCCCGCCAAAAGAGCTATGGCCAGAGAAACCGACTTTATCCTCCTCGCTTCCGCGTATCTTCCTCCCGCTATGCTCTGAGCGGTAAGTCTTGTCACTATCACGGGAAGCCCTGCCGCAAGAACCGTGTAAACGGGATTGAAAAAACTGAAGGCGGTGGAGAAATATCCCATTCCAACGCCGCCCATCATATTGGTCAAAGGAATTTTCAAAACGGCTCCGATTACCTTTGTTATAAACATCGCCACAAAGAGTATAACGGTGTTTCTGAAAAAGCCGCCGCTTTTCTTCATATGTTAACCCCCTTCGAAATTCCTTTCCCGTCCTATGCAATCGGACAGGTCATTATACCAATCTTTAATCAAGTTGTAGACTTGATTAAAGATTGCACCCTAAATACTAATTTTTGATCATCCATATATTTGTCTATACCTTGATTAAAGATTAGTATTACATTCTATTCTCTCCGCCGATTAATAGAACAAGCTGTCGTCAAAAAAGATTTTTTTAATGTAACAGCTTCGACACTTTTTTTATACGGGATAAGCTATAATCATATACGGTGATGGAATGAGAGTTATTTATATTGATATTTTGCTTTTTCTTAATTTTTACATTACATATTTTCTTATAGCCGGCACCTGCTGCTTCACTCACAGACATTCGGGCGTATTGAAACGCGTAACCGGCAGTGCGGCGGGAGCCTTATCGTCTCTTGTAATACTGCTTCCCGCCCTTCCCGTTTTTTTAAACCTGTTAATAAAGCTTGCCATATCATCCGTTATTGTTCTTTTTTCTATGGGATACGGCGGAATAAAAACATTTTTGAAAAATTCCGCCGTTTTTTTTGTGATAAACTGTGTTTACGCGGGAATAATGCTTGCGCTCTGGCTTTTCTGTGCCCCTATGGAGATGATTTACAACAATGGAGTAAGCTATTTTGAACTGCCTATTTTCGTAATTATCTTGGCAACCGCTGCGGCTTATATTATTTTAAGAGTAATAAGGCGTATTCTGGACTCAAAAAATATTCTCGACAAAAAATATGTTATAGAAATCACCTCCGATAAAGGAACAGCGGAACTTAATGCGATTCCCGACAGCGGAAACAAGCTGACCGACTTTTTTTCGGGACTTCCCGTAATTTTTTGCAGCACGGAAAAATGCCGCGATATATGTCCCGACACTATAATAAAAATTTTTTCCGGCGAAAACCCGGAAAGAGTCGATCTTAAGGGAATAAGAATAATTCCATGTCACACCGTTTCAGGAAGCGGAACCGCCGTTTGCTTTAAACCGAAAAAAATCGTCATAAAAACCGACGGTACGCAAAAAGAAACGGATGCACTAATCGGCTTTACAAAAGACGGATTAAACAGCGGCGAATTTGACGCCGTGTTTAATCCGAATATTCTATAAAAACATAAGAAAGGAAAGACCCAAAATGAAGGCGGTAGACATTCTTAAAAAACTTTTTATTAAAATTAAATTTAAATCCGGAAATGTTTTCTATATAAACGGTTCCGACACGCTTCCGCCACCGCTGACCAAAGAGGAAGAGCAGAAAGTGTTCGATATGATGGACACGGATTTTGAAAAAGCGCGGGAATCCCTTATAGTACATAACCTGCGCTTGGTGGTATACATAGCGAAAAAATTCGAGGGTACCGGAGTAGGACTTGAAGACCTGATTTCCATAGGCACCATAGGACTTATAAAAGCAGTCAACACGTTCAGTAAAGAAAAAAATATAAAGCTCGCCACCTACGCCAGCCGCTGCATCGAAAACGAAATACTTATGTTTTTGAGAAAATCCAGTCAGTATAAACACGAAATTTCCATTGACGAACCCCTTAATGTGGACTGGGACGGAAACGAATTGCTGCTGTCCGACGTCCTGGGCACAGAAAACGACGTTGTTAATGTAAATATAGAAAACGAGGTGGAGCACAGTCTTCTGCGAGATCTTGTAAACGCGCTGCCCGAAAGGGAGAGGACTATTATGGAAATGCGCTTCGGGCTTAAAAACGGCGTTGAAATGACGCAAAAGGACGTGGCCGACGAAATAGGAATTTCACAAAGCTATATTTCGAGGCTTGAAAAGAAAATTATAAAAAGGCTTAAAAAAGATCTTGAAAGACTTTGTAATTAAGGCGACACCGCACAACTCAACCTGAAACATCACAAGCAGATAAAATCTAACCTATCTTCACATAACTTTCACCTCAAATTTCGCTTTTTGAAAAAAATTCCAAGAATAAAGAAAAACCTTCCTGTCCATACTTTTTATGTAAAAGAAAATTTATGGCAGGAAGTGATCAGATGTACTACAATAAAGTAGAAATAAGCGGTGTAAACACGGCAAAGCTTAAAGTACTTAAGGAAAGCGAAAAGATCGAGCTGCTTAAAAAAATAAAGGACGGCGATATGAAAGCCCGCGAGGAGCTTATCAACGGTAATCTGCGCCTTGTGCTGAGCGTTATACAGCGGTTTACGGGACGCGGCGAAAATCCAGACGATCTGTTTCAGGTGGGGGTAATCGGACTTATAAAGGCGATAGACAATTTTGATCTTTCGCTTAACGTAAGATTCAGCACTTACGCGGTGCCGATGATTATCGGTGAAATACGAAGATTTTTACGCGACAACAGTTCCATCAGAATCTCCCGCTCAATGCGCGATCTTGCATATAAGGCCATGCAGGCAAAGGAGAAGCTCACCAATGAGGGCTCTTCCGAGCCTACAATCGAAGAGATTGCCAATGAGATAAACGCAAAACGTCAGGACGTGGTTATTGCCCTTGAAGCCATAAGCGATCCGGTTTCTCTATACGATCCCGTTTTTTCCGAATCGGGCGATACCGTCTACGTAATGGATCAGGTGGGAGACAAAAACAACGATATAAACTGGCTTAACGAAATCGCGCTTAAAGACGCTATTATTAACTTGGGTCAGCGGGAAAAGAAAATACTTAACCTGAGATTTTTTCAGGGAAAAACTCAGGTTGAGGTGGCAAACGAAATAGGCATAAGTCAGGCGCAGGTTTCAAGACTCGAAAAGGGAGCGTTAAATAAAATAAAAGGGCAAATATAGGTTGCCTATGGACATTTAAAGAAAAATGTGTTAAAATAACAGAAGTGATTGTACTTCTGTTATTTTTTTATGAAAAAAGCCCGGCACGCAGGCTTCTCAGCAAGAAGGGATATTCATAAGTATGATAAAAAAAATAGATAATAAAGATATTGCCGAATGCGTCGATGTTATAAAGAAAAGCTTTCTTACCGTTGCAGATGAATTTGGTTTTACTATTGACAATGCTCCGCGTTTTACAGCGTTTTCCATATCTGACGACAGACTTTTATATCAACTAACGGTAGAGAAAAGATCAATGTATGCGTATTATGATGACAAAGGCAAAATTATCGGTTATTATTCCCTGGCACTAAGAAACAATAAGGAATGTGAGCTTAATAATTTATGCGTTCTTCCGTTGCACCGCCATAAGAATATTGGAATATGCCTTCTTGAAGATTCCTTTAAGAAAGCAAAAAAAGCAGGATGTAAAAGGATGTGTATCGGTATAGTCGAGGAAAACACCATGCTAAAAAAATGGTATGAGGCTAACGGTTTTATACATATCGGAACAGAGAAATTTGATTTTTTTCCTTTTACCTGCGGATATATGATAAAAAACTTCAGCGAATAACGAACGTTATTTCAAATATAGAAAGGATAATATAAATGAATATTGCAGTAATCGGCTTGGGGCTTATAGGCGGGAGCCTTTGCAAAAGCCTTAAGAAACACACCTTTCATCACATTATGGGCATAGACAGTGACAAAGAAACAATCAGAAAAGCTCTTGAACAAAACGCCATAGACGAGGAAATAACGATTGACAAGCTAAAAGAAGCCAATCTCAGCATTATCTGTCTTTACCCGGAAGCGATATGCGAATTCGTACGCGAAAACGCCGACAAATTCAAAAAAGGAAGCATTGTAACGGATACCTGCGGAGTCAAAAAGTCAATAGTCGACGCCTGTACCCCCGTTCTTGAGGAAAGAGGCGTAATGTTTGTAGGTACTCACCCCATGGCGGGGAGAGAGTTCAGCGGCTTTGATTATTCCACCGACAGCCTTTTTGACAACGCCAGTTTTATAATTACGCCAAGTGAAAACACCCCACAAATCGCCGTGGATCTGCTTTCAACCTTAGCCGGCAGCATCGGCTTCGGCAAAGCGGTGATAGCCGCTCCGGAAAAGCATGACCAGATAATAGCCTACACCTCGCAGCTTGCCCATGTTGTTTCCAATGCATATGTGAAAAGCCCGTCGGTAAACGATTTCAACGGTTTTTCCGCGGGAAGCTTTATGGATCTTACAAGAGTGGCGAAGCTCAACGAGAATATGTGGACAAGTCTTTTTATGTGCAATAAAGAATCGCTTTTAAACGAGCTGAATCAAATAATAGAAAACATAACCGAATACCGCGACGCGATCATCAGCGGAGATCGCGAACGCCTGTGCGGTTTGCTCCGCGACGGAAGGATTCTTAAGGAAAAATGTACCGAAAAGTATTCCGAAAACCGATAAAATCAGCTATACCGCAGTGCGGTTGACATTGACCAATGAAAGGAACGTTTATAAATATTATGTCTGTACGAAGCGGTAAAAGCTTTAAAATAGCCTATTGCGGAATAATGACCGCATTAAGCACCATAATAATGCTTCTGGCTCTTATTCCGTCAATGACCTATGTCCTGCCCGCATTTTCGGGAATGTGCATCTGGACCGTATCGGATCAAATAAACAGAAAATGGGGGCTTCTCTCATATGCCGCCTCGGCATTGCTGTGTTTTATGATAGTTCCCGAAATCGAAGCGGATTTGTATTACCTTTTTTTCTTTGGCTACTACCCACTTGTAAAGGAGCTTACGGAGAAAATTAAACCCGGCTTTTTTTCCTATGTGATAAAATTTCTTATATTTAATACCGCCATTGTGATAGCTTTCCGTATTGTTTCTCATATACTTAATCTGGAACAAATACTGGAGGGGCTGGAAATGTTCGGTGATATGGCCGTTTATGTGCTTTGGGGCGCTGCAAACGTCGCGTTTTTGCTTTACGACTTTTGTCTTAATTACTTGTTTTACGGATTCAGAAAATGGGTAAAACCGAAAATAAATAAAAAAATCGGCGGTAAAATCTAAGTAAAAAATGAATCATATCCTAAAAGCTTTTCTAAAATAATTTTTTAATTATAGTATTACACATAAAAAGTTTATACCAACCCTTGCAAATTTTTTACATATATGGTATAATTTTTTAATAGTATGTATGAAAAAAATAAAGGTTAGGTAGCAAGCAAATGGCAAAAACTAAGGTGGCTGTACTGTTCGGGGGACAGTCAAAAGATTATTCGGTTTCTCTTAGAGCGGCGTATTCGGTTATAACCACTTTATCCGGAGAAAACTATGACATTATCCCTATCGGCATTACAAGAGTGGGACGTTGGCTATACTATCCCGGAAATTATGAGGCCATAGCCGACGGAAGCTGGGAAAACGATTCCGACTGCTGCCCGGCCGTCATAAGCCCGGACGCGGTTCATCACGGCATAATAAAGCTTATTGACAGTTCCGTAATGGCGGTTCAGCGTGTGGACGTCATTTTTTCGGTAATTTACGGTAAATTCGGTGAATGCGGACGCATACAAAGCCTGTGCAAATTGGCGGGCATCCCCTTTTTGGGGAGCAATCCGGAAGCCTCCGCCTCCGCAGTGGACAGGTCAATGACCCACCTGCTGCTTGACGAAGCCGGAATAGAAACAATTAAATATTTTTGTATGGAACGCAGCGATATGCCATATATCAACGAAATAATAGACGTTCGGGAAAAAGACTTAAGCTATCCTTTAAGAGTAAAAGCCTCAAGCTGCAGTTCCTCAATAGGCTCAAATATAGCTTTTGATAAAAACGAGCTAAAATCCGCTTTAAAAATCGCTTTTTCACATCATCATAAGGCGGTTGTGGAAAGCTTCGTTACCGGAAGAAATTTTTGCTGCTGCGTATATGAAAACGAAGGTTTGATAACCGCTTCCGACATCGGCGAAACGGTTCCCGTTGAAAGCACTATCGACCGTCTTAATAATTATATCGGGAAAACGGCAAAGTTTAAAGTTCCCGCGGATATATCGGACGAATTGACGGAAAAAATAAAAGCTGCCGCAAAACGCGCTTTTCGCGTAATAGACTGTCAGGGCTTCGCCTTGATAGACTTTTTGCTTACCGGAGACAATAAGCTGTATGGCACAAAGGTGTCCACAGTACCGGGTTTTAACAAAGAAAGCGCGCTTACCTCGCTTTTGTCGGCAAGAGGACTTACATACTCGGAAATACTTGAAATAATGCTTAACAACGCGCTGGAGTCCAAAGCATAACTACACCATAACATTAAACAGAATGGAGCGGGAAATGAATAAGGAAGTCCGTATAAAAATAAAAACGATACAGTCCGCAGACGAAGAAGACGGAGAAGTAACCGAGCTTTTTACTTTCGGAAAGCTTTCAAGGTTAAAAGACAACGACGGGTATCGGATAGCCTATGACGAAACCGAAGTTATGGGATTTGAAGGCTGCCGGGTGGCTCTTGACGTAACCGACAGCTTTGTGAAAATGTCAAGAACGGGAAAAGCCAATTCAACATTGTTTATAGAAAAAGGAAAAAAGCATCACGGACATTACGGCACACCCTTCGGCGATTTTATGATAGGCATCAACACCGATGAGCTTAAAAACGGTATCGGGGACAACGGCGGTGATTTGTACATGAAATATACCATAGATGTAAATTCGGACTTTTTGTCGGAAAACGAAATATTTGTGAATGTCGAGGAATGTAACGGCAAAGCCTAAAATATAAATTATAAGGAGATAGCTTAAACAATGATAAACACCGTAGCAACCGCAAAAAACGACGTAAAAGAAATAGTGCTGAGCGCATTGGGCAAACTTGTGGCGGAAGGAAAGCTGCCTGCCGAGCCTCTGCCGGCATTTGCCGTAGAAATACCGAACGACAAAACCCACGGGGATTTTTCCTGCAACGCCGCTTTGGTATCCGCCAAAACACTCAAGCAGAATCCCCGCGCCATTGCTTCCCTGATAGTGGACAGCGCGGTTCTGGAAGGTACCGTTTTTGAAAAAATCGAACTTGCGGGTCCAGGTTTCCTTAACTTTTTTGTAAGCAAAAATTGGTTTGCCGAAACGGTAAACGCGGTGCTCAGGGAAAAAGAGGATTACGGCAAAACCAACGACGGCGCGGGGAAAAAAATACTTGTGGAATTTGTCTCCGCCAATCCTACCGGTCCAATGCACATAGGCAACGCGAGAGGCGGCGCTTTGGGCGACTGCCTCGCTTCACTGCTCCAATACGCGGGGTACTATGTTGAGCGCGAATTTTATATCAACGACGCGGGAAATCAGATAAATAAATTTGCTTTAAGCCTTGATATACGTTATCGTCAGCATTTCGGAGATAATGTGGAAATGCCGGAGGATTCCTATCACGGGCAGGATATTATCGACCACGCGGAAAATTTCGCAAATAAATACGGCGACAAATACTTAAATACAAGCGAAGAAGAACGCCGACAGGCACTTGTGGACTATGCCCTTCCCATAAACATAAAGGGACTGGAAGAGGATCTGCTGAAATACAGGATAAAATATGACACATGGTTTAAAGAAAGTACTCTCCATAACGACGGCTCTGTCGCGGAGGTAATTGAACTTCTTAAAGAAAAAGGCTATACTTACGAACAGGACGGCGCACTTTGGTTTAAATCCTCCGAGCTTGGAGACGACAAGGACAGAGTGCTTATAAGAGCAAACGGCGTACCCACTTATTCGGTACCCGACATAGCTTACCATTACAATAAGCTCGTCAAAAGAGGGTTTGATACCGCAATAGACATTTTGGGTGCGGATCACCACGGTTATGTTCCTCGTATGAGAGCGGCGCTCTCGGCTTTGGGCGTTGATTCGTCAAGGCTCGACGTAGTGATAATGCAGATGGTCAGACTCGTGAGAAACGGCGAAACGGTAAAACTGTCCAAAAGATCCGGCAAAGCCATCACACTGTCTACGCTGCTTGACGAAATACCCATGGATGCGGCAAGATTTTTCTTTAATCTCCGCGACCCCAATACTCATTTTGAATTTGACCTTGACCTTGCGATAGAGGAAAGCTCCAACAATCCGGTTTACTATGTACAGTACGCCCACGCCAGAATATGCCGCATATTGGAAAAGCAAAAAGAGGAAGGAAACGAGTTAAAAATTATTTCCGACGCGGAGTCGGTTTATTCCGAAAAGGCGGAAATAGAGCTTATAAGACACATAGCCGCTCTTCCCGATGTTATAAGCGAGGGGGCAAAAACATATAACCCATCGGTTATTACAAGATACCTTGTGGAGCTTGCGCAGCATTTCCACAAATTTTACGACGCCTGTCCCATTAAAGGAACGGAAGAAAAGGTATTGCAGTCAAGGCTTTCTTTGTGTACCGCCGCAAAGATTGTAATTAAAAATTTGCTTGATTTGCTTAAAGTGGATGCTCCCGAGAAAATGTGATAAGCATAAGAAAGGAACATTTAAATGAATACGGACGACGATCATAAACGACGCTGCATTTTTGCTGCCTCCGAAATGCTGTTTCCGGAGCTTTTCAACAAAGCCGACAATAAAATTTGTACGGAAGTTCTGGAAAATAAGGAATATATTGACATAAAAGCGGGCAATATTGTTAATGGGGATATTTTTGGATTGCCTACCGAAAAACTGAACCGTTTTATGCTTTCGGAGTTAAAAACAGATTTAGGAGCTTTAAACTGCGGGGCGATAAACCATATGATCGCCGAAGCCGTAAAACATTCGTCTGCGGCAAAAGGCAGGATGATTGCGGGAATAATAGGATCCAGCGGTATTTTTATTGACCCGTTTTCCGAAATAAGCTTTACCGAGCTTATTTCCGCCTATGACGAACAGGTTCGCGCCTTAGATGAGCATGTGGATTTGTACATTATAAAGGGTATTTCCTCGATGTCGGATATGAGAGCCGCGCTGCTTTCCTGTAAAAAGACGGAAAAACCTGTTTTCACAATAATTTCACCTACAAACGGCGATTCGGACGAAACGGGAGGAATTTCCGCCTTAGGGGGAATGGTAACGGCTCAGGAAATGGGGAGCGACGCTTTCGGGATACAAGGCGAGGATTCGGAAATATATTCCGAAACGGCAAAAGAGCTTATCCCATATGCCAAAATACCCCTGATTGCCGATCTGAACTGGGAAAGCTCCGAATTGCCGGATATTCTCGGCTGCGGGAAATTCAAGTATTTTATCACGGAAAGCGTAAATCCAATGCCTGAGGAAAAAAATGCAATCAGCTTCTCCGATACGGAAATTGAGCCTTATGATGACTTTTTTGTTTTCACCTATTACGCGGATACGTTTTTTCTGGAAGCGGATACCACTGAAATATCGGAACCCATACGCTGCCTTCCCGATATGGAAGAAACTATCTCCGATATCTGTAAAACCTCATGCGATATACTGCGGGTCGAAATAAACTCCAATGACGACGCCATAGACTTTGCACGCAACGCAAATATGTCCACGCTACCCGTTATGTTTTTATCGGAAGATCCTCTGGCTCTTAGAATGGCGCTTATGCTCTATCAGGGCATTGCGCTGATAGACAGCGACACGCTGATTCCAAAAGAAGAGCTTGATGAAATGTGCGAAAAATACGGCGCCGTAGTTTATTAGATAAAGAAAGGACTTGTAACAGATGCATCTTGATGAAAAAACTCTGGAAAGCAGTCTTGTATATGACGGAAAAATAGTTAAGCTTTACAGAGATAAGGCGCTCCTTGAAAACAACAGTGAAGTAATCCGTGAAGTTATAAAGCATCCCGGCGGAGTGTGCGTTGTTCCGCTCACCGATGACAACGAGGTTATAATGGTGACGCAGCTTAGATACCCTCACCATAAAGTGCTTACGGAAATTCCGGCTGGAAAGCTGGAGTGGGGCGAGGATCATTTTGCCTGCGGAAAACGCGAGCTTAAAGAAGAAACGGGCTGCACCGCCGAAAAATATGATTATCTCGGCTGCCTTCTGCCTACTCCCGCCTATGACACAGAAATCATTCATATGTATCTTGCCCGGGGACTTTCCCAGGCAGAGCAAAAGCTTGATGAGGACGAATTTCTTGATGTAAAGAAAATACCCTTTGATAAGGCTGTGGAAATGGTAATGAACGGCGAAATCACCGACGCCAAAACACAGCTTGCGCTTCTTAAAACTAAGCTCCTTCTTGAACGTGAGGACTTGAGGAAATAAAGCTGTTGTATACCGACAATATCTCCTGCTCCAGTTCCTCCCTCGCCTCCGGACTGATGGGGTGAACTATATCTCTGAAATTTCCCGCGTCGTCCCTTCTGCTGGGCATGGCCACAAACAGTCGTTCATCTCCCTGTATTATCTTGATATCGTGTATTGCAAGAGAATTATCCACCGTTAAGGATACAACGGCGCGAAGCCTTGCTTCATTCATGGTTTTTCTTATTCTGACATCGCTGATATTCATTTTATTGCGTTCCTTTCCTGTAATAAGAATGTAATAATAGGTTTTCACGAGGCAGGCGGAAATATTCATAAAACAGGTATATGTTCCGTTCGGAATAATTTTTTGATATTTACCAAAAACGGAAGATTATGCGGACATTTGATCCCCTCTTGAAAGGAAAAAGTATGGAAGACTTTCTTACAGGCAAAAAACACATACACTTTATCGGAATAGGCGGCAGCGGTATGTACCCGCTGGCACAAATACTCAATTCCAAAGGCTTTTACCTTACCGGCTCGGATAATAACGAAACTGAAACGCTCGATATGGTCAGAAAAATGGGGATACCCGTATATTTGGGTCAGAAAGCCGAAAATATAGACGGAGCCGACCTTATTGTATACACCTCCGCCATAATGGACGACAACCCGGAACTAATAGCTGCAAGGGAAAGCGGAGTCACTACCGTGGAAAGAGCCGTGCTTTTAGGTCTTATCACCTCCGGTTACCCAAACGCGGTATGCGTTTCGGGAACTCACGGAAAAACTACCGTTACTTCGATGATAACTCAGATACTGCTTTCGGATAACCTCGATATCTCCGCCGTTATAGGCGGAAAGCTCAAGGCCATAGGCGGCAGCGGATTGGCCGGAAAGGGCGATACTCTTATCTGCGAAGCCTGTGAATTTCAGGATCACTTTTTGGGGCTTTCCACTGATGTTGCGGTTGTGCTTAACATTGACGAAGATCACCTTGATTATTTTAAAAGTCTTGACAATATAATCGTATCATTTAACAAATTCTGTAGAAATGCCTCAAAAGCCGTTATAATCAACGGAGATGACCCCAACACAGCAAAGGCTCTCAACGGAGTTACAAATAAGGATATTATAACCTTCGGACGCAGCGAAAAAAACGACTGGTATCCAGAAAACATTATAAACGAAGGAAATCTCGAAACACACTTCACTATAATGCACAAAAAACAGCCATTCTGCCAGGCGGTTATACACGTACCGGGGGAGCACAACATTGTAAACGCGCTTGCCGCTGCCGCCGCCGCTTACTATTCGGGAGCGGATGCGGATGGCGTAAAAAAAGGACTTGACGATTTCAAGGGCGCGGGAAGGAGGTTTGAAAAATACGGCGAATACGACAAAATAACAATTGTTGACGATTACGGCCACAATCCGACGGAGATTGCCGCAACGCTGTCCACCGCAAAAAAAATGAACTTTAAGCGGGTATGGGCGGTGCATCAGCCCTTTACCTATTCCAGAACTTATACTTTCCTCGATAAATTTGCTTCCGCTCTTTCCATTGCGGATAAAACTGTGCTTACCGAAATTATGGGAAGCCGCGAGAAGAATGCCTATAATATCTATGCAAAGGATTTGTGTGAAAAAATCGATGGCTGCGTCTGGTTTCCGGAATTTGAGCAGGTGGCCGACTACGTGTGTGAAAACGCACGGGAAGGCGACCTGATTATCACATTGGGATGCGGCGATGTATACAAAATTGCAAGAATGATCTGCAAAAAATTAAGCAAAGAAAAGGATGTGAAAAAATGAACAACCATGATTATCTCAACACTTCCCTCCCATTGAAAAAAAGAATTAAATCCCTGATTTCGCTTCTTACATTAGAAGAAAAAATAGGACTTATTCCCACAAGCCAAGCCGCCATACCGAGGCTCGGCATAAAGAAGTACGGAGTAGGAACGGAAATCGCCAGAGGATATGTTTCTCACGATGAAAACGAACCCGCCACGGTATTTCCCCAGCCGATAGGAATGGCTTCTATGTTTGACCCCGAGCTTATGGAGAAAATAGGTAAGGTAGCGGGCACAGAGCTGCGGTATTACGAACATAATACCGATCGTGATCATCTTATATTATTCGGACCCACCGTTGACCTCGCCCGTGATCCCCGCTGGGGAAGAAACGAGGAGTGCTACGGAGAGGATCCTTTTCTCGCGGGGGAAAGCGTTAAGGCATATACAAAAGGCTTAGTCGGAACTAACCCGGATTACTACCGTGCTTCACCGTCCTTAAAGCACTTTTACGCAAACAACAACGAAAAGGACAGAGCTTCCTCCAGTTCAAATATTGAACCGAGAACAAAGCACGAATATTATTACCGTGCTTTCCGTCCGGCCATCAAGGCAGGCTACGCACTCGGAGTAATGACCTCTTACAATGAGATAAACGGACTTCCCGCCATGATCAATCCCGACGTAAACAACATATGTAAAAAACAGTGGGGTATGAAATACGCCGTAACCGACGGCGCGGACGTTTCACAAACGGTAAACGAACACAAATACACAAAAAACCACGCGGAAACATTGGCGCTTGCAATAAAAAACGGTACCGATCTTATGTGTGAGGATCCCGCACTCGTTACCCGGTCGATAAAATGCGCTTTGGACAGCGGGCTTCTTACGGAAAAAGAGCTTGACAAGGCGGTGTACAACGCTCTATGTCCCAGATTTTTATTGGGAGAATTCAACCCGCCGGAAAATAATCCCTATTTACATATTCCTCTGAGTAGCGTAAACTGCTTCAAGTCAAGAGTGCTCAACCTTCAAGCGGCGAGAGAAGCTGTGACGCTTTTAAAAAACAACGGAATGCTCCCTCTTAAAAAAGAGAATGTTAAAAAGCTGGCTGTTTTGGGGGCTCACGGAAATGAAAGCTTCCGCGACTGGTACACCGGTACAAGCTCGTATTATGTCACTGTTTTAGACGCGCTTAAATCACTTTTGCCGGAAACGGAGATAATATACAATGACTGCCGCGATGTTATTGCGATAAAATCTTCGGCTACGGGAATGTATCTAAAAGTAAACGAGGACGAAACGGTTACCGCCAACGGAACCTCCGACGACCAAAGTTGCCACTTCGTTAAAGAGGACTGGGGCGGAGAAATTGTTTTAAAATCCGTAAAAAACGGAAAATATCTTAACCTTGAAGGAACGTACAAGGCAAGCTGCACTTCCCTTTTCACATGGTTTGTTATGCCCATACTTAAGCCTTATGTCACAAGCGCCGGGATAGCTTATAAAAGTTGGAACGACAAATATGTTCATGTGAATGAAAAAGGATTACTTGCCGCCAAGGACTCAAGCAGAACCGAAAAAGATCAGCTTTTCACGGAAGAAATAATAAGTGACGGCATAATTACCGCCGCCAATATTGCATCAAGCTGTGACTGTGTTATAGCCTGTGTGGGCAATCACCCTCTTATAATAGCAAGAGAAGGCTATGACAGAGACAGTATTGAACTGCCATACTTCCAGAACGAGATGGTAAAAAGCGCTGTCAAAGCCAATCCCAATACAATATTGTGCATCGTTTCAAGCTACCCTTACGCTATATCCGAGCTTGACTGTACTGTACCGGCGATAATCTATACCGCACACGGAGGCGCGGAAATGGGCAATGCCGTTGCGGAAACAATACTCGGAATCAATAACCCCGCGGGCAGAACACCCGTTACTTGGTACCGATCCACCGAGGAACTGCCGTCCATAAACGATTACGATATTATAAAAACAAAATCCACATATCTTTATTATGACAGACAGCCTCTCTATCCCTTTGGACACGGACTCAGCTACTCGAATTTCGAATATGACAATCTGAAGGTAAGCGACAAAAAGAACAGCTTTGAGATATCCGTAACGGTGAAAAACGTTTCCGAAACGGGAGGCGACGAAGTGGTTCAGATATACCTTTCCGAAAAGGAAACAAGATTCAAGCGGCCGCTGAAACAGCTTTGTGCCTTTAAAAGAAGGCGTATTGAAGCCGGAGAAAGCGTAACCTTTGACTTTACGGTAGATAAAAAGGAATTTGCGCGTTGGGATACGGAAAAAGAGGATTACAGCTTTGACGAGGGAGTATATCTTATTTACGCCGGACGTTCCAGCGAAAATATCGCCATAAGTACGGAAACTTTTCTGACAGGCGACAAACGTGCCCCAAGAAACCTTTATAAGAAAACCCTTGCCGTAAATTACGATGACAAAAACGGAGTTTCAATAAAAACCCTCCCCGGATCTTTAAAGGAATATGTTAAGGGAACAAGGCTTTTTGGCGGGGAAATCATCTTTTATGACTGCGACTTTGAAGGCTGCGAAAAAATAAGAATCAAAGCATCCAACGACGGTATGGCAACCCGAATTTCCTTTGAGGTAGACGGTGAAAATGTAGGAAACGCCGAGCTTAAGCCGTTTGTGTATTGGGAAGAATTTAAAAGCTATGAGATCGCGCTTGAAAAGAAAATAAGCGGTGTCCATGATCTTAAGATAAGAATATCCGAACACGCAAACCTTTACTCAATAAAATTTAAATAATAAAAAGGCTTCCTTACCCAAATATTGTATGATGGGATGGAAGCCTTTTTTCTATTTAATAAATAAATTACGAGACAATCCGTCTACCATACCGTAAACTATACCATATATTGCCTTTTTTACAAAAAACAGCGGCAAAACTGCCGCTGTAAATTAACAATTATCTATTATGAATCAAAAACAGCTTACTTCATCATTGAAGCAACTTCATCTGCAAAGTTCTCTTCTTTCTTCTGAAGGCCCTCGCCCTTTTCGTAACGAACAAACTGAACAACCTTTATATTCTTTCCAAGGCTTGCAATATACTTTGCAACAGTCATTTCGTCATTCTTGATATAAGGCTCATCCATAAGGCAGATCTCTTCGGTGAATTTCTTCATTCTGCCTTCAACTATCTTTTCAAGCACATTCTGAGGCTTGGGCTTGGCAGCTTCCTCGTTTTCCTTCTGAGCCAGATTCATCTGAACTTCCTTTTCCTCCGCAATTACATCGGCAGGAACATCGGACTGAGAAACAAACTGAGGCGCGGAAGCCGCAATCTGTAGGCAGATATCCTTAGCGCACTGCTTTACGGTTTCGTCGTTAACATCATCCGCCTCAAGCTTCAAAAGCGTGCCGATGATGCTTCCGCCGCCATCATGGATATAGCTGAACAGATTACCCTCAAGTCTGGAAAAACGTCTGATTTTGATGTTTTCACTGATAGTGGCGATTCTTTCAGTAAGCACTTCCTGAACGGTTTCGTTTGTGCCGCTCATCTTTACCTGCAAAAGTGCGTCAATGTCCGCAACATCGTTGTCAATAACGGTCTGCGCAACCATTTCAACAAATTCAACAAATCTTTCTGACTTAGCGGCAAAGTCGGTTTCGCTGTTTACCTCAACGATTGCGCCGACCTTCTTTCCTTCGTCGATCTTTGTATAAACCAAGCCTTCCGCGGCAATACGAGTAGACTTCTTAGCTGCCTTCGCAAGTCCCTGTTCACGAAGATACTTTACGGCGGCGTCAAAATCGCCGTCGGTCTGTTCAAGCGCACGCTTGCAGTCCATCATGCCGCAGTTGGTCATTTCTTTAAGCTGTTTTACGTCCTGTGCCGAAATAGCCATTATTGTTCTCCTTTTTTATTCGTTTAATTTTATATTACTCGGCTGTTTCCTCTGCCGCTTCCTGTACTGGCTCTTCTTCCTCACCGGTAACAGGTGTTTCGCCTTGACGGCCTTCTATAATAGCGTCGGCCATTGCACCCGCGATAAGCTTAACCGCGCGGATAGCGTCATCGTTTCCGGGAATAACATAGTCAATCTCATCGGGATCACAGTTAGTATCTACGATCGCTACGATGGGAATACCCAACTTCTTTGCTTCCGCAACGGCAATTCTTTCTTTGCGGGGATCAACAATAAAGAGAGCGGCCGGAAGCTTGATCATATTTTTGATACCGCCGAGGAATTTCTCCAACTTTTCGATCTCAAGATTCATCTTGCTTACTTCCTTCTTGGGAAGCAGATCGAAAGTACCGTCCTTAGCCATTTCCTGAAGCTGTTCCAGTCTCTTGATCCTTCTCTGGATAGTTGTAAAGTTGGTCATCATACCGCCGAGCCATCTTGCGTTCACAAAATGAGCTCCTGCTCTTTCGGCTTCTTCCTTAATGCTGTCGGAAGCCTGCTTCTTAGTGCCCACGAAAAGAACTTCTCCGCCCTCCTCAGTCACCTGGCGAATAAACATATATGCTTCGTCAAGCTTCTTTACGGTCTTCTGAAGATCGATAATGTAGATACCGTTTCTTTCAGTGAAAATATAAGGCGCCATTTTGGGGTTCCAGCGTCTTGTCTGATGTCCAAAGTGAACACCGGCTTCAAGAAGCTGCTTCATTGATACTACTGCCATGGTAGTGTCCTCCTGTTTTTTTGGTTTTTTCCTCCACAGCGTTTTACTCTTCAAAACCGAGTTCGCCGCGTTTTAAGGCGTTTTCGGCACCCGCAGAAGGGGCAGCGCTGTGTGCGGATTTGCGTTTTTTGCAGATTTGCTCAAAAAACCGCTTTATAATTATAACACAAAGTCCTTTTTTTTACAATAAAAAATTTGTTGTCTATTTTAACAAATTTTTAATGAATCCTTTTCCGTTTTTTGTGCGACTTGGAAAATCACAGGTAACTAAAATAGTATCCTGCCCTATTATCTCTATGTCGCACCAAGGTATGACAAAATCCTCCTCGCGCCCTAAAAGACCAAACAGTTTTGCTTTTCCGTATACAATAAGCTTGCATATTTTGGCGGTACAAGTATCAAATTCAATATCATCGGGATACCCCAACTTACAGCCTGTTTTCACGTTGATTATTTCTTTGCAGCGCATATCGTCAAAGCGGCATATCATAAAAATCACCTCGCTTTATGGTATGACAACTTATCCGTAAATAGAACAAAGACAGGCCTATTTGCCGATGTTACGACAATTTATGCCTGCCTAAATGTCAGCCTTGCTTATTATTTGCCCTCCAAGCTAAATAATTCTCCAAAATAACCGCCGCCGCCACCGCATCAATAACAGCTTTGCGCTTTTTCCCTCTTTTATTAACGTCGTTCATCATCTGATGAGCGGTAACGGTGGAAGACCTTTCGTCCCACATCACCACCGGAACATCAACAAGGTTTTGCAGCAGTTCGGCAAAGCTTTTGCACATCTCGCTTCTTGGTCCTGCGCTGCCGTTCATATTTAAAGGATTTCCCACTACGATAAGTCCCGCTTCATACTCTACGGACATGGCCGCCACCTTTTCGGCGCAGATATTAAAGTTTTTTTCGTCAATCACTCCTATGGGTGAAGCCAAGGTTTCGGTTCTGTCGCAACAGGCAAGCCCCGTGTGGCTGTCGCCGTAATCCACTGCCATTATTTTCATTAAGTTTATCCTTTCATTTTTCAAAAAGTCAATTCAGAGTTTTCAAAAGTCTATCTATTCCCAGCTTTTCAAATCTTTCAACAACAGGAGGCACAATACTTTTTTCGGATTTCATTTTATCATACTCGGATTTATCCGCAAGCTTAGCGTCAACTACCTCATTTTCCTGCAATAAAAGCGAAGAAAGTTCTATATCTCTTTGTAAAAGATAATTATAGTATATAGCGTGATTTCCGAAAATAATATCCAATTGTACAAGCTCCGATATTTCGGCTTCAATACCGGTTTCCTCAAACAGTTCACGTACAGCCGCATCGTCGGGGGATTCATCGGTCAGCACCGAACCGCCGCTGCATTCCCAATACAACGGATAATGCTTATCGGGGTGTCTTTGAGTAAGAAGAATACGACCGTAACCGTCCAAAACGGCAATTTCGGAAACAAGGTGATATCTTCCCTCCGGTATCGAATTTCCGCGCCGTATAACTTCGCCCGTTTTCTTAATATTTATCTCCCTTTTCGGGAAAGGGTTCCCGGTGCATAAATTTTTCTTTTTAAAATATATT
>CAJUQV010000004.1 GCA_910588335.1 uncultured Ruminiclostridium sp. | reverse complement strand
AACTTTGCTCACTGTTCCTCTTCTCATGCGGTTTGGTGAGTTTTGCTCAGGGCTAAAAATACCGTAAAAAGGAGGTTTATATGGGCATATCAATTTTAGACCCGCACCCCAACAACGAATGTCTTGATCTGGATTCAAACGAAGCGTGGTTTTCGTTTATATTCTGCGGAAGTCACATTGACAAGCTGAATCTGCACGCCTATGACTACTATTCGGGAAGCGAGGTAGCGGACGGCAAAAATGTCGTATACGAGGATGTTCCCGCGTTGGAAAACAAGCTCAATATATGGAACGGCGCGGGAAACGGAGTCAGGGTCAATGTCCGTGACTTTGTAAAAAACGCTTCCGTTTTCAGCAGCGACGGCGAATATACCTGGAGGGCGGAGCTTATTCAGGATATTGATATCGCAAACGGCAAGTATCCTGATAATATGGTTTATGAAGGGGTACTGTTGGGCGAGCCGGGATTCTACACCGTTGTTGAAAATATTCCGGAAATTGATTATGAACATTATCTGCCGCTTGCACCTTGTTATAAAAAACAAATCAAGCCGCCTTATTATGTGGATTTTCTTGATCCCAAATATGAGAGTACAGTTTATGATATTCCCGTAACATACGACAAAACGCAGATTAAAAAAGATGGTACGGAAGTTTCCGTTATTCAGCTTGACACATACACAAGCACAGCCTCAAATTCCAAAGCTGTGGTTCGTCCCGCCGTAGGAAGCAGGGTTTATGTGCACAAAAAGAAGTGCTATGGAGAAAGGCTTGATTCGGATAACGCAGGTAAAAACAATATTTATATAGATACTAAAATATCCGGAATAAACGTAAACGAAAATGAAAACGAAGCGGCTCCCGGATGCTATTTAAAGGTTGAGGACAAATATTTTTTGATACAGTCTTATGATAAGAATACCGGTATAATAACCTGTCAAAACGGAAATATCCTAAGAGAATATCCCGCCGGGACTCATTATGCGATTTATACTTCCCGCTTTTGGACGCCTTACTGCTATTTTCGGGTTCACCATATGCCCAAAGTTGAAGTAAAAGCGGAGTTTCACGAACGCAGACGGCTTGATAAAAAAGACTATGATATGACAACAAACTGTATTGAGAACACTGCAAACGGAATATTATTCAAGGCTTCTCTTAACGGAGATTCTCATTCGTCCGTCAAATATCACTACTGGGATATTTATAATGAAAACGGAAATCTTGTATATCATACGGAAAAAGTGTATTCACAGGAAATGGACTGTGAAGTTTTTGTCCCTTTCGGTCACACTTATACGGGGAAAATAACGGTTGTGACTCAGGACGGAATCACCGTAAGAGGCGAAAAGTCCTACACGCTTCCCTACTCTCCCGAAGAAAACAACAAGCGGCTTTGGTTCGGCGCTCAACAAAACGCTTTCGGAGGAATAGAGCTTGCATGGAAATACTTTTTTTACCGTGACAACAGTTCTCTGCAAAAAATAACAGATTTTGAATTTTTCCGAGTAGAGAAAAAAACGGGGAAGATTAAATATTTAGGGAAACAGGACAATTCCTCCTCCAAAATAATCGGCGCACAACCCGCGCATTACGGCGGAAACTGGTATTTATTTGACAAAGACTGTGATTTTACAATAAACACACTGCCCGGAGCCAAAATAAATATGTATTTGGTTGGAGGCGGCGAGGACGGAGGAAGTTGGATTTCTTCTCCAAATTCGCTTAACAAAAGCTTTGCGAGGGGTAAAAACGGAGGTGCGGGCGGATATTTTATTAAAAAAACCGCAACCTCCGCCGACGGCGTTTTGAAGTGCAGCGCAAAAATTGCCTCACGAAATGATCCCGACGGGACTTCGCTTAAAATCGACGGAACCACTTACAGATGCAGCGACACAGGCAGCAGCAAAAGAGGAGCGGTTAAAAACGGCACATTGACCCAGACCCCCGGTGCTTGGGTAATATACGGCGAAGCACAGGACGGTATAAACGGTTTTCTTACTCCTTACGGTTATATCGGTTCAGGCGGCGGTGGCGGAGCGGCCTGTGGAGGAAATCGCAGCAACGGAAGTGTCAATTCTCTTTCCGTTTCCGGAATTACCCCGAAATATAATAAAAGAAACTGGCTGTTGATAGATCGGGATTGTTTAACAAACGGCACAGGAGAGTTTGACCTTAATATTCCGGAGGGGGCAAAGGTAAAAATGTATCTGGTGGGGGGAGGTTCTGACGGTGCAAAATGGTATTCCGTCCCAAATCCCCCTTATGATATAAACGCTTCCGAATGTAAAGCGGGAGGAGCGGGCGGATATGTTCTTGAAAAAGAATTGTCCCTTGCAACCAATGTTCACTGCAATGCGTCCATTGCGGATTCCAACGACAACGACGGTACATATATAGTAATCGGAAACAGCACGTATAGGTGCAATGACAGCGGAAGTACCAAAACCCCCGCATCCAAAAGCGCGGCGGCGGCTAAAAATCCCGATAACACCACTAAGTACATAAATGGAGAAGACGGCAAGAACGGCGTTAATACCTCTTATGGCTATGTGGGATCATCAGGCGGCGGCGGTGGCGCGGACAATATGTACCGTATTATGGGTGCGGGCAAAGGCGGTATCGGCGCCGGAAACGGGGGGACAGCAGACACAAAGCCGCCTAAAAACGGATATAATGCCGTCAATTACGGTTGCGGCGGAGGCGGAGGCGCTCTCAAACAATACAGCCATACCATAGCAGGTCAAGTCGATCGCTCCGACCCCGGTAAAGGTATGCCCGGCTGTATTATTTTTGAAATAATACCATCAGACGTTCCCTGTCCCGATCCCGGAAAGGGAGGAACAGGAGCCGGAGACGGCGGACAGCCCGGAAACGACGGTGAAAACGCCGTAAACTACGGCTGCGGAGGCGGCGGAGCGGGATATTACGCGGTCGATTCATATGGCAACGTAAAATACGGAACACCCGGTCTGGGTATGCAAGGCTGTGTCATTATCGAAATTGTGTTTGAGGGATTTGAAAATAACAATAATAAAGAAAAACAGTTTCTGGTGGACTGGACTGCGGCTTCCGACAAGGAATACCGTTATATCGTCACCGGATGTAATTACGAAAGCGCGTATCTTGGGAAAGATGCTTATGGAAACGATATAAGGCACCGGCCGGAGGAAATGATCGAATGTTCGGCTTATGTGGACATTACACCTCATTTTGAAGATTTTTATATGTATTTTCTGGATGACGCAGATGTGCTTGTGAAACATGAATACAATCTTGAAAAATATGACGTTCCCCTTACCGAGCCTATGGGAAGATACGTTACTTCGAGAAACAATCCCTATAAAACCGTTAAAAGACATATGCACACATTGGCTCTGGAGAGAGAATCAAAAGCCTTTTACCGCAGTCATACATGGCGAATTGAAGGAAATGTGGAAATAGATAACATAACGCACAACATTACCGGAAATATCAATCCTCTTTACGCGAAGATGCCTTCCGTAACGATTGAGCCAACCGATTATGACAATTTTTCCATGAAATTTTTATTTGGTTATCTTAACTGTGACAAAAAAGACGGCTCGGATTTCGAATTTAACGATCAGTATATGTTTGAGCTTTGGAAAAAATGTATCACGGAAAAGCGTACCTTAATGATAAAAGACCCAAAGGGGAATGTTTGGACAGGAGCACTGACAAGCCACGGATACAAAATCGAATATGACACAAGCGGTATACCGTATATTATAACTATCAATTTTACACAGACAAGAACCGAATATAACACCTTGGTAATTCTTGCAGACGAAAACAATAAATACCTCAGAACCGCCGAGGACAACCATTTAACCGCTAAACAAAGATAAAAAACGGTGTAGGCGGCTTGACAAAACCGTATAATTATGGTACACTTTTAATAAAGAGGTGAACGGCTTTGGTTATCAGACATGAAGATCTTGTAGGTTCCTTTGAACAGCAAAAGGCATTGGTAGCGCAGTTCAATCTTATGGATGACACTTTTTTCTCGGTGGTTATGGAGCACAACGACGCGGCTGAATATCTGCTTACGCATCTTTTAGGCAAGAAGGTCAGAATAATCGAGAATAAAACTCAGTATTCCATACGCAATATCGAGAACCATTCGATAGTACTTGACGCGCTTATTGAGGACGAAGAGCACAATATTTACGATGTAGAAGTGCAAATCGGGGACAAAAAGAATCACGAAAGACGGATAAGGTATTACCGCACGGCAATAGACTGGTCTTATCTGGAAAAGGGTAAGGATTACTCGGAGCTGCCGGAGCTGTATATGATTTTCATATCGGATTTTGACCCTTTTCAAATGAGTAAAGTACATTACGAAATCGCACAATATATTGAAGGAACAGACCGAAAATACGACAGCGGCGTTCATATCCATTATTTCAATACAAAGGTCAATGACGGAACGTTTGTAGCGGAGATTTTGCAGTATATGAAGCACAGCGATCCGAAAAACGACCGCTTTGGTGCGCTGTCAAAACAGGTAAATTATCACAAGGTTCAAGGAGGTATGGGAGACATGTGTAAAGCTGTTGAGGAGTATGCTAAGGAGTATGCTAAAAAGTATGCTAAGGAAATGGAAGAAAAGGGTAAGATTGAAGGTAAGATTGAAGGTAAGATTGAGACTGTTAAAAACATGCTCAAGGATGGTCTGAGTATTGATAAGGCATTAAAATATGCCGATATTGATCGTTTGACTTACGATAAGTACGCCGGACAAATTCAATAAATATGTTTTAAATAAAAATCTCTCCAAGAAAATTTTGGAGAGATTTTTTCTTTTATCGAATAAATCAAGCAGCTGTTAAAATTGATAATAGCCGTATTTTGAGAAGGAAGGTGCGTAAAAACGAATTTTTACAATACCGCAAGCGATGAATATATCCAGCTTGCAAAGGCAAATACAAAAAAAGTGGTCACAAAGATCGAAATTTTATCGGAAGATGAAATGGTTATCGCGGAGATTGGCGATGATGTTATTTTGGGTACGGACAATTACGACTGTGAATACAATCAGGGTACACAGGCAAAGCTTTCATTTTCCGTGCCTAACATTTCTCCTATTTATACAGGCGGTGAATCGAGCTGGTTTTGGTATACACGGAAAATAAAATACTGGAAAGGGTTATATGAACCGACCAACGGCAATACTTACTGGTTTTCAAAAGGCGTATTTGTCATTACCGGAATTTCCGTGGACTTCAATACGGTAAATATAAGCTGTACGGACAAATTCGGAATGCTAACCTCCGATTACGGCTCTACAATGCTTGACAAATCCTTAAAGATTGAAACTGAAAGTACGGTAGAAGGGTTTATTACCTCAATGCTTGCATTGCCGAAGGGCAACGGGCAGCCGATTGACTGTAAGAAACCTCTTATTGATTACTCCTTGCGAAATATTTCAACGGGTGAGGAATTGGAGCTTGCGGCGGGTACTTATGCCGCAGATATTCTTTTGCAGTTTGCCAACACATTAAAATGCAGAATATATTATGATAAGGACGGCATACTCCGCGTTACGGAGGGACATCTTGATTATGCCTATGAGAACAAAGCTATTGCATGGATGTTTTATGACGAGGCGGTTGCCAATGTTATAAGCGCGAATATTTCATATGATTTCCCCAAGGCAAAAAATGTAGTTACCGTATGGGGAGAGGATTCCGAAGGCCTTCAATATACCTCTACCGCCGAAAACCGCAACGCCAAATCAGCTTTGAGCATTGACAAGGTGGGATACCGAACTGGCACGACAAAAGAGAACATATTCGGCTTCAATCAGAAAAACGTTGACGAATTTGCGAAAATGTATCTTCAGATGCAGACCGTTATCGGAACCTCCGTTACCGTTCAATGCCCCATGCTGCCGCATCTTGATGTGGAGCAATGCGTGGGCGTTAGTTTTGAAAGTCTCGGACTCAATGACAAGAAATTTCTTGTCAGCGGCATTTCATACAGCGGGAATACAATGAATATTTCCCTTGTCAATCTTGATAATCTGCCGTGGCATCTGGAACTGCAATAAAATAATGAAATACGGAAGAAGGTGATATTCTGGAATTATCGGAAAACAATCTGATAGAACTTATTAAAAATGTACTGAATTCGGCACAGAACCAATATGATAATGAAAACGCGGACAACTATATATTACGCTGTAAGAATGCCGAAGTGTTATGGTACCAGCCTGTGAAATGTATTGCCTGTATTCGTTTTTTAGAGGACAAAAACAAAAACGAGTATCACCTTTACAATCGATGCGGAGCATATCTTATTCCGGGCGATGAAGTTAAAGTTTACTATACCACCAATGCGGCAAAAGGTTGGATAGCCGTAAGGAACGGAGTACCCAATTACAAGAACGAATACGGACAAAACATTTCGGATATTCGTAATTGCTGTGATGACGGAGATGATACGGACGAATATTGCTGTGATACCACTTGCTGTTCCGAAGCGGCTACGCGCCGACAAAACAAGGACACAAAGATTGTTGAGGAATGGGATGAAAGAATTGAAGGCACCGAAGAAGAAATACGCGAGTATGAGGAAAACGAAGGGAAAAACAGTCCCTTTTACAGGTTTGAGGAAAGGAGTGGAAGTTAATGGCAGAAATTATACAAGTGCCTTTACCGCGTCTTGAAAAAACGTCTTTTGATTATAACGGGCTTAGCCAAGACGTTACCGATAACGATAATTTAAAAAACTACAGAGGCAATGAAAGTTATATAAATTTAAGCGGCACTTTCAGCAGCATTTACGCCTGCCTGCCCGATGACCCGTATAGACTTACCGTTTCATTAAAACCTAACACTTCGAGTTATATTTATGAATGGGTCGATGAGAACGGCAATACTTCCACCGATGCTATTGTCCTTGAATGGAGAATAAATCCCATTAAAATAAAAAAGCCCGATGTATGGAAAACAATTCGGCGTGAAGACGGTACTGCGGAAAATATATATTATACGGGTGAAGGCACGCTTACTTACGATTACGACGGAAGCGCATTCTATTCAAGCGTTTATTATAAAATGCCGAATATTGAAGCGGAATACGCGGAGGGTAAAAAATATACTACCTTACTTAGTATAACAGGCAATGGCACAACAAGAAAATACAAGGCAGGTTCCTACCCTATCGTTTTTTCCATTAAACATCCCGATTCCTGCTGCTGGGACGACGGAACTCCCGACGGCTCGACAGATGATTATACCGTTACATGGGAAATCAATAAAACGGTAGTTGAAATACCGGTTTTACTGAAAGATGACCTTACATATAACGGCTACTCTCAAAGTCCCGAAATAGAAGGATATAAGCCCGAGTTAATGAATCGGGGAGGGACTGCTTCTGCGATCAACGCAAGCGGCGCAAATAAATACGCCGTCACTTTTTACTTAAGAGATAAGGATTCCTGTTCTTGGATAGATAAAAAAACAAATACCCAGACAACAGATGACCAAGTAATACATTGGGAAATAAAAAAGAGAATAGATTATGTACCTAAGCCGGAATTTATAGAAGGAACGTCCGAATTTACATATGACGGAGAAACACACGCTCCAAGCTTAAAAAAATATGATTCACGCATTGACTTAAGCAAAACAAGAAGTTCTATTGCTGCGGGCGAATGGGAAATATGGGCTAACTTAAAAAACAACAGCAATATTACATATCAATGGGAAGGCGAAAAAGAAAACCCGACCGGAACTATTATTCTGTACTGGTATGTTCATAAAGGAGTGTTTAAGGTTCCTAAATTAATTGCCGGTTCGGATTCAATTGCGGTTTCACCTCCCGATGCGGATATTCTTGAGTTTGATTACAAAGGAAGCGGATATAGAAGTTACGTTACCGTTATCGATTATAAATCAAGAGTAATGAGTCAAACCGGCGTGACAAATGCATATAAAGCAGATGAATACATTTTGACTTTTAGGCTTTTGGACAAGGATTCGGCCGAATGGGAAGACCACAGTACGGAAGATAAAGAAGTCAGATGGAAAATTAATAATATTAAGGTAGAAATACCTACTCCCCAACAGACCATATATGAAATTGAGCCTAAATATTTACAAAAGAGAGGTTACGATAAAAACGCGCCGGGCGGCGGCAGATATTATACGCGTTATTATGTTGGTGTTGATACAATAAACCTTGAACTTTCAGAATATAATTCCCGGATAATAAGTGTAAAAAACAACTCGTATAATACAGCGGGAAAATATACGGCCGTACTGCACCTTATCGACCCTGACTCATCTGTATGGTCGGATGAAACTACAGAGGATAAGACAATAGAATGGGAAATTCTGAAAAAGAAAGTTACTCTTTCTTTACCATATTTAGAGCCTAAAGAATTTTCTTATGACGGACGGGCACATAAACCTGCACTCAAAAATCGAGATAGTGTAAATATTGACCATTGGTCTAAAATAATAAATGGTTACTATTGTAAACTAATGATTGACGGAGACAATTCGGATCATATAGATTTTAAAACAAAGTCTGATACATATACCGAAACCGTAGAACTGGAAGAAAAGGTTTATGTATCCGGTGACAGTTCAAGAACATCCTCAGATATCATTGAATTTCAGTGGGAAGACGGCAGTAAAGACCCTATTGAACTTAACTGGGAAATAAAAAAATCCTTACTTCCCCCGCCTACAATATCACCGGAAAATTTTGATTATGACGGATTGTCCCATTCGGTTTCCATAAACGGCTTTGATTCTTATACTATGGTAAGAGCCGTGGAAAGCGTTGTAAGCGGAATAGAAGCAAAAACATATTATGTAAAATTTTCACTTAAGGATAAGGAATCTTCGGCTTGGGACGATGGAAGCGAAAACGGAAGCACAGACGATATTGTCCGTGAATGGACAATTACTCCCAAACATGAAGTTCCCGTTCCGGATGTACCAAACGTTTCTTTTGAATATACCGGAAATTGGTACTTCCCTAACATAGGTGAATACGACAGCAATATAATAACCGTTAAGAATACGTCAAGGCAAAATAAAGCGGGCGAATACAAAATAATCTTCGAGTTTAAACATCCCGGTTCCTGCACATGGAAAGGCGGCGGTTCCGACCCAAAAACAGTTGAATGGAAAATCACAAAACAAACCGTTTACTGCGAAAAGCCGTCCATTTCACCTCCCGCCGAGGAATATAAATATAACGGGAAAAGCATTACTCCCACTCTGATAAATTTTGATGACAACCGTATGACTGCAAAATGCGATAACTTGGACGGCATTTCGGCCGTATCCGCGGGAGAACATATAATTACCGTTACATTAAAAGAAAATGACAATATAACATATAAATGGAACGACGAGACAGATGATGCAATTGAGCTTCGGTGGCATATTTCAAAATCAACGGTGGAAATTCCTACTTTAGATTGTGCTTTGTTTTTTTACGGAGGCTATGGGGTAGGAATTGAATGGGATAAATATACCGTATATTACTACCAATGGAGAGCTCCTACGGTTACAGGATATAACTCCGATATAATGGACGTTAAGGGCGCGGTAAATTACCGTAAAACAGGAAACAATTGGCAAGGCGCAATACTTGAATTCAGCAATTCGCCAAGTATTTTGTACGGCGAAAGTCAATGGCAGGTAGGTAAATACTATATTGAATTTACTTTAAAGGATCCCGACTCTTGCAGCTGGATTATAAAAGATCCCGACTCCTCCGTAGTGATTGACGAAACAAACGGAAAAGTAATTCGCGAGTGGAGCATAGTAAAAGAAATAAAGCTGCTACCCAAACCCTATCTTGAAACCGATTTATTTGTATATGACGGCACGGAGAAAACGCCAAACGTAGTGAACGGTGATAACGAGGGGATTGAATTAAGCGGAAATTTAACCGAGACGTTATCGAAAGACGGCGAGTATAATATTACCGCAAAACTTGTTACCGATTCCATTTACGATTACAGATGGGATGACAATACAACAAACGATATTGTCCTTGATTGGTATATTATCGTAAATAATCAAATAGAGATTCCCACATCGTCGCTCTTTAGCTTCGAATACAACGGAAGACCGCATTTCCCCGTAATAAACGGATATAACTCCAATACATTGAATATGGACGGCGAAGAGCAGATTGCCGCCGATGAATACACCATCGTCTTTTCCCTAAAACATCCCGAATCCTGCACCTGGACTGACAGAACGATAGAAGATAAGACCATTCAATGGAACATCACAAAAAGTACGGCGGTTATTCCTGTTATATCGCCAGAAAGCATTATGTACGACGGAGAATATCACACCGTCGAATTTATTGACAATGAAAACGACCACAGCTTTGTGGTAAAAAATTTTAATCCCGATATTATGGAATACAGCGACTCCACGAGAGAAAAAAACGTGGACGAATATAACGTTGTAATAAGGCTTAAGGATACAAACTCCTGTACCTGGGCGGACGGCAGTGTCAGCGAAAAGCTGCTTCCATGGAAAATTACAAAGAAAACTGTACTTTTTGACAAGCCGGAACTTGAACCCGAAAGCTTTGTTTATGACGGAACGGTACACGAGCCTGAAATAGTGGGATTTATAAGTCCCGGAATGATAAAGGACGGTGATTTAAGAGCCTCGGAAGTAAACGAATTAGACTCGGACTGGTATATCATAACCGTAACTCTTAAGGAAGACAACAACATCACATATCTGTGGGGAGATAAGACGAATGAAACCGTATATCTTCGCTGGAAAATAATTGCCGGCACTCCGCCCGAAAAAATAAAGGTAACGCCTCCCGTTCTGACAAATACGGAATTTACATTTGACGGAGAAAAACATTCCCCCGATATATCGGATTACGACGATGAAAATATTATTCAAAGAGGAACCTCCTCCGCCACTTTTGCCAAAGAATACAGCGTTGTTTTTGCCCTTAGGGACAAAGAATCCTGTATGTGGACAACCGGAGGAACAGATGATATAATCTGCCCTTGGGAAATCAAAAAAGCCGTTGTGGAGCCTCCTTCGGTTCCCTATGCCGAATTCCCGTATGACGGCGAGGTTCACGCGCCTTCGATAAACGGATACGACGAAAACAACGAAAAATTCATCAGCATACTGGGAGAACCGACCGCCGTAAACGCGGGAGAACATACCGTTACGTTCAGACTGAAATATAAAAGCTCCTGCGTCTGGAAAAGCAATATTGAAAACGATACCGAGGACAGGGAATTTCAATGGAAAATCCTGAAAAAAAGCGTTCCTAAGCCAACTCTTACCAACGGTAAATTAACATACAGCGGCGGCACGCAAGCCCCCACTTTAAACGGTCTTAACGACGAAATAATGACCGCTTCGGGAGATTTAAGCGCGGTAAACGCAAAGAAATATTGGATTTACGTAAGGCTTAACAATACAACAAACTATCAATGGGCCGACAAAACCTCAGACAGACTCTCTTTTGAGTGGGAAATACTAAAAAAATCCGTTGACAAACCCCGCCTGAAAACCGACAGCATTGTTTACAACGGAGAAATACAGTATCCTCCGATTACGGGATTCTTAAGGGGAGCAATGGAAATGTTTGGAGACACCGAAGGCCGCAATGTGGGAGAATATATTACCCAAATACGTCCGACGGATAATTATGAGTGGACGGGAGGCGGCAATGAAAGCGTAATACTGACATGGTACATTACGAGAATTTCCGTATCCCCGCCAGACGTTACCGACAAACTTTTTGTTTACGACAAAAGCGAACATTCGCCTAAGATCTCTCCCTTTGACGGAAATATAATCAACTGCGGCGGAAAATTAAGAGAAACAAACGCCGGAGATTATTCGATTGTATTTTCGCTTTCGGACAAAGAGCACTGCGTGTGGAAAAATACCGATTCCTCCGAGGATATATCGATCGACTGGACTATTGAGAAACAGGAAGTTACTAAACCGACTGTTACAAACACTCACTTTATTTACAACGGCGGAAAAAACCTGCCCACCATAAACGGTTTTGACGACGACACAATGATACTGGACGGCACCACTTGGGAAATAAACGCGGGAAATTATATTATTTTCATAAGATTATTCGATACCCATAATTATATGTGGGACGATGAAACACAAAACGTTTTGTCTTTCCCGTGGGAAATAGGCAGATTTCCCATCGAAGTTCCCTATCTTAAACCCGAAACCTTTGTTTATAACGGTTCATATCGAAAGCCCGAAATAAAAAAATTTAACGAAAAAATAATGAAGATAGCCGGCGGAAGTGTAACAACGGCGGCAGACGCTGACGAATATTGGATTTATATTCGTTTAAGCGAAACAATAAACACCCCCGACGGCAACCGTGAGATTAACAATTATCAATGGACAAACGGAAGCGTTGATAACATTGCCTTAAGATGGACTATTACTCCCAAATCGGTTAACTATCCCACTTTGTCAAAAAGCAGCTTCGTGTATGACGGAACCATCCATTCCCCCGAATTAAACGGATTTATATCCAAAGCCATGAAAATAACCGGAACGGCAAGCGCGGTAAATGTCAAGGAATATAAAATAGGTTTTATTCTCAAGGACACCAAAAATTACATCTGGAAAGAAAACGTCATCGAGGGTGAGGAATACACATGGAAAATCACTCCCGCATTCCTTGACAAAAAACTCGATATCCCCATACAAAATCCTATCCTGATATACAACGGTTTATACCAAATTCCCACCTGGAACAACTTCAATAAAAACAAGCTGTCTGTGGGCGGCGTGATAAAGGGCAGGAATGTGGATAGATATTCGGCTGAGTTTACACCAACGAACAATTATGTATGGAAGGATGGAACAAGAACTCCTGTTCCGGTATCATGGGTAATCGAAAAATTAGGCATAGACAATCCTATTCAAAAAAATAAGCTATTTTATACCGGTACGGAACAGTCCCCAAAATGGAACGTGAATTACAATCTTGTAAATATTGTTTTCAGCGGTGAAACAAGGGGAATAAACGCGGGAGAATACGAGGTTGTTTGTGTATGCGACGATAACTGTTATTTTTTAAGCACCGAATCAAACACTTGTCGGGCGAAATGGGAAATTAACAAAAAGGCTCTTAAAGCTCCTTACGCAAAAAGAAAATATTACTACACGGGCAAGGTTATTGCTCCAGAATTTTATAACTATGATCCCAAAATTTTAAACATAAGCGGCGAAGCGAACGGAATTGACATAGGCGATTATATTGTATTTTTTGAAATAAGAGACAGGGCCAACTATGTATGGGCGGAAAATGTAGTTACGTGCGGCGGCGAAAAAACAAGCGCGGCTTGGGTTATATTAAATTCACAAAAGACCGCCGAAATACCTTATCAAAACAACCATTTAATATACAACGGAAAAACTCAGTCTCCCACATGGAAAAACTATAATACCAAAGCCATGACTCTTTTGGGAGGAACCCCATTCAGAATAAATTCCGGAACGTATTATGTCACATTCAGGCTTAAAGACGGATATATATGGAGCGACGAAACTTCGGAAGACAAAATAATACCGTGGGAGATCAACAAGAAAAAACTAAAATATCCGTATATAGCGGGTACGGAAAACGACGGAACGGGAATGTATTATTACGAGCTGGAAGGAAAACGCTTCCCAGTCTGGCGTGAATACTATCCCGATTTAATGACAATGACCGGAGATACATTCGATATCGATAATTCGTGGCATATAACTTATTTTGATTTAAAAAAAACGGATAATTACGAATGGGAGGACGGGCGTACCGGTATTTATACCATTCGCTGGAAGCTTACCTCGCCTTATTCGCCGGAAATCATAGGAGGCACCGGTAAAAAACGCGTTCATATCCCACGCCAGAACAATGCTCCCATATCAGACGGTACAACAAAATATCCACGTTGGGATTTGTATGACAATACGGCTATCATCAGTATCGGAGGCGTATGGGAAGGCGTTGAAGCGGGAGATTATTATGTTATTCTCGAACTGAGGGAAGGTTATATCTGGGAAGACGGTACTGAAGGAATTAAGGCGGCGCCTTGGAAAATTTATAACAAAGGCGAGAATATTCCGGATTTAAGTCTTATATCTATCCATATACCGGAACAGATAAATCCGCCTTATTACGACGGATTTGTAAAGGAACCCCAATGGGACGAATGGAACTCCTTCGGTATAGATTATAAATACGGTGACCTTTACGGAGTTAAGGCGGGAACATATTATATCAAAATATCTTTAAAAACAGGATATATATGGGAAGACGGAACCCAAGAGGATAAAATTATCGAATGGGTAATAAATCCGCGCGAGGAAGAACCCGATGTCGTTCCCGACAATCCCCGCGAGCCCGAACAGGAAAAAGAAGAGGATTCCCTTAATGACGGCTGCTGTTGCTGTAATCCTTGCTGTCCCGATACCGGATTGTTTGACAAACTGAACGATTATGATTTTGACGACGGGTTTACATGTGATTGTTCGGGAAAAACGGAGATTTAATTTTTCTAAATGCACATAACGTTATATGTTTTTATAGCGTTATGTGCTTTTTTGTTTTATATTTTGGAGAAGGTGATAAATTGACAAATAAAAAAAATGTTACAGTAAATGTTTCGGGAATTGTTCCCGCCCAAAGCGGAACAGACGAAAAAAACGGCAATTGGTTTTTGATAGATAAATCGGGAGAATTTTCTCTTGATCGTTCGGTGACTGCTACTATATGGCTTGTGGGCGGAGGCTGTGACGGTGAAAAAGGTTATTGGAACGACGACAGCGGCAGGCAATATACGGCAGACCGCAGTCAAGGCGCCGTTTTAGAGGATGACGATCCAAACAAAGGTGTAAAACTTGCCGGCGGAAAAAGCGGCAAAGGCGGCGATGGCGGTTATGTTATTGTAATGAATAATATAAAAATTCCGGCAAAAACCAATTTACCGACTGTTATTGCGGAAAGAAACGATCAAACGGGTACCAGCCTTAGTATAAACGGAATTACATATAAATGCAATCAAAACGGAAGTTTCTGCAAAAAAGGTGGCAGCGGGGGTTGGGTACCCAGTTTGGCAGAGGCGGAGGAAAACGGTTGGGAAAAATTTGCCGATGGACGTGAGGATGTCATAAATAAGAATTTGGTAGTCCGTGAAAAAGGCGGAGAAAACGGCGTTGCCACACCGTGTACCGTTACAGAAACGATACACGGAAATGATGTATCCACTTGTTATGTCGGTTCTTCGGGGAGCGGCGGAGCTGCTTGCAATGGAGGCACAGACGCGGAACCTTCGGGTGCAGCAGGAGAAGGCGCGGGAAGCGGTGAGTCGCATCGCTCACCGGGTACGGACGCAATAGGTTACGGCTGCGGCGGAGGCGGCGGCGCTACCTGCGGCAACTATCAAGCACAAACAGGCAGATACGGAGGCTATGGAAAACAGGGCTGCATTATCGTGCAATACGTTGTTGAACAACCCACTCTTGTTGTCCAAAAGCATTATAAAAAGGTCTGCAACACTCATAAAACCTGCAATACCGATTATTACTCCAATAACAGTCATAAAACCTGCTGCGGAAACACCGGCTGCGGCTGTAAAAGCGTAAACGGAAATTATGAATATACCGATACCATACATATAGGAAGCAAAAGCGGAAAGTGAGAACAAGTTTTATGAAAATGAAAGGCATTGACGTTTCAAGCTATCAGAGGGACATTGATTTTAATCAGGTAAAAAACGCCGGCATTGAGTTTGTTATTATTAAAGCGGGAGTTTCCACAAGAACGGATACTGAATTTGAAAATAATTATCAAAAAGCAAAAGAAGCGGGATTGCATATAGGTTTTTACTGGTACTGCTACGGCGAAACCATTGCCGAAATCTCAGATGAAGCGGACGCTTGTATAAGCGCGTTGGAAAACAAGCAATTTGACTTCCCTGTTTATATGGATTTGGAAGAAAAATCTCAGTTTGATCTGGGAAAAGAGTTTTGCTCGGACGCCGTCAGAACTTTTTGCGGAAAGCTTAAAAACGCCGGGTATTATCCGGGACTATATTCGTCCGCTTCTTACTTAAATTCGGTGATAGACGAGAACGTTAAAAAGAAATATACAATCTGGGTAGCCGATTGGCGCGGATACTGCGGTTACAGTGGCGAATACGGAATGTGGCAGTACGGCGCAGGATATGTGCCGGGCATTAACGGTAAAACCGAGTACAATATTTTTGATATTGGATATGATACGGATTATCCCGGAAGTGTTGTTGCGGATGGAGTAGACCTTGATTATTCCTATAAAGATTTTCCCTTGGAAATAGTATTTCAGGGGCTTAACAATTATCCAAAGCTTGAAGAAGAGCCTGTTGACGAAAATTGTAAAGACGTAATAAAGAATATCCGAATACAAGGCGTCGATCCCGCCGAAATCAGGGACAACTGGTTTTTGATAGACAAATCGGGAAAGTTTACTCTTGAAGCACTTAAAAAATTAAAAGTAAACGTGTATCTTGTGGGAGGCGGACAAGACGGAGCGGAATGGTTTTATGTGGATTCCGGAGAAAATTGGGGCAAATATGATATTAAAACCAAAAGCAGAGGCGGATGTGTCTGTACAAAACAGATTTACTTAAACGGTAATGTACAGTGTCAGGCAATAGTAGCCGGAAGAAATAATCCCATGGGCACTTCCTTAAAGATAGGAAACGATATTTATAAATGCACCGACGAAGGATATATTCAAAGAAAAGCAACCGCCAACGGTAAAGCCAATATAGACGGCGCCGAAAGTTTTAACGGAGAAAACGGAGCAAACGGCGTCAAAACTCCTTACGGTTATGTGGGAAGTTCAGGCGGCGGTGGCGGCGATTACAGTTTTATAGATACTCCGACAGTTTCACAAACGGTTACGGTTTATGCGGGACGAGGCGGAGTCGGTGCGGGAAACGGCGGCGAAGTAAGACAAAACGGAACCGACGCGGAAAACTATGGCTGCGGCGGAGGTTCGGCGGGGTTTGGTGGATTTACCGAGCTTGGAGATGAAATTAAAACATATGCCGGACATGGCATGAAAGGATGTATCATTTTTGAGATTTCAGACAGCGAAGCCTGCGGTGATTTTCCCGATTCATCCGTAGAAGGAAACGGGTCTTGCGGTTGTTCCTGCGAATGTCCACATCATGAATTTACCTGCCCCGATCCCCCCGAAAGCTCTTCAGAATGTGAAAAGGAAATCAATTATAAACTCGAATATGAAAACGGCGAGCCGGTGATAACGGAAAACACCTCTTCATCTTCGGGAGAAAATAAAGACTGTAATTGCACCAAAACCGCCAGTGACAATAACAACGGATACTCGGATATTTCACAAGACTGCGGATGTTCAAAAGAAAATCATTTCAACGGAAATTCCTGCGGCTGCGGCAGTTCAGGTTCGTCCAAAAAAGGACGCTGTGTAAATCTTGACGTATCAAAATGGGGTGAAAACTGGCTCTTGTTTGATAAGGACGGAGAATATTCGCTTACAATAGACGAAGATATCAGTCTGACATTGTATCTGGTAGGCGGAGGTTCGGATGGAAAGGACGGCATTTGCTACAACAGAACCGCATATGGCGGCGAAGGAGGAAAAGGAGGGTGTTATAATGTTATTCCCGATATAAAAATTACAAAAGGACAGATGTATATTAACGTAAAAATCGGCAAACGCGGTGAATTTGGCGATACCTCCGTTATAATTAACGGTACCGAGTACTGCTGCAACAGACCGGATGGCTTTGTAAATAACGGCGGATTGAAAGGAATAAGCGGAAAACACGGATACCGTCAGGCAGGAAACGGAGCGAACGGCATAGAAACACCCTTTGGCTACATCGGTTCCTCCGGCGGTGGCGGCGCAGCTTATTATAACTTACAGACCACGGGCAGAGGAAAAGGCGGATTATACGCGGGAAACGGCGGCAAAATCGTTAACGGCAAAGCAACGCCCGGCGACAGAGCTACGGGTTACGGCTGCGGCGGCGGTGGCGGCTCCACTTCACCTACTTCCTGGTGTGAAGGAGGTAAGGGCAAACAAGGGTGTGTAATACTTGGCTGGTAAAAATGTCAAAAAAAGGAGAAACAGATGGAGGAAATATGGGTTCTTAAAAAAATCAGGATAAACGATGAACTGCAAGATGTTGTCGCAAAGTCCACGGACAATTATGTCTCTGTTATTTATGACGGACAGGAAATAACTCTTGCAAAAGCATTGGCAAATATTAAAGAGGAAATCAAAAAAATCCCGTGTATTACATCTGAGCAATTTGCATCCGATTCAGAAATCAGGGATATATTTGAGATTTGAGTTAAATTTTTATGGAGGAATTATTATGGCAAACGAAAAGATTGTAAAATTAGATCATCTTAATATTATAAAGAATTATATAGACAGTAAGGACTCTGATTCTATTAAATCAGCGGAATATGCCGACAACACCATTAAACTTTACAATACCATCGATATGAGCGGAGAAGCAGCAGTAACGCTTAACCTGCCGGAAGAAATGTTTCTTGATCAAACTAAAACGGTTTTCGTACCGGATTTCAGCTGGGTTTCTTCCACATATCCAGGCTCAGAGAATCCTAATCTTGACGGTAAACCCGTTATGGTGCTTGCGGTTAAGGGCGGCAAAGGTGTGAAATATTCCTTTGTTTCCCTTGAAAAGCTGGGCGCAAAGGTTTCTGCGGAAGCGGGCAACGCTCTCGTTATGAAGGAAGACGGGTTTTACGTTTCCGCTCCTCCCGATCAGACGATATTTGAATACGCTTCCGACGAGGAGATTCAAGCGTTGTTTTCTGATTAATTTTTGCAATTAATTTAAATGACCTATTATCAGCTATAATAGGTCATTATTCTTTTTATTATGGTGGTTTTATATGAATGAAAAAATAATTACACTTAAAAATCTTGGAAAATTTGCAGAGTGGATAAAAGATAAATTTGAAAACAAAGCGGATAGGAGCGAAATCCCCACTACCCTTCCCGCTGACGGTGGGAACGCGGATACGGTCGGAGGCAAAAGCGCGGAGGAGCTTATTCAGAGTAATCCCAATCTGCTTTTAAATCCAGACTTCAAGATAAATCAGAGAGGGAGAACAGAATACAGCGGCTACACGTCCACAGTCGACAGGTGGGAAAAGACAACCGCCGGAGTCGTTACGATAGACAGTGATGGAGTAACTTTAAACAATACCGGCGGCACGGCTGCAATGTATTGGGGGCAGGTACTATCGTTAAATCTTGCAAACGTGCCTGTCAGTTTATCAGCTTGTGATTCTGATGGAAACATATATTCTATCAGCGGCATTGCGCCGGAAAAAAGTAAAAATCCTTTAAAACTTTTAATAAGCGACATTGGGTCTTTCTACGTCGATTTAAATGTTGATCATTACGAGTTTTTCTTCCAGGTAAAGGCCGGAAAGTCTATAAAAATAAAATGGGCAAAGCTGGAATACGGACACATTGTCACATCATTTATTCCTCCTAACCCTATTGAAGAAGCATTAAAATGTGGTTCTCTCAAAAACGCCGAACAGCAACTATTTTACGGTAATGGAAAATGGGCAGAATGTCCGCCGAATCCGAATTTGCTTGACAATCCTGACTTTAAGATAAATCAGAGAGGTAAAAGCGAATACGGCTACGATGGCAGTGACAGGTACACGGTAGATCGATGGAAGCTGCAAGCCAATCTTACCTTGACGGTGCATAGCGATTATGTTACTGTGTCACGCCACGATCCAACGAGCAACAGCCATACAGGTTTCCGCCAGGAACTAAACATTCCGGATGATACGTCGGTAACTCTGCAGGCGTGTGTAAAAGGAAACGGATCTTTTACGCTCTTCCATAACGGCTTCAACGGTACTGCCGAAATACAAGTACAGGATACAGACGGCTGGGTGGTTGTAAAATGCACAGGCTATGGTGCGTCGGATGTGGGCATACTATTGCGTGGAACTGCCACGTCTTTAGACATTAAATGGATTAAGCTTGAATTAGGCGCTGTATCAACCCCGTTTGTTCCCCCTAACCCTATCGAAGAGGCTCTTAAATGTGGTGCTATCGAAGAACCCGCACAACAAATACTTTACGGTAATGGGACGTGGGCAACCGCTCCGTCAAATCCTAATCTCTTGGATAATCCCGATTTTAAGATAAATCAGAGGGGAGGAACATCTTATAATGCCATTGGGTACACAGTTGACAGGTGGAGAAGTTTCGATTCTAAATCAAAGATACAAGTAGTAGATGGCGGGATAAAAATCACGACTTTAACTGCAGCGAATGAGAATGAGAATACAAATTCTTTATTTCAGATTTTCGACCGTCCGGTTGATGCATACAACGGCAAACAGTTCACATTATCTTTAAAAGCAACAAACATTACAGGTTCTTGGCGTGTTGGTATCCGTTTCGGAAAATCGTTTCCTAGTGGTGACTTCGTGACTGTTTTTTATAAGAAGATATCGTCCGGGATAAATCATTGGACTTTTACCGCTCCCGATCAAGCGGTATCAATGCGCATAGGAATAATACAGCATGGCCCAGACGGAAGTGCAATTGGTGATACTATAACGATTGAATGGATAAAACTTGAGCTTGGCGCTGTTGCAACTACGTTTATTCCGCCTAACCCTGCTACGGAGTTGCTGAAGTGTCAAAGGTACTACTGGAAATCTCTGCCCGCTAATCGCGACTACCACTCGCCATGCCTGATTTCAGAAAGATGGGACGATAATACTGCCATGGATTATAGGTGTGAAATTCAGCCTCCGGTGCAGATGCGTGTGACTCCTTCTTTAAAGGTTAACGGTAAATCTGTTGGGGAAACAGTCAGCCTGCGCCATACGGCGACAGGCCGTTATGTGACCGGAACTTTAAGCGCTACAGACATATTTAGTCTTACAAAAGACAAATTGTATCGAATTGGATTGACTAACCCGGATAAAGAGGTAGAAGTCAACCATCATTATGAAGGCACAATCGAGCTTTCGGCAGACCTGTAAAGGAGATTAAAAATGGACGAAAACATTTCAAGCGTTTATGTAAAAACCGACATATCCGGCAATATCACCGCAATTAACAGCTCCGATTTCCTTTCGGACATTACAGATTGGACTCTTATTGACGAGGGTACGGGCGACAAATATTACCATGCCCAGAATAACTATCTGGACAAGCCTTTGACCGATGAAAACGGGGTTTTCAATTATAAGCTTGTTGATGGGAATATCACGGAGCGGACGGAAGCGGATAAGGCTCCCGAATTGTCGCGTATTGATTCGCAAAGGGAGATCGCGGAGCTTAAAACTAAGCTGGCGCAAACCGATTATATTGCGGCTAAAATTGCCGAGGGTTCGGCTGCTGTTGAGGAATACTCGGAGGAGATTCGGAAGCGGAGGGAATGGCGGGAAAGAATCAACGAATTGGAAAACAATCAATAGCACACAAACATTAACCGGCAGTGAAAAGGAGAAATAAAATGAATCAAAACTCAGAATGGGTATTAGAAAAATAAAGATTGAAAATAAATCACACGATATTATAGCGCGAACCACGGACAAATATGTCACCGTTACTTACAACAATCAAAAAACTACTCTTGCAAGCGCATTAGCAAGTATTTTTGCCGTTATTTCCCTTATGCCTACCGCTGCCGGTATTGGCGAAAAAATTGAAGCCGCGAAAAAAGCGGTAAAATACAATCTTTTAGGCGGTGCTGTTCCCGATATAATGAACACGCTTAAAAAAATAACCGATTATATTAAGCAGTACAAGGTTGAAGATATTGACAATTTGTAAAGATGATTTAAAGGGATAGCAGTATTAAACATTTATATTTGTTTTTTAACTTATATTATCACAACTTGTACAAATTTTTATATTTATATCAAGCACAGCATTAAATTGTTAATGTATAATTTAATAACAAATAACATTTAAATTATTTATTATAATTAATTTCAACAAAACATTTACTTAAGGAGGAAACTATAATGGCAAACACAAAATTAGTTTTAGAAAAAATCAAAATAGGCGAACAGGTACAAAACATACTTGCCCATTCCAACGGTGAATATGTAAACGTCATCTACAAGGGACAGGAAGTTACGCTCAGCAGCGCACTCACTTCTATTATTGCGGAAATATCCAATACATCTAATGGCACATCCGTAGACGAAAAAATAAGTGCGGCAATTTCTGAACTTATCGGAGGTGCTCCTGAAACCTACGATACACTTAAGGAAATAGCGGATTACATAGCAGATCATGAGGAAGTTGCAACGGCACTTAATCAGGCAATAGGAACCAAGGTTGATAAAGTAGAAGGAAAGGGACTGTCAGCCGAGGATTTCACTTCCGCACTCAAAGCGAAGCTTGAAGCGATGCCCGCAATTACCGCCTCCCAAGTGGAGGAATGGAACGGAAAAGCGGACAAAACTCTCGCTTCCGCTTCTGCCAACGGATTGATGTCAAAGGAGGACAAAGCAAGGCTTGACAGCCTCAGGGGCGTTCGTTTCGGCGCCGATATTCCCGCCGATTTGAAGGACGGCGAACTATTTGTTCAGGTGGTGGAAGAGACCGCGTAAATTCGATTTCTGAGCAATAGTGTAACATAAAATAAAGCAATTTAAGCGGTATTGCGATTGTGCAATACGCTTTGATATTGCTTGGAAAGGATAAAAAATGGCAGTAAAAAAATGTGATGTGGTTTTAATGGGGAAAAATTCTTCGGGTGACACAACAATAAATATGCCCGTAACCCGCCTCAGAAATATAGAGGACGACGCGGAGATAAAGGAAAATCCCACGGAGGGTGATTTTATCCCGATAATTGATATGGCGGACGGTGGGCAGATGAAAAAAACTCCTTACAGTGCTCCATTGGGTGAATCAGGAGTCAGCGCGGTATATAATCCGAATTTATTGGACAACCCTGATTTTAAAGTAAATCAAAGAGGGCAGCAAATTTACTCATCAACTACAATGAACCTTTCGAGTTTGTCTAATATATCATTTTCTGCAATATTAGATCGTTGGAAAAGCGGTCTTTATACCTCGAATCAAAATAGAAGATATGGTTCTGTAAAATTGCTGGATACAGGTAATATTTCTTTAACAGCTCAAGAAGACAGTACTCTTTTTTTTCGACAATACTTAACAAAAGAAATTATGTCATATATTTCTGGTAAAAATGTAACTTTATCTTTTGAGCATTCTTGTTTAACTTTTCAAAGCAAGGGAGTTGTCTATAAAGTATCATCTGTTTCAGGTCTTATTGGTGATTCTGGTATGGTTAATGCTGACAATCAGCTTATCTTTACAAGTGCAAACGTTGGAAGCAATTATCGACCACCAAACAACAATGGCGGACTCATATATAACAATGGCGGAACCATTTCCGGAAAATTAGCTAAAGATAATAATGGTTATTATATCGAATTAGGCTGGAGGAAAAACAGGGTTCCAAATGTTTCTTCTGATATTTCCGGTACAATATCAGAATCTGTTATAATAAACTGGATAAAATTAGAATTAGGAGAAACTGCCACCCCGTTTATTCCACCTGACCCCGCTCTGGAACTGCTGAAATGTCAGAGATATTATATTAATACTTTCTCCGAAGTAAACGGTTATTATACCTTTGCTTTAAACCAAGCAACACAAGGCACCATCCCCGTAAATGTGCGTTTCCCCGTCAAAATGAGATCGATTCCCTCAATAATAATCGGACATAATGGGAAAGGAACCAGATATAATAAAGTTGTTGGAAATTTATTGACTGGATTTAGTTATAATGAAATCACTAACGCTGAAGCATTAAATGTGAGCGCTGTCGGTTTTCCATGTTTAAATTCAATTGTTGAAAATCAAAGTCAAACATGGCCAGAAGGTTTGTACATGTTTCATTACGAAGCAAACGCTGAAATATAAATTTTTCAAAAAGTTAAAATATATAAGAAAATGTAATAAATGAAACACAAAATAAAAAAATACACAGAAAAAACTCCTATGACTTGCAGCAAAAAGATTTTGCTTGCAAGTTACATATGCGGTATAACGCTTACGCTGATTACAATTATAGGCTGTTTTTCAGGCTATGATACTACAGCGATAGGTATGATAACGGGCATTGCTTACGGTGAAATTTCGGTAAGCAATGCTTTTTATTATAATAAAGCCAAACATGAAAACGCCATTAAAATTGCCTTTGACTGCATGAAGAAAATGCCGGATAAAATAAACGATAATACAGATATCGCTTCTTTAATAAACGCAATTAAGAATTGAGGAGGAGTTTTATGAATGATTTTGTAATTAAAATGATTTTGGCAGTAACAATGGGGATTATAAGCGGTATATGCGTATATTTCTTCCTGAAATTACCGATTGGAACTCAAAAAAAGAAAATTATGGAATGGCTTCTTTGGGCTGTTACCGAAGCCGAAAAAGAGCTTGGCGGAGGTACGGGGCAAATTAAGCTAAGACAGGTTTACAACCTATTTATAGACAAATTTAAGTTTGTATCTACACTTATACCCTTTGAAACCTTTTCCAAATGGGTGGATGAAGCGCTGGATAAAATGAAAGTTTTATTGCAGACAAATACTGCGGTACAGGAGCTTGTATACACAAAAGAGGACGTTAAAAAGGAGGAGTGACATGAAATTTACAAACAGTTCCCTTGTTTGCTATAAAAAACTCAGTCCAAATCATTCGGGACTGAGAAATCACACAATTGATACAATCACAATACACTGTATGGCGGGAAATATGTACATAGAATCATGCGGTGAGATGTTCGCCGATCCCAAAAAGCAGGTTTCCTCCAATTACGGAATAGGCTCGGATGGAAGAATCGCTTTGTACGTCGAAGAGAAAAACCGCTCCTGGTGCAGTTCAAATGCTGCCAATGACAATCGCGCAGTCACTATTGAAGTCGCCAATGACGGGGGTGAAAATACAGGCTGGCATATTTCCGATAAAGCTTACAAGGCCTTGGTTGAGCTTTGTGCGGATATTTGCAAAAGAAACGGGATCAAGGAATTAAAATGGAAAGGTAACAAATCGCTGATAGGACAGGTTGACAAGCAAAATATGACCGTACACAGATGGTTCGCCAACAAATCCTGCCCCGGAGATTATCTGTACAAGCTTCACGGTCAGATTGCCAAAGAAGTGAATATCAAACTTGGAACTAATGATAAAACATCTTCCGACGCAAACATCTCATCAACGATTAAAGCTTGCAATAATATTTATTTGTCTAACGGTATTGCCGCGATACGTCCCGCCGCTTCCCTTTCAACGGTTGTATCTTCACGGTGCTTAAGGAACAGTTACTACATTGCTTCTCAGATTATCAAGCCGTCCGGAAGCGTACAGACTTGGTTTAGGCATGCTGACAACGGTATGTATTCGGCTGTTGATGATACTGACGGAAGTAAGCTGTTTACTTTATATGGAACTTATAAAATCGCAATTGCCAACGCTTTATGCAATGTAAGAAAGAAAGCGGGTCTTGATGAAGATGTTATTGACAGGTTTAACAAAGGGGATACCGTTTATTTGACCGGTAAGAATTTAAAAAATAGGGGGATTAATTGGGCGGAGGTTGTATGTAAGGGGAGGCTTTGCTGGTGCGATAAGCAATGGATTATCTAAATAAAAATGGGGCTGCTTTTATTTCAATAAAGAATAAAAGCAGCCCCATTTTTTACTATTATGATACATATTTAGATAAATTTAAAAGAGATATGTAAACATTTTGGATTTGTGCCAATGTTATCTGTGATGGGTCGCCCTCACGAATACGCATTGTGCGGCGTATTTCCTTAGGTATTACGACTCTGCCGAGGTCATCTATTCTTCTAACAATCCCTGTTGCTTTCATAACTCATGTTTCATTCCTTTCGATAAAAAGAGTTGTGTTAATATTCTTTACATTCGGTGGTGTTTTATTCTTTAATTTTTTCCGACTGTTGGGATTTTTTTAACCGTTTCCATATTCTAAAAAAGTATAGCAAATTATGATTTATAAGTATTTGACATTTGAAAAAAATTATGTATAATAGACATTGAGAAAATATAAAAAAAACAAAAGGAAAGGCGGATAAAAGAAAATGAATATTATCGAAAATAAAAGCTTTGATCTGGAAAGAGCCTTATACGGCTCAAAAAATCTCGCGGTAAGAAATTGTCGTTTCGATGGACCCGCCGACGGTGAAAGCGCTTTTAAAGAATGTGAAAACATCACGGTCAGCAAGTGCTTTTTTAATCTTCGCTATCCGTTCTGGCATGACAACGGACTAAAGCTATCCGATTCCGAAATGACCGAGCTTTGCCGCGCCGCCCTTTGGTACTCAAATAACGTGGATATTTCGGATACAAAGCTTCATGGAATAAAAGCGCTGAGAGAATGCGAAAACGTAAGACTCAAAAGCTGCGACATTGTTTCACCCGAATTTGGTTGGTCGGTAAACAAAGCGGAAATGATCGACTGTACCGCCGAAAGCGAGTACTTTATGCTGCGTTCAAAAGAGCTGTATTTTGACAATGTTGAATTTAAAGGAAAATATTCCTTCCAATACATAGAAAACTCTATTTTTGAAAACTGCACCTTTGACACAAAGGACGCATTTTGGCACTCAAAAAACATCACCGTCAGAAACAGCACTATAAAGGGAGAGTACTTAGCTTGGTACAGCGAAAACGTTACACTTGAGCACTGTAAGATAATCGGCACTCAACCTCTTTGCTACTGCAAAGGACTTAGACTTATCGAATGCGAGATGGAAAATACGGATCTGGCCTTTGAACGCTCGGAGGTACAAGCGTCGGTAACCACACCGATAGTAAGCGTCAAGAACCCGCTGGAAGGCTGCATTTGCGCGCCTTCCGTAGGTGAGATTATTTTTGATATCGACGAAGCAAAAGGAAAAGTTTGCTGCTGCAAGAAAAACAAAACGGCGAGAGCTTAACACCCATTTTTTAGGAGGGAGTAAACTAATCCACTCGTCCCTTTTTCCTTTTGTGTTTTTGAATTTTAACGTTGGCAATTTCACTAAAAACCTGTATACAAAAGATTTGTCGGGAGGTTAAACATGTTTTGGAATGCTAAAAACGGAGAGGTTACATTAGGCGATACGAAAATGTGCTATGTTTCCTTTGGGAATGGTAATCGTACGTTAATTCTTCTTCCGGGACTTTCTGACGGGTTGGCTACGGTAAAAGGAAAAGCCATTATGCTGGCAACGCAATACATCCCTTTTTTTGAGCGATACACGGTTTATATGTTCAGCAGGAAGAATGATATGCCCGAAGGCTACTCAATTCGTGACATGGCCGAGGATCAAGCTAAAGCAATGGATATACTTGGATTCAAAAAAGCCTGTGTTATGGGCGTATCCCAAGGAGGGATGATTGCCCAGTATCTTGCAATAGACCATCAGGAACTGGTGGAAAAGCTTGTCCTTGTCGTTACTGCTTCTCGTACCAATAGCATGATACAAGAATGTGTGAAGCAATGGATTGGCTTTGCAAAGCAGGGTAAGCATAAAGAATTGATGATAGATACGGCAGAAAAGAGCTACTCACCGGTTTATCTAAATAAGTATAGAAAACTCTATCCGATCATCGGATTTATTGGAAAACCGTTGAGCTATGATAGATTTCTTATTAATGCGAATGCAATCTTTGGATTTGATTCCTGGAATGAGCTAAATAAAATTATCTGCCCAACATTCATTATTGGCGGAGAGGCGGACAAGACAGTCGGAGTGCAGGCGTCCTGTGAAATGAAAGAGCAGATTGCAAATAGTGAGCTATATGTATATCCGGAATTAGGTCATGCAGCTTATCAGGAAGCAAAGGACTTTAACCAACGTGTTTTCCGATTTCTGGAAACTCATTAATTTCCGCTCTTGTGACAGTTATCAATGTCGGGTAACTGTCACATTACTGTTTTAACAAAATATATCATAATACCAATCTTTAATCAAGTTGTAGACTTGATTAAAGATTGCACCTTAAGCACTAGGGCTTGTTTGAAAAATAAAGAAAATTGTACTAAATTAACAAAATGAGAATAGAAGTAAGATAAATAAAACCAAGAAAAGACGAGTCAAGTTTGTCATAACGGGTAGCAATTCTACGAAACCACTTTAATTTTTGAAAGAAGCATTCAACAAGATGTGGTTCTTTATATACCCACCAATCGCAAAACCATTGTTCGGAATTGCATGATCTGGGCGGGATAGTATAAGCAGCATTTTGCTCTATAATATATTCACGAATGGATTTTGAACCATAGGCTTTATCTCCAAGAATGTTGCTTTCAGATATATTGACTTTGCTTAATAGTTCAATAGTCTGGGTCGAATCATGTTCATTCCCACGGCTAAGCAGAAACTCTACAGAATTTCCCAATCCATCCACTATAGCATGGATTTTTGTGGTTCTTCCACCTCGTGACATACCTACAGACTTATTTACAGAGTTTTCCCCCCGTTAGCACTTTGATGAACTCTGATTGATGTTGAATCTATGCTCAAATTCTCCATATCAGCATCTTCCGAAAGTGATTTGAATACCTTTTCTAATACACCCTCGTCATTCCATTTACGAAATTTGGAATATACAGTTTGCTAAGGACCATACTTTTCGGGTAGCTCTCTCCATTGTGCTCCGCTTCGGGCAATCCACATCATTCCGTTCAACATGGTGCGGTTATCTTTTGCCGGTCGTCCTTTGCCTGTATGTTATTGAGGTAATAGACTTTCTATTCGCTTCCATTGTTCGTTTGTTACTTCGTATCTACTCATGCTTTTATTTTACCTTTTTTGACTTTTTGTGCAACTTTTATTTTTCAAACAATGCCTAGTATAATTCGGCTTACAACAAAACAAAAGGAATAAGGGATAATCCCTATTAACCGATTTCTACAACACAAGACCCACCGATTTTTTCAGTGGGTCTAAAATTATAATGTTATAACATCAATCATCGGAAGAAAATCTTGACTTATCCCTTTGATTAAATATGGAATTCAAAGATTCAAATCTGTCCTTAGCCTGTAAATCACCCAACGTATTCTGAATAATTTTGGACAGATCGTCATTTGTATTCTTTGATGTAACTATGTCATCGTCTCTGTCAAATACGGAATTTCCGAATGACGGAAGGGAAACCTCTTCCTTTTTCACGGCGGCGGGAGCTTCGGCATTCCTTGAAGAGCTTAAAGACTTAATTGTAGCGCCGCCCTCCTTGAATCCCGTGGCAATAACCGCAATGCTGATGGTATCGGTAAGGCTTTCGTCCTGACTTACGCCCTGAATCATCTCTACCGAGGGATCGGCGGCGTCGGAAATAAGGCTTATAATATCACGCAGATCGCTTATGCCGCTGTCTGCGGAAAGAGTAACGTTAACCAGCAGCTTGGTGGCATGATTGATGGAAGTTTCAAGCAGCGGGCTGTTTACAACCTGTGACACCGCGTCCTGAATCTTATTTTCACCCGTACCGGTACCCAAAGCGATATGCGCGTCGCCGGAGTTGGAGAGAATAGAGCAAAGGTCGGCAAAATCGGTGCCAATTCTACCCGTGGTGCTTTCGTATACCACATCGGAAATTATTTTTACCGAACGGTAAAGAACGTCATCCACCATAGCAAAAGCCTGTTTAAAGCTGAGCATCTTTTCGTTGGTGCGAAGAAGTCTTTCGTTGGGGATTATAAGAAGAGAGTCGACATGCTTGCGCATTTCGTCAATGCCCTTTATCGCCTGATTCATTTTATATTCCCGCTCGTATTCAAAGGGCTTTGTAACAACGCCCACGGTGATTATATTCATCTCCTGGGCAATTTCGGCCACAACGGGAGCTGCTCCGGTACCTGTGCCGCCGCCCATTCCGGCGCCTATAAACACAATGGAAGCGCCCTCTATCGCCTTTTCGATCTCCTCGCGGCTTTCCTTTGCCGCCTCGGCGGCAACCTCGGGACGTCCGCCCGCGCCTCTTCCCTTACAGCACTTTTTACCGATCTGAATACGTCTCATAAGGGTCTTATCCTTATTTTTAAGAGCTGCAACATCTGTATTAACGGCGATAAACTCGATTTTATCACGCAGGTCGGACATTACGTCTCCGCCCGCAGCTTCGGTCTCGTCGGCTTCCTTCTTGTACAGCTTAGCCATGTACTCAAGAGCGTTGCCGCCGCCTCCGCCTACTCCTATAACTTTTATTTTTACGTCATATACGGCACTTTCGTCAAGATTGTCCTGTTCATACTCAAATCCTTCTTCATCAATAAAAACGCCCATTTTGTACCTCCACTGATTTGGTCAGAAATTTTCACGCTCTTATAATTTTATCAGATTTTTGCTTCGATTTCAATACCTTTTTGAAAATATTTTGCTAAATTTAAGAGTTTTTTTACAACATATTGTTGCAAAAAAGGAAAAAAATACCAAGTTTTAGGGGTTTTCACAATATAAAAGCCTCATTGCAGTGCGGTTTTCATGAATAAACCCTTTTTTTGTTTCGTTTTTACAGAAAAATATGTAATTTTTAACAAATTTTTAATTTACCGCTGTATCTTCCGCGCCTTCCTCAGCTGTGCTTTCTTCGGAGACGTTTTCCGTGGTTACCACATACCCCTCCGTCTGATCCTCCCGGTCGCGTATAGGCTGTTTGGGCACATGATAAGGATTGGTCAGAATAAGGACGCACTTTTCGTTTTCCGCAATCTCGTTATGATCAAGTATAAGAAGACTGGCATTAAAAATTTTTTCATCCATTGCTGCCGTAGTGCCCAATTCCATCTCTATTCTGTTATCATAGGTTACTTTTATACTTAATATATCGGTAAGATCGATTGAAAAATCCTTGTCAAGCCCGCAGTCACGCATATATCCGATAATATTTACCGCCGCGGAAATACGTTTTTCCCCGTCCTCCTCAAGGGGGCTTCCCTCTTTTGTCTTTGTTTCGGGTTTTCCTTCCTTTTCGGGATCCAAAACATACCCCTTCACAACGGGTTGTTCAAAGCGTCTGTTCGATATATCCAATACTTTTCCCGCCTCGGATATAAGGTAGTATTTTCCGGAAATATAAAAGCTTGCCAAAGGAACGGCGGGCTCTGCGGTTATAACCAGTTTATCGGGAAAGCCTCTTCCTATTTTAGCCCGATCAATATACACCAATTCGGATATAATTCTTTTTTCTGCTTCACCTATATCTATTCTGAGCAAATTTTCACCCTCCGAGATACCGGCAACGGAAATAATTTCTTCGTTGGTATAACGTGTTTCCCCTATAATCTCAAAACGTTTTATATTGAAAAGCACTGTCACCGACAAAACGGCAACCACCGCTACCGCCACTATTCCGCATAGGAAATAGTATAAAACATAGCTTCCGTGACGATGTTTTTTTCTCCTGTTTTTCCCGTAAGAGCTTGCATTTTTTCCTTTGACGGCACTTTTTTTTCTTTTTTCCGGAACTCTGCCTTTTTTTACCGCCGAAGTTTTTTTCTTTTTATTGGGATAGGTTCTTACCGCATTTTCTTCCGGATACAGATCCTTTATTCGCTGTCTTTCGGGACTTATGGGAGGATTTTCTCTTTTTGCGGGTTTTGACTTTCCCCTCTCTTTTCCCTGCGTCTTCCCGCTTTTTTTGCCTTTGGAGGAGTTTTTGACCGGCTTTTTCTTATCTACACCGTAATACTCGTCGAAAAGCTGCTGATCGCTCAGGCTTTTTCTTTTTTTTCTTTCAAATTCGGGCATTTCTACTTAAGCTCGACCCAAAAGCCGACTCCTCCTTTCAACTTCCTCACCGTTAATTTACACTCCAAGAGCCAATCTCCGATTTACGGCAAAATCAACGTATACTTACAAAAATCAGATTCTCCTTATATCCGCCCCTACGCTCCTAAGTACTTTTTCTATGCTTTCGTATCCTCTGTCCACATGACAGATACCGGAAATCTTACTCGTCCCCTCCGCCGCCAGACCGGCGGTTATCAGTGCCGCGCCCCCACGAAGATCGGTAGCCACAAGCTCCGCTCCGGAAAGACCTTTTACCCCGGTTACCACGGCTACCTTTCCCTCAACGCTTATTTTCGCACCGAGCCGGGTAAGCTCGGAAGCATGCTTGAAGCGATTCTCGAAAATGTTTTCCACAAATACCGTGGTACCCGAAGCCATCGTGGTCAGCGCCATCAGCGGTGGCTGCGCGTCCGTGGGAAAACCGGGGTGAACATTGGTTCTGATTGTTCCGGGGGATATCAAAGGTCTGTGAAGATTGATAAAAATATTGTTCTCCTCCCGCTTTTTGCCGTAGGAGTAAATACTGCAGCCCATTTGCTCCAACACTGCCGTTACCGGCCTTAGGTCCCCGCTGTTCACATCGGTAAGTATCAGTTCGCCTCCCGCCGCGCCGCAGCAACAAAGATAGGTTGCCGCTGCTATTCGGTCGGGCATTATCCTGTGTTCGCACGGAGAAAGGCTTTCCACTCCCTCTATGGCTACCGTGCTTCCTCCCGCTCCGCTGACTTTTCCGCCGCATTTGTTGATAAAATTGGCCAGATCGACTATTTCCGGTTCTCTCGCCGCATTGTGTATCTCGGTAACGCCGTGTGCGAGAGCTGCTGCCAGCATTATATTTTCCGTAGCGCCCACCGAAGAAAATGAAAGCGCTATCCGTGCTCCGTGCAGACCCTTCGGCGCGGTGCACTCCAGATATCCGTGTCTTTCTTCAATATCCGCCCCCATTTCACGAAGCGCCGCAAGATGAAAGTCAATGGGACGCGGACCCAGTTCGCAGCCTCCCGGAAATGACATCCTACAACTTTTGCACCTTGCCAGCACAGAACCCAAAAATACAATTGACGACCTCATTTCCCGCATAAGAGATGCGGGCACCTCCGTTCCCTTTATCACCGATGCGTTGACGATAACGGTGGTTTGTTCCCTTCTGCACTTACATCCAAGGCATTCCAATATACGACAGGCAGCGTCGCAGTCCGAAAGTCGCGGACAGTTATGCAGCACCGACTCACCGTCACACAGCACACAGGCAGCCAATAACGGCAAAGCGCTGTTTTTTGCGCCCTGAACGGAGATCTCGCCTTCCAGCCGCCTGCCGCCGTTTATAACGATACGCTGTTGCTCCGCCATAGTAATCACCCTTTCTAAAGCATTTTACCTTTCAGTGTATGCCAAAGGGCAATTTTTGGTTAAAAACCTTTAGGGAGACTCTAAAAACCACTGTGAAAAGCAAAAACGGACAGGGTGAACCGGATACAAGGAAAGCCGGCGAAGGCGGGCTGACGCCCGTCGAGACGGGTTGACGAAGTAGATGGTGCGCCATGTTCGTTTTTGCTCACATGGGGTTTTTAGAAGTTCCCTTTATACTTTCACAAGATCAAGCATTTCGCTGAGTATTACATCGGCCGCGTTGGTTTTGGCCAGTTGTCTCGCTCTTATTCCCATTTCCTCCAGTTTTACCGTATCCTTATACAAACCGCTCACCGTTTGGATAAGCCATTTTCCGTCCAGATCTTTATCTTCACGGAGTATTGCCGCCTGTGCGTCCTCCAGAGTCTTTGCGTTGTAATACTGATGATTTTCCGTAGCGTTGGGGTAAGGCACCAATATTGACGGTCTCCCGATAGCCGTTATTTCCGTAAGAGTCATCGAACCTGCTCTGGACACTATCAGATCGGCGGCGCACATACAGGTGTACATATTGTCGATATATTCCTTAAGTATAAGCCTATCGGATTTTTTATCAACTTTATTTTCATCAAGCAGTTCTCCAAAGGTATCCTTGCCGTTTCCCCCGTAGGAATGAATATGGTTTATTCCTCCCGCAGACTGTTCCCAAACCATCAGCTCGGCGACGGCGGAATTTATCCTATTGGCGCCGAGACTTCCGCCGAGAGAAAGAACGGTAAATCCTTCGGGAAGCCCAAGCCTTTTCCGCGCTGAATTTTTTTCCTCAAGGGGAATATTGTTTCTTAAGGGATTCCCCGTTATAACACATTTTTCGTGATGCTTCAAGTGCTTCAGCGTATCCTCGGAAAATACAAAGACCTTGTCCGCCGTTTTTGAAAGCAGCTTTGTGGTAATTCCGGGATATGAATTGCTCTCATGGGTAACGGTTTTTATTCCCATGCGCGCCGCTTCCCTGAGAACCGCGCCGCAGACATATCCGCCGGTTCCCACGCATATATCGGGCTTAAAATCCTCTATCAGCTTTTTTACCTGTGGAAAAGCGGCCGCGTAGTAATAAAGGGCTTGGGCGTTTCTCTTTATGTTGGTAATGGACAGGTGCCTTTGAATACCCGCCATTTTTATCCCGTGAAAATCATAACCGGCTTTTTTCACAAGCTTGGCTTCCATTCCGTTAGGGGTACCTACAAACAGGATTTTGCTGCCGGGGAAAACGTTGACCGTTTTGTCGGCTATCGCAAGGGCGGGATTTATATGGCCGGCTGTTCCGCCTGCCGCTATCAGAACACGCATTTAGTGGGCTCCTTTTTTATTTTTTTATGACATTGTTTTTTGCATCCCCGCACAAATTACGCTTAAAGCCATCCTGCCGACATCGCGACAGGACGGCAATAATCGTGCGGTGCCGAATTATGCTAATATTTGGTCATACATATTATCTGTATATACATTTGTCTATTTAAGCGCTGCCTTTCTCGAAACGTTAAGCAATATTCCCATTTCGCCAAGCTGCATAAGCAGCGCAGAGCCGCCGTAACTGAAAAAGGGCAGCGAAATACCCGTATTCGGTACGGAATTGGTAACAACCGCAATATTCAGAAGCGCTTGCAGCCCCATCTGGAAAGTAATACCGAAAGCGAGCATCATTCCGAATTTATCTCTCGCCTTAATACAGATATAAAATCCTCTCCATATAAGGAGAACAAACAGCAGTATTACCAGCGCGGCTCCCACAAAGCCCAATTCCTCGCAGATTATGGGGAAAATGAAGTCGTTTCTGGCTTCGGGAAGATAGGCGTATTTTTGTCTTGAGTTTCCGAATCCCAAGCCGAAAAGACCGCCGCTGCCTATGGTTACCAGGGACTGGTAGGTTTGGAAGGTATCATTTCGGATATCGGCTTCCGGATCCATAAAGCTGATTATACGAGCGTCAAAGTAATCGTAGCCCAACTGTTTCAGCAGCATTACTCCCAAAACAACCAAAGGAACCATAATCAGGATACTTATAAAAAGGTGCTTCGGGTTAAGTCCCCCCACGAACATCATAGAGAAGCCAATGGCGAACACTATTATGGTTGCCGAAAGGTGAGGCTGTATCATAAGCGAAAAACAGGATACACCAAGAACTATCATAAAAGGAATATAACCTTTTTTAAAATCCTTGAGATAACCGTATCTTTTGTCTATCATATAGGCAAAAACCACTATTACGGCAAATTTAAGTATTTCCGAAGGCTGAAAGGTTATGCCGCCGATCTCAAGCCATCTTTCCGCGCCGTTTCCAACGGAACCCGCCACCTTTACGGCGCCCATAAGCACTAACGATACTCCGCCTAAACCGTACAAGACAAGCTTTTTTGAGAAGATGTGATAGTCGAAGTTAGCCGCCGCTATCATTGCGGCCAATCCCACCACAGCGAACAAAGCTTGCTTTTTCAGATAGAACAGGCTGTCTCCCTTAGTGCTGTAAGCAACCGCGTAGCTTGCGGAAAACATCATTATAAGACCAAAGGCCAAAAGTACAAGTACTATTGTAAAGAGAGGGTAGTCAAATCCGCTTCTTACCCAGACGGTTTTTTTTCTCGGTTTTTCCGCGCGGTTTAACTTGGCTCTTTTATTTGCCGAATAGGCTGCCGTCGTAGGAGCGACCGCCCCTCCTGCCGACGAAACCTTTCGGGAATCACGGTAGGCGTTTCTTTTATCTTGATTTGATGGAGTTATGCTTGCGGAAATTTTTTTTCGTTTATCCGAAAGCCTTATATTGCCCGATGAAGTGTTTTTTGCCACGGCTTTTCCGGCTGATACGGTTCTTTCGATCACTTGGAAGCTCCTTTCGGTTTCGCTTGAATATCATACCAATCCCTTTTTAAACTATGGATAAAATCCATAGTTTAAAAAGGGATGCACCCAAAACACTAATCCAACAGTTTTAAAAGGGATTAGTATCACTTTTGGCTGAATAGGGACAACGCCACCGCGGCGGTTCCCGCCAATATAGCAAGCAAAGAAAATACCGCGTCTATCTTTATTTCTTTCCAGCCTCTCAGTTCAAAACTGTGGTGAATGGGGGTCATTTTAAACAATCTTTTGCCGTGAGTTATTTTAAAGTAAGTTGTCTGAATCAGTACGGTAAGCGCTTCCCAAATATAAACCGCCGCCGCTATGATCATTGCAGCCTCGCAGCCTGAGCCTACGCCTATTCCTACCACCATTCCCCCCAAAAACAAGGAACCGGTATCGCCCATAAAAACCTTGGCTGGCGGAAAATTCCAGAAAAGGAAGCCGAGACAGCCTCCCGCCGCCGCCACGGAAACAATTGTCATTCCGTAAAGCTTTATGTTGGCGGTAATCAGTACAAAGGCCAGAAAATAGATAAACGAGATACTGCCGCAAAGTCCGTCGATGCCGTCGCTTAAATTTACGGCGTTGACCAGATAGAGCATAACAAGCCCCATTAAGATGTAGTAAAAAAATGAAAGGTCTATTTGGAACAGAAACGGAATGTTTATGACGGTAGAGGTGTCGCCGCTTAATACGCGCGAAGTAAAATAGGCGGCGATTATAAGTACCTGAAGCACTATTTTCTGTATAACGGTAAGCCCTTCGTTGCGTTTTTTCTTTATTTTTATATAATCGTCAAGAAATCCCACAAATCCGAAGCAAAGTCCCATTATCAAAGCGGAGATTCCTTTCAGCGCCGCGCCTGTTCCTATAATGTCAAAGCTTATATAATTGTTTTTCCAGAGTAGTATATACCCTAATATTGCGGCCGCGGTCACTCCGATAAAAAACATCAGTCCGCCCATGGTTGGAGTGCCCTGCTTCTTTTCCTTATGCCACTTCGGACCTATATCCAAAATAGTCTGACCGTATTTAAGCCTGCGCATAACCGGTATTACCCAGCAGCCCATACAGGCGGTTACGGCAGCAGCAGCCACCGCGGTTATCAATATTATCCAAAGTATCATCTTCACACAGCCCTTTCTGATCGATTCTAATACCAATCTTTAATCAAGTTGTAGACTTGATTAAAGATTGCACCCGAAACACTAATCCCACAGTTTTAAAAGGGATTAGTATAAGAACCTGTGCTCATCCTATGAGACATGTTCTAAATTACTCTTCCCTGCTCAGTTAAAATCTCCCTTACTATCTCGTGCTCGTCAAAGTGCAGATAATCCGCGCCGTATATCTGATGGGTTTCGTGGCCTTTTCCGCAGAGCACAATCACGTCCTTCGGTTTTGCCTGTGTTAATGCATATTTAATAGCCTCATACCTGTCTTCTATAACCGTATAGACGACCATTGTTTTATCAAGGCCTTTTTCAATCTGTCCTATTATTTTCATCGGATCCTCAAAACGGGGATTATCACTGGTAACAACAGCCAAATTTGAGTTTTTTCCAACCGCCAGACCCATGTCGGGGCGCTTATCCGCGTCTCTTTCTCCCGCCGCTCCGAATACGCAGATTACTCTGCCCTGCGCAAAAGCTTTTATTGAAGAAAGTATCTTTTCCAGGGCATCGGCGGTATGAGCGTAATCGCATATTATGGTGAAATCTCCGTCGTACAGTACCTCGCAGCGTCCGTTTACCCCTTTGAAGCTTTCAAGAGCAGCCACACATTCCTTTATTTCCATTCCGAGCTCTCGGCAGGCTCCCAAAGCGGCGGCGGAATTGGCAACATTAAACATCCCCGGCATTCCGAACTTTACGGGAAAGGATTTTTCATCCCTGTCGCTGCTGAACCAGTAGCTTACATAAGCGGGAGCGGTTTTAATATTTACGCTGTAATAGTTGGCAGCGTCGGTTATGCTGTAATCCCGTTTGTTTTCCTTTGAAAGATTAAGCTCCTTCATAAGCTTTTTTCCGTACTTGTCGTCCACGCAGATTAAAGCCTTGGCACAGCTTTTGAAAAGCAACTTTTTCGCCTTATAATAATTGTCCATTGTACCGTGAACGTCAAGATGATCCTGAGTAAGATTGGTAAATATACCTATCTCGTACCGTATTCCGTACAGTCTTCCCTGAACAAGAGCCTGCGAAGAGGCTTCTATTGCGCAGTATTCCGCACCGTTTTCCACCGCCTCGGCAAGATAACCGAAAAGCTCCATCTGAAGGGGCGTTGTGGGTACGTCGCCGTCGGATTCGTAAAATTTTCCGCAAAGATCGCAGCCCGCGGTACCTATACAGGCGCATTTCTTCCCGCCGGTATTAAGAATATGCTGTATGAGATGAGTCACGGTGGTTTTTCCGTTGGTTCCGGTCACAGCTATCATTTTAAGCTTTTTCTGCGGATTGCCGTAATAATTGGCGGCTAAGTAAGCGTAATACTCCCTTGTATTCTGCACCAAAAGCTGTCTTTCACAGCCGGTATCCCTTTCGGCAACTATAAGGGAGGCTCCCCTTTTTTCCATTTCCGCAGCGGCGGAATGTCCGTCAAAGCTTTTGCCCTTGATACAAACAAAGACATCGCCCTTTTGAAGCTTATTTGTATTGTCGGTAACCGAGTTTATCTCGGTATCGGAAATTCCCTTTTCCTTAGCCAAAGGACAAATCTCATAAAGAGTCATTTGTTTAACCATTCCTTTCGGAGAGTTTATAACCGCTGCCGGATGTCCCCTGCCTCTTATGCTAATTTTGGTCAAGATAAATATATAGACTGTCAAAAATTAGCTTTTAGTATATAATCTTTAATCAAATCTACAACTTGATTAAAGATTGGTATTAGAAGTCAAGGTTTTATGAGGCTTTGCAGGCAAAGTCTATTCATCGCTCGGTTCACCGGAGGTAAAATCCCCCGCCGAACCTCGGAAGTGCTTCGCAATTATGGCAGTTTGTTTTAACTGCCTCTTAATACGTCAAGGTATAAAAAACGCAAATCACCGAATTTCGTAAGGTATCAGCCCGTTTCGTCATCCAAATAAAACGTTACCTCCACTACGGCTCCTTTGTAGGCCTCGGTGCCCGCTTCTATCGACTGTATTACCGCGCGCGCTTTTTCATTTTCCGCCGCGCCGCCGGACACTCTTATATTAAGCCCCGCCGAGGTTATGACAGAATTCGCCTGTTCAGCGCTCATTCCAATAACATTTGGAACGGTAACGGTTTTCTTTTCGCTTTCGTCCATATAAATTACTACCTTGCCGCCGCGGGGAATCAACTGTCCCGCTCCGGGAACGGTTGTTGTCACTATGCCGTTTTCGTCGCCTACAAATTCGTAATTCAGGCCGTAGGTTTTCAAGGTACTGATAGCGGTCAGACCGCCCGTTCCCAAAACATAAGGAACCGTAGTATCCTGATTTTCCAACTCTTCGGCGGTGTACTGGGCATAAATTCCCATGTGCTCAAGACATTCGCTGAACACTGCGGAAATTACGGGAGCCGCAACGCGGCTTCCGTAAATCTGACCGTTCATGGGCTCGTCAACCATAACAAGCATTATGATTTCCGGATCGTCGGCGGGAGTAAAGCAGCACATACTGCCCACATATCTCATATTTTCATTGTTGTATTCGTCCAGCTTTTCCGAAGTACCGCTCTTTCCGCCGATACGGTAGCCCTCCATATAGGCGTTGGAGCCTCCGTTGCCTTCCACCACGTTTTCAAGCATCATACGCATGGTGGCGCTGGTTTTTTCGCTTATAACCTGTCTTTTTACTACTGTTTCATTGGATTTTATCACGTTTCCAGTGTTGTCGACTATTTTATCCACAACATGTGGGGTTACCAGATATCCTCCGTTTATCACGGCGGCGTAGGCGGTTATCATCTGTAAGGGAGTGAGCTTGTTTGTTTGCCCGAAGGCGGAACTGGCAAGCTCTACGGGACCCATATTATCATATCCCACATATATCGAGGTATTTTCACCGGGAAGGTCGACTCCGGTTTTTTCGGTAAGACCGAAAGCTTCAAAATAATCGGTAAAGTTCTTGGGCCCAAGAAGCTGTCCTATGGCTATAAAAGCAGGGTTACAGGATTTTATCAGCGCAAGCTGAAGATCGACCTCGCCATGTCCCACGCTGCTCCAACATTTTATTTTTGTGCCAGCTACCTCGGATACGCCATAGCAGGTTGTAACATAAGAATCGGAGCCTAAAAGCTCTTCCTCAACGGCAGCGGCGGCGGTTACCACCTTAAATACGGATCCGGGAATATACAGCTCCGAAATGGCTTTATTGTTCCACTGCGTCTCGCGCAATACGGCTTCCTTCTGATTCAGAAGAGATTCTATTTCCTCCTCGGTATAGTTTTTTTCGTCCTCTTTCAATTCCTCCTCATACTTGTCAAGCTTAGCCTGAAAATAATCGGTCAAGACAGCGGGTTGATTCAGATTATAACTGGGACCGCTTGCCATTGCCAGTATAGCGCCGGTTTTAGCGTTCATTATTATTCCGCAGGCGCGGTTCTGCACATTCTGCTGAGTCAGTACCAGTTCCAAATTCTTTTCAAGGCTGTATTGGAGGGTAGAATCAATCGTAAGGTAAATCCCGTTGCCGTCCTTTGCGGCATATCTCGTTTCGTACTGATAAGGCATTGCTTTTCCGTTGGCGTCAAGGGCGGTTACCAGTTTTCCGTTAACGCCGCGCAAATATTCGTCGTAATAGGCTTCTATTCCGTAAACTCCGTCTCCGTCAAAATTGGTAAAGCCTATTACGGAAGAGGCAAGGGTCTCATTGGGATAGTCTCTTTTTGTGTTTTCCTCCGCATATACGGAGTAAGTGGCAAGCTTGTTGTCAATTCTGTATTGAGTTATGGCATCACAGGTTTCCTTATCCACCTTGGTTTTTACTATATAATATCTGTGGTTGGTGTTTTCGCACTCGTCTATAAGCTTCCGATGATCCACTCCACAGATTTCCGCCACGTCTCTGCATATCTTCTCGGTGTTATCCTTGTCATACTCGGAGATGCTATTCGCGTTCAGGATAATATCCCAAACGGTGGAGCTCTGGGCTAAGATTTTTCCGTCGGCGTCATAGATGGTTCCGCGGTTTGCGTTTATTGTAAAGCTGCTTAGCTGCTGATCATTCGCTTTGGAGCGATAATACTCCGACTGTACTATGGATACGTTGAAAAGTCTTACGCATATGTAAGCGGTAAAGACAAGAAGCAGCGTAAAAACACCTACGAAAACACGGTTGCGCATTTTTTTTGTGGGAGTGTTTGCCATATGCTTTCCTTTCTTTTTTGCGGACAAATTATTTTGATACAATTTATGAGAACAAGTCCTGTATTAGAACTTGTCCTCATAAAAATCAAAATCCCAGATAATCCGAAACTCCATCGAGCCAGTTTTTAAGAGAGGCAAATACGTTTTCTTCCTTTTCAGCCACCTGCACCATGGTGCGGTCCTGAACGTAAATATATCTGACTTGATTTTTAGTGGTCTTCCTAAGCCCAAGCTCCGATATCGCCATCTCCTCCACCTTGCTTAGGGTTACCATATTGTCAAGCTGCGCCTGAAGCCGGACGTTTTCGCTTTTCGCCTCCTGAAGTTCCGTGGTCTTGCTGCTTATCTGAGTGGTTACCTCGGAAAGAGCCGCCTTGCTGCTGATAAAAAAGAAGGCCACTACCGCCGCGAAGGTTACCAAAACTATCGTAACAAACCAGTTTCCGCTTTTTGCAACGGACGTGGCGTGCATTTTTATATGAGGGGCGGCCTTGGGCTTTTTTACCCGTTCGTCCACATCGAATCTTGACAGATCGTATGCTACGTTGCTTTTATTGTAAGCGTACATTTTATCATTCCTTCCTTTTAACATCAATCTTCTTCAAGCTGTTAACATGAAAAAAATTGCACCCGAAATATCGATCTTTTGTCTTATACCCCTACCTAATGTTCCATGACTCTTAGACAACAGGAGTTTATTAAGGCAACACCGCGCAATGACCGCCTGACGGCGCAATCCACACACAATCATTGTGCGGTGCTGCCTTAAGCTGCGCTTTTATGTCAGAGTTTTTCAAGAATTCTAAGCTTGGCGCTTCGGCTGCGGGGATTTTCTTCAAGCTCGTTTTCTTCCGCTTCTATCGGCTTTTTGTTCACCAATACCGCCCTCGGCTTTTTTCCGCATACGCAAACGGGAAAATCCGGCGGGCAGGTGCAGCCTGTGCAGCACTCCCGAAAAGCGTTTTTTACTATTCTGTCTTCCAGCGAATGAAATGTTATAATCGCCATTCTGCCGCCGTGAGAAAGCAGCTCAAACCCCGACGCTATTCCCTTTTCAAGAACCTCAAGTTCTCTATTGACTTCTATTCTTATCGCCTGAAAGGTTTTTCTGCACGGATTTTTTTCTTTTCTCGCTTTCATGGGAACATGACTCTTTATTATTTCGGCAAGCTGAGAAGTGGTCTCTATGGGAGCGATTTCTCTTGCCGTCGTTATTCCTCTGGCGATGCTCACAGCGTATTTTTCCTCTCCGTAAAGGCGAAGTATACGTATAAGCTCGTTCTCCCCGTATTCGTTTACCACGTCGCAAGCGCTTTCACCTTCTCCGCTCATTCTCATATCAAGAGGAGCGTCGTCGTGATAGGAAAAACCGCGTTCCCGATTGTCAAGCTGATAGGAGCTTACTCCCAGATCCATAAGGATTCCGTCGGCTTTATTTACGCCGTATTCGGCGAGCACCTCTCCCATTTCCGCAAAGTTGCGTGTTACGAAAATGGGAGAATACTCGGAAAGCCGCTTTTTGGCGGCTTCAATGGCTTCACTGTCCTGATCAAAACAAAACAAAGTGCCCGCGAGACCCAAACGGGCGGCAATTTCAAGACTGTGACCGCCTCCGCCCGTGGTACAGTCTATATAGACTCCGTTCGGCTTTACATCAAGACCTTCTATGCTTTCCCGCAAAAGTACCGATTTATGCTGAAATTCCATATCAAAGACCCATTTCCACAGCGGCGGCAAGCAGTTCATTCATATCCAGAGAGGAATTAAACTTGTCCCAGCTTTCCTTATCCCAAATTTCGGCTCTGCCCTCAAGACCCACTATTACTATGTCCGTTTTAAGCTGCGCATATTCGCGGAGGGGGGCGGGGATAAGCGCTCTTCCCTGCTTATCCGGCTCTATCTCAAAAGCGCTTCCGAAGAGAAAACGCTGTATTCCCGCGGTTTTTACCTGCGGCATTTCCCGTATTGATTTCACAAGAGCTTCCCAGTCCGTTTTTGAGTACACTTTTATGCACTGTTTATCAATTGTTTTTGAGATGACAAAGGAAGAACCCAGCTCATCGCGAAGCTTCACAGGGAAATTCATACGGCCTTTGGGGTCGAGAGTACTTTTAAATTCACCCAACATCATTGAATTTCCCTCCTTCCTTTCAGATAAACATTTCACCACAAAAGTGACTATTTTTCCACTAAGATAAATTATACACCACAAATTGGGAAAAATCAACCTTTTAAAATTATTATCACAAAGAAAAAACGAAAAAAAATCAAGCGTTTTTTTGTAGAAAGTGCATAAGAAATAGGGTCGTATTTTGGAGAGAATAGAGATTTTCTATATATTGTGGAAAAATAAGGTTTGCGTGAGGATATGTAGGGGTTATATGAGGCGGGTTTTTTATTTTACTTTATACCAATCTTTTATCAAACGGAATTTTGCTGATAAACCAAAAAGAAAACATTTGCTTTACATAACAAGGGACGCCCCATTGCAGGGCGTCCCTTTTGTTGATGAAAAAGTTTCAAAAAAATACAAAAAACTTTTGGCTTTTACAAAGTACTACTTATTTTTTCCCGCATTTCCTCGTTTTTTACGGAAAATCGTCACGGCTCCGGCGGAAACCGCTGCGGGAAATATGCCTATAATGCCTATAAGAAATACTCCCGTTTTGGGATTCTCCTGCGTATTTTCGGTAACCGTCAGTGCGTAGGTGGAAAACCTGTCGGTCTTGATAGTCACGGTGGCGTCGTTATCATCCAAATCTTCAAGCACTGACGATTCCCCGTTATGTATCCTTATCACGGAATATTTACGACCTTTTCCACGCAGGGTTTCAGGCACTTCAAAGGTGACTGTTATCAAACCGTCAGTCTCGGAAATTTTCTCCTCCCGGCTTCCGATTATTTTCAAAAGCCGAATGTCAAGATACTGACCCAATTTACAATCGGGAATAGTGTTTATAATGGACTCAACCTTTGCTTTATCCTGTTCCGGCACAAAATCGGTGGCGTCATCCACGGTAAGAATAATCCTGATATTGACTCCGTCTTCCATCATCATAGTTTCTTCTTTATTTAAAACCATTTCCTTTAGCTCCGAAAGAGGAGTGGCCAGAGACGCGGCAGGCGCATTTAAACCAGTTCTCGACCATTTTGATACGTTGCCGATATTCTCATAATCGAGATATTCTTCCGGGTTCTCCTCTGTGGGCACAGGACGCGTAGTGTCAATGAGCGAGGATGTGTTTTCCGGGCTTGCTGTTTCGGGATTCGTTGAATCAGCATAAGCTCCTGACAGGTGACCTTCCTTGTCAGAGGATGCCTCAGCCGCCGAAGACGATACCACCTCTTCCGCGTTCTGTGAATTTTTTTCCGACGTGGTAATATCGGGAATGAAAAATCCCATATCGGAGGACACCTTAGGTGTATCGTACGGAGTTTCACTCGTTTCTTCCGATGGAGTGCCGCTCGGTTCCTCGGTGGGAGTATTGCTCGGCTCTTCGGAAGGAACGTCACTCGGTTCCTCTGAAGGAGTGTCGCTGGGCTCTTCGGAAGGGGTACCGCTCGGTTTTTCCGAAACGGTTGCGCTTGATTCACCGGAAGTTGTTTTTTCCGGTTCAAGCATATCGATGATTTCTGTTTTTTCGGCTTCGCAAACACTGCACTTAAATGTCTTCTGTCCCTCTTTTTCTTCGGTAGGAGCAATTTCATTTATCAGTTTCCAGTCATGCGTGGATTTGTTACTTTCAAAACCGCAAAGATCGCATTCCTGCCGGTGTTCGGTATCGTTATGCCGCCAATCGGTGCCGAAATTATGTTCTTTAAGATCAAGAACTTCGGTTTCGGTATGACCGCAGACGCAGGTATATCTTATTTCGCCTGTTTCGGTACAGGATGGTTCTTTGATAACCTCTTCAGCATCACGCGTATGCTCGGCATAATCCTTTTTATCGCCGTACTCACCGCACATTTTACAGATCAACCAGTGATGCGTTTCGTTTTTGCTGTAAACATCACTCCAATCATGTACGTGATGCGCATTGGGAGTCCACTGAGCATAGATCGTTGCATCATCTGCATATACCGTTTCGTCTGTAACTTTTTCTCCACCGTGCTTTTCGGTAAACCAGCCGTCAAAATTATATGTATCCCTTGTAGGTTCGGGGAGAGTTATCTTTCCGTCCGTGCTGACATTGGAGCTATGAACGGAGCACGTTCCGCCGTTGGGTTCAAAGGTTACACTGAAATACCTCATAATCGCCTCATCTTCTGAATCGGAATACGCGATTTTACTAAAGCCATAGGGAGATTTGAAACAATTGGACGGGGCTACGTCCTCCATATGCCTGCTCCAACCGTCGGTAATTATTCTCGGAACTGAGCCGTCTATGTATACCGTATAAGGCTCGGTATTTTTCAGTTCTCCTTCTATTACTATATTGTCATCACTTCTCAGCCATATGCTTGTGTTTTGCAGTACCGGCGCCCAGCTCATACCGAGTACCCCGCCTTCAAAATTTACAATATATCTTGCGTTCAGTGATTCTCCCGCTCCAACGGTTCCGCCGGATATTCCAGCGATTCCATAGTTGCGAATACAGTATGTCATGTTTTCGCTTATAATTTTACCACCGGAAACGCAAAGAGAGCCGTAATTATATATGCAGTACCCGGTTTTACTGACATTCTCGCCTCCCTCAATACTTGCGGAAGCATCCTCCGTATTCCAGAGCAATTTATCGGACGTGATATTGCCGCCGCTGTTTACGAATATTCCCGAATTATAAACGGCAAGCATATTTCCTCCGGATAATATGCTTCCCCCCTTTACTTCGGCGACAGCGTCATTTTCGTTATATAACACGCCCGATGACGATTCAAGGAGAGCGTTGTCAAATTCCAGCTTAGCGCCAGAATAATTGGATATAGCGTAATTTGCATCGTAAACATCTTCATTATTTCCGGTATAGATATATTTAATCGTACCTCCGGAAATTATGACTTCACCGTAATTATCTATACAGCTTTCATCACTTGACTCATAAAATTCCGACAACACTTCGCCGCCGCCGATATTAACGGAGGAATATTCAAGATTATTTATTGCGGTGCTCTCGCCGCTTTTAGCCATAACTTTCCCGCCGCTTATATTTACGGTTCCGTAACTTTGATTTGTAACGGCCGTAACCGTACCGCCTTTTATATTAACTTCGCTGTAATTGATTACGGAATATTTGTCATAGCTTGCCGTTCCGCACAGTACGCTGCCGCCAAAAATATTTAATGTTCCGGAATATTCCGGGGAATTATTAAAATAAGTGTTGCTTATACCCTTAACTTCTCCGTCGTAAATATTAACGATCCCCCCCGTGTTAAAAACCGCGTCGGAGTTTTCATGAGATATAAGCTTTCCACCATTTATGTTCAGGGTTCCGCGTTCGTTTAAAATGCTTTTGGTATTGTTTAAAGTGCAGTTTATCAAGTCTACCGTGCCGCCGCGGTTATTTATCGGACTGCTATTTCCGTCATTCACCGTTATTTCCGTATCCATGAACTTTGAAACCGCGTTATCGTTGTATATAGTGCTGTAACCGCCGGTTTCATTTGTAATTTTCCCCCCCTTGAAGGTAAGCTCCGCAGTTTTTCCTTTTGTTGAGATTACGGTACCGTTTTGTACCGTAAAATCCGTGTTAATAAACCGCATTTTTCCGAGTACGCTTACAAAAGACGGATTTAACACACCGTTTATCGTTAAATCGGTTTCATTAAGCACTTTCAGATCCTCCACCGTCAGATTTCCGCCTTCGTTAACCTCAAACAAAAACCCCGGAGGACCGCCAAGCGGTGTACCACTTTTAATTACGGTAACGGTATGATTTCCCCCTTTTAACAAAGCCGTCACGTTTCCCTCAACAACAATCGCCCTTTCCGCATCAAAATCATCATTCACCACAACAGTACAATCTTTTTCCAGTTTCTTGCGTTCCTTACCATCCCAATCCTCAACCTCTCCGTCGGCATATATTATCGTAACTGGTGAGTTGCCAACGTTATCCCTCCCTTCCGCCGCAGCGCGGTTCCGAAACGGTGTAAAAGCGGGCACAGCCGCTAATACCGACACGACCAGAACGGCGGATAAAACCTTTTTCAGTAATTTTTTCATTTTTGACCGCTCCTTATTTTTTTTTACCAAAATTATTATAACATATTTTGGCGGAACCGCGACCTGCATTTTACGAAAAAAAACTGCATTTTACGACCTATTTCCCCTTGAGCGGTTTGACCGCATTGACAAATAAAACGCAAAATGTTAAAATACAAATAAGAAAGTGTTCCAATAGGAATGGTGTGCGGATTATCGAACATATTATGTTGATGACAAGGCAAAAATCCGCAGTCAGGCTGTCGCCCGTCAAGGATTTTTAACGCAGTCAGCGGCAAAATATGCCGAAAAGACGTGCGCCAATTTCTAATAATCCCTTTTAAAACTGTGGATATTACGCCAGTTTAAAAAAGGATTGGTATAAATATTAGATAAGGGGGGCTGCCGGTGTGGTTTGATGTTGCCGTGGTGGACGACAATGATAAAGAGCTTAAGGAGCTAACGGAACGTATAGGGAACGTCTGTTCCCGTATGGATATTTCAGGACGGCTCTGTCCATTTTACTCAGGAGAGGAATTTCTCGCCGCAAACGCCTTGCAACGCTTCGACATAGTATTCATGGATATTTATCTTAAAGGCATTAGCGGCATTGACGCTGCCAGAAGCATAAGCAGCGATAAATCATGCCGTTTCATTTTCATGACAGTAAGTACAGACCATGCGATAGAGGCTTTCGCCCTTAACGCGGCTCATTATCTTTTAAAGCCCGCCGACGATGATGCGATATCGGAGGCAATACAACGCTGTATCCCACAGCCGCCGAAAAAAGACAGGGTATTGGAAATAAAATCTGGAAGGATAACGGTGCCGATTCCGATAGATAAAATAAGATATATAGAGGTAAAGGACAAGCTTTGCATGATACATACCGACAAAGAGCGGATAGATACCCACACCGCTCTGGGTGCCCTTTGCGCTCTTCTGGACAACAGTATATTCCTAAGGATACAGCAAAGCTTCGCAGTGAATATGCACTACATTGACTCCTTCTTTTTCGACCGCATAGTACTCCGCAACGGAAAAGAGATAACGCTGTCGCGTAATAACAAAACAGAACTTAGAGAGCGGTATCAGAACTTTTTGTTCCATCTGGCGAGGGGGGAATAATTTTTGAGCGACTTTTTCTGGCTTCTGGCGGATAATATTGTGGTCATCAGCGTTTTTGCTTTTTTGTGCGCGTATCCCTTTTTAGGTTCGTTCCGATTTTCCAATAAAAAAACCGCTTTGCTAACCTTATTGGTTATTTCAGCTGTGTCCGCGATAGATTCGGCGATAATTTTTTATATCAGCGTGACGGTACCAGAGGAAGAACCCATATCGGTTCAGATTGATCTGGTGTTTTACGGCATTATAATATTATTCTGCATGGCGTGGTATTTTTACGCGGTAAAGGCGGTCTGGCAGAAAAAGGCATTTGTTTTTCTGTTCGCTCTTACAAGCGCATTGTTTATATTGTCCATAGCCAACTGTATTCTTGAGCTGCTTCCCGTCGAAGCGAAGCGCGTGACCGCAGGTCTGCACACAATACTGTCCTCATTTACGGCGGGAGCGGTTGCAATACCTTCGCTTTGTCTGTTTCTGAAATTATTTTATATGCCCGTGGAGAAAAAAATGGGAGCGAAAGAATGCGGGTATCTTTGTATACCGCTGCTTATCCTGCTGATTATTTTCGTTATCGTGTTTACTTTTATGGATTACGCGGATCTGATGTCGGAGCCAACGTCTCTCCTGCTTTATTTCGGGCTTCTTCTGTCGGCCTTTGTACTGTACGGAGTAATTTTCCGAATGTACCGCCTTGCATATGAGCAGTACGAGGCAAATGAAAAATATCTTCAGACAAAACATCAGATAAATATCCGCGACGAGCAGTACAGAAGAATCAGCGAAAATATAGAAAACGTCCGCCAACAGCGGCATGATATGCGTCACCATATGGTTTTGCTGTGTGAGCTGTTGGAAAACGGCAAATCGGAAAAGGCGATTGAATATTTAAAGCAGTATCTTGAGCACTCGGAAACACAGCGCATCACCAAGTACTGCGGCAATTCAGTAATAAACCTTCTGGCAAGTCACTACGGAGATATGGCAAAGGAACGGAATATCGCTTTTAATGCGCATATACAAGTGCCCAACAATCTTACGATACAGGATATGGATCTGTCGGTATTATTGGGCAATCTTCTTGAAAACGCCGTGGACGCGGCTCAGTCGGCTCCCGAAGATAAGCGGATTATAAAGCTTAATATGATTTGTTCGGGAAAAATGCTGGCCATTACCGTGGATAACGGCTTCGACGGGAGAGTGGAAAAAAACGGCGAAAAATACCTTTCCACAAAATCGGAGCACAGGGGGCTGGGGCTTTCAAGCCTTGCGGATATCGCTGCAAAATACGGAGGAGGAGCGGATTTCAGGAGCGATGGGAATATTTTTTATTCGTCGGTGATGTTGAGCCTGTAAAGCATTGAAAGCGAAAATACATTATGTGTTCCTTGCGTGCTTCTTTACAAGGCATAAATGATTACGCTTTTCTCTCACATGGAGCGGTGCATTGTTTACGGTCACATGGTTATAATTTAGAACTTGTTCTCATAGGAGAGGGACACGGATTTTCGAGCATAATTTTTCCGAAAACAAGGAAAAATTTTGCAGGCGGGCTGCCCCCGTCAAGAAATTTTGACGCAGTTAGCGGGAAAATTTTCCGAAAAGACGTGTGCTCATCCTATGAGAACATGTTCTTAAAATTACTCCCTAAGCACTATTTTCAAATTATCCGCTATAATTTTGCAATCTTTTTAAGGCAACACCGCACAATGATTGTGTGTGGATTGCGCCGTCAGATTTTTCGTCAGCTTGTATAAATCCGACGCAGGAATACTGGCGTATTTCAAGGAGGATTTGTGCAAGATGACGGAAAATATGCAAGCAAGCCATACGCAAAGCCGTCAGGCGGTCATTGCGCGGTGTTGCCTTAAGTTGAAAATAGTATTAGAAACTGTCTCAATAGGAATGGTGTGCGGATTTTCGAGCATATTATACCTCCTCGGAAACTGGAGAAGTTCCATATGACGCAGCAATTTTGCTGTAAGGCGAAGTCCATTTTCCGCAGGAATACTGTATATATTTCAAGGAAAATGGGCAAAGCGTGACAGCGAAAGGGCAAGTCAGACGGTGCTTCGGAAAGTTTCCGAAGAGGTCTATTATGTTGATGACAAGGCAAAAATCCTTGGCGGGCTGTCGCCCGTCAAGGATTTTTAATACTAATCTTTGATCATCCGTGTTATTTGTCTATACCTTGATCAAAGATTAGGCAACCTCTAAAAACCCTATTTGATGAAAATACCGTTCGCATAACAAAGCCATTTTTCGAGCGTGAATTTAATAAAAATTGGGGTTTTTAAAGGTTGCCTTAAGAAAATATGATAATAATATAAAAAATCTTGACTATTTCCAAATAAACGTGTATAATGTATAATTAATACAATAAAGAAAAAAGGAGAAAAAGTCTTGGCTAAAAAGAAAAAAAACAGCCTGTCCATTGCGATAGTTGCGTTAAATATGATGATAGTGGGAATAATTATTCTGCTTATAGTTTTAATATACTTTCATATGAAAGAGGATACCGGAAATAACCGCACCGAGCCTACCGCCACAACCACCTCGGAGACGGACAGCAGTTCCGGAAACGAATCCACAACCGTTTCCGACGCCGACGCGGTTTCCGGGACAAGCCCGGTAACCGAAACTTCGGAAAGTACATCGGACAGCACCGAAGATACGGTTTCCGAAACAGAAGATTCCATTTCTACCGACGATCTTGTTCTTCCTCAATATGACATGGCTTTCTTTGAAAACGATCTGTTTATCGGGGACAGTATATCTACCGGACTTCATCTGTATAACTATCTCGAAGCGGAAAACGTGTTCGCCGAGGTTGGACTTAACCCAGAAAGCGCCGTAAATCACAAGATAGGTGACGTAACCTGTGTCGAAAAGGTTGCCGCAATGCAGCCGAAGCGTATCTATATAATGTTGGGCACAAACGGGCTTGCGTTTATGGACGCGGAATATATGTCGAAGAAAATGACGGAGCTTGTGTCGGAGCTTGAAATGGCCTGCTATACCGCCAAGATATGCGTTATCTCTCTTCCTCCCGTAACTAAAGAACATGACGCGGAAGGAAAAGAGACTATGGAAAAGATAAACGACTACAACTCGCGTCTTAAGGCAATGTGCGAGCAGGGAGGATATACATACGTTGATATCTGCTCCAAGCTGTCGGACAATGAAGGATATTTTTCTTCAAAATACGCGGAAGCCGACGGACTTCATTTTCAGGGCAGCGCCTACGCATTAGTACTGGGAACCATTCAGAATCAGATAAAATAAAATGTTATATTTGGTATAAAATAAAAATAAAACCAAGCTTAAACAAGCTGCCGATATTACGAAGCAATTCTGAGGTTCAGTTGGGATAAAAATCTCGAACTGAACTGAGATATGCCCCGGCCTAAGAGGTTGGGGAAATTTGGCAGCGGTTATAAGAACAACAGGAAAGGAAAAGACAAAAATGAAAATCAAAAAGTTAGTTTGTGCCATGTTAGCTCCCGTAATGCTCTTTACGGCGTGCAGCGGAGAGGGCGGCGAGGCGGCCGCAGACGTAAACCCCGCCGACGTTGTAAGCGCGGTGCTTAATGAGGTTCCTATTTCCTCCTCAGTGGAAAAAGGAACGGATGAAGTGGAGAGCTATTACAGCGGAATTGATACCTCGGAGCTTGATTCCGCCGCGTTTTCCCTCTGCGGCTCCGGTGCGCTTCCAGACGAAATAGGAGTATTTAAGTTCAAGAGTTCAGACGCGGCAAAGTCAGCGGAGTCGGCGCTTCAATCAAAGCTGGATTCCAGAAAGGAGTCCTTTGCAACCTATACCCCCGACGAAATGTACAAGCTGGAATCGGCCAAGATATTTTCAACGGGAAATTACGCGGTGTACATCGCTCTGTCGGATAACGAAAAGGCTAAGGAGATTGTCGACGGAAAGCTTAAAGGATGACTGCCCTGACAAATTCACGTAAAGGGGATATTTTTTATGATAGGCGAAAGTTTTATAATTACGGGTCTGCTTATAATCGCGGCAGCGAGCCTTTACAGAGCCAAAAGGAAAAAATGGGCGGCGGCAACTCTGCCGCTTGCGGTATTGCCTACTGTTAACGCGCTGGTGGGATTTACGGCGGGGGCCGTGCTGAAAGTTAATTTGAATTTTGTCACTGAGATGTGCATAATAATGGGTGCGCTGATTGTTTCCTGTACATGGATCGGGTTTCTTACGGCTACTCTTCTTAATCGAAGGAAAGCGAGGCTGCCTTATATGATAGGGAGCATTGCATTTAATGTAATTTTAGCTGCGATTTTTATACACCATTATTATGTGCTGCTAGAGATAAGAGGATAGATTTGAAATCGTTTAATACCAATTTGCAATCAGTATAAAGGAGATCGACGCTTTGGAGCTTCGATCTCCTTGAATTTTAGGATACAATATATTTTAAAAACTTTAACCGTTTCAAAATTCCTTCACTATACTTACAGAAGTATAAATTTGGAGTTTACATCGGGACAATCATAATACTGCATTTTATTAACGCTCCTTCTATTGACTTCTTCTTACCGCCATGCTCGCCACTGCGCCTGCTTTAAACTGTTAAAAACAAATGAACAAAAAAATTTTAAGTCAAAATCGTTGAATTATAATAATATCTTTTATTGACACCGATGTCAATATTCATTATAATATCATTATCAGAACTCACTGAAACAAGAACGAATTGAGGCAAAATAATGAAAAAACACCTTAACAAATTTATTTCGGCATTATTGTGTATAGCGCTTCTCAGCGGATGCAGCGCCGAAAAAGAAAACATTGGTTCGGAAAACAGCGGAAGCGAAAATAACATGACGGCTTCCAACAGCGATACCATGCTTTCCGTAAACGAAACCGCCACCACCTCCAAAGAGGGGACGACGAAAACCGAAAACACAGTTTCGGAAAAGAACAACATTGAAAATACCATTACGTCTTCCGCCAACAATACCACCCCTCCCGCAATTGTAACCACCACCGCAAAGGAAGAGGAAAAGCCAAAAAACGAAGAGGATATTATCCGCATGGAAATGATCGAACGCTCACTTATATCCACGGGCAACACGGAAAGGATACAAAAGGCCATAACAAAGGCGAAAAACGGAGAAGAAGTAACCCTCGCTTATCTTGGCGGCTCAATCACCCAAGGCGTAGGGGCTACTCCCGACAATAAAACCTGTTACGCCGCTCTTTCCGCAAAGCTGTTCGCGGAAAAATTTGCCGAGGACGAAAGCAAGATAAATTATGTAAACGCGGGTATCGCCGGAACTCCCTCGCTGTTGGGCATAACACGCTGCAACAGCGACATAATAAGCGCCCGCCCCGACGTGGTGTTCGTTGAATTCGCCGTAAACGACGGTATGGACACTACCAGTCGCGACGTATATGAAAGCCTTGTAAGAAAGCTGCTCAACAGCGAAACCTCTCCCGCCGTGGTTCTGATATTTACTGTACTGTCCAACGGATATACGGCGCAGGATAATATGCAGGCTGTCGGCGAGCATTACGACCTGGGTATGATAAGCGTACGCGAAGCGATAACCCCCGAAATTGACGCGGGGAGAATGACATTCATTGGCGAATACGCGGTGGACGAGGCTCATCCCTCCAACTTCGGACACGCTCTCATATCCGATTTTATCGGATACTATCTGGACATGGCGGAAGCGGCCGAAAGTTCACCTTACACCATGCCATCCGACGTTCAGTTCATGGCTTCCTTTGAAAATCTGGAAAATATAACGGAGGGATCGGAGTATATAATTTCAAACGGAGATTTCGTCTATGGAATAGCTAACTGCTTTACTTATAACAAGGGCTGGAAGCGCAGCGGCGGCGTGGAAAACTCACCCATAGTAATGGAGTTTGGATTCAGCAAGCTGACAATTGCTTACAAGCAGGTAAATTCCAAAACAAACGGCGCGGCGGACGTTTATATCGACGGCGAAAAGGTGAAAACCTTAAAGGGATACAGCGAAAACGGCTGGGGCAATGTTGTCACGGAAATTGTGTATCCGCTTCACGAAGCCGAATCTCACAAAGTTGAGATCAGAATGGCGGAGGGAGACGAAGAAAAAGAGATCACAGTGCTCGGAATAGGTTATGTTCGGTAACTTTCGCGGTGAAAAAAACAACCCCGCCTTTCAAACCAGGTCAATGCAAAAAAATATATAAAACGGTAAAAAATTCAAGTTTACCTATTGACAAAAAGAAAAAAATACTGTATAATATTTTTGCTGTTCTAAAGACAGCAGGTCGCACTGCGCTAACGGCTTATACGGCCGCCTGCCGAGGAATGGGAAGTAATAAGATTTTTACGTCCTTTTCCTGTGCATTTTTTAGTGCTTACGGGAAAAGGCTTTTTATTGCTCCTTATTTGCAAATCATTCCAAAATTTATTTTGTCTTTAGTATGATTTGCAAATAGTATTAGTAACAGCAAGACTAACACAGGAGGTAAAAATATGCCAAGTCAGAAGGTGCTGGAATCAAAGCAGCAGTTTGTCAACGAGCTTGCGGACAAGCTCAAAAGCTCCGCTTGCGGAGTACTTGTGGACTACAAGGGAATAAACGTTGCCGATGATACCATGCTCAGAAAAAGTCTTCGTGAGGCGGGAGTCGATTACTTTGTAGTAAAGAACACCCTGCTTAAGAGAGCTGCCGAACAGGCGGGAATCGAAGGCTTGGACGCTCATCTTGAAGGAACCACCGCTCTCGCTCTCTCCAAGGAGGATATCATCATCGCTCCCAAGCTGCTTTATAAGCAGGTAGAGGCTTCCAAGGGCGCTTATTCCATCAAGGTAGGCTTTATCGACGGTCAGACCATCACCGCCGAAGAGGTTACCGAGTACGCAAAGCTGCCCGACAAGGATACTCTTGTTGCAAAGCTCCTTTTCGTTCTCCAGTCTCCTATCCAGAAGCTTGCCATCGCCGCAAGCGAGATCGCGAAGAAAAACGAAGGCGAAACGGAAACCGTCGCTTAATTGCGGCATAACACAAAATTTAATTTACGGAGGAACATAAAAATGGCTTCAGAGAAAGTTTTGAATTTAGTTGAGGAAGTTAAGACTCTTACCGTTCTTGAGCTTAACGATCTTGTAAAGGCACTTGAAGAAGAATTCGGCGTATCTGCCGCCGCCATGGCTGTTGCAGCTCCCGCCGGCGGCGCCGCTGCGGCTGCCGAGGAAAAGACCGAGTTTGACGTAGTTCTCGTAAGCTTCGGCGACGCTAAGATGAACGTTATCAAGGCTGTTAAGGATATCTGCGGCCTCGGACTTAAGGAAGCAAAGGAGCTTGTTGAATCCGCTCCTAAGGCTATCAAGGAAGGCATTGCCAAGGCTGAGGCCGAAGAGCTTCAGAAGAAGCTTGAGGAAGCAGGCGCCAAGATCGAGCTTAAGTAAGTTTAGCCATGTTCATTTAAAAAGCAGTGCTAAAGCACTGCTTTTTTGTTTTTATTCAAGCTCATTTATGGAAAAAGTCACGGTTGATAATCCGTGGTAATAATTGACCGTCTTAGCGGTGAAGCGGAAAACGCAGTAATCCTCGTCGTCCACTCCCTTAGGATAGTACATTTCGTCGCCCTCGTGCCAGATGGACGCTTTTGTGTCATGGTCTGTACACACCTCAATACTGCCCGTAAAAAGAACTCCGATAAAGTTTTCCTTATCGCAGTAGTATACGCAGGCTTTCGGATTGTTCATAAACTGTTCCGCACGTTTTGAGCTTGTGTTGGTGGAAAAAAGCTGAGTTCCAAGCTTGTCGTGTTCGGCCGCAAACATAGCCTTGATCTGAGGAAAGCCCTCTCCGTTTATCGAGCCCACATAAGCTATGTCTGCGTTTTTGCGCAGCGTTTCGATATCCTTTTTTATCTTGTTATCCATTCCCTTTCTCCTTTTTGACAAGATTTTCAAGGATCTTCCCAAGACGATTTTCAAAATCGAGTATTTCATCTTCGTTAAATCCCCTGTAAAAAACTTTGTTCATTTCCTCGGACACCGCCTCGTATTTATCCCTGAGACCCAACGATTTTTCGGTAAGCTTTATTTTTACCGTGCGGCGATCCTTTTGTCCGTAATTTCTTAAAATATGCCCCGACAGCTCCAGCCTGTCCAGCATACCGGTAAGCGTGGTTTTGGCGAGTCCGGTTTTTTCGGAAAGCTCCGTTATGGGAATACCGTCTTTCTCCCACAGAACGAAAAGAATCCTCCCCTGAGCTCCGTTAAATTCGCTTATACCGTATTCCGATAACATTTTTTCAAACACCCGCCCCTGAATTTGTTTGATCTTGCCTATCAGAAATCCTCCATTTGTTTTCAGCGGCATTCCGTCACCTCCAATTATCTTTATATAGTATAATACTATATAGTACTATTTGTCAAGTGTTTTTAAAAAATTTTTTTAATTTAAGCGCTTTGCTTAACGGTGCTTCGGGTGTAATAACCATTTTGATTATGATTTTATCCTGTGTCAAAATGGTTAGTTAGTATAAAACTAATCCCTTTACAACTATGGAATTAGTGTTTCGGATGCAATCTTTAATCAACTCTACAACTCGATTAAAGATCGGTATAAAACATTTTGACCATATTTTTATCCTTATCGTTATTATTGTTCCCAAAAATTCGGGGACCGTCTAAAAAAGCGACAGTCCCCTATGAGGTATAACAAAATTCCGTCAGCCGGAATTTTTGGCAAAATATAGATTATACTAATCTTTGATCAAATTACATTAAATAATCCGATAAACCGAATAACGCCATTTAATCGCAACTTGTTATATATTTATTTCATTCATTTTCCCTGCGGAAGTCGGTATTTGAATTAAACATCCTAAACATATCCTCGTCTACGGGCTTTGAGTAAAAATAACCCTGAACCATATCACAGCAGGTTTCCTTAAGAAAATGTATCTGATCCACCGTCTCCACGCCTTCGCATATTACCGATATGTGAAGGCGGTTAGCCATATTGATGATACTTGAAATAATTATCTGGTCGTTGTTATGAAGAGTGTCGTGGGCAAAAAATTCCTTATCTATTTTAAGAATGTCCACAGGCATATTCTTAAGCAGGTTAAGAGAAGAAAACCCGGAACCGAAATCATCTATCGAGACCAAGAAGCCCATTTCCTTCATTTTTTCCATTATCTTAAGGGCTTCCTTCTCATTTTCCAAAAACACTCCCTCGGTAAGCTCGAATTCAAGCAGATTAGCCGGTATGGCATAGCTTTTGACCAAGCTGTTTATTCTGTCCAGAAAGCCCTCTTCCTTTAAATGAAGCATGGAAACGTTCACCGAAATAGGAACTATTGGCAGATTTTTGTCCACGCGGCTCTTTATAAAGCGGCAGACCTCCTCATATACATAAAAGTCCAAAGCGGTTATAAAACCGTTTTTTTCAAGACATGGTATGAAATCGTTTGGAGGAATCATTGTGCCATCCGGTTTTTTCCAGCGCACCAAAGCTTCTCCGCCCACCAGATGGGAGTTTTCCAAAGCCACCTTTGGCTGATAATAAACCACAAATTCATGGTTGATAAGACCTTTCATGGCGTTGTTGAGCATTTCAATTTCCTGTCGTAACCCGCTTCGCATATCGTCACGGTATCTGACGCAGGTGGTTTCCGCTATGTTTCTTTCCGCTTTGGATGCAAGAGTGACATTGTCGAGTGCGATGTTAATGTCCGTTTCCTTGTCCCTGAACGTGTATAAACCGCAGGAGAAAGTAACCTTGTAACCGGAGTGTTTAAGCTGTTCATTATAAACAAATGAATTTACTACCGAAATGGCGGTATCCTCAACTTCCGCTTCGGGACAGCGCACCAACTGTACAAATTTATCGGAAAATACGCGGCAGCTAAAAATGGTTTCCCTGTTGTTTGGGGCGATACTTTCCGCAAAGTCAATCAGCAAATGATCCCCGCTTTCCTCGCCGTATTTTTCGTTTATATATTTAAAATTATTGATGTCGTAATAAATAAGGGAAAGGGATTCGGGATTTGCCTCCGCACGAAGAGCCTCCTCCGCAATACGCTTAAACCTGTTGAGATTCGGCATTCCCGTGAGTTTATCGTAATTGGTAAGACGATCTATGGTGGTTTTGGCACTGCGATATTCTCTCAGCTTGAAAAGGTAAGAGGATATGATTCGGCTTACTGTCTTTATTTCTCCTATGTTCAGGTCTGAAAAACTTTTTGCGTCCTTAAAGCTTTCTATACACAAAACACCGCCGAATTTCCCGTTATTTTTTATGGAACAATATACAACCGATTTAGCTCTTCCGAAAAGCGATAGCGAAAACGCTGTCAGTACATCGGGAATATGGTCATTTTCGCAGTCATGGGAGCGAATCATTCCGCTGCGGTCAAACTGGGACAGCATCAAGCTCCAGCCCCTGCTGTCGGTTTTTTCGGGATCCCCCTTGACACGGTATTCATCGGAGGAAAAATAGCTGTGGGTAACTGTCAGCGAAAAGGGCGTTTCACTCGTTTCAAGAAGATAAACTCTTTCCGTTCCGAAATGCTTTCCCGTCTTAGTCAACACCGACTGTATCGCCTCGTCGGCATCCGCGGATCTGTCGGCTATGTCAAATACGTATTCGGTAATCTCCTTTTCAAAATCACGGAATTGTCCGTCGGCAAGTATAACGCCTTTTTCGGTATCTATATTGGCGATAAGACCCATGACGCTCTCTTCTCCTCCCGTGACTGCGGTGCGTGCCTTTATTGAATAAAGGGAATAATCGCAGCCGCTTTCCGACAATCTGAGTTCGCAGTGTATATCGCGTTTGCCCTCGCGGATATTACGGCATAAAAGCTTAAATTTCTCTGCGTCATCTCTGTGAACCACATGGTGATCCCCAAAATATTTTTCAAAATCATCCATACAACCGGTAAAGGCGAATTCGCCGCCGCGATTGCTGTACAGAAACATTTTTTTTGTTTTAAATTCATACCGGAAAACACTGTCGGCCGAAAGAGACGCCGCCGTAAGTACAGTATCGGTTTCGCAGGATTTAAAAAGCTTTAAATCTATTGACATTCCTTCCTTTGTTCCGGAAATTACGGTAAAAACTGCGTTAAAGTACCCGCAGGAATTTTTCATAATAAGGCTGAAGCTTTCACGTTGGGAAGAAATAACTCTTATTTCATCTACATATTTCAAAAGATCCAAGGCGCGTATCAATTCACTGCTTTTCGATTTACTTACCGAAAAAAACACATAAACATTTTCGTCGGCATTTAATATATTAGCGTCCCTGTCAGTTATAAGAATTTTTACACTACCGATAAATTCGGTATCATTATGTATGTAAGGCTGCTGCAAATTATGTGCCTCCTCCGGGGCTTGGATAAGTGCCCTAAATTTGTTTTTTCGAGGTCTGAAGCAATGATTTCCTCTCATTGGCAATAGTACATTTATCCGTCAAAATTCGGAAGAAAATTAAATAAAAAATGGTATTGTCCGAATATGTATATAATGTATCCGAAAATGTCCTATAAAATTTCCGCTGATACAATAGGATTTTTTTATTTATTTTTACTGATAATATTATATACTAAAATTTCCAAAAGGTCAAGAGCCGAAAAACAATTGGTTGCATATATAAAATAACAAAAAAGTAACCTTGAATTTATTCATAATGCTAATATTTTAAGAATCAGATTTAATAAACACTTTTACTCAATGTAAAAACAAACAAATAATCGCTTAAAAATGCCTTTTTACCAGTTATTCCCGGTTACAAAAACATTTACAACAGATTTTACAAATTTTCAACAGATTTTTTTACGTTTCTTACATTCGTACTTGTAACCAATAAAAATTTAAAATAATAGACATTTCATAAAAAATGTGATATAATTTAATGAATCCATTTTACAGGGGTACATAAAGGATTTCGCTTACCGTAAAATCTTTCGGAGAAAGGGATACTAAAATGAGAATGAGGAAAAAACGTCATTTGGAGGAGCGTATGGAGAAGTGCGGCACGGTGTGCCTTGGCTGGCTCCCGGATTATATAGCTGAGCAAAGGGAACGTCCCATAACGCAGCCCTTTGACGTAAAAACCGTATTTGGGAACGAAAATCCCGTTCACCTGGAAATAGGCTGCGGCAAAGGACGGTTTATTCAGCAAATGGCGGAGGAAAACCCAAATAGAAATTTCATAGCTCTGGAGCAGACTCCAAACGTGCTTATTACCGCTATGGAGAGGACAATGGAAAGCGGAATAAGAAATCTCAGATATTATGCGGGAAAAGCGGAGTATCTTGAAAAAATATTTGTCTCCGGATCGGTGGAAATGATATATCTTAATTTTAGCTGCCCTTATCCCAAGGAAAGCTACTCTAAGCATCGGCTTACACATCCTGTTTTTTTAAAGATATACCGTTCAATACTGAACGAAGGAGGCTGCATAAAACAAAAAACGGACAATAGGCGGCTTTTTGAATTTTCAATAGAAAATTTTTCCCAAAACGGCTTTAGTCTGAGAAATGTTTCTCTCGATCTACATAACAGCAAAATAACGGGGAATATTATGACCGAATATGAGGAGCGCTTTACTCAAATGGGACTTCCTATTTTTTATCTTGAAGCGTATCCTGAAAATTTTTCGGATAAAGTATTTACTTTTAAGTAAATTTATGGTAAAATTATACAATGATACCATCACGATAATGTAGAAAGGGCAATTGATATGAAAACTTTAACAGCGTTATTGGCATTGGCGGGAACCGTCAGCGTAGGATACTTAGTGTATAAAAAGATGACAGAAAAAAAAGAAGATACTTCCGCTTACACCGAATATAAAGAAGAAACACAAAAGGGCGGAAAGCTTCACAGAGCTTCCATGTACGCGGTAGGAACCATAAAAACCACCGCCGACAAAATTTCCGAGGGTATAAAGCAGGTTAAATCCGAAGATATGATCAAGAAAGGCGAAGAGACGGTTGAACTCATTAAAGAAACCGGTGAAAGCTTTAAGGAACAGGTAAAGGAAACTACGGAAACACTTCGTGACCGCGTCAAGGAAACTACCGGAAACGTAAAGGAACAAATGAAGGAGACTACCGGAAATATAAGGGGAGAGCTTAAGGAAACCGGCGCTAAGATCGGGGACGAGCTCAGAGAAACCGGCGGGAATATCAAAGAGGATCTAAAGGAAATTAAAAATCTGGTTACTTCCATCAATGTTGCTCCCGCTGACGCGGACGACATTGACGAGGAATTTACCGAAGGGATTCCTGATGCCGAGGTTGAGGCACTGGATGACGATGAAAGCTCACTTTTTGAAGAATTGGAAATAGTTGACCAACTTTAAAATTTAAAAAAGGCCATAATCTTATTTTAACAAGATTATGGTCTTTTTATATGATCTGAGGCTTTGCTAAACGATGCAATACTAATCCCTTTTAAAACTGTTGGATTTGTGTTTTGGGTGCAAACCATTTTGACTATGATTTTATCCTGTGTCAAAATGGTTATTAGTATAATCCTTACTGCATGCGCGGATATTCATACCAATAAAAATTACCTGTTATTGGTTTTATAAGCCAGCGTCAGCAGGCTGTCACCCAGATGAACATTCTCCACCACAATGTCCTCGTCCCCATATTCCGGATTCAAATCAAAGTGAGAAAAATTCCAGAAGGAACGTATACCAAGTTCCACAAGCTTGTCGCAAAGCTCTTTAGCGCTTTCCTTCGGTATACATAAAATAGCCATCTGCGGCTTATTGGCCTTACAAAAGCTTTCCAAAAAGGAGATGCTCAAAATTTTCCCGTTTCCAATGGGAGTGTTGCTGAGTTCAGGATTTGAATCAAACACCCCTATAAGTTTACAGCCGCAGTTTTCAAAATTCAAATGCAGAGCCACGGCTTTGCCCAGATTGCCCGCGCCTACAAGAATGGCGTTCAAGCGCTTGTCGGTACCGATAATTCCGCCTATTTCCGCTCTCAGCTCAGACACGTTGTAGCCGTAACCCTGTTGTCCGAATCCGCCGAAACAGTTCAGGTCCTGCCTTATCTGGGAGGCGGTAAGTTTCATACGCTGTGAAAGTTCGCCGGATGATATTTTGGTTATACCTTCCTCCTGAAGCTCGCCCAAAAAACGATAGTATCTTGGTAAACGCCGAATAACCGAATTGGATATTTTTCCGTCTTTTGGCAAAGGATTTCACACTCCTTCCGAGGCATAAAGTATCTCTTGCCGCAGCCGCGTTTTAAGAAAAACGAACGCGGCATTTTATGTATTTATTAAAGCAGCTTTTCCAGTCTGTCCTTTATTTCCAGCAAAAACTGACGGGTATTTACTTTCTTTTTGTCGGGAAGCTTTGAAAGCGCCGCAAGATCACCGGTCATAACGCCTTCTTCAATGGTACGAACGGTAGCCTGTTCCAGCTTTTCGGCAAAGGAAACAAGCTCGCTCACATTGTCTATCTGTCCCCTCTTTTTAAGCGCGCCGCTCCATGCAAAAATTGTGGCTACGGAGTTGGTTGAGGTTTCCTCGCCCTTAAGGTGCTTATAATAATGCCTTGTTACGGTGCCGTGAGCGGCTTCGTATTCATAAACCCCATCGGGAGACACTAAAACGGAGGTCATCATACCCAAACTTCCGAAAGCGGTGGCAACCATATCCGACATAACGTCGCCGTCGTAATTCTTACAGGCCCAGATGTAGCCTCCCTCAGACCGTACCACACGGGCAACCGCATCGTCGATAAGAGTGTAGAAATACTCAACACCCGCCTGCGCAAATTTATCCTTATATTCTTTTTCGTATATTTCAGAAAAAATATCCTTAAAGCGGTGATCGTATTTTTTGGAAATGGTGTCCTTGGTGGCAAACCAAAGATCCTGCTTAACGTCAAGGGCAAAGTTAAAACATGAGCGGGCAAAGCTGCCTATGCTTTGATCAAGGTTATGCAGACCCTGAATAATTCCGTCGGAGCCGTTGAAGCTGTGAATAAGCTCACGGGTTTCGTTTCCGTTTTCGTCGGTTACAACAAGCTCCGCCCTGCTGCCCTTGGGAACTGTCATCTCGGTATTTTTATAAACGTCGCCATAAGCGTGACGCGCGATGGTGATGGGTTTTTTCCAAGTGGGGATAAGCGGGGTAATGCCGTTTACGATAATGGGCGCTCTAAAAACGGTGCCGTCTAATATAGCCCTGATGGTGCCGTTGGGCGACTTCCACATTTCCTTAAGGTCATATTCCGTCATTCTCTGGGCGTTGGGGGTAATTGTGGCACACTTTACCGCAACGCCATATTTTTTTGTGGCGTTGGCGCTGTCAACCGTCACTTGATCGTCGGTCTCGTTTCTGTGAACAAGCCCCAGATCGTAATATTCGGTGTTAAGCTCGATATAAGGCGTGAGAAGAATTTCCTTAATCATTTTCCAGATAATACGGGTCATTTCGTCCCCGTCCATCTCCACAAGAGGAGTGGGCATTTTAATCTTTTCCATTGGCTGTCCTTTCTTTGTCCTTTAATTTTTATGGAGCAGTCTTTGTTGTTTCCTGACGAAATTCGTTTTAAATTTCTGCCGTTAAAGGTAATATTGCCTTTATTCTTCCAAGCCGTCGAATCCGTCTATGGCGTACAGCTCTTCTATATCCGGGTCATCACTTACTTTATCCGCGAACATCGTCTCAAGCTCGTACTCAAATTTCTTGGATATTTTTACAAGAGCGAATATAATGCCCGCCGCCAGACCGAAAATAAAGGAAACTACGGCAATAATAGCGTATGTTTTTTTCATTCTTGTTTCTCCTTGCTGTTTTTATTAAGTTTTATGCTTTCTTCCGGCACCTCATTATCATCGCGCTCACAGCAGGACAAAACGGGTCTTTTCCTGTTTCTCGCGTATTCAAGCAGCAGCATTCCGGATATCAGTCCGAGAAGAAAAGCTTTTATTATACGAATCGGGGTTCTGTTGGGCTTTTTTTCGTTTTTCATATAAATATCCTTTTAATGTTTAAGAATTTTTAGTGTAATTCAGAAGTCCGCCCGCCAAAATCATTCCCTTTCCTCTTTCTGAAAGCTCGCACTTAACGGGAATGTCAATATTTTTCGTTTTGTTTCTTACAACAATATCGGAATCGTTTTCTATAATGCTTCTGATGTTTTCAATAAGGAGCTCGTCACCCTGTTCTATCTTGTCATAATCCTCTTCACTGATAAATTCAAGAGGGAGTATTCCGTTATTTATAAGATTCTGACGGTGTATGCGGGCAAAAGACTTACAGATTATAGCCTTTACACCCAAATAAAGAGGAGCCAAAGCCGCGTGTTCTCTCGACGAACCCTGACCGTAATTAACGCCGCCCACCACAATGCTCTTACCCAGTTCCTGAGCTCTCTTGGGAAAGCTTTCGTCGCAAACGGCAAAGCAGTGCTGCGAAATAGCGGGGATATTGGAGCGCAGCGGAAGTATTTTGGCTCCGGCGGGCATTATATGGTCGGTAGTGATGTTATCGCCCACCTTTAAGCTTACCTTTGCATCAATGCTTTCCGCGAGAGAGGTGTTTACGGGGAAGGGCTTTATATTGGGACCCCTGAGTATTTCCACATTTTTCGCCTCTTCGGGGGACGCGGGGGGAATAACCATATTGTCGTTGATATAAAATTTTTCGGGCATTATATAAGGGGGCATTTCGCCTAAGCTTCTCGGATCGGTAAATACTCCCGCAACAGCGGAAGCGGCGGCGGTTTCGGGAGATACCAGATAAATCTGTCCGTCCCTTGTACCGCTTCTGCCTTCAAAGTTTCTGTTAAAGGTGCGAAGTGAAATTCCTTTTGAATTCGGGGATTGACCCATTCCGATACAAGGACCGCAGGCGCATTCGAGTATTCTCGCTCCCGCGTCGATAAGATCGGACAAAGCGCCACAGCGCGCCATCATATTATAAACCTGTTTTGAACCGGGGGCGATCGCGAGACTTACATCGGGATGAACCGTCTTTCCCTTAAGGATATGGGCAACTTTCAATAAATCCTGAAGAGAGGAGTTGGTGCAGGAGCCTATGCAGACCTGATCCACCTTGATTGCTCCTATGTCCTCGACGGTTTTAACGTTGTCGGGGCTGTGAGGGCAGGCGGCCAAAGGGGTCAGCTCGGAAAGGTTGATTTCAACAACCTTATCGTAAACCGCGTCCTCATCCGCTTTAAGTTCAATCCAGTCCTCTTCGCGTCCCTGTGCCTTCAAAAACGCTTTTGTTACTTCGTCGGAGGGGAAAATCGAAGTGGTTGCGCCCAGCTCCGCGCCCATATTGGTAATAGTTGCGCGTTCTGGCACTGAAAGGGTTTTTACCCCTTCTCCCGCATACTCCATCACCTTGCCCACTCCGCCTTTTACGGAAAGGAGCTGCAATACCTTTAAAATTACGTCCTTGGCGGAAACCCAGTCGTTAAGTTTTCCTTTAAGTTCAATCTTCACCACTTCGGGCATTGTTATGTAATAAGCGCCTCCGCCCATGGCAACAGCCACGTCAAGTCCCCCGGCTCCGCAGGCGAACATTCCTATTCCTCCGCCGGTTGGAGTATGGGAATCGGAGCCTATAAGCGTTTTTCCGGGCTTCCCGTACCGTTCAAGGTGTACTTGATGACAAATGCCGTTTCCGGGACGGGAAAACCAAATACCGTGTTTTTTGGCCACGCTGCCGATAAAGCGGTGATCATCGGCGTTTTCAAAGCCTGACTGCAACGTGTTATGATCTATATATGCAACGGAACGCTCCGTTTTAACCCGATCAACGCCCATCGCTTCAAACTGGAGGTAAGCCATTGTACCCGTAGCATCCTGGGTAAGCGTCTGATCGATTTTCAAACCGATTTCGGTGCCCTTTACGGGTTTTCCGTCAACAATATGAGCGGAGATTATTTTTTCGGTGAGAGTTTGTCCCATTTTACAAATATTCCTTTCATGCGAAGGACTCCCGCAATGCAGCGGGCTTGCCTCATTGTTTCCGTTTTAATTTGTTCATACCTTATATTAATTCAATCATGCAGGCAAAATTATAAGGGGTCTGCATGATTATGAATTCCACCCTAAACACTAATTTCCGAACAACAGCCAAATTTGTCTGTAATTTGATCGAAAATTATACTAATCTTTGGTCATCCATATTATTTGTCTATACATTGACCAAAGATTAGTATTCAGTGTTAATATTATACTACATATTCAGGCGGTTGTCAATGGGTTGTATTATTCTTTACCAGTTGCCATTACTCCCCCAAACAAAGTCCTGCCGTCAATACTTGCGGCAAAACTTTGTTTAGGGGAGTAATACGGTCTGTATTTTTAATTATATCTTATACTAATAGTATTAAGTTGTTCACTATTCGCCAAGCCTCAGCATCTCGTCAATGCACTTTCTTCCCCTCTCGATTTCCTCTGCGCTCATAACCACTTCACAACCTTTTTCCGGGTCTTCCAACACCCTCAGTACGTCAAGCAGCGTAGTGATTTTCATATCCGCGCATACAAGCTTTTTTGAAAGAGGGAAAAACATTTTTTCGGGACACTCATACTGTAAGCTTTCTACTATCTGAAGCTCAGTTCCGATAATAAACTCCTTCTTATCCGAATTTTTAGCAAAGGCGGTTATACCGGATGTTGAACCCACATAATCTGCCTGCTGCACAACCTCAGGCAGACATTCCGGATGAACCAACAAAAGTGCGTCGGGATGCAGCCTTTTTGCCTCAGCCGCTTCCTCTGCCGTTACGGACGCGTGAATGGGACAGCCGCCGTTGACTGTCTTGATATCCTTTTGAGGCAGTTTTTCAGCCACGTAAGCTCCGAGATTGGGATCGGGGATAAACAAAATCTTATCGTTATTTATTTTATTCACTATCTCCGCCGCCGAAGAACTTGTAACACAAACGTCACAGTGCTCTTTAAGCGCGGCGGTGGTGTTGACATATGCCACAACGGTACGGTCGGGGTATTGTTTTTTCAACCCCTTAAGCTCCTCCGGGCTGAATTGCTCCGCCATGGGACAACCCGCCGCGCCGTTGGCAAGATATACCTTTTTATGAGGATTCAGCATTTTGGCGGTTTCCGCCATAAAGCGAACGCCACAGAATAAAATGTTCCCTGCGTCTATATCACAGGCGTCCCGACTAAGCTTAAAGCTGTCACCTGTTTTATCGGCTATCTCCAATATCTCTTTTTTTACATAGCTATGCGCTAAAATACAGAAGTCCTTTTCCTTTTTAAGATCAAGTATTCTTTCCTGAACCCGTCGGATGTCCATATTACCGCTTCCTTTCCCGTTATTCCTCTTCTTTTAGACGCTCTTTATTCTTCCTCCGCTCCGAACTCGTAAACCGTAACATGATGGTATTCTTCGTTCTTTTTAAGCACGCAGGATTTGAATTGAGGCTTATTCGGACTGTCGGGGCAAAACTGTGTTTCAAGACAGAAGCCCGTGTGTTTGTTCATGGTTATGCCGCCCTTTCCGATCTCATTTTCAAGCCCGTTGGCGGTGTAAAGCTGCATAGCGGGCATATCCGTCCTGCATATGAGAGTACGTCCGCTTACGGGATCCTTTGCAAAAGCGGCAATCGGAAGCTCCTCTCCCTTTTGCTGTCTTAAAATAAAGTTGTGGTCATAGCCGTCAATATCCTTGTTGGCGATGGGACGAAGCTTGGTAAAATCAAATACGGTGCCTTTTACGTCGGCAATTTCTCCCGTGGGAATAAGCGCGTCGTCAACGGGCGTATACTGATCGGCAAATATCTGCATTTCCGTATCCATTATGCTGCCTTCTCCGCGGAGGTTGAAATAAACGTGGTTGGTAAGGTTAATTATGGTATCACTGTCGGAAACGGCGTCATAGGTAAGGGTCAAAGCGTTTTTCTCGTCAAGGCAGTAATCAACGGTTATCGCCGCCGTTCCGGGGAAATTCTCCTCCCCGTCCGGGCTTGTGTAACCGAATACAACGTGATTTTCGCCGGCGGTCTTATCCTCTTCCGTTTCCACCAATTCCCATATCCGCTTGTTGTAGCCCACCGAGCCGCCGTGAAGAGTGTTGTCACCATCGTTTTTGTACAATTCATATTCCGTGCCGTTAAGAGTGAACCTCCCGCCGCCTATTCTGTTGGCGAAACGTCCTATAAGAGCGCCTTGAGAAGAAACGCCGTTAATGAATCCCTCAATGTCGTCGTAGCCTAATACCACATCGGCGAAAACGCCGTTTTTGTCCGCGGTTTTTACGCTCATAATGGCTCCGCCGTAATTGGTAAGCGCTACCTCCGTACCTTTGGAATTTGTAAGGGTGATTTTCCAAAGCTTATAGCCGTTGTGAAAACCGATGTGTTCCTTCTTGATCATTTTTTTATGTCCTTTCATTTATATATTTTTATTAAAACCTGAAATAAAGAAACGGATTATTTGTGCTGCCCACGAGCATTATGCTCGATATCGCCAGAACAGCCGCGTTAAAAACCACCTGCGACGTACCTATTACCATTCCGCCCGAAGCCTTGGTAAGCAAAAAACTTTTGACCTTCGGTACCCATGGAATGCTCAAAGCGACGGCCGCAATAAAAAGGAAAATATTATTCATAAACGCAGTCTGTATTGTCAAATCAATAAAAGCATTGCCGTTCAGTCCCACCAGCGACTTAAAGAAATCTCCCAGCAGCGGCAGGCTTTCAAAATGAAAAATTCCGAAACCGACGGTGATGACCGCAAGGCTGTAAATATGAGACAATACTTTCGGAGCCTTTTTCATGCGCTTGCTGCCTATTTGACGCTCAATGAAGATAAACAGTCCGAAATAAAGACCCCAGATAATGTAATTCCAGCTTGCGCCGTGCCATAAACCGGTGCAGAACCATACAAGAAACAGATTAAGATACTGCCTACGCTTTCCGAAAAGGGGGACATAGAGAAGATAGTCGCGGAAAAACGAACCTAACGATATATGCCACCTTTGCCAGAACTCGGTGATGTTTTTGCTGACAAATGGGTAAATAAAGTTTTCGTTGAAATGAAAGCCGAATATACGGCCAAGGCCTATTGCCATATCGGAATATCCCGAAAAATCAAAGTAGTACCAGAGGCTCAGCAGTACTATCCCATACCATGTGCCCGCTACGGACAGAGCCGAAATATCGGTATAACCTTCCGAGGCGCTGCCAAAAATAGACAGAACCACGGAGCTTATGCTGTTTGAAAGTATCACCTTTTTGCCTAAACCTATAATAAAGCGGGTTATTCCCTCGCTTATGTCGGCCGAGGTAGACGTTCTGCTGTCTATTTCGTTTTCAATAACGCCGTAGCGGACGATAGGACCCGCCACAAGCTGAGGAAAAAGGGAAACGTACATAAGGAATCTGAAAAAGCTGTGCTGAACCTTTACTTTTCCCCAATAAGCGTCAAGAATATAGGAAATTATCTGGAAGGTATAAAAGCTTATGCCGATAGGAAGTCCGATATTCGGAGCGGGGATATCGAACGGTAAAATCAGGTTAAGATTTTCCACAATAAAGTCTGTGTACTTGAATAAGGCCAGTGCTCCCAAACTGAAAACAAGGGAAATTATAACGCCGGCTTTGGAATATTTCGTATCGCGGAAGCGCTCGATTAACAAACCGCAGAAATAATTGACCACCACGCTCCCTAACAGAAGTATTATCCAGAAGGGCTCTCCCCATGCGTAGAAAATAAGCGAAAACACTATGAGAACACCGTTTTTCCAGCGTATATTCTTTATGCAGAAGTAAAGCAGAAGACAGGCCGGAAGAAAGGCGTAAAGAAAAAACAAATCGGAAAAAACCATTTTGGCTCCTTAGAGCTTGTATTCATATGATATAGCACGCGGTCCTCGTCAATATTTACTCTAAAATCCACGCACAAATCCTATGAACACAAACTCTTAAATATTTTTTTATTTTAACGATTTTTCGCGGTATATTTCACATTTCTTTAAAAAATCGACATCGTATTTATTATATTACTTTTTAAGCGTCAATGCAAGAAGTTTGAGAAATTTTTCATAAATTTTTTATCTGCGCAAATAAAAGCGTATTTTATGTTGACAAAACGGTACAATCATATTAAAATAAAATAAGAAAAAATACCCGATAGCCTGTCCTTTCCGAACGGGTTCCGAAAAAACAATATTAACGGAGGCAATTATGGCAAAAGAAAAAAAGACAAGAGAAAAATCAAAATTTCTTAAGGAATTTAAGGAGTTTGCCCTTAAGGGAAACGTTATGAGCCTTGCCGTAGGCGTTATCATAGGCGGAGCTTTTCAGAGTATCGTTTCATCTCTCACCGAAAATCTGATTAAGCCGCTTATCGCCGTATTTACAGGTGGCGTAAAGCTTGACGACGCGGGAAATCCTCAGTACATAGGCGGAGCTTTTACAATACGAGGGGTTGAGTTTAATTACGGCGCTTTTTTATCGGCGGTGATAAATTTCATTATTATGGCGCTGATACTGTTTCTGTTGGTCAAGGCCATGAATAAGGTTCTTTCTTTGGGGCACAAGAAGGAAAGGGAGGAGGCCGAAAGAAAGAAAGCCGAGGAGGAAGCCAAAAAGGCGGAGGAAGCGGCCAAGCCCGACCCACATATCGTTTTGCTTACGGAAATACGGGATTTGCTGAAAAAAGATTAAAAACCGAAAAAGTTTTTTGATTCATTATAACCGAAAGGAGACAAACAATGCGCGACCCAAAAAACAATAACGAACTGAATAATCTGACAGACAGTCTTATAAGATATCTGGACTGTCCATGCCGCTACTTTCCTCCATCGGACAACGACAGCGAGTTAATGAGAGCCTATGACAATGCTATTGAAAGAGGAAAAAAAGAAGGATTTGTCCCTATGATAGTTGCGGTTGACAGTACTCTCTGGGAGTGCCTTGAAATGAATACGGAGCAAAACGCCGACGAAAACTTTGAATTTAACGCCGAAAAAGTAAAGGAATACAGGAAAAAAATTCTTTCGGAGCCTATTCCTTCGGCAGAAGAGGTTTTTACTCCCGATGATGAATATGAGGATGAAGAAGACGAAGACGATAATATCCGTGATGATAGGGGCGAATATACGGATATTGAAGCGGCGGAGCGTCTTACCGGATATTGGGATATCTTATCAGATGATACTTTGCCTTTGATATTGGCGGAAATACCTGTTAAAAATCCTTGGGAGGTTTTTGCGTGGCTGCCTTTCGGCGGCTGGAACGACTGTCCCGATACAAAGGAGCAAATGTCGGCTGCCAAGCATTGGTACGAGCTTTACGGCGCCGTACCCGCTCTTGTGACACACGATGTGCTTGAATATGTGCTTCCAAAACCTGTGGGAAAAGAAAAAGCCATGGAGATTGCCCGTGAACAATACGCATTTTGCTATGATATTGTGGATCAAGGGATTGAAAGCGTGGAAGCGTTGGCGGAACTTATTTCAATATCATCGGTCTGGTATTTCTGGTGGGATTGAATACTGCGACGGAAGCTCTAATCTTTGATCATTCACATTATTTATCTATGCTTTTATCTATGCTTTGTCCAAACATTAGTCTTCCCCGTCTCTTAAGCGGCAAAGGTTTATGAGAATTTGCAGACAAAGTCTCTTTATCTCCCGCCGAACCTCTGAATTGCTTCGCAATTCAGACAGTTTTTTAATCTAAGCTTTAACGCATATTTATAAAATAAACAACATCTACTTGAAAAAATCCATTCAATATGCTACAATAATAAAAACCGCAAAAAAAGGAGAATCCCGCCGCTATGAAAATAAAAGCCGTTATCTTCGATATGGACGGAATAATTCTCGACACCGAAACGCTTTTGGAAAAATACTGGCGCAGAGCCGCAAAGGAATTCGGGTTCGATATGAGCCGCGAGCAGGCATTGGAGTTAAGGAGTCTTGCGGGCGAATACGCTTCTCCGCTGCTGAAAAAATACTTCGGAGAAGGCTTCGATTACACCGCTGTGCGCAATCGCCGCAAAAAGCTTATGGAAGAAGATATTGCGCAGAACGGACTCAAAAAGAAAAAGGGTGCGGAGGAAGCCCTCGAATATATAAAAAAGCTTGGGCTTAAAAGAGCGTTGGCAACTGCCACCGATATTGAAAGAGCCGAAAATTATCTGAAAAAGATCGGGCTTTTCGATAAGTTCGACTGCATATGCTGCGGCCCCATGGTGAAACACGGAAAACCAAGTCCCGATATTTATCTTCTGGCGGCGGAAAGGCTTGGATTGGCTCCCGAAGAATGCGCAGCGGTGGAGGATTCGCCAAACGGAATAACCTCCGCTTACAGAGCGGGCATGAAACCGATAATGGTACCCGACCTTTCGGAACCCGACGAAGAGCTTAAAAAGCTTCTGTACAAAAAATGTGACAGTCTTACGGAGCTTCCCGCCGTTATTGACGAGCTTGTGACTGATGAATAAACAGCGATCCGCTAACGGACAGAAAGGAAACGCAAACATGAACATACTTCCCATCACCGAACTTAATAAAGCCCTTAATACCGACAGCGGAAAGGTGGTCAGCGAAGCCGAGGAGCTGTACCACGTCCAACTTGAAGCGGCGGTATCCGACATAGCGGAAAACTGTAAAGAAAAGCCCATAATACTGCTTTCGGGACCGTCGGGAAGCGCAAAAACCACAACGGCGCTCAGGCTTAAGTCACTGCTTCGTAGAAACGGTTTCGGAGCTCACGTTATTTCTATGGACAACTATTTTTTGCCTTTGAACGGACTCAGCGGGGAGGAGCTTATCAAAATCGATCTGGAAGCGCCCTCCCGTGTTGACATACCTTTGCTCAAAGAGCATCTGGAGCGGTTCTGGGAATGTCTCCCCACTCAGCTTCCCGTGTTTAATTTTGCCGATCAGACAAGGGGAGAAGGAGAACTGCTTTGCAGGCGGGAAAACGAGATAATAATACTGGAAGGCATACATGTGCTGAACCCATCGGTGACAGGCGATATAAGGCAGCACTCACAGGGAATCTATGTCAGCGTAAGGACAAGACTTTCAAACCAAAACAAGCTTCTGCACCCAAGTATGATAAGGCTTATGCGCAGGCTTATGCGTGACAGGCTTTTTAGGGGCAGAAAAACGGAGGATATCATACGCGCCTTCAAGTCGGTGCAAAGAGGAGAAACTCTTTATATTATGCCTTTTAAGGATAACGCAGCCTTTAACATAGATACCTTCATGTCCTTTGAAGCGGCTGTTTACTGCAACAAGCTGCTTCCGCAGCTTCAGGAAGTAAACAAGGATTTTGAGCTTTACGGAACCGTACGTGAACTACTGGATTTTCTGGAAAACATCGTGCCTTTGCCCACATCCATAGTACCCGACGGCTCGATTGTGCGCGAGTTTGTGGGCGGGAGCGTATTCAGCTATTAAATTTCGGAATTTGTTAAGGACAGATTTTCAACGAAGCAGAAAAGAAAGGGACAGTTAAGAAATGTTCGCTAAAGTTGACACCTTTGGGCTTACGGGACTAAACGCTTTTTCGGTAACGGTTGAAAGCAGCACCGAAAAAGGAACCCCCGATTTCAGGATAACGGGACTCGGCGATGCCTCGATACAGGAAAGCAGACAAAGAGTGATCGCCGCCATGGAAAACTCGGATTTTTCCACCGCCAAGCTGAGGGTGGTGGTTAATCTTTATCCCGCCGACATAAAGAAAAGCGGATCTTCCTATGACCTCCCCATACTTATAAGCGTTCTTACCGCTTTGGGCGATATTTGTCCTCCCAAAGAGGGCGACGTATTTATAGGAGAATTGTCTCTGTCCGGAGATCTTTCAGGAACGGCGGGAGTGCTTCCCATGGTGGCTGCGGCTAAGGAAAAGGGCTTTAAAAGAGTGTTTTTGCCCTATATAAACGTAAAAGAAGCTTCTCTTGTAAGGGGAATAGAGATATACGGGATACATAACATAAGAGAGCTTTCTTCTTTTTTATCGGGGAGCACTGTCCTGATTCCCGCCGAGCCTTATGTTCCCAAAACAGAGGATTATTTCGATTCCGCAGATTTTTCCGACGTAAAGGGTCAGGAAAACATAAAGTCCGCCGTACAAACCGCCGCGGCAGGGTTTCACAATATCCTTATGATAGGTCCCCCAGGTTCGGGGAAAAGTATGATTGCAAAAAGAATAGCGGGTGTACTGCCGACTATGACCTTTGAGGAAAGCATTGAAACCACTTCCGTTTATTCCGTTGCCGGGCTTTTGGACAGCAGGTCGCCTTTTATCACACGCCGTCCTTTCCGTCCCGTTTCACATACCGCCAGCGGAGTGGGCATCGTAGGCGGAGGCAAAATTCCCTCTCCCGGCGAAATCAGCCTTGCAAACAACGGGGTAATGTTTTTAGACGAACTTCCCGAATTTCGCCGCGATGTATTGGAAACTCTTCGTCAGCCGCTGGAGGACAGAAAGGTTGTAATAACAAGAGCGTCTGGTAAGACCTCATATCCCTGTAAAACAATGTTGGTGGCCGCAATGAATCCGTGTCCCTGCGGCAACTACGGAAGCTCCAATCCATGCGCCTGTTCGGAAGGCGCAATCGCAAAATATCTGGGTAAAATAAGCCGTCCCGTGCTTGACAGAATAGATATACAAATAGAGGTAAGCGCAGTAAATTATAATCAGCTCAGAGAAAAAGCGGGTACATTATGCTCGGCGGAAATAAGAGAAAACATAGAAAAAGCAAGAGAAATACAGAAGGATAGATTTAAAGGAACGGACATCCTTTTCAACAGCGAGATACCCCCTTCAAGACTTACCGAGTTCTGTCCGCTGAACGAACAGGCGGAAAGTTTTTTAAGAAGCGTTTTTGACACATTGGGTCTGTCCGCAAGAGCCTATGACAGGATTATGAAGGTGGCGAGAACCGCAGCGGACATAGATGGGAGTGAAATTATCGAAAAGAAGCATATAAGTAGAGCGGTAATGTACAGAACGCTGGATAGAAAATATTGGAAATCTTAGTCATAGAATTACACCGCACAATTATCGTCGCCCGATTGTGCGGTGCTGTTATAAAAAGAAACGAAAAAGGCAGTCCTATTTCGTTTCTTTTTTCAATATTCGATTTCTTATACTAATCTTTGATCAAGGTATAGACAAATAATACGAATGATTAAAGATTGGTATTATCAGAAAAACTTCTCGTCTTCACCGTTAAGATTTTTTACGCTGTCCCGCTCCAAAAGCTTTCCAGTAACCAATATTCTGCCGCAATGGTAACTGTTGTCGCGTATTTTCTTAACCATTATCTCCACAGCCTCGGTTGTCATACGGTAGCTGTTTACATCCATTGTGGTGATACGGGGATTGCTTATGGTAGAATAAATATGGTTGTCATAGCCGACTATGGAAATATCGTCGGGGACATGATACCCCATCACTTTAAGCTGATTTATAAGCTGATAAGCTATACGATCACAGTTGCACACAAAAGCGGTAGGCATTTCGTCCGGGAGGCGTATGGTCTTATAGCTTAATCCGTCCTCGTCACGGTCGTTTATGATCCAATCGTCCCTGAGAGGTAGTCCGTGCTCCAGAAGAGATTTATAATATCCCAAAAAACGATCCTGTATACTCGATGTGGCGGTAATATTGCCAACAAAACCGATGCGTTTGTGGCCGTTTTCTATCAGATGATTGGTAATCGTATAAGAACCGAAAAAGTTGTCCGACAATACCGTTTCAACGTCCGAACGGCTGCTGTAAAAATCAAGAAAAACAACGGGAATATGTGATTCCAGTATTTTTTCCACATACTCGTCCGAAAACTGCCCCAGAACAATGATACCGTCTACTTTTCTGTCGGTGACGGAATTGGGCATCTGACCGTTGCGCTCGTCCTTTTCGGCAATAACCTCTAAAATTCCGTAATAGCTCTGTTTCTGTAAAAGCTCGACTATATTACGGTATACTACCCAGTAAAAAGCGCTGGCGTCGTTTATAAAGCGTTTTGCCACCAAAACGCCTATATTATATGTGAGCGGCGCGCCGGTATTTTTTGCCAGATAGCTTACCCGATAGCCCATTTCGTTTGCTTTTTGCTTAATGCGCTGTCTGAGTTCGTCGCTTACACCGTCCTTATCGCCGAGAGCCTTGGATACCGTGACGGTACTGCACCCCAATTCGGCGGCTATATCACTCATGGTTACGGTTTTCTTGATCATTTTTTACATTACCCTTCCCTTTTTATCTGACCTATACGGATATTTCCGCCATTTTCAAGAAAAATTACTTCAATTAAGCTAACATTCCAAAAGAGCATTGTTATCGGATTATTATTGCTTTCGTAAAAAATCCGTTAAGTATATTTTAAGTTAATTTAGGGAAAAAGTAAAGCAATAAAATTTACAAAATTTTTAATTCACTGTTGTAAAAATTGCCAACCGTAAAAATACAACCTTATGAATATGCTTATATAACCCTGCCGAATATCCACAATTGAACCTCGGATTTGCTTCGCAATTCCGGCAGCTTGTTTAAACTGCGCTCTAACAATTTTTCACAAAATTTGCCTGAAATACTGATTATAAGTCAAATTAGCTAAAAAATAAAAACTTTTTTTAGATAAATCAACAGATTGCAATAAATCCTCCGATATGGTAAAATATTATAATACACTGTTATTGTATGATTTGCAAATAGGCACGCCGCTTTCTCTGCCTGAAAGGATGATCATTTAAAATGGGCGTTACAATAAAAGATGTTGCAAAGGCCTCCAATGTTTCGGTGGCTACGGTATCTAGAGTGCTTAATAAACATTCAAATGTTTCCGACGAAACCGTGGAAAAAGTAACTAAGGTTATGGAGGAAATGGGATACAGCCCCAACTGTCTCGGAAGAGACCTGCGCAAAAGCGAGACAAAACGTATTTTAGCCATAATTGCCGCAACCGAGCAAAGCTTTTATTCCGACGTACTGCGCGGTATGGACGAAGCCGCCTTTGCCCAAGGATATGACGTTCTTATAGCTACTACCCATGACGATCCCGAACATGAAATGCATCTTTTAAAAATGCTGCTTTCCCACTCTGTGGACGGCGCAGTGCTTTTGGGAGCGAAACAGCAGGCCTCTACAATATCAAAGCTTGCTGAAAATCACAATATAGCTCTTTGTCTTGAACGTATGGAGGGCTGCAACGTACTGACCGTCACAATTGACAACGTAAAGGCGGGAAAAGACGCGGTAAATTATCTTATAAGCAAGGGACACAAAAGAATAGGCCTTATCTCAACCGAAACCCGAAGCCAAAGCTCGGTAGACCGTGAAAAAGGCTACCGACAGGCTCTTATGGAAAACAATATTCCCTTTGACGAAAAACTTGTATACTTAGGCACCTATGAATCCGAATCCGGAACGGCCGGCTGCCGCTACCTGTTAGGTCTTGAGAAGCCGCCCACCGCCATCTTTTCAATATCGGACATGATAGCGATAGGCGCTATGAATTACGCAATTTCAAAAGGTGTCGTCATAGGCAAGGATGTGATTTTCTTTGGATTTGACAACATAGCTTATTCACATATCTTTGTCCCTCATCTTTCTACGGTGGAACAGCCGTGTTTTCTTCAGGGAAAGCTCGTTATAGAAAAGCTGATAAACAATATGAAAAGCGAGATTCCGGATAAAAGCATATATATGCTTCCTCACAGCCTTGTGCTGAGAGAATCCACGGGAGATTAATACTAAGGCTTGTTTGAAAAATCGGAAACGCTGTCTTTTAGCCCCCAAACGATCATCTTCCGGGTCAAAAATCCGTCATTCCCCCTATTTTCAAACAAGCCCTAATTCCTTTTAAAACTTTGGTGTAACTTTTTGAAAAGGAGCGATTGTTTTATGAACGAAGTAATTGAAAATATTTTATCGAGAAGAAGCGTAAGAGCTTTCAGCGAAAGGAAAATAGAGGAAAAAGATTTGCGGACGTTGGTAAAATGCGCTTTATATGCTCCCAGCGCGAGAAATCTTCAGACTTGGAGATTTACCGTACTAACTAAAAGGGAGGATATGGACGAGTTGTCTTCCGTAATCGAAAAAACGCTTGACAGAAAAGGATACGATATGTACAGACCCGCCGCCCTGATAATCCCTTCAAACAACGCCGATTCTCCCTACGGCCGCGATGACAACGCCTGCGCCCTTGAAAACATATTTCTTGCCGCCCATTCAATGGGAATAGGCTCAGTGTGGATCAACCAGCTTAACGGGATCTGCGGCGATCCCAACGTGAGAAAACTGCTGACAAGGTTTGAAATCCCGTCCGATCATATTGTTTTCGGTATGGCCGCGTTAGGCTACTCTGCCGAAATGCAGACGAAAAAAGTCGAAAAGACGGGACAGGTAAAATTTTTCTGAGAAAAAAGTAAATACGTGGTTTAAAAGGACAGATAATTTTAGCACTCTCAACACGAGAGTGCTAATTTCGTTTTTCTGTCACAAAAGCATAATATTTTTGTCAACAAACAGGTATAATATTATAATCACAAAAGAAAAGGACAACGAAATTAAAAACATGGAAATATAAATAATATTTGAAATAATTACAAAATAAATAAATCATGTTTTTAATTGACGACATTCCAAAGGAGGAATTTATTATGAGTATGCTTACACCGTTTGAAAGAAAAGGCTATGATTTGTTCAACGCTTTTCATGAATTTGAAAATGATTTCTTTAAGGGTAACCAAATCACAAGCTGCAAAACCGATATAAGGGACGAGGGCGACAAGTTCGTACTGGAAAGCGAGCTTCCCGGCTTTGAAAAGGAAGATATCAAGCTTGATCTTAACGGCGATTGTCTCACCATATCCGCTCAGCACAGCAAAAACACCGAAGAAAAAGACAAAAAGGGCAGCTATGTACGCAGAGAACGCTCATATTGTTCTTATCAGAGAAGCTTCAACGTTTCGGAATGCGAGCTGAGTCAGATAGACGCGGAATATAAAAACGGCGTTTTAATGATTTCGCTTCCCAAAAAAGAAAAAACCCGGCCTTCGGTAAGAAGATTGGAAATCAAATAATTTTCGGATAACTTTTCATGAGCAACAATAAATAACACAGAACCGCCGCCGAGTGAACGAAGAAATTCGTGACCCGAAGCGGCGGTTCCGTGCGCTTTATATAAAGAAAACGTAAAAAACATAAGTTGGAACCCGCCTTTACAAAATTTTCATGCGTCTTTTCGGCAAATTTTGTAAAGACAGGTTATTACAATACTATATTTACTTAAATATAAAATAAGCCGCCACCGCCAGAATAAGGGATCCCGCCGCTAACATCCAGTTTCTGCGTATCGTTCTTTGAAGCTTATCCCTGCGCTCTTCCCTGTTAAGCTTTTTCTTCATATGTTCCGCTCCTTTCCCGTCTGGCCGCGCTCACGCGTTTCAACAATATAACCGCCGCAGGACGCCGCCGAACCTCGGATTGATTCCGAATTACGGCAGCTTGTTTAATCTGCGGTTTAAAATTTCTCCTGTCTCTTATGTCAAGTTGGAAAGCAATAGAAATTTCTTTTAAAATAATTTTACCACACTTTTTAAAATATTTCAAGTTGACATTTTTAAAAAAATATGGTACAATTTTCACGTAAAAACATAAAATATAATAATAACATATAAAATGACTATGATCGGTCAGAGTAAAGCGCACCCCGATTCACAGAGAGCCGTCAAAGCTGAAAAGCGGCATTCGGGACGCTCGAAAGTGCGGCCGTGAGTCGGAGGAAAGAAATTTTTAAAGATTTGTCTTTACAAAGTTTATGCACGTAATTTCAGGTACAGTATTTTGTGAGAACAAGTTTAAAGTATTTCCGCCCGTATCCCGCGTTAAGGGTAAAAGCCTTTTTGGTTGAAAAGGAAAATCGGAGTGGAACCGTGACAGAAATGCCGCCTTCGTAAATGAAGGGCGGTTTTTATTTTTTTATGGGAAAGGAGCGATTGTAATATGTTAAAAGAGCTTAAAGCCGAGCTTGACTCTATAATAGAACGCGACCCTGCGGCAAAAAACAGGATAGAGGTATTTCTCCTCTACCCCGGATTTAAGGCCATAAGAGCCTACCGAAAGGCTCACAGGCATTACCTGAAAGGACATTTCTTCCGTGCAAGAGCCATATCCCAAAGAGCCCTTAAAAAAACGGGGATAGAAATACATCCGGGAGCCACAATAGGAAAAAATCTTTTTATAGATCACGGGAGCGGCGTGGTTATAGGCGAGACCACCGAAATAGGCGACAACTGCACCATATACCAGGGAGTGACCTTGGGCGGTACGGGAAAAGAAACGGGTAAGAGGCACCCTACACTCGGCAACAACGTAATGGTCGGAGCAGGCGCGAGAGTACTCGGACCGTTTAAGGTGGGAAACAACAGCAAGATAGCCGCCAACGCAGTAGTGCTTAGCGAGGTTCCTCCCGACTGCACCGCCGTTGGCGTTCCGGCGAGAATCGTTAAGAGGGACGGAATAAGAGTTGGAGATCTGGATCAGATTCATTTTCCCGACCCTGTTTCACAGGAAATGTGCGGCATAAAGAGAGAACTGGATAAAATACTTGAAGAGATCGAGAACACGGAATCATAAAAACAGACGAAACGAAGCTTTCGGAAAATATTTTCACTAAAAGAAAGGACACGACAATGCTGCTTTATAACACAATGACAAGAAAAAAAGAAGAATTAAGACCGGTAAACGGAAAAAAGGTCAACATTTATGTCTGCGGCCCCACCGTTTACAATTATATCCACGTGGGAAACGCAAGACAGCTCTGCGTTTTCGACACACTCCGCCGATACCTGAAATACAGGGGGTATGATGTGTGCTATATCCAGAATTTCACCGATGTGGACGATAAAATAATAAGAATAGCCAACGAAAAAGGGATATCATCCTCAGACCATGCGGAAGCAATGATAAAGGAATATTTTACCGACGCGAGGGGGCTTAACGTAACGGACGCGGACATTCACCCCAAAGCCACAGAAAGCATAGACATGATACTCGATATGGTAAAAAAGCTTATAGATAAAGGCTATGCTTATCAAGCGGGAGGGGACGTGTACTTTTCGGCCAATAAATATGCGGAATACGGAAAGCTGTCCCATATGCCCCTTGACGACCTGAGAGCGGGAGCAAGCGAAAGAGTGGGACAGGAAGGCGAACAAAAGCGTGATCCAATGGACTTTGCCGTCTGGAAAGCGGCAAAGGAGGGCGAGCCTTACTGGGATTCCCCCTACGGGCACGGGAGACCCGGCTGGCACATTGAATGCAGCGCTATGTCAAGCCACTTTGTCAACGGTACGCTTGACATTCACGGCGGTGGCGCCGACCTTATTTTCCCTCACCATGAAAACGAGATAGCCCAGTCAGAGTGTGCCAACGGCTATCCTCTGGCAAATATCTGGATGCATGGAGGTATGCTCAATGTGGATAACCGCAAAATGAGCAAGTCGAAGGGAAACTTCTTCCTTGTGAGAGAGCTTTCCGAACGTTTCGGATATGAACCGGTGAGACTTATGCTTTTACAGGTGCAGTACAGAGTTCAGCTTAATTATACCGAAGAGGTTATGGAAAGCGCATTGGCTTCTCTAACAAGACTCAAAAACTGCCGGACGTCACTTAAAAACGCCATTTCCGCCGCCAAAGAGGGAGAAGCGGAGGAAGCGGCGCTTAAAACCTGCGAAAACAGAAAGCAACAGTTTATCAAAGCCATGGACGACGATCTTAATACTGCCGACGGTATTACCGCCGTATTTGAACTGGTACGAGAAATAAACACCGCCGTTTCATGCCAGGAAACCGTAAAGGGAAGCCTTGAGGCCTTTGAAAAAACATTTGACGAGTTAACCGGAGTATTAGGTATACTTTACGAAAAGGAGACTGAAATACCCGCGCATATCATAGAGCTGGCGGAAAAACGCACGGAGGCGCGAAAAAACAGGGATTTTACTTTAGCCGACAGCATCAGGGATCAAATTATCGCCGAAGGATATATAATAGAAGAAACAAGACAGGGAACAAATATTAAAAAAGCGTAATTACCCATTTTAACGCGATATTTGCAAAACTTAAAAAAATATTGCCTAATCGTTACGTTTTTTTCACTTGACTTTAGGACAATTTATCTATATAATATATATGAGGCAACACTTCCCAATCGACGGCTGACTCTATTCCATATTTGAATGCTGCCGCCGGCTCAACAGGATGACAAAAATTATTGGGCGTTTTTAAGCAATGCCGGTTTTTAATAAAATCCGTAACGACTTGAAAGGATACGATAATAAATATGACGTTTAAAAAAAACGCGGCGTTTTTTTCTCTTATCACCGCTTCGGCGCTTTTATTCGGGGGCTGCTCTTTGTTTGGCGGCAGTGCAAAAAGTGCAGTTCTGGACTATGATTTCTCCGAAATGGAACTTATTCAACTTCAGGAGCCGGAGGAAGGCCGCATGGCGGCGGTAATAAAAACCTCTATGGGTGATATTACCGCGGTGCTTTACCCCGAATACGCTCCGAAGGCGGTGCAGAATTTTGTCAACCGCGCCAACGAAGGATATTACGACAACACAAAAATATATGAAAACTATGAAAAACTCTTCGTAGCCACAGGTTCCTCAAACGATGGCGCAACCGGCGCCACAGACGACGGAAAGCTCATTGAAAACGAATACTCGCCTAAGCTATGGCCTTTTAAAGGAGCACTCTGCGCTTATTCCCTCAGCACGGGTTATTTTGACAGCAGGTATTTTTTCTGTAACACCTATGAGGAATTTACCGAGGAGCAGATCGCCGATCTGAGAGGCATAAAAAGGGACGGAGAACAGCTTTTTCCCGACGAGCTGGTGGACGCATGGGTGGAACACGGCTCTCTTCCCAATCTTAGCGGGTTCTACACCGTATTCGGTCAGATAGCGGAAGGTATGGACGTACTCGAAAAAATACTGGACGCCGAGTATAATTCCGAGACATATAAACCAATCGACGATATAATCGTCTACAACGTTGAAATAACGGAATATTCTAAATGACAAATTACGGCTTTGCGCGTAATGGAGCGCAAAGATCCTAAAAAGGAGTTATCATGAATAAAATCACAAAAATTGTTTTTGCGGTTTCGGCCGCGTTCTGTCTTACTCTTTCGACAGGCTGTTCAAAGGAAACGCCCTTTATGGGAAACACCGCAGAAGCTTCTCTTGAGGAAAACGATATTTTCGCGGTAATCAAAATCAAGGATTACGAGGAAGAAATAACCGTAAAGCTGTTCCCTCAGGTCGCGCCGCAGGCGGTGAAAAAATTTATAGAAACCGCTAATCTTGGATTTTATGACAACAGAACCTTACACCGCGTCGTTAAGGATAAATTAATACAGGGCGGATCTCTTTCCGGAACGGGCTATGACGGAGATGTTTCCGACAAAGAATATTTCGGCACAGAAACAAACAGGTATATGAATCACTATTACGGAGCGGTGTGTATGGCAAAAAACACTAAGGGCAACTACCGTCAATTTTACATAGTAAACAGCAGCGAGCCGGTAAACATTGACGAAATAGCCGCCGAGCTTAAAGCCGATCTTGATAATGAGGAGATAGTCAACGGCCTGCTTCCTGATGACAAAAAATATTATCAGGACTACTACACAAAGCTTAACACTATTCCCGCCGAAGTTAAAGAACGCTATCAACAGGTAGGCGGCATTTACGAATACGACGGAGAGGATACCGTGTTCGGACAGGTAGTGGACGGATGGAACACATTAAAAGCGATAAACGAAGTCGAAACCGCATTCGGAAACGATTCCGATGACACAAGCGGCATTGCGTCAAAGCCAATATCCGATATTGTCATAGAATCGGTGGAAATAATAAGAATTACCCCTGCGGAAACAACAACCGAGGAAAAAACAAGAGCCACGCGCGCCACAAGAGAATCCACGGCGCCGGAAACCACCACAGTACCCGAAACTCAGAATATCGTGGAAACACAAGAGACCGATCAGACGCTCGACACCACAGAAACACCCGTGCCCTCGGACACTGCGGCCTAAAGCATATTGTCTGACACTCATCAATATATTGTATGCTGACTCAAACAAAGCCGTAGATATAGAAAAGCAAATAAATCAATTAACTGAATGATGAAAAAATTTTTCTATTAAGGGAATTTGTTGGTTAATATGTAGATTTTTTGAATTTTGCTTTCATTTTTTATTTGTTTATGATATAATATCTTGGTGACATTTTGAAATACTACTAATGTTCAGATGATTCCGAAATTTTTTGCTGAAAAGGGATATTCCGTATATTTCTTTTGATACCGCTTTAAACGTACTTTTAACAAAGTTTTTTATTCAAATTACAAACATGAAAAAAAATATGTCCGAATGATGTTTTCAAAAAACCGTAAAAATTTGCTGTTGCAATAACAATCGGGCAGTACTACTGGCGGCGCAAAAATAAGGGTGCTTCGTGAACCTCAAATAAAACAAGAGGCAGGCATTAAAATTGGATAAATTTATTATAAACGGCGGCAAAAGACTTCAGGGAACCGTAAACATAAGCGGGGCAAAAAATGCCGCAGTGGCCATCATACCCGCTGCGATACTGGCAGACGGTCCCTGTACCCTGTACAATGTTCCGGAAATCAACGATGTATCAATTGACCTCAGAATTCTGACCGAAATGGGCGCCGATGTAAAAATACTCAACAAAAACACTATCAGAGTGGATGCGACTCATATCCGCGATGTGGTAGTTCCCTACGAGATGGCGCGTTCAATGAGAGCAAGCTACTATTTCTTAAGTACCATGCTTAACCGATTCAACAGAGCAAGGGTGTCAATGCCGGGAGGCTGCGATCTGGGAGACCGCCCCATAGATCAGCATCTTAAATGCTTTAAGGCGCTGGGTGCGGACTACAATATCGAACACGGTATAGTTGACATAAAAGCGGACAAGCTTGTGGGAACTCAAATCTATTTCGACCGCGTAACGGTAGGCGCCACAATCAATGCGATTCTGGCGGCATCCAAGGCCGAAGGGCTTACCATTCTTGAAAACGCCGCAAAGGAGCCGCATATAGTTGACCTCGCCAACTTCCTGAACTCTATGGGCGCCGACATTATGGGCGCCGGCACCGATGTAATAAAAATACGCGGAGTAAATAAGCTCCACGGCACCGAATACACCATTATTCCCGATCAAATAGAAGCGGGAACATATATGATAGCTGCCGCCGCGACAAAGGGAGACGTTATCATAAATAACATAATCCCCAAGCATTTGGAACCTATAACCTCAAAACTCAAAAAAATAGGTGTTGTAATAGAAGAACACGACGAATATTTACGGGTTATCGGCCAGGACAGATACGAAAAAACAACCGTAAAGACAATGCCCCATCCGGGTTTTCCCACGGATATGCAGCCACAGCTTACCGCTCTTCTCACAATGGCAAAGGGAACCAGCATAGTTACGGAAAGTATGTTTGACAACCGATTCAGATATGTGGACGAGCTTAGGCGTATGGGAGCGGATATCTCCGTTGACGGAAAGGTAGCTATAATTGAAGGGGTAGAGCATTTGACGGGGGCACCGGTCAAGGCTTCGGATCTCAGAGCAGGTGCCGCGCTTATCATAGCAGGACTTTCCACCGAAGGCACCACGGAAATAGAGGACATTTATCATATAGAACGCGGATATGAGGATATGGAAATAAAGCTGCGCAATCTCGGCGCGGATATCGTAAAGAGGGTATTTACCGATGGAATGAGAAAAGCGCTTTAAATAATATAAATCGAGAAGCTTCCCAACGCCGGTTTTGATTTAAAGCCGGCGTTTGGGTGTGTTTTTAATCATCTTTGATTTAAGGCAACACCGCGCAATGACCGCCTGACGGCGCAATCCACACACAATCATTGTACGGTGTTGCCTTAAATTTACACTGATTTTCCGGCAAAGTGCAAACCTTTTTTGCGGTTGGATGAAAATCAATGTTTATACAATCGCCTTGAGTACTCTGTAACACTCAGTCTGCGATGCGATTGATGTCTGTAGTAAGATGACTAAAAAGCAACAAAGGGGCTTCTCGATTTTAAAATGTTTTATTATTTTGATTAATCCGGGACAATAGGCTGTACAAACCCGGCACTCCCGAAAAACAAAAGGAGAATACCGTGAAACTTCTTTCAATATGCAGTTCCAGCAAAGGAAATTCAACTTACATAGGCACCAGGGAAACGGGAATAGCTATCGACATGGGATGCAGCTATAAAGCATTTTGCGAAGGCCTCTCCGCTATCGGTGCGGATATAAACTCCGTTAAAGCGATTCTTGTGACTCATGAGCATACCGACCATATAAAAGGCCTTCTGACGCTTACAAAACGCACCAATATTCCTATATATGCCAAAGAACCTACTTTGGATTACCTTTTAAAACACGGCCACATAACCTCCACAGCCAATCTGAGAAGCACGAAAGAGCTGAGGGAGATTGATTTTGACGGGGAAATAAGCTGTTTCCCTACCCCACACGATGTAGAAGCCAGCGTAGGCTATCTTTTCGATTTCGGAGCACAAAAGCTTGGCTTTGCCACCGACCTTGGCCATATAACCGATGATGTAAGAAAACATCTTTCGGGATGCCGAACCGTGTTTATCGAGGCTAATTATCAACCGGAAAGACTAAAGAGCAACCCTAATTACCCCGCTTATCTGAAAGCGCGCATTTCCTCCGGCAGCGGGCATCTGTCAAACCCCGATTCTGCGGAATTCTGCGTGGAGCTTGTAAAAAAGGGGACGGTAAACCTTGTTCTCGGACACCTGAGCCAAGAAAACAATACCCCCGAATTAGCTTATATAACAGTAAAAAACAGGCTTTTGGCTGAGGGGCTTGAAACCGAAAGAGATTTTACGCTTAACGTTGCGCCTGTTCATAATAAGACGGGTGAATATATTTCTTTTTAGAATACAATACAAGCAGTGTTCCGCGTTAACACAATGCGGCTCCCCGCTTTACCGACAAAAATACCGCCCTTTAATTGACATAATACATAAAATTTTTGGCAATCCCCATATTTTTTCGGCTTTTCTCTTGACAAAAAGGATTTATTATTGTATGATAAAGATGTATATTTATGTCTTCTGAAAAATTTATGACCATACCATATAAAGCTAATCGGTTTTAAGCGCAGCTTTATACCGAATTTTTAAATGAAAGGACCGTTTAAAATGGGACTGAAGGAAAATTTTTCGCAGGCGGTAAAAGAGCTTACCGGTAATACGAAAGAGGATGACAAAAAAAGAAACGCCCAGGTGGCGAGCTTAAAAAAAGCCCTGGACAACGATCCGTCTTTTTCGGGCAACGACCGCTTTACCGAGGGAACAGGCCGTCCTTATTACCGTAATGAAGCCGATCAGTACAACGACCGCGGCGACGGATACCGCCAAGGAAACACCCGCGACGGTGGCAGACCCATTTCGGACAGCGATGGATACCGCACAGGAAGGGATCGTTATAACGATACTACCAACCGTGACTATTCAAGAGAACGAAACGATGGTTATCGGAACCGCAGCGATTATCGCGAATATGCGGACAACAGAAACGGCGGTTATAACGACGCTCCGCGGCGCGACGATAATTATTACGATTCGCAGCCTACAGATGGAAGAAACGATAATTACGACCGTTCATATGACAGCGTACGGCAAGACCGATACGGCGATTGCCCCTACGATGATCGAGGATACAACGGTCAGGCTTATGCGGACGACCGCAGTGACGTTTACACAAGACAAGACTCAAATGCGCCAGACGGAGAACGTCAGAATGACGTTCAGGGAGGATACGGCGGCGCTCCGAGGGAAGGCTACGACAGCAGCCGAAGTGCATACAGCAATGCTCCTCAGAGCGGTTATAACAACAATCAGGATGAAAGTTTTGACAGCCGCGGCTACGATGGCAGGCAGAGTGATAATTATGACCGACGTGACAACCGAAACGTCTCCGGCGCATCCGAACGCAACTATAATGTGCGAAGCTTCAACAACAATCAGCAGCGCTACGACCCCCGCGAAAGGCAGCAGCCACAGAACAGTGACGGCCGAAGGCCTTCTTATCCCATAGGCAATGTAAGTCAACGTGATTACCGCGACGCTCCCGACAACGAATTGACCGTTATTTCAAGAAACACCATAATTGACGGAAACGTCCGTTCTTTCGCCAATATGAGCATTGACGGTGATGTAAGAGGAGATGTGGAGACCACAAAGGATATAGAGCTTAACGGAAGAATAATAGGCGATATTATTTGCAGCAACGCAAATATGATGGTATCTCAGGTTCAGGGTAATATTCAGCTTAAAGGCGACGTGGAAATAGGAAGAGACACCCTGCTTATCGGCGACTTGAATTCGGGCTTCGCAAAAATAAACGGTAAGGTAAAGGGCAACGTGGAAGTCACCGGAAAGGCGGAATTCAAGGCTGACGCAGTGGTATTCGGGGATATAAGCGCTTCCACCATAACAGTAGACGACGGCGCTATAATTCAGGGATATGTAAGCACCACATTCCTTAACAAAGAGGAAAGCGAAAGAATATTCCCCGAATCCATTGAGATAGGCGATTATTGATATGGAAAAAAGAGCTGCAAGCGAAATAAAAAAAGAATTTATTGAAATATACGAAAAAAACATCAAGAGAGACGGCGCTGACAAGCTGTTGGATTATCTGTGCCGTTGCGATTTTTTTACCGCTCCCGCAAGTACACGGTTTCATAGCTGCTATGAGGGCGGACTTGCGCAGCACTCCATAAACGTGTACAACTGTCTTACTGATTATCTTGCAAGGGAAAGGGTAAAGGAGCTGTATAAGCTGAACTTTTCCGAAGAAACCACGGCAATAGTATCTCTGCTTCACGATATCTGTAAGACGGACGTTTACATAAAAGATTTCCGAAATGTAAAAAATGATCAGGGCGTATGGGAAAAGGTTCCCTGTTATAAGTTTGAGGATAAGCTGCCTTACGGTCACGGGGAAAAATCCGTCTATATGATAAGCGGATTTATGCGGCTGAGCCGTGACGAAGCTATGGCTATACGTTGGCATATGGGTTTTTCTGGAAGCGAAGACAGCAATATAGTTGGGAGCGCGTTGGAAAAATACCCGTTGGCTTTTGCTATGGCCACGGCGGATATGGAAGCGACGTATTTCCTTGAGGAATAAGGTTTTTGGATATTTTTTAAGCATTATAACCGCTGCCGGAATTGCAAAGCAATTCCGGCAGCTTGTTTAAGATACGCTTTAATACTAATCTTTAGTCAAGTTAAAATAATATGGATGAACAAAGATTATGCTTATGGTGTAATTTAATCAAATCTACAACTTGATAAATATTGGTTTAAGGCAATACCGCACAAAGATTGTCGTGCAGACGCACAGTCAGCTTTTTCGTCATCTTTGACCGGAAATTAGTATAATATCAATCCCATTTTAAATTAACGTAATACTTACAGTTTAAAATGGGATTGCACCCAAAACACTAATCCACAGTTTAAAAAGGTATTATGGCTTGTTTGAAAATAATTCACACCCTATCCCCCAACAGCCACTTTATAGTTCCCTTATCCGCCTGACCCACTATTGTATCCGTTACGGCTCCTCCGCGGTATACAAGCATAGTTGGTACTTGATTTACCTTAAAACGATATGCTATGTCCGGTTCGTCGTTAACATTTATTCTGACAATTTTAGCCACCCCCTTCATTTCCTCACTTATCTCCTCCAAAGAAGCATAAGCCTTTTTCTCGCGGTCGTGAGAAGACCAGAAATCAATTAGAACGGGAACACTGCTGTGAAAAATTTCGCTGCTTATGTTATCCTGTGTTACAATTACGGTCGACATATCTGTTAACTTCCTTTCTTGTATTTATTAACAGAGTTAGTATTGCCTGATTTTCATTTTAATAAACTTTCCCAAGATAAAAATGAACCGTAAAAATTAAAAATTCGGATAAAATACAGGTTTGTGCGAAAAAAACTGATTGAATTTCAGCTTTTAAATTTAAAACAGAGAACGCAATGCAAGTGAGAGCGTTCTCTGTTTTGGTTAAGCGATTGTTTCTTTGTAAACCTATTCGGATGCGGTTGTTATTTAATCTATATCGGGCAAAGATTCATGTACAATCAAATCGGATCCTGCGGGGTCAAGCTGAGGGGAACAGAAATTCTTTTGAACGGAAACATTATCCGATATCCAATCAATCCCTATGATTTCGTCGGAGGTGAGCGTTGCACCCTTTTCTATTTTAACAACGCCTTCGGTATCCTTAACCTCTCCTGTAAAAATAAGGGTTTTCTCTTCAAAGGCCAACTGATACAAAACATCGCATATCTCTACGGTACCCTCGCGGCAAGCTTCGCTGAAATCAATAATACGAACCGCCTTTTCTCTTACTCCGCCCATATAGACGGTAGGTATCTTGCCCATGGCATATCTGACATTGCGAAGCTGATCTATCAGAAAAATGGAAAGATAGTAATAACATCCCGAAAGATATGTATTGGGAGCAAGTTCGGGCATATTGTGAGCAAGACCGATTACCTTAACGCCCAACTGTTCGCAATACTCTACGGCATACTTTGAATAAGTGGCGGTAAAGATCACGTCGCAGCCCTGAGCCACAAGGTCGTCTATCGCATTCTTGTTCTCCTCATCCTCAAATCCCCATGCCCAGTTAAGACGTATATCGGGATGAGTCTTATCATTAAGCTCCTTTGTTCCCTGTATATAACCATCCACTATGTTGTAAACCGACATAACGGAAGGATCGGCTACAACGCCTAAAATATTGCTGTCCGAATTAAACGCCGCCGCCAAACCGCAGACATATGAGCCTTTGTACATTTCACCCTGAAACACGGCAAGATTCGATCTTGTTCTTTCTCCACCGAAGCTTATAAAATAAACCTTGTCATTGGCTTCCGCTTCCTCGTGAATAACATTGGCAAAGCGATTGCTGGTACCAACTATAACGTTGCAACCCGCATTTACCAGTTGGGCGGTGGCATCAGCAAACTGAGAAACAAGGACATTTTCCACATAACACGTCTTTGCACCGTCCAACGAACGTTCTATTTCCGCTCTTGCGGACTCAAACACCTCACTTGCGGAATCGCCGCCGGCAGTTCCAGAATATATAAAGCCAACCTTAAGCTCAAGCTCCGGAGGGAGTTCGGTAAGAGAGGAAGTCACCACCTGACCGCTTTCATCGGTAACAGCTTCGCCGTTTTCGTCGGTAACTGTCACGTAATCGGTATTGGAGGTGCTTTCCTCCGGATTTTCCGTATCACCGCCATTGCAGCCGGTACCGGTAAATATCATACAGCCCGCCAGAAACAGGCTCAAAAACCTTTTCTTTATATTTTTCATTTGGTTTCCTTTCCTTTTAAGCGAGAATAATCCCATATTCAACAGATTTCAGGCTACATCGCACAATTATTACCGCCCGATTGCACAGTCAAAATGTTAAATTTGACACATAAAAGCCGCCGCTCGAAAGAAAAACTTGCGCAGTCTGATATAATTTTTATATACAAGCGGACAGCCGAAGCGTTATCCGGTGTTGTGCGGTTATAGCCATCACACTACTCTATATAATAACACATTTTTTGATTTTTTGCAATAGTTTTTTGAAAGGGAAGAAATAAAAAACAAGACGCCCAAAAAAGCGTCCGTTTTCATTTAAAATGTTTTTTACTTAACCGTTGCAACAACTTCCTTAAGAGCCTTTCCGGCCTTAAAGGCGGGAACCTTTGTTGCAGGGATATTGATCTTCTTCTTAGTCTGAGGATTAATACCCTGTCTTGCTGCGCGAGCTCTTACCTCAAAAGTACCAAATCCTACCAGAGCAACCTTGTCACCCTTTTTAAGTGCTTCGGTAATGCTATCAACAACAGCCGCCAGAGCCTTCTCGGAATCCTTCTTGGTCAATTCGGTCTTCTCAGCGATAGCTGATACAAGTTCTGCCTTTGTCATTTTAAATATCCTCCGTAAAACGTAATATATATGAATTATACTGAGTTTTAAGCCGTTTGTCAATGTTTTTAGCAAAAAAAGTCAGAAAAAAAGATTTTTTTTGCATTTTTACCAAATAAAAGTCCTATAAATAGTCATAAAGTGATATCCCTAATAATTCCTCCCACCAATTTAACAAGCTCAGATACATCTGTTTCTATCTGAATCCCGACTTTTCCGCCGCTGACAATGATTTTTTTAACAACCGTGCACTCCTCTGCAAAAACCGTATTATATTGTTTTTTCATTCCAACCGGAGAACAACCGCCTCTTATATATCCCGTCACCCTGTTTATATCTTTTACCGGAATCATTTCCACGGATTTTTCTCCTACAGCCGCCGCAGCTTTTTTCAAGTTCAATTCCTTTAAAACAGGCAGAACAAAAACAAAATAATTGTTCTTCCCTTTGGTAACAAGCGTTTTAAATACCCTGTCCGGATCCTGCCCCAAAAGCCTTGCCACGGTTTCACCGTCAGGCGCCTCTTTTCCGTGAGGGTATGCGTGGGATTCGTAGGCAATATTGTTTTGTTCGAGAATACGCATGGCGTTTGTTTTGGCTTCCGACATTTTTATTCCCTCTTTCCGTCATAATAATTCAAAAAAATTATAGTAAAAAATAAATTCGTTTAAAAACACAGTAAATCCTTGCAAAATCCGCATAAATATGTTAAAATAAATTTATTGAGGCCTACTGAAACCAAGTAATTTTGTACATTTTCGCTAAATGCACAGCGATTTAAGGGAAAAATCGAAGAAATACGGTAATATTTCAAGCATTCTTGACAAAAAAAGAACCGGCAGTCAGCAGAAAATATGCAAAAAGTGACTTTTCAGACAGCCCATAAAAGCAAAGGAGCGTATCGGATATGGACATACAGCGTTCGGGCGAAGATTACCTTGAGACAATATATATTCTGCAAAACCGCACTGGCTTTGTGCGTTCAATAGATATCGCCACCGAAATGGGCTATTCCAAACCCAGTGTAAGCAAGGGAATGAGCATTCTAAAAGAGCTTGGATATATAACGATGGCGGCAGACGGACAGATAAAACTTACCAAAACAGGACTTAAACGGGCAAAACAAGTATACGACCGCCATCTCGTGATACGCGAGTTCTTCATAAAAAAGCTTGGCGTAAATCCAACCACAGCCGAGCTGGACGCTTGTAAAGTGGAACATGTCATAAGCGAGGAAACTTATCTCAGATTACGATATTTTATGAGAGAAAGCTTATCTGATAAATCTTCATCCGCGAAAACGAATGAAGAGGAGAATTTTACGAAATATGATGACAGCGAATAACGATATCATAACAGCTCGGAAAACGGAATTTCACTTAAAATTACCGTATCACAAGGATCAGCGGCCAAGGATACGGTATATTTTTCGGCGGTAAACACATAAAAGTCAAAATTTTCCGTATCCGCCGAAATAAAACCTTTATTGAAGCCTATGCCGCTTTTTTTTACAAGACTCTCCTTTTTACACCAAAGTTCCCTTAAAAAGCTCTGTTTATCCTTCACTCTATTGAATTTATCCAATTCCATTTCGCTGCATATACGCAGCGCTATTTTTTCGTTTATCGGCCTGTTGTCCATAATATCCGCACCAATCTCAGTGAGAGATGCGGCGGCCGCCACCGCAGTTTTACAATGGCTGATACTGAAAAAAACATTGATACCGGAAAAATATGGTTTTCCGTATTTTCCGTATGTAAAACGAGCGGTATCGGTTAAACCGAATCGCTCTGATACAAGCTTCATTAGAAGCAGATAGGCAAAAGTTCCCTCAATCCTCCCGAAAAGGCTTTTTCCTTTAATACACTCTTTGCGCCATTCGGGGAGTCCTTCGGACGCAGCCGAAAGCTGTTCCTCGGTGATACCCTCTATAAGTGTCACATATACAAACGTTTCCGCCAAAGAGTTACCTCCGTTTTTTAATTATTTATACATTGTTTCAAGTCCGCTATTTCATAGCCGTCAGACCTCCAACGGTCGATTATGTCTCCCAAAGCGTCGGAATTGGCCTTTGATACGGCATGGAGAAGGTATATCGCTCCGCTGTGAACAGAACTGGTCACGATTTCCAAGGCTTCCGACGCGGAAGGCTGACTGTCCGGATTCCAGTCCTTATAGGCGAAACTCCAGAAAACGCTTGTGTAGCCCATGGAATCAAGCTGCAAAAGGGTTCTTTCGCTGAATTCTCCCATTGGAAAACGGAAAAATTTCATTTCGTACCCAAAATTATCTTTAACGTAGTCATGAAGCGTCATAACTTCTTTTTGCGTTTCCTCATCGGAACAGGACGGAAAGCTGGGATGAGTGTAACTGTGGTTACCCACAATGTGACCCTCCGCTATCATTCTCTCCACTAAATCCGGAGAGGATATGCAGTAATCATAAGTGACAAAAAACGCCGCTTTAACCCCTTTTTGCTTCAAAGTATCGAGAATTGCGCCCGTATAACCGTTTTCATAGCCCTCGTCAAAAGTGAGAAAAATGCGCTTTTCTTCAGAGGTATCAATAAACAAAGCGGAATGTTCGCCGTATTTTTCCTGCGCCTTAACAGCGTCCACGGGACGGTCAAGTCCGTCCTTGTCACGTCCGAGTCCCCACCCTATGAGGGTATTGTCGGCGGTTGACACGCAAGAAACGTCGGTTAAAGACAGAACGCCGATCCTCTCCGCCTCGGCGTCGGCGGTTTTGAGTCCGTTTAAAGCGTCCTCGTCGGGAATACCTTCAGTTTCGCTCCGGGAATCATTTTCCGTTTCCCCCGGAGCGGCTCCGTTTTCGTCAAAGGAACATCCCGAAAGCATCATACCCGACATTATGATCAAAGAAAGCAGCACGGCTTTTATTTTCATAAAAAACATATCCTTTCAGCTTAGCTTGACAAGCTAATTTCCAATAAGAGTACAGACAAAATTTGCAGTCTATCGGAAATTACAGCAATCAAAGAAAATAACACAATATATCGGCAATTAAAATTAGTATTACGCGTTATTTTTCTCTTCAAATGACAAACCTTTTTAGTCGCCGGCTCATCTGAGTGATTTGCTCTCTCAACCCGATGACGTATTATTTTCTTAGATACCATATAACAGAATAAGAACAGCATTCGGATTGCCTGTCTGTCAATATTTTGCTGAAATAATGCCGCTTTATGCTTATTAAATTACTGTAAAATTATTCTTTTTTCAAAAAAAATGACCGAGTATCAGTCGGTCACATATTGGAGGTTACTCTTCGCCGAGATAGTTTCTGACCAAAGATTGAAGCAGCTCGTCACGGTCGATATGTCTTATAAGACTGCGGGCGTTTTTATAAGTTGTAATATAAGTAGGATCCTCGGAAAGAATGTATCCCACAAGCTGGTTTATGGGATTGTATCCCTTTTCCTTCAAAGCCTCATAAACTGTGCAAAGTATCTCCTTCATTTCGGATTCACGCTCGTCGCGCACCGAAAAGGTCATTGTTTTTTCGTGCATTGTATTCCCTCCTGACTTGACGAAGAAAATTTCATATGGAAGTATTCACATTGGAGTAAGCTGTCGCTACCGCTTTTGCAGCCTCAAAAAAACTTGTTCCGGTGATTTTATCTTTCCGTTCAATGCAGATACACTCTCATATATATTACATTATACACTAAATTTGACTTGGTTACAAGTCTTTTTGCAAAAAATTTTTTTGCACCATGTACTTCTTTCATTCAACAATATAAATTACAAAATATCGTTTTAGAAAGAAAATATAAAACGAAAGACACCAAGAAAACACAAGCTCTTTACATAATACTGTAATACCGCTTTTTAAGGCTTATACTAAATTTAAAACCAGTCCACATAGGAATTGTGCGTGGATTTTCAAGCAGATTTTGCCGAGTACAAGGCAAAATTTCGCAGGCCGGATTGCAGTAAAAGCAAGTCAAGAAATTTTATCACACAATGTGCTCAGTCATTTGCCCAAAGGCGGCACAAGGAGACGCCGACAGCAAAGCAAATGACGAAACGCAGTCATGGGCAAAATATGCCGAAAAGACGCGTGCCAATTCCTATGTGGACAGGTTCTTATATAAGACAGGAAACAAATTAAAGTGCATCTTAAACAAGCTGCCGGAGTTGCTAAACGATTCAGAAATTCAATGTGGGATTTTTATCCCCAACTAAACCGAGAGACGAATAAACTTTGTATGCAAAGTCTCATAAAAACTTGCCGTCTAATAGGCATGGGACATCCGGCAGAGGTTATATGATTGGATTGGCCAACAGCAAAGGATATTTGGTTTACAATCCGTTTAAGCCTGTGGAATTTGATTTGAAACGGTCTCTCCGCCAATAATTCCCTTAACAAACCGTGCTAAAAAAAACGGACTCTTTTTTAGGAAATATCACTATTGCATTTAAAAGCCTTCACTGGTATAATTATATTGATAAAGTATACTATTGCTCACCATGTGAAATCCTGCCGGCGATACTGCCGCAAATGAAAGGCCTCTTTGTCAAAAATGCCGGCGATATACACATATTGCTGCGCTTTTTTATCTTGATTTTTCCTAGTCCGCGGCAAGATGTCGTTGAGGAGCAATACTTTGGAGGTAATTATGGCATCATCGAAAAAAATTTCCGGTCCGGAATCAAGCGACGGTTTTAAAACGGTTGCTTTCGGCTTTGATAAAAACGATGTAAACATGTACATCGCAAATCTAAGAAGAAAAATGAAGACAATGGAGGAGGAATTCGAGCAGAAGCTGTCCTCCGCTCTGGAAAATCCCGCCGCTTCCAACGACGCACTGAAGCACGAACGTGAGGTAATACGCGCCGAAAGTGAAAAATTGTGGGGTGAGAAACTAAGCGAGCGCAATCAGATACTAAAGCAGCAGCAGAACCGTATAAACGAGCTTGAAGATGAATTGAGAGTAAGCAAGGAAAAAATAGCTTCTCTCCGCAGTCAGCTTTCTGCCGCCACCTCCGAAAACAATTCCGACGGAATAATAAGAGCGCGCGCCGCCAAGGCATATATGCAGTTCACCAGAGAACTTCGCACTATAAGCGGTTCGGTGGAAAAAACCCTTGAGGAAATGGAACAGCGCTGGAAGGGCGAATTTTTCGGAGACAACGCTAACATAAGTGAAATTCAGCCTGAAAAAGAGTTCGATTCTTCGGAAAAAAACGATAAGTCCCTGTCGGAAATTCCATCTGAACTTTTGGCTGAACCCTTGCCCGAAAGATCGGAATCAGATGTTAAAAACTCCCTCAAAAATACCACAGACACTAAAAATGATTTTGTGCCTGAATCAATAACGTTCGGAAAGACGGTTTCCGAAACCGCCTCAAACATCGGCACAACAGCCACTGCCGAACAGGCTAACAGGTTTTCGCCCGAACACAGTGAGACTGCACCCAAAGCAAAAGAAGCGGCATTTGAAGGCTTTGACGAGCTTCTTACCAAAGATAGCGACTCTGTTTTTTCCGCCGCCCCCGCTTCAACTAAGAAAAAAGAGGAGGTTCCGCCCTTAAAATACGAAAAATATTCACCGAAAATCGAAATGGACGACGATCTGAGTGCTTTATTGGCGGAGGAAACGACCGCATACAATCTTTCGGATGATGAATTTGAAAAGCTTCTCGCACAGCCCGCTCACGAAAAAGATTTCCTGATCACAGAAAATGAGCTAAAGGCAATAAAGGGTGATGATCTGAATGCGCTTACACTGTCCGATATAGTTATAAATCCGGGCGAAAGTACCGATGATCTCGGAGAAATGCTTAAAGAGCGTGAAAATGAGGAAATTAAGTCTTTTAGTGAAATATTTGTAACCGAATCCGACGACAGCGAAAGAAGCGACGGACTTGGAATCAAAGCGGAAGACGTTGAGGCGGTCATGGATGCGGCGGGATTGTTCAACAAGGAAAATGCAGACGACAATAACGATGGAAAGAACGATGATCTGTTTGATTTTTCTTTTCTTGCCGCCGAATCGGACGACGAGGACGATATGAGCACCGACGTCTCTTTTTCGAGAATGCTTTAATACAATGAATATATCTATATACAGATTCTGAGAAAGGAATATCTAAAATAAATGAATGCGGATACAACGGAACTTGCAAAAATTGCTCCCCGATTAAAAGCGGGGGATAAGGTAGAACTCAGCGGATATATCTATACGGGACGCGACGCTGCTCATAAACGCTTTTTTCAGCTTATAAACGAGTGGAAAAAACTTCCTTTTCCAATAGATAACGCCGCCATATATTACGCCGGCCCTACGGGAACCAAAAAAGGAATGGCCATAGGCTCCTGCGGACCCACTACCTCCGGGAGAATGGATCCTTATGCTCCAAAGCTGCTGGATATGGGTTTGAAGGCAATGATAGGAAAAGGAGAACGAAGCGATGAGGTTTCTCAAGCAATAATACGCAACGAAGCTGTTTATTTCTGCGCCATTGGCGGCGCGGGGGCGCTGGCATGTAAATGTATCGAAAGCTGTGAGGTAGTAGCTTTCGAAGACTTGGGATGCGAAAGCGTTAAAAAAATATTTATCCGAAATTTTCCACTGATAGTCGCCATAGACTGTCATGGTGGGAACCTGTTCAAAACAGGTCGAGAAGCCTATAAGCGGCATATAATCACCGCAAATACATAAAAATAAAGTAAATAATTCATAATTTTTTTATTACAATTTATGATAAAACTAACAAAATTTCACAATATTTTATATTTTAGTTGACTCTGCATACTTTTAGTGTTATAATTTAGACTACCGAAGGGGAATCGGAATGACCGATGAACAACTTTTGCTGGATGCTGCCAAAGCCGAACAGGAAGGCGTAACGTCCGAACATAACCAATATACCTCATTGCTTATCCGCAGATATATGCCTATGATCAAGGCTAAAGCCTCCTGCTTTAAAAATTCTCGCGTTGAAAGTGACGATCTGGTATCTGAAGGTTTTTTGGGACTATTGTCCGCGATAAGATCATATAATCCCGAAAAGGGTTCCTTTGCCGCGTTTGCTTCCGCCTGTATCTCAAACAAGATGCGTTCGGCGGCAGCGAAGGGCTCTGCAAATTCCCTTTTAGCGACGCCGCTTGACGAATCGTTTCTCGAAGAGATAAGCGACGGAAATCCCGCAACAGAGGATCTGATAATTTTGAAAGAGCAAAACAACGAAATGCTGAAGCAGGTGGACGAGCTTCTCTCCGAAAGAGAACGTGAGGTTTTTTATCTGTACATTTCCGCGTACAGCTATACTCAGATTGCGGAAAAACTGGGAATATCCGCCAAATCGGTGGATAATGCAATAACAAGGGCAAAAGCAAAGCTTCGCAATTGCTTTAAGGACATGGAGCAATAATTTTTCTTTTTTCCGATAAATAGACATTTATTATGCAGTGGTAAATCTGCTTTTTCGGAAAAGCGTTTAATGCTGATCCCATTCATTTTATTTATTATATTAGGGAACAGATTTTGATTGCTCCTTTATATGACCGGGTAGCTTAAGTTAAAGAGCGTTGTTTATTCATTTATTCAAAGGTGTCGGTTCGAATCCGTCCGAGGTCGGAAATTTTTTAAGCGAGGTATAACAGAATGTACGAAGACAAAACACTTATTTGCAAGGACTGCGGAGCTGAATTTGTTTTCACGGCAGGCGAGCAGGAATTTTATGCTGAAAAGGGTTTCGTAAATGAGCCTCAGCGTTGCAAGTCATGCCGTGACGCAAGAAAGAACGCGGGAAGAAACAAGGAAATGTTCACCGCTGTTTGCGCAGCTTGCGGCGGAGAAGCCAAGGTTCCTTTCCAGCCCCGTGATGACAGACCTGTATATTGCAGTGAGTGCTTCGCAAAGCAGAAGGGTGAATAACATTATCCTATCACTCTCCTAACCACCCTGAGCCATAACCTTTTTTGAAGAAGTTATGCAGCGTCGTAAGACGTTTTAAGGGTAGCAACGCTATTAAAAAGCGTAAAACAGCTTGACCTACATCGGTCAAGCTGTTTTTTATCGGTATTTTTCACAAAAAACATCTTTTTATATTTGTCCGTTTTATAGGATAGATACAATTACGTAACCAACCCCGCTTAAATGTGTACGTTTTATTGTACTTTTCCGTTCTTTACTTCAAAAAACGACTGCTTCCGTTTACATACCGGACATACAAGGGGCGCATTTTTTCCGGTATGGAGATGGCCGCAGTTACGACAAACCCATACTACTTCCCCATCTTTGGTAAATACCTTTCCCCCGTTTAACTGATCAAGAAAGCAATTATATCTTGCTTCATGATCTTTTTCAATTGCTGCCACCATATCAAACAGCGCGGCGATATTGTCAAAGCCCTCCTGTCGGGCGGTTTTGGCAAAATCCGCATACATTTCCGTCCATTCGTAGCGCTCGCCTCCCGCCGCATTTTCCAAAGCCTTTGCGGTATTCTGAGGTATTCCGTCGCTCATAAGCGACAGCCACAGTTCGGCATGTGCCCGCTCATTGTGAGCAGTCATGTCAAAAATATCACCAATCTGTTCATATCCTTCTTTTCTGGCAATTTCGGCATAGATATTGTACTTGTTCCGCGCCTGACTTTCCCCTATAAAAGCGGTTTTTAAGTTATCAAGAGTTTTTGAGCCTTCAAGCTGCATAAAAACACCTTCCTTTCGATTTTATTATGTACGAAAGGTGAGTGCATATACTATTAGCCAATTAAAAATTGGAAAAATGATTTTTAATTGGTTAATAGTGCTTCATATGTAAAAGCCTTTACCTTTGGGATAACTCCCAAAGGTAAATTACTGCTTACAATAAAAGCGGGATGCCCTCTCTTGCATTGCTTACCCCTTAAAAACATTCCATCTGACTGTTTTACAATTCACCCTTTTCGGAGCATACTTTTCCAAGTGATTTCATCCTTTTAAAAGGGTGAATGAAATTTCAATACGCTTTTATCAAAACTTTTTTTAAAGCCCTTTTTCCAAAATCGCCATGGCGCAGCGTATGCCGTCCACCGCCGAGGATATTATACCGCCCGCATAACCCGCGCCCTCGCCGCAGGGATACATTCCTTTCAACGACACGCTTTCAAGGCTTTCCCCCCTTGTTATTCTTACGGGTGAGGAGCTTCTTGTTTCGGGTCCGGTCAATACCGCCTCTCTATCGCCGAAGCATGCTATTTTTGTGGCAAACATTGGCAATGCCTGTTTAATGGATTCTACCGCATATTCCGGTAAATATTCCCTCGGATCTACATAAGCGGTACCGGGCAAATAGGTGGGCTTTACTTTACCTATTTCAAAATCCGATATTTCGCCTAAAAGCTTTCCCACGGTGGTACAGGGAGCGAAATATTTACCGCCTGCCTTTGCAAAGGCCGCCTTTTCTATTTCAATTTGCAGCTCCGCTCCCGCAAGAGGAAAGCTGCTGCCGAAATCCTCCGGCGTTATTCCCACCAAAACCGCACTGTTGGCATTTTCACCACTGCGGCTGTAGTAGCTCATTCCGTTGGTGACTATCGTTTCATTTTCCGAAGCCGAAGCCACCACCTTTCCGCCGGGGCACATACAAAAGGTATAAACTCCCCTTCCGTTCTCCAAATGTACCGCAAGACGGTAATCGGCGGGCGGAAGCAGTTCAATGGGAGCGTTTTCACCGTACATGGAGCGATTAAGCTCGCTTTGAAGATGCTCTATTCTCATTCCCACTGAAAAAGCCTTTTGTTCCACCTCTATTCCCTTATTAAGAAGAGTACGGAAAATATCTCTCGCGCTATGCCCCGTAGCTAAAATAAGATTATTCGTCTCAACATCGTACTTTTCTCCTTTTTTCACATAGGTACAGGAAACAAGTCTTCCGCTCTTTGATTCAAAATCACACAGCTTAGCACCAAACAGAACTTCACCGCCCAAAGCCTTTATTTTTTCTCTTATATTTTTTACTGTAACAAGGAGCTTATCGGTGCCTATATGAGGCTTTGCCTGATATAAGATTTCGCTTGGAGCGCCGCAATCTGCCAATTCCTTAAGCACTTGCCGAATAAGGGGGCTGTGAGTACCGGTGTTTAGCTTTCCGTCTGAAAAAGCGCCCGCACCGCCTTCTCCGAACTGAACGTTACATTCCTCGTCAAGAATGCCGCTCTGCCAGAACAGGTCGGTCTTTTTCTTACGGGTGTCCACGTCTTCGCCCCTTTCGAGAACTATCGGCCTTGCTCCCGCCTCGGCAAGTATCAGAGCCGCAAATATACCCGCAGGCCCGAAACCAACAACAACCGGACGGGTTGAAAGGCGGATTTTGGGAACGGAAATTGGGGAATAGGAAATGTATTTTTCTGTATTTTTACATTTTTTTAGAATTGCGTTCTCGTTTTTAACCTCCGCCGCCACTGTCATCACATAATGTATATTGTTTTTTTTACGCGCATCGATGGATTTTTTCAATATTATTATTTTGGTTATACCGTCGGCGCTTTTGCCTATCGCTTTGGCAGCGGCAGTTTTTACGGTATTTTCATTATATTTAAGGGGAATGGACAGCGAATTTATTTTAATCATCTGGAATACCTTTACACAATACAAAAATTATTCAATCGCAGCTTTAAGAAGCTGCCTGGATTACTAAGCAATTCGGAATTTCAGTGGGAGATATTAGGCAACGGTTATATGAGAACAAATCACCGCAAAAAATTTGCCGCGCTTTTACCCGCTTTTATACCGGAGGCAAAGGCAAAATGAAGGTTGTATCCGCCGCAGCAGCCCCATATATCCAATATTTCACCGCAAAGAAACAGCCCCTTGACCTTTTTTGCCATAAAGTCGGTATCTATCTCTTTACCCTTTATCCCGCCCGCGGTGACTTGAGCAGAAGCAAAATCACTTTTGCCTGTTATTTTAAAGAATAATCCCTTTGCCGTTTCAGCAAAAACAGCTATTTCTTTTTTGGAAAGCTTCGAGACGTATTTTGTCGGTGCGATTCCTGTCCTTTTAAGGAGATAAAGTACAAGCTGCCTTGCAAATATACCGGTGAAACAGTCCTGTACCTCACAGCCGCTCCTTAACCTTACCGCCGAGGACAACATGGCTTTCAGTTCCCCCATCAAATAATCGGGGGCAAGGTCAAGCCTTATGGAACAGCCGTCTTTATTCAAGCAGGCGGATAAATTGAAAATGCAAATTCCCGAAAGACCGCTTTTGGTAAACTGTACCTCTCCGCGCTCCGATGCGGAAGTTTTTCCGTTACATACAAGTTCCGCCTTACAGGCTGCCCTTAATCCTTCCAAGCCCTTTGTGCCCTCGGCGGTAAGCGGACAAAGAGCGGGATAGGGGCGGTTAAGCTCCAGTCCCATTGATTCCGCCAATTTAAAACCGCTGCCGTTGCTTCCGTGAACCTGCGCAGCCATACCGCCGCAGGCTAAAACCACTGCTCGCGCTTTTATCTCTCCAAGGCTTGTGACTGCGGAAAAGTGCCCGCCGGTCTTTTTTATATGCGAACAGTCACAGTCGGTGAGAACGCTGACGCCTCTTGCTCTTACGGCAAATCTCAGCGCATCGCTGACAGATGCGGCTGTGTTGGGCAGCGGGTAGATTCTTCCCGCAGTATCCGCGTAAGTAAACAAGCCCATTGTTCCCATAAAAGGACGGATATCCGGAAGCTCGGAAATTAGAGGGCTGACGTCCACAGTTCCGTGATAAAACTTTTCGGACACATTAACATTGCTGAGGTTACAGCGGCCATTTCCCGTTACCAAAAGCTTTTTTCCCACTTTTGGCATACGGTCGGCTATAACTATGTCAAGATTCCCGACGGTATATGAAGCGGATACGGCACAGGCAAGACCCGACGCGCCGCCTCCTATTATCAGGATGTCGCGGATTTTTTCCATTTATTCCCCCTAAATGCTGTGTTTTCTTTTCCACAGCCCCATATGATAGAAAATCTGTGACACCACCATAGCGATACCCCATCCAAGCGGCCATGACCACCATACTCCGGTCACGCCCATAAAATCGGCGAAAATATAGGCGAGTCCCACACGGAGGATAAGGTCGGTAAAGGTTGAAATCATAAAAAATACCATTGTGCCCGACCCTTTCAGTACATTGTCGGCAACTAGCTTCGCCGTCACCGTAAACAGGAAAGGAGAAACTATTGTCAGAAAATCAACTCCGGTGGAAATTACGGTATCGGTAGGCTGCTCCACGAAAAGCCCCATAAGCTGAGAACTGAATATTACCGATATAATCGACAAGATCACTGCGAGAAGCTCACTCATTATCATTCCCGCTTTAAAGCCGCTTTTAACCCTTTCGGGCTTTCCAGCGCCTATATTCTGGGCAGTAAAATTGGAAATTCCGCCCGCCAGAGTCACAATCATGGTGACGGAAAAAGTGTTTATCTTGCTTACCGCCGCAAATCCCGCAACCACCGAAGGATCGCCGAAGCTGTTTACAAGACTCTGTACAAACAGATTTCCCACCGATACAAAGCTTTGCTGAAATATTCCGGGAACCGCAAGACGGGAAATTTTTCCGAGAGCATTTACGGAAAATATCCGCGGCTTTTTGGAGGTCTCTATTTTTTTAAGACGGGAAAACAATATAAGCGTCGCTGCCACGGAGGCTGCACCCTGAGCAATAAGAGTAGCCAGAGCCAACGCCCACACTCCCATGTCAAAACCTTCCACCAGAACAAGATCCAGTATTATGTTGCCCACCGAGGAACAAACCAGCAGAACCAGCGGTGTTTTTGAATCTCCCAGCGAAGAAAAGACACAAGTCGCTATATTGTAAACAAAAAGGAACGCCAGACCCAAGGTATAAATTCTTAAATAATCGGCGGCGTCGGCCATTATATCGGCGTTGGTGTTCATGGCTTCAAGCATCGGAGTACAGAAAATAACGCCGAAAACCGTTAAAATCAGGCTTAGGGCGGTTATGGAAATATAGGTTGTGAAAATGGCTGTTTTCATTTCGGCAAGCTTTTTTTCACCGAAAAGATGACTTATCGCCACCGACGCCCCTTGAGTGGAACCCAATGCAAAGGCCATAAAAATCATGGTAATGGGGAAAGATGAGCCTACCGCCGCGAGGGCACTTTCTCCGAGACATCTTCCCGCAATTACCGTGTCCGCCATATTGTATAGCTGTTGGAATACCGCGCTTAAAAGAAGGGGGAGACTGAAATTCAGGAGCACTCTCCAAGGAATGCCCTTGCTCATATCCGTTACCATTTTATCACTATCCTTTTGTTGTACTGATAAAATTATATATCTTTTTCGCGTTTATGTAAATAAGAAAAAACAACAAAAAATTTGAACAAAGGAAGTGTTTTTTTGAATCAAGATCTTATCTTCGGCAAGATATAATTTCTGCCATTCTCATGTCTCTTATACTATGGGCTATCTGAAAAGTCGCAATTTGCTAACTGCGGACGCTTTCTGCGTCAAAAATGCTCGAAATACTTTAGTATTCCTGCGCTTTTTTCCTTGAAATCGACACGCATTTAGCGAAATTGCACAAAATTGCTTAGTTTTCAGATACGCCCTAATACTAATCCAAAAGTTTAAAATGGGGTTAGTATTAGTATAGATTCAACATCAAACCCACGTCTTTACAAAACCTCATTATACAATGTAACGTCGTCTCCCCTGATTTCAACGCCCTTAGCCTCAAACAATTCGCTTACGGTTGCGAACTGATATCCTTTCTCCAACATATAAGGAATAAGCGTATCAAGCGCTTTCACGGTTTTGGAGTTTCCCTCCGCATCGTGCAGAAGTATTATCACTCCGTCGTGAAGCTGTTCTTTTATCCTGGTCACCCGCATTTCCGCCGTAACCTCTTCTTCCCAGTCGTTACAGCCGATTCCCGCTATAAACGGCATATCTATGTTTTCAAACATAACGTCGTTTACCGCTATATAAGGAGGACGGAAAAAAACCGTGTCCTTTCCCGTTATCCTCTTTACCTGTTCCGAAACGTAAGCCGTCTCCTCCATGATTTCACCGGCGCTAATATCCGGCATAACCGAATGGGTTTTTGAGTGATTATTTATTTCGCAGCCTAAATCATACGCCCTTTTTATAACGCCCTCCGTTTCGGGAGTGATATTGTTTCCCACCACAAAAAACGAAGCTCGCACCATATATTTTTCCAGAAGATCCAACACCTCACAGGTAGTTCCCGTATTGGGCCCGTCATCAAAGGTCAGCGCTATTACAGGTTTGTTCGGATCGATTTTATACGCAATCACTTTTGTCCGTTCGCTCATTTTGCTTACCCCTACAAAAAATCAGATATAAATCAGTGTCTTTGGCGTTTCGGTTATAATATTGCAGCCGTCCTTTGTCACAACACACATATCCTCTATTCTCACCCCGTATTTTCCGGGAATATATACCCCCGGCTCAATAGTGATGATCATACCCTCGCGAAGCGTCGTTCCACTCCGATTGCTGACGGAAGGCCCCTCATGTATTTCGAGACCCACTCCGTGCCCAAGTCCGTGTGTAAAATACTGCTCGTATCCCCACGCATCCAATGTGCTTCTGGCAACGTTGTCTACCAGCTTACAGGAAATATCGGCTCTTATCGCCTTGATAGCGTCGGTATTTGCGCCCCATACGGCGTTGTATATATTTTTCATTTCATCGGTGGGTTTTCCGAAAACCACCGTTCTTGTCATATCCGAATGATAGCCCTTATAAGTCGCTCCGAAATCCAACGTCAGGAAATCACCCTCCTGAACGGGCTTGTCGGTAGGTACCGCGTGAGGACAAGCGGAATTTACGCCTGAAGCCGCGATTGTGGGAAAAGATACGCCGTCCGAGCCGAGATTGAGCATCATAAATTCAAGAGCCGCCGCAATCTGCTTTTCCGTCTGACCCACTCTCATGCTTGAAAGAAGTTTTGTAAAAGCCGCTTCCGCGATTCTCTGAGCCTTTGTTATACAGGCGATTTCCTCATCGGTCTTTATAATGCGCATCTGCTTCATATAATCGGAAAATCGGTTGGAGCTGTCAAAGCCTATGCCGCTGAATCTTCTTTTAAAAGCGGAAAGCTGCGCAACCGTAAGCATTTCGTCCTCGATATAAATATTCTGTATTTTTTGGGCGCTGAGTATTTCACCTATCTGGTCGTACAACTCTTTTTGGAGTATTACTTTGCACAGCGGATCCGTGACCTGACGCTCGGTGTGTTCAAAATAACGAGCGTCTATTATAAAATACGCCCCCTGTTTTGTTATCAGTAACGTGCCGTCCTCCGAGCCGAAATCGGTTAGGTATCTTTTGGATACCTCCGAAGTGATAAGCGCCGCGTCATGCTCGCTTGAAAGCCACGAAATCACATTGTCAATATTCATTTTAAATGCCCTTTCTTCCTATACGTTTTTTTCAACAATTTCTACCAGCGCCCTCAGCGCCAGAAGATAGCCGTTTTTTCCGAAGCCGGCAATACTTCCCTTACAAACGGGAGCGATTACGGAGGTATGCCTGAACTCCTCCCGTGCGTGTATATTGCTTATATGAACCTCTATAACGGGTATCCTTATGGCGGCTATGGCGTCTCTTATGGCATAGCTGTAATGGGTGTAGGCTCCGGCGTTCAGTATAACCCCGTCGCTTTCGTCCATAGCGTTGTGCAGTACATCGATAATACCGCCTTCATGATTGCTCTGATAAAACTCAACGTCCACGCCAAGCTCTTTGGCAAGACTTACTATTTCACTCTGTATGTCCGACAGGCTGTCGCTGCCGTATACGCCCGGCTCTCTTTTGCCCAGAAGATTAAGATTGGGGCCATTTATTATTAAGATATTCATTTCCTTTTCCTCTAATATTCCCGTTATTGTTTTTTAAGACTTTCATAGTATTTTTTCATTTCTGCGGCGTCCTCCGCCTGAGTTCCCGCGCTTTCGCAAATCACAGTGGGCTCAAGCCCTCTTTCGCAGAACAGCTCCATTAAAGGTTCGTACTGAGGGCCGTATTCTTTGTCCTCAAAGGTAAGGTGAGCCTTTTCTCCCCCCGCCGTGTACATTATCCTGCTGAAATGAACATGAAAACGCTTTAGCCGCTCGAATCCCAGTTTATTCTCGATTTCGTCAAGCATGGCGGCGTAATCTTCTTTGGTTTTGATCCCTCCGAGAGTTCTGGCGTTAAGATGGCCGAAATCCACGCAGGGGAGAAACCTTTCGTCTGTTCCGCACAGCTCTATAACCTCCGACAGCGTGCCAAGCTGATTTATTTTTCCCATTGTTTCGGGACAGAGTATTATATCGGACAATCCCTTTTCGTCTAACATTTTCTGCGCCCTCGAAAGAGTGTCCGAAGCTAAGGACAGCGCCTTTTCACGCGTCATTTTGGCGCAGGAGCCGCTGTGTATCACAAGTTTTTTTGCTCCCAGTTTATGAGCCGCCTCCGCCGATTCCTCTATATATTTCAGGCTTCCCAGCCGTGTATCCTCATTTTCGCTTGACAGAGAGATAAAATAAGGCGTATGCAGCGTAAGGGTTATATCGTTCTCCACGGCAATGCCGGGCAGCAGCTCGTAGGTCTTTTTGGCGATTCTAACGCCTCTTCCGCATTCTATCTCATATGCGTTAAGACCCATTTGGCTTAAATATTCGGGAAGCTCTTCGGGAAATTTACGTTTCCCGAAGCTTTCGGAATTTCCGCCGGGGCCGAATGAAACAGCCATAGTTTAAAAATCCTTTCCTTTAGGCTTTTCGCTTGCGCGAGCAAATAACGGGTTTTCGACAACATAATATATAAAGCGCTTCACGTCCGCCTATTTTTTATTCCGGCGTACCGTGACAAAGGTGTTAACCGTCATACAAAGTACAGCGAAAATATCCACCAATGTTACCCCCCAATCGGGCAAAAAGTGGAATATAAGGTTAAAAATCAATAAAACAATTACTAAGCCCAGTCCTAACATGCTTGCGATGTTCAACTTTTTCAATTTTCTTTCCCCTTCTGACCGTGGATTTTTGAGTAATCTCTTTTGAATACCATACTTTCAAGTTTCCTTTTGATTTTAAACGATCTCTTGTCTTCAAGATGAAACGGCTCTACCAGAACGGTTCCTACTCCCCGAAGATTTCCTCCGATTATATCGGTAAATATCTGATCGCCCACCAATGCCACGGATTTTCTCGGAAGCCGCATTTTTCTGAGCGCGCGGCTGACTCCCACCGTAAGAGGCTTACACCCGAAGGAAATAAAGTCCAGCCCCAGTTCCTTCGCCAAAGGAGCCACCCTTTTTTTTGTATTATTGGAAAGCACCATCATCTTCATACCCAAGTCCCGCATTTCGCACAGCCATTCCGTGACCCCCTGCTCTGCGGCGGGGCTTCCGTGCATTGACAAGGTATTGTCCAGATCTAAAATAAATCCGCGAAGATGATTTTCCTTTATAAATTTTTCATCAATTTCCAAAACGCTTTTCAGCCACCATTTAGGTTTAAATAACATTTCATTCACCCATAAAAAAGAATAAGCCAGCCTTTAGGCTAGCTTACCGGTTGTAAGTAAAACCGCCGGAATCCGGCTTCATTATTTACTTATTGCTTGGCGTAATTACTTAAACTTACGCTTACGGGCAGCTTCGGACTTTTTCTTACGCTTTACCGAAGGCTTTTCGTAATGTTCTCTCTTGCGAACCTCCGCCAGCACACCGTCGCGCGCGCAGGAGCGCTTAAAACGCTTTAAAGCGGTGTCCAGGGATTCGTTCTTTCCGAGACGAACTTCTGCCATCTATATCCCTCCTTTTGCCGTTGGGCTGATGCTCCGCGGAAAAGGCGGAACACAAGGTAATATGCAACCTATAACGCAAAATGAGCACAAAACCCGAAAAATATTTTTTTCATTTTAAGCTCAATACACATTATACAAAAAATTTTCGTTATTGTCAATAGTTATTTTGAAAGTTATTCCAAAAATTTTTTCGGCTGCTTTTTCAGCACCCTAAAGACTGTTCATAATAAAGAATATTATTTAAGAAAGTCTGCGGCGGGAATTTCCGTTCCGTCCTGCCAGAGTCTTTCCAAATCGTAAAAATCTCTGGTGTCCTTATGGAAAATATGAATCACAACATCAACATAGTCAAGCACTATCCAGTTCGCCCCTTGATACCCCTCTGTACGATGCGGCTCAAGCCCCGCCTCGGAAAGCTTGAATTCCACTTCGTCGGCTATGGCCTTCACCTGTGTGTTGCTGTTTCCGTTGGCGATAATAAAATAATCGGCTAAAATAGTCAGCTCGTCTATCTTTATTACCTTTATGTTTTCGCCTAACTTACTGTCGATTGCCTTTACGGCAATTTTTAAGATATTTTCGTCTGTCATAGCTTCTCCTTTTTAAATTATTTTTACATTAAGGCAAAAGCTTGCCTCTTTTATACTTCGAGTAAAAAGTGTATGCCTCCAAGGTAGCAGCAGGTATGCTGTTTCCGTCCCCTACCGTTTTCAATATTGACCATCTGAGAGTCTGAAACATTCCGTTGTCAAGATCATCCATTACCGCAGCGCGGTATTTTTCAACATCGGGATAATCCCTGTCATCCGACACCATATCCGACAAAAACACTATCTTTTCGGTAAGCGTCATATCCGCGCGTCCCACCGTGTGAAAACGTATGGCGTTTAAAATGTCCGTATCGGTTATTCCAAGAACGTTTTTCGCATAATACGCCCCTGCTATACCGTGCCAAAGCTTGGCGCAGTTACGTTCAACCGGATCGACATAATATCCGCTCCTTTCCATCTCCTCCAGCATAACGCTTTTTTCCGTTTCCTTACGGCAATCGTGGAGTATTCCCGCAGTGTAAGCTTTGTCTTCGTCACCGCCGAATTTTTTCGCAAGTGTAAGACACATTTCCGCAACGTTTACGCTGTGTTTAAATCTCCTGCTTTTCATCAGCGTGTTTATAACCTGTTCGTATTTTCTCAGTTCGGGATTCATTTTCTTTTCTCCCTTATATATCAAGCTTTTCTTCGCGGTAGCTTTCCGCCGCTTCCTCAAGCTGCGTCAGCAGCTTTCCGCACAGGACGCTTCCGTCTATGGCTTTTTTGTAGACAAGACACATTCCTCCCGGCGAACCGTCTCTTCTTTGATATCCGTACATCACCATGTAATCTCCGTAATATTCAAACTTCGCCCGAAACAGCATATTCGGATGATCCGAGGGCTGAAGCCATATCGCCGAATTTACTTTTCCGCATTCAAGGTATTCCTTTACGGAACAGTAAACCTCGTCGATATCAGGCGCTATCATAAAGTAGGGACGCGCCTCGTTTGACTCAAATGGGACGAACATATCGTTACAATCCGGAACGTATAAATAAATCGCATCTATTTCACCCGCATTGGTCTTGCTCTCGACGAAATCGCCCGAAAGGGAAAAAGAAGCTTTAACTTTATAGTCTTTTCCGTTTTCGTCAAAAAAATACAACTCTTGAAAACGTACTCTCAAAGGCTTGGCGTGTGAAGGAGCGTTAGCGAAATCGGGAGCGAACCCCGAAATGCCGTCGATAAAAGAATTTACCTTTTCGCCTATCGCTTCGGTTACTCGATCCACGGCTTCTTTTGTCTCCGGACTTGCGGCTTTGTCCAAAACCTTGTTTACGGCGTCGGAAAAACTATCGATAAATCCCATTATACCTGCCTTTCCGTTTCCTGTCCGTACAGACAATGCTCCTTTATATAGTCGGAAACAGCTTGCGAAAGTAAGCCATCGGCATTTTCCCCCTTTTTCAGCTTTTCCCTTATTTCGGTGGAGGAAATATCGGTAACGGGCAAATTAAGAACCTTTATCCGTCCAAGCTCCGCGGCGTATTCCAACATATCCGCATAGCTGTCGTCTTCCCTTGCGGCAGCCGTAACGGAGCACTCCTTTAAAATACTTTCGTATTTGTACCATTTTTCAAAACTGAACAGCATATCTCCGCCGATTATCAGGAAAAACTTTGTATCCTTGGGATAAACGTCCTTTAACCTTCTAATCAGTGTAATCGTATACCCTTCGCCGTCTATCTGCCTCTCCATATCGGAAACGGTATAAATTTTTTTATTGAACACCGCCCTGCACATATTAAGACGATGTTCGTAATCGGTAAGCGGCGTGGGTTTGTGGGGGGAGCGGAACGTAGGAACGATCAGAAGTTCTTCAAGCCCCAGCCGTTCACAGCACAGCGCTGCCAGCCGCTCGTGCCCTATATGAGGCGGATCGAAAGCTCCGCCGAAAATGCCAACTCTTTTCATATTTATGATCATTCCTTTCCTGTAGGAGAAGTTTTTGAACAAACCGGTTTTTTCGAGTTCTTTTAAGGTTACTTTCCTTTTCCTTTGTTAAATCCGCTTTTGCCCCTGCTTTTTAAAGAATATCCCGATTTATTTCCGGCCTTTTTTGGGGGAGATGCTTTCTTTACCGCCGCATAAGCTTTACGCTTATCCTTAACGGAATCGGGTTTCCGTTTAGCGTTCCCGTCCTTGATTTCGTCTAAATAAGAAGACTTTTTTTCACCCTTTTGTCTTCGCATGAACAAAATCGCTTTACTGCCTATCACCTGCACCACCTCGCAGCCCACAGCCTCCGACAGCGCTTCGGCGGTCTCAGCGGGGGTAAGCTCACAGGTTTCGAGAACATGTATCTTTATCAGTTCCCTCGCTTTGAGCGCGTCGGCTACTTGTTTTATAAACGTATCCCCTATTGGATTTTTGCCTATCTGCAATATAGTGTCCATATTCGACGCTATGGATTTTAATTTTGCTCTTTCTTTACTTGTCATATACTTTCCTTTTCATTTTTTTGCAGCTCCTCCGCAAGCTTTTGCATGGCCCGCGCTCTGTGGCTTATCCTATTCTTCTCTTCGCTTTCCATCATGGCGAGGCTTGTGTCTTCATCCATCATAAAAATGGGATCATAGCCGAAGCCTCCCTCTCCCATCGGCTCAAAGCCTATGAAGCCTTCAAGAGTGCCAGTAACGCAGTATTCCTTTCCTGCCGCGCCGATAAAGTAAATGGCGCAGACAAAACGCGCTCCTCTTAGCGGAGTATCGGCTCCCTGCATCTCCTCCAGCAGCTTTTGATTACGCTGTTCGTCGGTAGCGTTTTCCCCCGCGTATCTGGCGGAATATATCCCCGGCGCTCCCCCTAAAAATTCCACTTCCAGCCCGCTGTCATCAGCTATAACGGGCAAACCCGTCAGATTATGCACCGCCTTTGCCTTAATATGAGCGTTTTCCTCAAAGGTCTCCCCGTCCTCAACGATTTCCGCGTTTATACCGGCTTCGGTTAAAGAAACCGGCTCATAGCCGAATGGCGCCAGAAGCTGTCGGAACTCCTTTGCCTTGCCTTCGTTTTTTGTTGCTATTATAACTTTCATTTCAATGTTGTATTCCTCTTTTTATTACTCCTGCTCCTGTCCCTGTTCAATCTCCGTATCCGACGGCTCTTCCTCGGTTTCATCCGTCCTGATATCCCCAAAAAGAGCCTCGGCATAATCGGAGGGAACAAAGGGCTGCAAATCGTCGATTTTTTCTCCTACGCCCACCAATTTGACCGGTATGCCCAATTCATTTTTAATCGGTATAATTATTCCGCCCTTAGCCGTTCCGTCAAGCTTAGTAAGCACTATGCCGGTAATTTCGGAGACTTCGTTAAAAAGCTTGGCCTGATTCACCGCGTTTTGTCCCGTAGTGGCGTCCAATACCAGAAGCGTTTCGCGGTCGGCTTCGGGAAGTTTTTGTCCTATGATTCGGGATATCTTTTTCAGCTCGTCCATCAGATTCTTCTTATTCTGAAGTCTTCCCGCCGTATCTATTATAAGTACGTCGTAATTATCCGCAAGCGCTTTTGTGCAGGCATCGTAAACCACGGCGGCCGGGTCGGATCCCTCCTCCTTTTTTACTATTTCAACGCCCGCCCTGTCGGTCCATACGTTGAGCTGCTCGATAGCCGCCGCGCGAAAAACGTCCGCCGCCGCCACAAGCACCTTTTTTCCTTCCGCTTTCAGCCTCGCGGCAAGCTTTCCCACAGCGGTGGTCTTACCCGCTCCATTGACCCCTATCATGGTTATAACCGACGGGGAGGTATGCAGTAAAAGCTCGTTTTCGCCGCTTATCATCTCGCTAATAATTTCCTTCATAGCCGCCAGAACGTCCGATGCGTCCGTGAGCTTTTCCGCCTTTGCTTTTTCCCTTAATCTGTCGCATATTTCCGCGCTGGTTTCTCCGCCTAAGTCGGAGGTTATCAATGTTTCCTCAAGCTCCTCGAAAAAATCCTCGTTTATTTTTTTTGAGCGCCCGAACAGACCGCCGAGTTTTTCCGCAATGCTGTTTTTAGTGTTTACAAGCCCGTTTTTGAGCTTTTCAAAAAGTCCCATTGTTTCTCCTTGCTTACGTTAATAACTTGAAAATAGTATAATTATAGCATTTTGAGCCGATATTGTCAACTGCCGTGCCGAAAAACACGGCTGAAATCGGCATAATATCACTTTCCCACGCAGAATTTCTCAAACACCCTGTCGATAATCTCCTCGCTCACGTTTTCACCGGTAAGTTCCATCAGACTATCTAAAGCCGCTTCCAACATAACGCCCGATGCGTCGAGAGTAACTCCCTCGTTTATCCCGTCGATTGCCGCTTCGATAGCCTTTTCCGCTTTTACAGCGGCGGCTCTCTGACGTTCGTTGGCGATAAATCCCGCTGAAATATCCAGTTTTTCGGGATTTATCAGTTTCCTCACCGCTTCGTTAAGTATTTTAAGAGATTTGGAGTCGTTGGCGGAAATTTCGACAACCTTTCCGAATTTTGCGGCAAGATACGCCATATCCAGCTTGTTCTCAAGGTCAAGCTTGTTTATAACACAAAGAACGTTCCTCCCCTTAAGCTTTTCTATCAGCCTGTAATCGTCGCTCTCCAGCGGACGGCTGTAATCGAAAACCGCAAAGATAAGCTGTGACTGTTCAAGGCGCTTTTCCATCTTTACCACGCCTATTCTTTCCACGGGATTATTTGTCTCCCGTATTCCCGCGCAGTCGGCAATACGAAGCAGCGCTTCGCCCAAAATCACGTTTTCCTCGATAATATCCGTTGTGGTACCCTCAATGTCGGTAACTATGCTTCTTTCACAGCCCACCAGAAGATTCATAAGCGTTGATTTTCCCACATTCGGCTTTCCCACTATGGCGGCGCTTATTCCGTCCCTGAGCGCCTGTCCGACGTCAAAGCTTTCCAAAAGCAGCTTAAGACGCAGACGGCAATCGGTTAGCTGACCTATCTTTGAACCTATCTCAAAGCTGTCCAGCTCGTCGGGATAGTCTATCCACGCGGTTATTTCCGTGGCTATATCCAGTATTGTCTGCTTTATTTCATTTATTTTGCGATACAATGCCCCGTCAAGCTGCGCGGCGGCGCATTTCAGAAACTGATCGCTTCTGGAGTTTATTATATCCGCCACCGCTTCCGCCTGCGTCAGGGTCATCTTACCCGCCAGCATGGCTCTTCGTGTGAACTCCCCCGCCTTGGCAGGCTCCGCTCCCGCGTCAAAGCATGCCCTCAGTACCCGCCTTGTTATAAGAATACCGCCGTGACAGGTTATTTCCGCCACGTTTTCACCCGTGTAGCTGTGTGGGGCGCGGAACACAAGAAGTATACCGTCGTCAAGACGCTCGTTTCCCTTCGCCCCGCCGTATATGCTGCCGTAAGCGGCGGTATAGCCTTTCATTTGGGAAATATCCCTTCCGTTTATCGGTTTAAAAAGCTTAGCCGCTATCTCAAGGGCATTTTCGCCGCTTATCCTTATTACCGATATGCCTCCCGTTGCGGGGGGCGTGGCGATTGCCGCGATAGTTGACATATCCTCCCGTCCTTTCCCTCAATAATGAATTTCTGATTTTATTACTTCTTTTTCCAAAAAAGAAAGCCTTTTTTCTTTTCTTCTTTTCGGAGAGCAACGGTTACACTTTTCTCCGCGGCGCATTCATTCTCCTCTGTATTTTCGGAATCCCCGTCAAATAAATCAAGTGTGTCATCTTCAAAAGAAACGGCGTTTCTTGCTCCCTCCTCCATAATCTCCCTTTCGCTTTCCTCGGAAAGGAAGTTCACAAGAAACGGCTTTTTGTTCAGCTCATCTCCCGTATCCTCCAGAAGATATGTGCGGATATTTTTAGGAGTGTATATGCGGTAATTCTCGTCTCCGTTGTCCAGAAGGTCGTCAAGACGTTCTATGGCATAGGATCTCAGTTCTTCCTCCATGGATCGGTAGTACTCCTCCGCCGCGATATTATATTCCTCGGCCGGACTTTTTCCGCCAACCTCCACTAAATGGATTCCCCTTCGTATATATTCGGTGTATTCGAGATATTCGCTCCAAAACCTGTTTACCGCCGCCACAACAGTTCTCCGCTGAATATCGGACAGCATTGGCTCTCCGTATATCTTAAGCGCTTCCTCATAGCGTGGACAGTCTTCCCATATTCCGGGTGATTCGTCCTTCAGGAACCGCGTCCTGCTCTCAAAAATCTGCGATCTGTGCTTTTCGCCTATCATTGTGAATTTTAAGAGTCTTGCCCTTACGTCAAAGGCGTCCCCCTCGCTTATGCGCTGTATCCTCTCCACTTCGCGGCGAAGTATTTTATCCTCCAACGGCCATTCGGATGGCAGAGGCTTGTGCTTGGTGGGAAGAAGGCTTGTCAGCCTGTATTTTTCCATTATAGGCTCGTCTATCGACACAAAGCACATGCTTTCGCCCGGATCACCCTGCCTGCCGCAGCGGCCGATAAGCTGCTTCACTATTCTGCTGCTTTCGGGCATATAGGTGGAGATTACCAAAAGTCCTCCCGCACTTACGGCTTTCTCCCTTTCGGCCTCGTTCCTTCCGCCCAATTTTATATCAACGCCCCGCCCCGCCATATTGGTGGAGATGGTTACGGCAAAGGGACGTCCGGCTTCGCTTATTACGTCCGCCTCCATATAGTCGTTCTTGGCGTTCAGAACCACAGCGTTTATATCGTTTTCTCTCAGCATATCGTAAAGCATTTCGCTGTCCTGTATGCTTCCGGTACCTACAAGAACGGGCTGACCCTTTCGGTTAGCCTCACGCACCGCTTTTACCACGCCCTTCCACTTCGCCTCGCTGCTGTAGTAAATCATCATGTCACGGTCAATGCGTTTGCTTGGAGTATGAGGCTCCACCCGTTTGTACTCAAGGTCATAAAGCTGGTAAAACTCGTCCTTGGAAGCTTCCGCGGTCCCGGTCATTCCGGAAAGGAACGGATACTGCCTTACGAAATACTGCATCGCGATACTGCCCATTATCACTCCTCTTGAAGTGACTTCCACACCGTGTTTTATTTCAACCGCCGACTGAAGAGTTCCGGGATAATGGCGGTTTTCCGCTACGCGTCCCGTAAATTTGTCTATAAGCAATATTCTTCCGTCGCGGCAAATATAGTCTTTGTTTTCTTTAAGCATAAACCACGCGTTAAGACAGTCGTTTATTTTGGAAAGCAGCTCGGCGTTTTCCTCGTCGTAAAGATTGCTCAATCCGAAAAATCGTTCCGCCTTTTCCGCGCCTTTATCGGAAAGATATACGTTTTCCGCTTCAAGGCTTATATCGTAATCCTTTTGTGTAAAGCCGTCCATAAGCTCGGCCACCTTATATAGATCAGGGTCGTATTTTACCTCGGTATCCGCCGAAACCACCATTGGGATCCGTCCCTCGTCAATCAGAAGCGAATCGGCTTCGTCCACTATCGCAGCGCCGAAGCCCTGTCCCACCGTATCCTCCGTATTTTGTACCGTGAAATCCCTCAGATAGTCAAAGCAGCATTCTCTTGCGCTTATATAAAGCACGTCGGCTTTATAGGCGGCTTTTCGCGCGTAAAAGTCGCTTCTTTCGGTGACCGAGGCAACGCTTATTCCTAAAATATCGTAAACCGGGCGCATCCAGTGTTCGTCACGGTATGCCAGATAATCGTTAAAGGTGAGAACGTGGACTTTTCTGCCCATCAGCTTGTGCCATACCGAAGCGAATACCGCACATAGGGTTTTCCCCTCTCCGGTGGGCATTTCAAGAATTTTTCCCTCGATAAGCGCCCGCGCCGCCAAAAGCTGCTGATCGAAGGGGGTAATTCCAAGACCCTTTTTTGAGGCGATACAGACGGCAGCAAAAAGCGGGGTCAGATTTTTTCCGTTTTCGGACATTTGTATAAGTGTGTTTATATCGTATTCTTCGGCGTATTTACGCACCGAAGAAAAAAATTTTTCGTTTTCTGTCATTTACGATTTTCCTTTCTTTTGATCTTTTTCAGTATATCATATTTTATTAAAAAAGTAAATAAAAATTATTGTGAAAAGTAGTGTTGATTTGACAACAGGCGATATATGTGATAAAATTAAATCGTGATTTATTCAGCGATTGGAAAGGAAAAGCAAAATGGAATATTCGGAAATGCTGAAAAAGCTTAAAATATTGCTCTCCAACGACTTCAACTGTGCGCCGGAGGACTTTGAAAAAACGGAAAATGTTATTGTTCCCTCTGCTCTTAAAGAGGGACGGCGAATGTACGAAAGCGAAAAAACGTTTTTCCGTATGGCGACATTGGGCAAAAATGCCGTTATAACCGCCGACGAGCGTATTTTTCCGTTTTTGAGAGAATACGTAAAGGATAAAGCGGGATACTGGCTTTTTGAGCAGCCTCATACGGTAGTTATCGAAAAAGAGCTTAATAAATACGGTTATACGCTGACTCATTCCCACCATTTGTACCTACCCTCGAAAGAGACAAATCCCAAGGGAAGCTTTACGGTAAAATGGTACTGCGGATATGAGGAAATCAAGCCGTTTTACGGCGACAAACGTTTCCCCAACGCCATTTGCGAGCAATATATGCCGGAACGCCCCGACACCATAGCAGTATGCGCCTTTGACGGGGAAAAAATAATGGGAATGGCCGGCTGCTCCGAAGACGCTCCAGGATGGCAGCAGATCGGCATAGACGTGCTTCCCGAATACCGCTCAATGGGTTTAGGCACTTATCTTGTCACACTGCTCAAAAACAAAATATCGGAATCGGGAGATATTCCCTTTTACGGAACGGGCATAGCCAATTTTCACTCTATGAATATAGCGGTAAATTGCGGATTCAAATCCGTATGGATTGAAATAAATTCAAAAAAACTGCCGTAAGTCAACAAAAGTTTATAAGAGGCGTTTCTACGGTAAACGTCAAATAAATTTGCAGTTTATTGTAAATAGCATAATTTTTAAAAAAACTATTGCAAAACAGCTTAAAATATGAGACAATAGTAATATAAGAGGAGACTCTCTTCAACAGGAAAGGCGGAATACAATCGTGAACAAAACAGCTTGTATCGTCCTGGCGGCCGGCGACGGAAAAAGAATGAAGTCGATTAAGCCGAAGGTGTTAATGGAAGTACTGTTCAAACCTATGTTAGGCTGGGTACTGGACAGTGCGGAAAAGCTTTCCCCCGACGAAATATGCGTAGTGGTAGGCAACGGCGAGGATAAGATAGGCGCATATCTTGAAACAAGAGACGGAAAATATACCGTTGCAAGGCAGACCGTCCGCTTAGGCACCGGCCATGCGGTAATGCAGGCGGAAAATGTGCTTAAAAACTGCGAAAATGTTCTGGTGCTCTGCGGCGACGCTCCCTTTATGGACGAGGAAACTATGCGCGCGGCGCTTAAAATGCACCTTGAAAAAGGCTGCGGCGCAACGGTAATTGCCGCCACCCCCGACAATCCTTTCGGCTACGGAAGAATAGTAAGGGATGAAAACGGAGACCTGCTTAAAATAGTCGAGCAAAAGGACGCCACTATTGCAGAGCAGCATATCAAGGAGATAAATTCAGGCGCTTACTGGTTCAATAGCAAGGATCTGCTGGAGGCGCTGCCGAAGCTTTCCGACAGCAACGCGTCAAAGGAATATTACCTTACCGACGCCGTGGCGCTTATAAGGGGATCGGGCCGCCGCACCGCCGTCTGCACCGCCGCTCACAAGGCGGTGGTACTGGGAGCCAACACAAGGAACGACCTGTACTGTCTCAACAGCTTCGCCCGCATGGCGGTTATAGGCGATCTTCTTCAAAAGGGTGTGGAATTTCCTTGCCTTGACGGCGTCATTATCGGAATGGACGTTACCGTAGGACAGGATACGGTGATCCTTCCCAACACTATTATAAGGGGAAAATGCACCATAGGCTGCGGCTGCGAAATAGGGCCAAACAGCCTTATTGAGGATACAGTCATAGGTGACGGCGTGGTGTTGAACAATGTTCAGGCAAATCGGAGCACGGTGGACAGCGGAGCCACCGTAGGTCCATTTGCTCAGCTTCGCCCCGGTTCCCATATAGGATACGAAGTAAAGATCGGAAATTTCGTCGAGGTAAAGAATTCCGATATAGGAGCAAAGACTTCTATCGCCCATCTGACTTATGTGGGCGACAGCGACGTGGGCGAAGGCGTAAACTTCGGCTGCGGCTGCGTTACCGCCAATTATGACGGAATACAGAAATTCCGCACCAAGATAGGAAACAACGCGTTTATAGGCTGCAATACCAACCTTATCGCTCCGGTGGAGGTTGGCGAAAACGCGTCTACGGGCGCAGGCTCCACGATTACCAGAAATGTTCCGCCAAATTCGCTCGTGGTTGAAAGAGCCGAGCCTAAGGTAGTTCATAACTGGGAAAAGAACAAAATGAGAAAAAGAAAATAGAACAGATTCTCGGAAATTTGGCCGCAATGTGAAGTCGGCCGCCTTCGGCTGACGGAAAGGACGTAAAAATGAACCTTCACGGCAAGGATATCAAAATCTTCTCCTGCTCTTCAAACAGACCCTTGGCCTCCGCTATTGCGAAAGACCTGGGGCTTCCCTTGGGCAACGCCGAAATAGGCGTTTTCAGTGACGGCGAAATAAGCTGTTCCATCAGTGAAAGCGTAAGAGGCTCCGATGTTTTTATTATCCAGTCCACCTCATACCCCATAAACGACAATCTAATGGAGCTTCTGATAATGACAGACGCCCTTAAACGCGCCAGCGCGGCGAGCATTACCGCCGTTATCCCCTATTACGGCTATGCCAGACAGGACAGGAAGGCCAAAAGCCGCGATCCCATTTCCGCAAAGCTCACTGCCAATCTTATAACCGTGGCGGGAGCAGACAGAGTGCTGACAATGGATCTTCACAGCCCGCAGATTCAGGGATTTTTCGATATCCCTCTGGATCATTTGCAGGGCGTTTCAGCCTTGGCGCCATATTTCAAGAAGCTTTTCGCTGGAAACGAGGATAATCTGATATGTTTAAGCCCCGACGTGGGGTCGGTGGCAAGAGTGAGAAATTTTGCCTCAAGAATAGGCGTAGGATTTGCCATAATCGACAAAAGGAGACAGAAAGCCAACGTCTGCGAGGTGATGAACATTATCGGCGACGTAAAAGACAAGACGGTGCTCATCATAGACGATATGGTGGACACGGCAGGCACCCTTTGCAACGCCGCGCGGGCGGTGACGGAAAAGGGCGGAGCAAAAGAAGTATACGCCTGCGCCACTCACGGTGTGCTGTCGGGTCCCGCTATCGAAAGAATCGAAGCCTCTCCCATAAAAGAGCTTGTACTGCTGGATACCATACTTTTGCCCGAAGAAAAGCATATTTCAAAAATCAAGATTCTGGGAACCCACAGTCTTTTCGCTCAGGCAATCGACAGAATTTATACCGACAAACCCATTTCCATACTCTACTGACTTTTCCAATTAACAAAACGAAAAGGATACTGAAATGAACTTTGAAAACAATGAAAATAATGAAATAACGTCCGAAAGCGGGTACATAAATTCCTGCGGCGATTCGGGCTCCGATAACAATGCTTTTGTCCCCGTAACGGCGGAAAGCGGCGAATATCCAAAAGTGGTGGGAAAGGAAAACGATCCGGCGGGAAATCGGAACAGTGCCCCCGATATGATGAAAAGCTACAAATCAGCTTGTTTAAAATTCGGCTTTTTCCTGACGGTGACATTATTGATGAGAATAGTCGCTCAAGGTCTGGCGCCCGCGGCGGTAAGGTTAATCAATTCCGTCACCTCAAGCGTCGACGTAAAATACGGACTGAGCCTTCTTTACTCCGCTCTTTTCTTACAGGTAATACCTTCGTTTATAGCGGCGGCAATGCTGAAATACAGTCTTAAAAACTTAGCCGGCGGTTTTCATCCGCCGAAAAACAGCAAAAAAGCCTTTGCCAATTTCCCTGCGGTTTACGGCGCGGGTATGACGGTAAACCTTATCACCATGGCATTGATACAACTTGTGACCCATAACGGAAATATAAATGATTCGGTCAACAGCTTAATACTCTCGCCGCCCTCCATGACCTCCGTCGTCGTACTTTTCGTTATGCTGGTGATTGTGGCTCCGATTTTTGAAGAATTTATCTTCAGAGGGGCGGTAATGAACCTCCTTAAGCCCTACGGAAGCGGGATAGCGGTGTTTGTGTCCGCTTTCTGCTTTGCCGTTTTTCACGGCAATTTCCAGCAGTTTTTTTACGCTTTTGCCTTGGGAATCCTTTTAGGGTACATTTCCTACGCTACCGATTCAATGTTCTGCAACACCGTGCTTCACGCTATGTTCAACGCGGTAAGCTGGATCATTATGCTCTTCGTCACTACCGAGGCGGTGGGAAAAAAGACTGCGGATCCTTCCGCAGTGCTGAGCGATGGGGAACAGCTTGTGCTTTCCTTCTACGCTATTTTTATGATTGCCGTTATCGTGACTGCGCTTATAGGCTTTATCGCAATTATAAGAAAATTGATCAAAATCAAAAAATACCGTCTTCCGAAGGTGTGGTGTGAGATAGGAAACGGAAAAAAGCTTTTAATTCTTATCTTTACCGTTACGGTACTGCTATCCATCCTTCTTATGACGGACGTGATGGGTGAAGGCTATATTTCCGATGCTATCTCCGGCCTGATTTCCGAACTTATTTCGTCACGTTAAAACGATCTTATACTATGGCTTGTTTGAAAAATCGGAAACGCCGTCTTTTCGCCACCAAACGGTCATCTTCCGGGTCAAAAAGCCTCGTCAAACAACAGTTTGACTGCGTTTTTTCCTTGAAGCCAACCGGTTTGGGGCAAAAATTCGTCATTCCATCTATTTTCAAACAAGCCCTAATCTTTGATCAAGGTATAAACAAATATATGTATGATCAAAGATTAGGGCTTAAGGTGCAATCTTTAATCAAGTCTACAACTTGATTAAAGATTGATATGAAAGGTAATGTCTATGTATATCAGTTATATACCGGAAGAAAAGCCAATGCCCCCGTATCAGCGGGAACCGGAAAAAGAATTTAAAAGCTCGCTGGCAAAGCTGGCGGCGTTCGTCATTATTTCGGTAATAAACGACAATTTTCTTTATTATATTTTTCTTTATCCCTGTATAATGGTATTATCCTTTCTTCCCAACGGTACGAGCGACACGGTTTATTACGCCGCCCAATGGTTTGTAAACGACATAAGCGTATACCTTATTCCTGGAATAAGTGCTTTTCTTCTTTTCAGAAACGAGCTTAAGACTCCGAATCCTTTCAGGGAGCATTCCTCATATATACCTTGGCTTTCCGGCGGACTGACCTTTTTTGCGCTGTGTTTTTTAGGCTCAGTCTCCACCATGCTTTCCAATTTTATCGCGGAAATATTGGATACGCTTTTCGGTACAGGTGAGATTCCGGATGCAATCGCGGGAGCCTTGCCGCAAAAGGGAAGCTTGGAAACGTATATTGTGCTTATCGTTTCCGTGGCGGTAATTGCTCCGATCTGCGAAGAGCTGATTTTCAGGCGGCTGCTTCTTCATCCATTAAGAAAACACGGAGACGGCTTTGCCATTGTTGCCACCTCCCTTATTTTCGGCTTTACTCACGGCAATTTCGACCAGCTTCCCTACGCTTTCACGGTCGGGCTTATGTTAGGTTTGCTGGCGGTCAATTCCAACTCGGTTTTACCCTCTATGCTGCTTCATACTCTGAACAATCTGCTTGTGACGCTGGGGAGTTATTCGGTGAGTATTCTTGGGGAAAACAAGGTTACGCTCGGCTTGGAAAACGGCATAGGAATAGGACTTAATCTGACCTTCTGGCTTGGAATACCAGCGATTGTGGTTATGTTAGCTTCGGGAATGTGCAGGTCTGATTATAGGTTTCAGCTTTCTAAGGGAGAAAAGGCAAAGATAATATTTTCCTCTCCCGCTTCTTATTTGCTTGCGGCTGGGCTTGGACTTATGATGGTTGATGTTTACGGTTTCATCACGGATTTTTTCAAATAGGAATGTAATACTGTTAACCAATTAAAAATCCGAAAAAGGTTATTAGTATAAAAAAGTCTTTACCGTTCGGGTTTTATTTCCAAACGGTAAAGACTTTTTTCTGCCCATTGAATCTAACACTAATCCTTTTTAAACTATGGATTTTATCCACAATTTAAAAAGGGTTGGTATAATACCAATCTTTAATCAAGTTGTAGGCTTGATTAAGCGCCCCAAGCGCTAATATCGGTATTAAGCCGCCTTTTCGTCCTTTTTAAAAAAATCAATTTTTCCACCCTCTATATTAGGTTCCTCAATCGCGGAAAAACCTTCTCCATCCTCGGAGAAAAGAGTAATTGTGCCGCCCGTCACCGTTATTCCCTCCGCCGAACTGATACAGTTATCGGCGGAATCCACCGTTATTTTCCCTCCGCTTATAACAATATCACCTTTATTGACTTCGCTGTCGGATAATATGCCGTTTTTCCCTGCCGTTAAGGTAACATTTCCATCGCTCATAGAAACGGCGCCGCTTTTTATTCCGTGACCTACCGCGTCAACCGTTATTGTGCCGCCGTTTAGTGAAATTTCACCGCCGCAGCGTATGCCGCAGCCGTAGCTTCCGTTTATTTTAAGTATCCCGCTGCCGCCAAAGGTTATGTCGGAATTGCTGTACAGTGCGGCGTCGGGCTCTTTTTCCTCCGCCGATTCGTTTCTTCCCTCAAAGGTGTATTCGGCGCAGTCGGAAAAAACGTTTTCTTTATCACCCGCCAATTCTATATAAAGATTTTTTGCTTTATAACAGTAAACGGCGGCGCCCTCGCTGTTATATACCTTAAGTCCGTCCAATATCAATTTTACGTCATCCTCGGTTTCAATATAGAGACAGCCGTCGATAATATTTCCGCTTAGACGGTATTCGCCACCCTCGGATATTGTGAGCGTGTTTCCTTCAAACCATGCGCCCTCCCCCGTGATGTCTATTTCTCCGTCTATATTTACGGTACACTGATTTTCCGATTCCGATCTTTCGGAACGCTCGGACACGGCATTTAATACGGTTCCGATATTCTGTGGAGATGCGCCTTTATCATCTTCCCGCTCCGCGTTATCGGAACAACCCGTAAAAAGCGCGGTCACTGTTAAGGTTCCCGACAATAAAAAGTATGTCAATTTCTTAAACATATGCTTACACCTCTGATCAGGCAGATTGGTCTGTGTCTGTTCTCAAATCTGTCTTCATGCAAATCTTTAATCAAGTTGCAGACTTGATTAAAGATTGCTCCCTAAGCACTAATCTTTGATCATCCATATATTTGTCTATACCTTGATCAAAAATTAGTATTACAATGTTTGCACGTGGATTTTCAGACAAATTTTATCGAGGGCAAGGTCTTTGACGATGTCTGCGGCAGAATTTTAAAAAATAACGCGTGCAATATATTTGTTTAAGTTATTTTAACCTTTTATTGTGACATTGCTGTGAAAGTAAATCAATGTTTGAGGGAAAAATAGAGATGTGAAATTAACTAAAAAATTTAATTTAGCGTAAGCTCCGTTACCTTCCATTTCTCCCCGATTTTTACCAGATATACGGTATAGTCCGCCGGTGAATGAAGCTCCCCGTTTTCGGAAGAGCTTACTCCATATAACACATGATCGTATTTTACTTTTACCGAAACGCAGTTTTCATCGTAAAAAATCGGCTCCCCCACCTGCGTATCAAGAAAAGCGTAATCGGTATGCCAATTATGCCAAAAATTTTCGTACCCTTTAAGTTCAGCGTAAAACGGCATATTGGGCGCCAAAAACTCCGCTGCGGTGCTCAAATGCCCGTCATTTACCACATATTTTGAATAGGACTGTGCAAAATTCAGTGCCAGCTCCGAAAGCTCCGTGTCCTCTTTTTGGGCAAGAGAAAAAACACCGTCCGTAAGCACAAGACCGTTTCCCTGACCGTCGTAAGCGGTGAATTCCGCTTCGCCTACAAACCCGCCGACCGTATAGGTAAGATCGCGGGGAGGAGCTTTAAGAAAACCGCGAAAATGTTCACTTTCGGGATAAATTTCCCCCTCCACGGTGACATATCCGCTTGAAATCATTATCCCGTTACAAAAAACCCTTGCGCTGTCCGGGGCTGTGACCGAATATGTATGTGTGGGTATTTCGCCGAAGGTTATTTCCCCAAGCTCATACTCGTAAAAGCCGTAACCCAAACTTATTTTTGTTTTTAGCACTTCGGCCTCTGCTATTGTTCCCCCGTCGGCTTTTATGCCATAAACTATACTGTCTTCGGTGCTCTTTTTACCGTTGCGGCTGTATGTGATTTTCCCCTGTGTAAGCTTGTCAAAATAAGCCTCCAAAATGCTTTCATCCTCAAATTCGTTTAGCTTTGCGTTCAGGCTTTTTATGAGCAGGCTTTTCTCTTTTTCAAATTGTTCCATCAGCGCTTTTATCGGTATTTCCGGATCGCTTTTTTCATAGGCGGAAAGTGCGTTCCAAAGCAGCGTCAGGCCTATAATTATCGTCCCCGCAAGCAGTGCGGTCAGAGCGGCGTAAACGGCTCTGAACACCTTTGTTCCCGTTTTTGTTCTTTCTCCCGTCTTTTTCTTCATTATGTACTTTTTCCTTAAACTATTCTTTTGCTTTGACCAAAAAAGCGGTGCACATTTTTCTTAACCCTATAAGACTGGCATTGGAATTGATATGCTCTCCCATGTAAAGCATACTTGTCGAGGAGCCGCCGTCGAGATTATATGCGTTTATAGCCTCAAATTTCAACATTACGTCCTGAACGTCCACCAAACTCGCCCCCAAGCTGCCCGACTGTCTTCCGTCAATCACCAGAAGCAGCATTGCACCGTCCGCTCTCTGACCGATAGCGGTTCGTGGATTTAGTCCGCCGCCGGTGCCCAAGGATTCGGTGGGTACTCCGTTCACTATTAGCGTGGGGCCATACTTTGCGGCGTCGGTAACTCCCATTTCAATAGCTCTTCCTATGGAGAAAGTACCGACTATAAGCTTTCCCTCTTTTGTTATGGCGCAGCATTCCCAGCTTGTGCTCGGATCACCGCCCCATAGTACCTCTCCGCGGGACATTACAATTCCATAGGGTTCGCCGCCCGTTCCGTGCCCCGGACGGTCGTCCCAACCTCCGCCGTTTATGGCTGCAATTACATTGTCATAGCTTTCGTAAATTCCGTTTATGGTTTTACCGTATTTGTCCTCTCCGAATTCTCCGGAAACACCCACAAATACCCTTGTGGGGTCATATACTATCATCATTTTTCCACGGAAGGCAGAGCCTGACACATCCACAATATCTATCCCGTCGCCGTCGGGATCCTTTTCAAGACCGTCGGTACCCGGAATAAGCTCCTTTACCGCTCCGTTTGCGTCACCGGACGGTTCTTTTTCGCAACCCTTGCCGCCGTTGTCACCTCCGATTACCACAAGTTCCGTGTCGGTTATGTCGTCCGTATCCCGCATAGCGTTGGCGGCCATTATTTCATCTACCTTCTCCTGCCCCAAAAAAGAAGTGGCAAGAAACTGCGCCGCGCTGGTTTCCATCATGGATACCACAAAAAGGTCGCGGGCTTTCTCGGAGGGACCGAATTCAACTATCATAAGTGCGCCCAAAAGTCCGCCCACAGACAGAAACAAGAAGGTAAAGACAACAAGAAAAAAACGGAAAACAACTCTTCCAACGGTTTTTTTCCGCTTATTTTTATTTTGTATTTTCTCTTTTGGATCATCAGCGGCAAGCTCTACCCGCTGTTTGACAACATTTTTATTGTCGTAAGAAAGCATTTTATCACCTATTTATCGGTTGTTTTTTTCTTGAAAACCCACTCCCGCTGCGCTGCGAAGCACAGAAAGAACAGAACGGTATCCACCGCCATTTTGTAAAAAGTGGAAAGTATGTTTTGTCCGGTGCCAAGCAGTGCGGTTACCAGAAAGACGATACCGTATGACATAACCGCTTGACAAATTGATAATATACAGTATTTTATAATAGAGGAATTTAAGCAGCTTTTGCTTTTAAACACCCTTTGCCTGTTCACCGTAAAATTTACCGCCGCAGAAATCACTCTTGCAAAGGCGGTAGCGGCAAATATTCTCGTGCTTTCGTCCATTTTATCCGGCAGCAGCAGATTGAATAAGGTAAATCCGGTAAGATCAACCGCCGACGCCAGAAGAGAGCTGGCTATATATTTCAGAATTACAGCGTATATTTTCAGGGAATCCCGTATCGGCCGGAAATGCGTACCCGAATTGTTATCGGTATATATGGTCTTTATCGGCAGTTCTTTAAATTCAAGACCGTTTTCCTTCATTGCCAGAAGCATATTGGTTTCATACTCGAAGCGATCGCCGCTTACGTCTGTAAGCATCGGAAGATACGAAGCGGGGAGCGCCCTTAATCCGGTCTGTGTATCGGTTATTTTAATTCCGCACAAAAAGCGGAAAGTAAAAGATGTGAAATTATTTCCAAAGCGGCTTTTGGGCGGTATTTCCCTGCCCCTGAAGTTTCTTGCGCCGAACACCGCCTTTCCCGTTTTAATCATTTCGCGGCAGCAGGCCGATATATCCTCCGCGCGGTGCTGCATATCGTCGTCTGTGGTGACCAATCCTTTTTTGTTAGGTCGGTTTTTTAAAAAGTACTCGAATCCCGTTTTCAGCGCTCTTCCTTTTCCCATATTTTTTTCATGTGAGATTAAGGAAATATAAGAAATTCTTTTTATTTTTTCAAAAATTTCCGCGCTGTTTTTCTTATCGCTTCCGTCGTTTATTACTATGATATCGTCAAATCCCGCCGTATTCAGTGCTTTTACCGCTGTTATCAATTTTTCGCCGGGATTATAGCTGGGCAGGATCACCGAAACGTCCATTTTGTTTTTTGCTCCCGTTGTTTTTTATAAAAAAATTATAACATATATCGGTGGGAAATACAATTACAAAAGGGTTACAATTTTTTACATTTTTTGGGGCGTAATTTGCAATTATTGTTATACGATTGCGAGAATAAAAAATATGGCAATTTGCTTAATACCGCAAACTGCCATATTTGCTATTTTTGTAAATGGATGAAAATCACTGCATATTATTTTTCAATTGTCTTTCAATAACGAATAAATGATTCACATAAAATGGTTATTTAATAACTTCAATACAATCATCACCAAATATAATTACCCGTGTATTTCCCAACTTTATTGTTTCTTTCCTACTTCTAATATAATACCCTGTTTTTTATCTTCCGGAGCTCGGTTTCTCTTTCCGAAGCCGAAAAAAGTTTGAAGGAGAAGTACAAAAATGCACAGGCATAAAGTTAAATTGCTTCCGTCAGCATGGACGGAGCTTGATGAAATAGCCGATCTGCATTTGCAGTTGGTGGGATCGAATTCCGCTCAAAAAATTACGGATAAGATTCTTAACAGTCTAAAAACATTGAAGATAATCCGTATATGGGAAGCGTGCCAAAATATCCGTTTTTGGCAGAACAGGTATTTCGGGTTTTGGATAGCGGAAAATATCGGTACTTTTACAAAGTCGGAACGGATACCGTAGATGTTTATCATATTGCCGACGGACGTCGGAATTATCCCAAAATTTTTTGACTTATTGAGGTTGGTGGGGTTGATTTTCTTTAAATTTAGTCCCAATTTCTCCTTGTGTTGATCCTAAATAAGTGCGAATAAACATACGCAGTCGTTGAATAAGAACAAAGTTTCAACCATTTAAAATCTCGCAAATTGAATGAATGCTCATCCCGAAATTTGGCAGAAGATCTTATAAACACAAAGGGAAAATGGGACTAAATTTATTACCTAATATAGACTTACCTTAATACAATCTTTCGACTTATTGCAGAAGTTCGTATTTGCCTTGACATATTATAATCCTTGCCTTTCCCCAAAAACCGGAATTGGTTAATTACATTCATTTACAGTAATACCGCATAAAAATCCTCTCGTTAAAACCTTTTTGTTTACCATGTTTTTCCGGAATACGCTTAAATTCCTCAAACCCGATATTGGTATAACATTTAATGGCATTATTATTTATATCGGTAACATCAAGCACAAAATCCCGATAATTTGTAAGCGGCATACTTTCTCGAAGCATAGTCGCAGCAATACCTTGTTTGCGGTGTTTTTTTCGTACTGTTACAAATTCTATGTATCCGGTTGTAATAGGATACTCAAGCTGTTTTTCAAATTCTTCCTTCAAAACGAAAGCAGCGATAATTCCTTTAAAAAACCCGAAATGTTTCTTTAAAGATGATTTTTCCGCTTTTGCGGCTCTGCCATTGCAATCGGAAATTGCCAACACTCCCACAATATTTCCCTCTGTTTCCGCTACATAAAATCTTTCCATATTTAATCCCGATGCGATAGCGTTCGCTACTTTTTGATTATCTTTGCATAATATTGAAAAATCCTTTTCAAAGCCTTCCGCGATACATAAAGCTACATTATAACGGTCTGTTTCTTTTGCTTTTCTTATATGCACCATTTTCATATATCCTCTATGGTTGTTTTAAACTATTCGAACTCGGCGTGTTCTTCGTCGTTATTAACTGTATTTGTTTAAGTTTTATGCAAATACACGCCCATTTTTACATCAATTACATCATTTATTATGGCTTACTGATTTTCTGTTGCCAAAATGTTGCCACATATCAATTATAGCATTTGCTTCTCAAAATTCAATCTTTTTGTATAAAATAACTTTATGCTATATCACCATTTTCTAAATATTCCTTTATCAGAATATCCTGTTTATAGCTCTCATATGAATTTTTTCTTTCTTTAAGATATGCCCTATGTTCAATAAAATCCGTCCCTTTAAGAGATGTTATTAAATTACTTAAAAAATCAATCTTCTTTTCAATAAGAGGCACTTCACTACCACTCCAAGACGAAGAACTTGCAAACAAAGGTATAGACTTGAATATTTCAATATCTTTTGTATGATTCATCAACTCCTTCAAAAACTCTATTTTATCTGATACAAAAAATGTCGCAATTACGTCAAAAATCATTCTTAGATTATTGCTATTTCCAATATTTTTTCCAATATACTCTTTTATCCATTCCTTTTTACGCTTCTTTATAAATCCTGAAGTTTCTTGGCTATTAGCAAAAATCGCAGCCCCCTCATGTTCTACCATAAACCCAAAGCAATCGCCCAACATATTATCATATGCAATTTGAATTAATTCCTTATAATCATCCATCTCCCAAATATTTTCAAATACTTTATGTTCATACGATGTTCTGTGCATATTACCATGAAGTTTCTGTGTAATTTGTTTCCAAAAGGGATTGTGTCTTTTAACAAGTTCTATTAAAAGTGTTCCGTTATAATCAAAATGCTCTCCTATAGCAAGAAGATATAAGTTTCCTAACAACTCCCATTCATCCAAGAACAAATCTAATATTATTTGAATTGTTGTTTCCTGATAAGCATAATTAAAGAATTTTGCTACATAAAAACTATTTTGGGGCGGAGAATCTATAATAATTTCTGATACTTTTTTTACAATTATTGCATCATATTCCCTATATTTCTCTAAACATAATAAAGAAGGAAAGTCTGGCATATCCAAAGAAGCCTCTTGCTTCATAAAATTTAAAAACTCTTTTGTCAATTCCCTATTGAGCATTTCTTTCGGTGCAATTTCCCAAATAGCACTTTCCCAATTGTGCTTATATGGAAAGTCCTTTTCCCCCATAATTTTTTTTGTTTGCTCAATTCCAAAATTCATCAATAGTTTACTTACAATCCTATCTGCATTATCGCCATACGGAGCTTGATATTGAAGATAACTCGTTACAACATCTAAATATATTTCTGGCTCAGGCTCTAAAATCGTAAAAATAATATCTATCCCTGATTTCAATGACCAATCTTCCCTATCTTTATTTTCTTCACACATTCTACATATTTTAAATAAATGTTCATAATCTTCTATTTTATAGTTTTTTATCATTTCTTTAATCTGGCTTTTTCTCTCCGCTTCGTCTTCTTCCCATGTTTTACCTTTTATATGCTCTTTAACCAGTGTATTATATATCATAAAATCCTTATTTTCAGTATATCTATCAAATAAATCTCTATTATCTAATTCCACCCATTCACAATGTTTTTCTAACTCTCTCAATATTTTACATTGTTCAAATGTCAAATCCCCCCATTTATCTAAAAACATTTCCTTTATACATTGCAAATCATACTGTTGAATCTGCTTTGCTTCTTCCTGCTCTAGTCCACTTACATAACATGACAAAATAATTTCGTTAAGCTGCTCTACATATTTATAATTGGAATATAACTTAGAAAATCCTCTCCAAATATAATTACGTAGCTTTTTAATTCCGTCAGTATATAGCACCTGAAGATTATACATTGTAAAAGATCTACTATTGTCAGCAGTCTCTGTCCTGTGAAAACTGCATTTTAAAAGTTCTTTAAAAACATGCAACAATAATACGGTAACATTGGTTTCTTTACCCTCATTTGCATGTCTCCACAGACAATCTACCATCTTTAATTCTTTATCATAGTCTAATTTATACGAATTTACATCAAATGACATTCTATCAGAAAAAGCAAAATAAAAATCCATTATTAAATCAGGTCTCTTTTTATAATAAAGCAGCAATAATTCCATAGCATCCTCAAAATATTCGGAATACTTAAAACTGCTTAAAATGGCAATTTCCTCACATTCGATATTATTATAATTTTTTTTGCTATCAATATCGAACTGTGATATGTCCATCTCGATACATTTTGTACTATCTATTTTTTGCTTTAAAACAGATAATGATTTTTCTTCATTCAAGGCATGAAAACATTTTAAATATTCTGCTTGCTGGCTCTCGTCTGCCTTATTCCAACTAATATTAACCTGTTCCTCTATATAGTTCTTCATGTCCTCCGAATAAAACAATTTAATTAATGTATTTAATGTATATACTATTTTATTTTTAAATTCAGGAAAGCCCGTCTGCAACAATTGAAAAATAGAAATTACCTTTTTTTCTATTAAAACATATTCTAATATATAATTTCCAAGACTCTGATCGCTAACTTTCGCCACCTCATCTTGATACAAATCAATCAATTCTCTATCATTCAAATCGTGGCACAAAATTATAAAACGTTCAGAATTTATATTCATTAATTCTAATATTTTTTGTGCTATAATACTTTCTTTATATCGAATTGTTCCTAAAAGAGATACAACAAACAAAGCATTTATGGCATCTTCCGTTAAGTCTGTAGTTTCTATTATTTTTCCATAATATTGAGCAAATATATCTGTGGCATTTCTTATCGCCAAATAACCGCTATCAATGGATATTTTACCCGCCAAAATTGCCAATCTTATATTGCCCTTTGCAATCTGTGTTATTCTTTCCAAATAATCTTCATTAATTATCCCAAGATTTTCTTTTAAAATCTTTTTAATCTCTTCATCCTTTAAAACTTTAATGATTATTTCTTGTGGAATTATATACTGACGAACAATACTTTCCACCCTATGTTTTGCATAATCTCGTACTGTCATTACTATTTTAATAGTATTATTAGATATGGAAGTTGCATAATCAAGTATGTATTCTAAACTGGTTGTTTGATTAGCATCATCAATAAATAAAATATATTTTCTTTCATCAGTTGTATAATATTGTATATCATTATAAAGCAATTCCCCGTTATTTTTCACACATAAAACATTCCAACCTTCAACTTCAAATTGCTTGCATACTTCTAGAACAAGTCTAGTTTTTCCTACTCCTGACGCCCCCGTTACTAATGTAATTTTTGAAGAACAAAGTGCCGAATATAATTGCTCATTTTCTTGCTCTCTATAATGTAAATCCATATCAAGCGGAGCATTCATTCCATTTTTATCATATACTTTAATAAATTCATCCCTCGAAAATATTTGATGTGTATCAACCTGAATGTGTAAAAATTCTGCCGCTAAAAACGGAAAATTTACAAGTAAGTCATGGGAAATAGTGCTTAATCCTACCATTTCAATATCAATTCCTGATATCATACTTTTTAACTCTTCTTGTTGTTCCACACGAATATTTGTAGAAGAGTATGTGCAAATTATCTTTTTTATCCTATTTTCATCTATTTCTAGTTTATCTTTATTAAAGCAAGACAAAATATCTTTTTTCATTTTTCCAAAAGCTTCTGTTCCTACTGTACCATACATAATTAAAATATACTTTCCATCATCTTCAACCACAAATGAATCCGGCGTTCCCTTCGTAGTCTTATTCGTCCCATCTTGTACCCCTAGGGTTTGTATATTTGTAAATTTATACTTTTTATATAAATATGCGTCAAATAATTTTTGAAAACTTCCACCCTCCAATTCTTTTATTGCATTTTGTATGATATTTATTTTGCTCATATAGCTTTCTCCATTACATTCTCATATTCCAATTTATCTTGCTAATGATACCCAACTGGCAACATTCTATTTCATTCCTAATTGTAATATAAATATTACAAAGATGACAAGTAATCTCATAGACTACCTGCCATGTAAAACAAATAATACACCCTCGTACTACTCGAACTCGCCAAATCAAAACTAATTTTAACCGATTTTGCTTTGGTAGTTTTGCTTGATTTGATACGGTTTGATACGCATTATCCATATTCCATAGGGTATTTCGGCTTTTGCTATCAAAAAGCTATCAGAGATTTGCTATCAGTTTAAAGTCAACAAACATCAAATTCAGCACCAATAAATTTCATGCTATGTATCCCATTTCCCGACAATGATCAAATACGGCCTTTTTGAAATCTTTCAACTTTGTTTGATAGCCCCTGTGAGCAGTAATCAAACCGCTAACACTCATTTCATTGCATACAAGCAGTTCATTTACTGATAATTTGAAAGACTGTATCATCTGCTCTAAAATTACATCCTTGGGATTATCATAGCCTTCGAATTCACCCCTGCAAAAGCTCAGTAGAACTTGCCCATACCATTTCCTAATGCAAGTATCCATCTTATTGTGAATGTTTTTGATTGAAATATAAAGAGTATGAACTTTTGTATCGAAGCCATCCTCATTCGGAATTTCAAATTTGCCAGAAGCATGAGCCATTTCGTTACGGGTTTTGACATATTCACCTACATTAGTTATTTGTGAATTATCCAAATCAATTATTCTAAAGATTTTTGCAATATCGCTTTCGGGCATTAAACTGTAATCAAAAACGGATTCAGGCTCATCTATTTGGAATTCCGTTTCTCTACCGGAGTAGGGTCTTGCGTATATTATGGCATCCTTGTATCTAGTTGGTTCAATTTGACTTATCTTCCATGCAGTGCAGTAGATATAAGTCATATAGAGAAGATGGATGCCAAAATACGCAAACTGATATTGCCCATATTTATAGTTGACTGCAATGAGATTGGTAATGTTTCGAATGTAATTGGTCACGTCTTCTTCATCAGTTGGGTCAATAGGGAGATAAGTTAGTATTTCTGGCAGATACGGCACCTCTGTATAATCAACTACATCTGACACGTTTATTCACCCCAAACTTTCTTTATACGAGATTCAATTTTTTTCGTAAAGACTTTTATAAGTTGCTTGGACGGTTCAATTAAAGACTGTTCGTAACTAATTTGGTTAAGGATTTTCTTCTGTTCTTCAAGAGAGGGAACGGGAATACGATACTGCTTAACATAATTAATATCGACACGTTGTTGACCAGCAGTGCCAGTCATAAATGCCTTTCCACCCTCTATAAACTCATGTGTGTTAATGTGGTAGAAAATCCACTCAGGGTACACAAGGGAAGTATTTGCTCTAATTACGATATACTCAGTAGAACCGAAGCCGATACCATTTGTCAGATCCCGTGCAACTCCAGCTTTACCATTTTCAAAGCAAGGTGTTATCTTTGCAAGAAGAATATCATTATCTCTAAAATAGGTAAAACCAGAACGAACATCAAGAAGTTTCCGATTCTCCTTCGGTTCAAAATGAACATTGTATGCATTCATGCTAGCCATGGGCACAAAAGATACATCTGTATCATCCGAAATATCCCTGACCTCATCTTTTGAGGGTTTGAATGAGGCAATTTCATCCAATGTTTTATACTCTTCAGATTGACATATGATTTTTGGCACATAATTTGAAATAACCCCTTGTGCCCCGCTTATTATTTGCTGATACCTATCGATTTCGGAAGCGATCTGTTGCTGAACGTCAATTGGAGGCAATGGGATTTCTAAAGCTCCAAGATCTTCAAATGTCAAGTTTGATATGTTAGTGGTGGTTTTTGCAACAGTTTTAAAGTAATCTTTTGCTTCTTGCGATTGCAAAATGTGAAGCAGATATCTCGCACACACTTTGGTGCGATCCACCCTAATTATCCCAACAAATGCTCCGAAGGTTAGATCCTTGTAATCTGCATTAACATAAGTTGTGCGTCCAACCAAGTCTAAGCTGTTTGCCAAAGAGATCAGAATATCATCTTTTAATAATAATTTTTCTGGTTTGCATCGATCTTTGTCAATATAGACCACATTTTCAAAATCGACACCCTCTAATTGTGCCGCCTTCGTTGTAACAACTCTTAATGTGTTTTCGTCATAATTAGTTTTTTGTGCCGCCTTGGGGAAAGATATTCCTCGCATAAAGGAAGATACTTTGTCCAAACGAACTTTAGGAAACAGGGTGTTAGTTGTTGGTCTTGTATCTCGATACCTACTGCCAACGAGAATATAGGAATTTTTCCGCACTTTATCAAGCGGGATTATTTCAAACCCCACTTTCATCATCTCCGCAGCCTGCTCCTCGTCCAACTTTCTAAATTCTTCATATTTTGCCAAATCACTGGGTGTATCCAACTTGCGACGATGATTATCCAAGGTATAACCATCGCTTTTGACATCAAAATACCAGAAGTTCTTTTTCTTTTCAGAAGTTTTGATTTTCTTGTTGACCTTAGTTGCATAAATAATATCTGTCTTAACACCTGTGTACGGCAAAAAAACACCTTGCGGTAAGGAGATAATGCTTTGCAGTTGACAGCGTTCCAACAAGTATTCGCGTGTTTTTGCAAGATCTTTGCGAAACAAGAAGCCTTCGGGCACAACCAACGCCATTCTCCCATTTTCAGCAGTGCTGTTAATTGCTTTGATACAATGCTGGACACAGATACTGTCGCCATTGGTACTTGGTAAATCATATAGATTTCCATGCTTAGTCTTTTGTGAGTACGGCATATTGGTAATTACAACATCATATATTCCTTGATACTCACTTGAATACTGTAAATTGCCATTATCATCACGCACTTCTTTGCCTTTATCATCGTAAATAATTTTATCTATATATGTGGGATTAGCTAAACTATCCTTCATGAATATGTTGCTATGACCGTCACCAGCCAATATCATATTCATTTTAGTAATTCTTGCCGTGTTGGTAATCTCGTTTCCGTAAATGGTTTTTTCTCTCAGCATCTTTTGTAATTCCTTGTTGCCGGAAACCATATTTCGCTCAATATGCCTAAAAGATTCAATTAAGAATCCGCCTGTTCCGCAAAATGGATCATAGATTTTTTCACCTATTTGCGGATTAACCAAACGAACCATTGTTTTTACAATGTGTCGAGGAGTAAAATATTCACCGAGATCATTTTTGGTAGCAGTCGAAGCCTTCAAGAAATACTCAAAGGCGTCTCCCTTTATATCACTATCGACATCAGTAAGCGTTAGGGGATCAAGTTTATCCATAATTTCCTTCAAAATGCTTGCGTCTCTAATCTGTAAGGGGGTGAAAATGTCAGTGTTATACAGTGCGTTCAGTTTTTCATATACTGTTTTATTAAGATATTCGATACGCGTTGAGGAAGGAATTTGCTTAATACTATCCCAACTACAAGCAATGTCAAACTTTGTTTGAATACCACTTTCACGCTTGATTAGTTCGCTCTCGCTAATAAGCTTTAAAAACAGAATATTGGCAAATTCACCAAAACGCTCAATACCAGCGCGCAGACCTTCACCTCGAAGCATATTATTAGCTTCATCAAAAATTCTGATAAGTTCTTTACGATCATATTGTACTTTGGGGCTTACAGTATTGACCTCATAGTCGTTTAAATATCTCAATGCAAGTGCTTCACGGATAAATTCATCTATTTCTTCTCCGTTCAATATGGGTGCGCGATTTGCACCGGTATGAAATGCCTTACAAAAAACGCCGTCTGTTGCAAAAACGAGAGGAGCCTTTAGTGCGCGTGCATATCCGATACCTTGTTCTAAGGCAACATCAATGCGAGAGCCTTTCTTTTTAGCTTCAATCACAATAAGAGGGGTATCCTTGGAATAGAGGACATAGTCTGGACGTTTACCGCCTAATTCTTTGCGTTCCTTTTCGTAACGAGGTTGCTCAACATATACATTTTTTCCCTTGCCTGTAAACTTCCATCCAAGATTTTCAAGACTTCTGTCAATAAGCAATCTAGTTTCAGCCTCTAATGGCATTGTATTAGTGTTCATTTATGAACCCTCCTTATTAGCCCATTTTCCTCTAAGTCCAACATCTGCTTTATCAGTCAGAAATATCAATATATTAGCTGCAGTTTGCGAATAAAACTGTTGACGATAGTTACTGCTAATTGACCATTGATGCAAAAATGCCGCTTTCCTTTTTGTCGTCATCATCAAGAATTTTTTCAAAATTATTGATTGTTTCTAAATGATCATTTTTTAAAAAATCTGACTATTTTCACATCGCCTTTCCACGCTCACTCATAATATCTCTATTATATTGTAGCACATTAACACAAATCGTGCAATAGATTTTGTAAAAATTTGTACAAAAGCACAAAGAAAATTTATAAAATAATTGAAATTTGGATAAATATCCAATTTTTATATATTATGAAAAATAGGCTTAAAAAGGGAAAAATGGAGCGTCTTCCAAACGCTCCATTCCATTTATTTTCGCCTTCCGCAGCTAATTGGATTAAGAAACGCTTGTAATTTCTCCGCCAACCCCAACCCTTTGATAAACTTCATAACTCTATCCAGCTTTCTCTGGAGATTATCCAGCTCCGACCGCAGCTTGGCGACTGCGATCCGCCCGTAGACCGACTGCAATTCGCCGTTTTCTTTTCGGAGCTGTTCGTTCTGCTTTGTCAATTGCTCTTTCTCGGTGGTGAGCGCTTGGTTCTGCGTTTCGAGCGTTGTGATCCTCGTCCGTAAGCCGTTCTCTTGGCTCTCTGCAGCGATCTGCTTTTTCGCAAGATCGGTGAGCCTATCATAATCATCCGGCGAGATCGTGATCTTGCCGCCGAAGACGGTCTTGCCAGTTTCCATCTTGTCGATGAAGTCCAGCTTGAACACCTTGTGTGCGCTCTCGTTCAGAATGGCTTTCTTTTCCGCAAGCTCCGCCTCTGTCTGGGCTTTCTTGTTCTCTTTCTCGGAGATCTAGCTGTCAAGCTGCTCGACCTCTTTCGCGCGTTTCTGCTTTTTGAAGTCAAGGACAGAAAGATGTTCGTCGTGCGTTCCGAGCTGCTCCCGCTCGATGCCGCGCTTTATCATAACCCCCGCAAGCTGCTGCTTTTCCGAATCCGTCCACAGCTTTGCGGGTGTTTCAAGGTTAGTCTTTGCGGAAAATCCCTGTTGCTCCAGAGCTTTGTTCAAGGAGTTGCGGGTAGACAGCCCTCGGCTCTGCCCCGTTGCAAACGGAACAAAATCAACGTGCAAATGTGGAGTAGCCTCGTCAAGATGTATAACGGCATTGAACACTCTGATATGTGGATTGCGTTTCAGAAAATCATCATAATACTCGCGCAGAATATCCGTTGCGATCTCTGCGTCGGGAGTGCCGCACGGAGTATCGTCCTTGTTGCCGATCTGGAAGACAAGCTCATAGAACGGCTTCTCCTGTTTGCCGTTCGTGATGTGGTCAAGATAGTTCTCAATGCGACGGTCTTTTCTTTTCTGCTTGGCGTTGTATTCCGCCAAAGCTGCGCCGAACAGATCATCATAAACATCTTTGAGGTTATCGCAACACAGAACCATGTTATCCTTGACTCGCTTTTCGTCCACGTTCTTCGCGACAAATTTTCTATTGTTATGAGAAATGCTGCCCTTGCCAATGCGTATGCTTATGGTCTTTTTCATAGGTTCTCCTTTCAAAAAAATAACGTTGACTCTAACGACAAAGTTACTTTTGACACTCCACTCGTTCCTCGCTTCGTGTCAAAAGTCTTTGCGGCAAAGGGACGTTAGCACCCCCTTTGCAATCCCCCGCTCCCGCGGCTCACCTACTCCACCACCCGTCCGAAAATCGGTACGGCTTTTCTTTTTCGGACTTGCCTAATCGAACAAGCCGCCTATTTCGTCGCAGATGTTGTCCTCGTAGAGTTCCGCGAACTTCATACAAGGCTTGCGGGTTCTTCCAGTAAACGAGCGCGACAGGAGAAGAAGTGCAGCTCCCGCGCCCGCCGTTAATGCTGCTACTGCTATTATCATCTGTTTCATAATAAAAACCTCACTTTCAAAAATTCCAAAGCTGAAAGAAAAAATATAAACGGAGTGCCCAAAGGGGTGTACAAGGCGTACAAGGGGCTTGCCATACCGCTCTGCAAAAGGCTTCACTGCTCGGCACGGGGCGTACAGATGACGTACAAGCCCATACATTGTACACCTCTGTACATCTTTGTACACACTTTTTACGCCTTGAAATTGCCTATCAGACCGCACGGTTATACGGAATGTACACCCTGTACACCCTTTTTTCAAGTTCTGATGAATAATCCCTCGAATCCGCGCACCCGTTTGCCCTCGGAATAGACGTTGTTGCCGTGGCGAAACGGATAATCGCTCTCGTTCGACCTGAGCCAACTTATAAAGCTGTCGCGCTTCAGAGCTGTCAAGCCGTTTTCCTCGCACCAATCCGTGTACACCGAATAGAGCAGCCTGCTCGAAACCGCCTTGCCCTTGTCGAAACCGACCGCCTCACCGAGGAACTCAATGATGTTGCAATTATCCGCAAGCGCGTCCGTCGCGTTGGTGCGGGTCTTTTCGCTCTCGGTGAACCTGTAACCGTTTGCGATCAACCGCCGCAGCCCGTCCAGCATCCAACAGAATATCTGTTCCCTTTCGGCGAGGAATTTCTCCGCAAGGAACGGATCGTCAACGCGGTTTGCGGGTTTGGGCTTTGTCGTAAGAATGAGCAAGCGGCGAGACCAGCCCTTTGTCTTATCGTAGAGATTTTTCGGGGAGCCGTTCCCAAAACAGACAAAGCGGCAGTAGAGCAGGGCGGGAAAGGATTGATGACCTTTTGCCTCAACGTCTATCGGAACTTACGCGGTGATGATGTTCTTGATAATACCCGTGGATTTGAGGGCGGTTAGTTGCATATCATCGTCGTTCATTATGAGCTTGTTCCGGAGGTTATAGCGGAAAAACTTATCGTTCTCCACACGCTGAAAATCTCCCGACAGCATAGATGAGCCAAATATCTCATTCAGCACAACTCCGATACGCGATTTTCCCTCGCCGCCGCTGCCTATGATGAACAGCGCCTTTTGAGCCTTTGTTGTCGGTATTAAGCAGTAGCCGAGATACTCTTGCAAGGTCTGAATGTCCTCGAAGTCGAGCAGACCGCAGAGAAAGTCCATAAACTTCCCGGGATAGTATTGATGCCTCCATATTTGGGGGTCGTAATCGATGTTCAGGTGGTTGACGCAGAACCGCTTTTGAGGAATAAACGTCGGCGGTTCGCCCATTCGACCGTCAACTTTGATCACGCCATTACGGACGTGAATTTCATCTAAACGCGGGATAATCGGCTCGGCGTGGCAGTGCAGCTTCAGAATTTCAAACAGCGCGTTCGTTTTATTCGTAACGCCGCTTTTTATGCCGTTCTCCGTGAGCGTTCGGGAGATCTCGGCGCGTATCTGCTCTCCGTCCACCGTGCCGTCAATGGAGCAGAATTGCCCGCTCAGATACCACAGTTCGCGGTGAGCGCAAAAGCACTCGCAGAACATAGGCTCGTCGATCTTATTTTCGTCACTTAACCACTTGACTTTTTCGCTCGTTTGTGCTATAATAGAATTGTAAATTGAGGACTGCTCCGAGCCTATTGCCGTAGGCTCATACGGAGCGGTCTTTTCATTTCTCGACATTTATTCACCGCCTTTTGCGCCGCCGAGAGTGATATTGATAAGGCGGATAATTTCAAGCAGATCACCGTCAACCCCACCGCCGCTATCAATTCTATTCAGTTCTGCAAGCACTTCGGCGAGCGTGTCTTTAAGCGCCTTGTAAACTCGCGGGTTCGGCTGAACCACTACCTCGCGGTTTGTGACCTTATTGATTATGTAATCCTGCTTGGTAAGCCCGACAGCTTAACCGCCGCGTTCAGCAGCTCGTTTTCTTCCTCGGAACAGCGGAACGAAACGATCTTACCGCGAAAACGCCCCTTGACGTCATAAACTTTAGCCGACATTCTTAACATCTCCTTTCTCTATCTTCAAGCGCTCAACATCGAGTTTATCCGCTATTTCCAACTGCTTTGAGGGGAAAAGGTGTGCATAGCGATAGGTGATGTGAATGCTCTAGTGACCCACCCTATCCGCGATAGCAAGCGCCGAAAAATCCATATCAATCAAGAGTGATATTGCGCTGTGTCGAATATCGTGAATTCGTATTTTTTTGACACCGGCAGCCTTTGAACCGCGCTCCATTTCGTGCTTCAAGTAATGCTTGGTAATGGGGAATATCCGCTCATTATCAGCCTTGCTGTAAAACATACCGAGATACTCCTGCATTTCCTCGCACAGTATCTGCGGCATCGAGATCGTGCGGTTGCTTTTCTTGGTTTTCGGCGAGGTTATCACATCTTTTCCTTTAAGCCGCTGATAGGACTTGTTGATCGTGACGGTTCGCGCCTTGAAGTCGAAACCCTTTGCGGTGAGGGCAAGCAGTTCACCCTCGCGTATCCCACACCAATAGAGCATTTCAAACGCATAGAACGACATAGGCTTATCCATAACCGCCTCCGAGAATTTTTGGTATTCCTCCAACGTCCAGAACAACATCTCCTTATGTTCCTCTTTACCCATATTACCCGCTTTGGCTGCGGGATTGACTTGCAGGTCATAATACTTTATCGCGTGGTTGAACATCGCGGAAAGCTGATTATGTATCGTTTTGAGATAGGTCTGCGAGTAGGGCTTTCCGCGCTTGCAGCTCAGCCGTCTTATCGTATTCTGCCATTCGATAATGTCTTTCGCGGTGATCTCGCTCAATCTCCGCTTGGCGAAGTACGGAAGAATTTTGTCTTTGATAATGCTCTCCTTGCTAAGCCAAGTATTGAGCTTCAGGCGCGGCCTGACATCTTCCTCATACATCTTGAAAAAACTCTCGAACGTCATATTCGGGTCGGACTTTTTCTGCATAAGGAACTCGCGTTCCCAATCCAGTGCATCGCGCCTTGTTTCAAAGCCGCGCTTTAACTTCTGCTGACGTTTGCCTTCCCAATCGGTGTAGCGGAACTGAACGTACCAAGTGCCCTTCTTCTTGTCCTTAAACGCTGCCATTGTCTTGCTCCTCCTTCTTCGGTTCTGTTGATTTGGTGCAGAAGAACTTCCTGTCGATGCGCCCCGCGATCGTTATGCACCCCGTTTGCTCTAGCTCCTTGTTGAGCTTGAGGATAAGCTTGTAGGCGTAGGGAATGGATACTCCCATTTCCTCCGCAACTTCCTCGACCCGCATAAACATTGTGTTTGCCATTGTTCATACCACCTTTCTGTAAAGTTTATTGTTAGCAACTTAACGCTATTTGTTATGGTTGTTTATATTATACCATATTTTGGTTTATCAAGCCTTTTTTGAAATTTTTTTAACTTTTTGCGTTAAAATATACTTGAGAATCTTAAACCTATATGCTATACTTATTAGAGATGAGCAAAACACCAATAAAATGCAAACCCCAAACAAAGCAGAAAA